>JAHDBA010000038.1:3055-17562 GCA_020630615.1 Myxococcota bacterium | reverse complement strand
GAAAGCAAAAGAACGTTTCGGCACAAAAGACTCCAAAAGCGAAAGGCAGAGTTCATCATCTCTGAAGGTTTTGAAGGGTCTTGGTCCCAAGCGTGCGGAACTCCTGCACTCGTGTGGAATCCAATCACAACGTGACCTTGTACTCTGCCTACCTCGAAGCTACGAGGATCGACGACAAGCCACTCAAACTCTGAAAGCTGGAGAACATGCCTTGGTGTACGGCCATGTTCAGTCTGCACGTGCAATGGGTGGGTTTAAGTATCGCCGCTTTGTTGTGAGTCTAGCCTTGGACATCGGGTGCAACATCGAACTTATTTTTTTCCGCTTTCGCCTTAGTGATATGCAAGCCCGCTTTAGAGTTGGTTCACAGCTCACAGCTTTTGGCCCAGTAACTCGTGGACAACGTGGTCATCAAATGGTCCATGCCAAAACACGCCCCGGTGATGTTCGGGAGCGCCTTCTGGGGGTATTTCCCATTTACCCGGTCATTAAAGGTATCAACCCCACTCACCTTCAAGAATGGATCCGCGAAGCTTTGAGATTTCAGACCGAAAACTCTACCGGTAACCTCGTTGATTGTGTTCCCGAGCGTTTCGCACGGACGCGTGAAATTATGCCATTGGGTGCAGCACTCAACCATCTACACCACCCGCCTGGCGATCTCGATGATAAGGGTATGGTTGAACTCCAAACAAGGACATCCCCTGCGCATCGTCGTTTTGCATACGAAGAACTCCTTGCAATGATGACTTTTCAAGAGCAAAAGCAAGATGAGCGTGCGTGTTTACAAGCGCCCCCACCCATCCCACTCAGAAATGTCAGCGCGGACTTTGAGCGGGTCTTTCCATTTTCCCCCACCGATGATCAAAGCCAGGTTTTGGAGACTCTTGCTTCATTCTTCTCAAAGAATGAGCCTATCCAAGCCCTTCTTCAAGGCGATGTGGGAGCAGGCAAGAGTGCAGTGGCCATCACCTCTGCCTTATGGCAGGCTCAAAACAGGAACCAAGTTGCGATTATGGCGCCAACGGAGCTTTTAGCGCAGCAACTCTATACAAGCACACAAAAAGCCCTCACGGTATGGAATAGAGCGCAGGAGGCAAAACTCTCTTGCGACTTCCTTAGTGCCTCCTTAAAAACAAAAGAGCGGCGTCAAGTCTTGATGCATCTCAAGACGGGGCAGACGCAAATCCTTGTGGGCACCCATGCCCTTTTTTCTGCGGATGTCGAGTATCAAAACCTTGCGTTCGCAATTATCGATGAGCAACATCGTTTTGGAGTTCGCCAACGTGCATCGCTCTTGGCCAAAGGTGAGGCGCACACTCCTCATGTACTCATGATGTCCGCGACACCAATCCCTCGCTCACTCTCCTTAACAGTCCTTGGCGACAACACCCTTTTGCTCCTCAAAGAAAAGCCGCCAGGTCGTCAACCGATCGCAACCTCACTCTACGACCAGGCCAAAAGCGATGACGTCTTTGTTCGAATCCGAAACACTTGCGCACAAGGAGAGCAATGCTATGTGGTTTTTCCCCTCGTTGAAGACTCTGAGGTTTTAAACGCCGAGAGCGTTGAGTCGGGGCTCAAGCGTTTCCAACATGCACTTCCCGAACTCTCAATGGAAATCCTTCACGGACGAATGAATACAGAAGAAAAAACAACAATTATGACGCGTTTTCGAAAGGGTGAGATACAAGTACTTTTAAGTACAACGGTCATTGAGGTTGGTGTGGATGTACCCAATGCAACCATGATGGTGATTATGAATGCAGAGCGTTATGGCTTATCTCAGCTTCACCAACTCCGAGGGCGTGTCGGCCGCGGGAGCTCCAAGAGTGAATGCATTCTTGTCGCTGATTATCAAAAGACTGGATTCGTAGGCGTGAAGCGACTCAACATCATGTGCGAATGTGACGACGGATTCGAGCTTGCGGAACATGATATGGAGATTCGTGGCCCAGGAGACTTCCTGGGTACACGCCAAGCTGGGATGCCCTTCTTCACGCACGCAGATCCCAGGAGACACCTTGACCTAATTCTTGCGGCTCGAGACGATGCCGAAGACTTAAGTGCAGACGAACAAGAGGTATTGCTCGCTCGCTATGCAGATGCTTTGGAGCTCCTCGGTGTCTAAGCAAAAGCCTCGAGCCTGCAACTAGGGCTCTACTACAGGCAGCACGGGTGTATCGCCAACGCGTAGCTCGCGCACGCCCACAAAGCGACGTCGAAAGGCCTCAAGATCGCCTCTTGAATTGGGTCGCGCACGGCCGCGAAACTCAAGCTCAACCCACCTGGCTATCCATTGAACAAGCTCTCTATTTACAAAGTTTTTGCGAACACATCGGCCCTGTGGAATATTTCGAAGACGCATACATTGCGCCTCACGGCGAAGTGCGTAATCTCGAACACGCGCCACAAGAAGGGCCCACATCGGTTTGTTAAAAGGCTCAGCAAAGATCGTATCCAAGTGGAAATAGACCGAGGCCTCGTGGATGCGCTCGAGAGTCGAAGCCCTGTCCCCGAGCCCATTAATAAGAGGGAAATGCAGACGTGCAAGGTCATTTTGAGAATGAGCCTCTTGCGTTGGGGCCCTTGGCAGCTCTTTGGGTCTTAGGCTTTTCACCTGAATCAGCTCGGGAGTATAGGTTTTGAGAGTAGAGGCCTTTAGAGTAAGGCCTGTGAACACTATTGCCCCCAAGAACACAAGAAGAGCATATCGCTGAATATCACACCGTTCGAACTCGATTGAGTTGACTGCTCGGGCTCGGCTCCAACAATTTGACTTCAAAGCTCGCATCATGTCCATAGTACCCTATGAAACTTAACTGTGAATCTCAAGATCCAAGCTCTCAACTCGTTTTCGCTTTCGTGTTGTCTCTTCTCGCCTTTCTGAACTGCGGGAGCGAAAGATCAAGCTCCAACTGCGTTGAAATATGCGATATCTTAAATCGATGCAAAGTGTCGTTAACGGACGATGCCACACTGAATGTCAACGATCCGAGTTACAGTTATGATGAGCTCGAGTGCGTCTCAACCTGTGAAGCCCCCTCAGTGATGACAAGCAATCGTGATGCATGCATTCGAAATGCCGGTACAAGCGCCACACAACATAGGTGCCAGAATCAGATTACTGCATGTTTTTCTCGCTAAGCCTACTTCATCAATGAAGCAACCGAGCAGTATCGCTCTAATGCCCTGCAGCAGCTTTTGCGGCCTTCCCGATCACCAAGACAGGACCATCCATCATTTCACTATGCATAAAAACGTGAGTGGCAATACTTGCAATGTACCCAAGGGCAATAGCCCATGTCCATTTCAAGTGTGCTCCAAAGGTGTAAAGACCACGAGCTTGCCCCATTAAGGCGACGCCAGCGGCGCTTCCAACACTCAGCAAGGACCCACCCACACCCGCAGTGAGCGTTACAAGAAGCCATTGTCCTTCCGACATATCTGGCAGCATTGTCAGCACGGCAAACATGACCGGAATATTATCGACAATCGCCGATAGAATCCCCACCAAAATATTGGCGACGGTAGGCCCCATTTGCTCGTATGCAAGATGCGAAAGAAGCTCAAGGTAACCGATTGTCCCAAGACCACCGACGCATAAAATAACGCCGTAGAAAAACATGAGCGTGTCCCATTCGGCGCGCTCTAAACGCTGAAAGATATCATATTTTGTTTCAGCATCCAGCTCGTCTGGGTGGCCAATAGCCTCAAAAACATTGTCGCTTTCAATTGATGCTTTTACGCTCGTCTCTGTGCCCTTAACACCTGAACTGGTGCTTTGTTTTTTTGCGATACGCTTTTTCGCAGAACGCTTCAGGTAATAACCAAAGAGCTTTAAGCACCCTAAACCCGTCATCATTCCAAGCACCGGTGGCAAATGCAGCACGGAATGAAAAGACACCGCAGCGATGATTGTGAGTAAAAACATAACGACAACGGTCAGCCCCCCGCGGCGAATCACCGCTTGTTCATCAACGGCAGCGGGCTTATCTTGACCCAGAAAAACGCTCATAATCGCGGCGGGAACTAGCCAGTTGACGAGAGAAGGAACCAAAAGTGTGAAAAAGTCAGAGAAAGGTATCACGCCTTTTTGCCATACCATCAGCGTAGTGATGTCCCCGAAAGGGCTGAAGGCACCGCCAGCATTCGCTGCGACCACAATATTGATCAATGCCATGGCGCAGAACTTCTTATTGCTGCCTCCGACGCTGACGGCAACCGTTCCCATCAATAGAGCGGTCGTAAGGTTGTCAGCCACCGGCGAGATCCAAAATGCAAGTACGCCAGTAATCCAAAAAATCGCGCGTAAGCTCAGCCCTTTGGTCACCAGCCACACACGCAACCAATTGAACACACCCCGTTCTTCCATCGTGTTGATGTAGGTCATCGCTGCCAATAAAAAGAGAAAGAGCTCAGCATACTCTAACAAGTTATGCCGCACAGCGTTCTCCGCCACATGCAACAACGAAGGGTCATTCGTTGACGCGGCCAGCGAAGAGTACTGGTAGGCAATAATGGCCCAAATCAACCCCGCAGCCACAAGAACTGGCTTTGACTTACGCATATGAAGCTGCTCTTCAAGAATCACCGCGGTGTACGCTACGCCAAAGATTGCTAAACTGACGAAACCGACCCAACTTGTTGTTAAGTTAACCGTATGCCCCGAAGCGCTTGCCCAAAGTGCGCCCGAGCAGAGCATCCCGCACGTTGCGAGTAAGACCAGCGGAACAATAGAGACACGTGATTGAGAGAAAGAATATCGCAACAAGTTCATTAAATACCCCGAGTCATCATGGTGTGGCCAAAGAAGTGAGTTCCAACCGAAAGTTGTTTAACAGCATTGGCAATACCTTGTCTACAGATGTCATGATTTGATTCATCAATAACAACCCTACAGCATCATTTATCCCATTTCGCGATGCCGGTGACCCAGAGATTTTTTGTTGTATGCGAAAATTATCGAATATTTTTTAGTGCACGAAGTCTTTTTTGTGCATCGCTTGCCCATTCACTCGACTGGTGTTGCGAAACTATTTCCTGATAGAATACCTTCGCATCTTTTTTGAGATTCAGGGCTTCAAAAGAACGCCCGATCCCAAAGAGTGCCTCCGGAACGCCAGGGTCGCTCTCGAGATCCAATACTTTTTGGTATGCAAAAATCGAAGACTTTAAAAGGCGCCCCTGCGAGTCTTTGTCTCTTAAGTCAAGTGCCATAAAATAGTTTGCTGCACCAAGTCGAAGCTGAACAGAGGTCCACCGTTGGTCACTTGGGGACAAACGTGCCTCCAGACGTTTCAAATTCGCAATGGCTTTTCGGTACTCTTTCCCACTCAAAGCATCGGAAGCTTGCTCCAATAAAAGAGCATCACTCGGGCTACCGTTCGCTGCATTTCGACTTTCATCCGTACTCCCGAGCGCCCCACTCTTCGGCTGGAAGGAGCCTTCCCCATTCACAGGTTGCGAGGAAGAACTTCTTTGTTCACGTGATTTTCTTGCGGCACTTTCTTTGGCTTCCATATCAATCCGCATTTCTTCAATCTCACCGCGCAAACGACGTAGTTCCCGTTCGAGAACTGCCCGACTTGCACCACTATCTGCGCCTTTCTCACGAACCTTTAGAAGTGCGTGCTCGACCGCCTTAACCCGTCCCTCAAGAGAAGCGGCACGTGCATCCAATGTATTGTAGTTGCTTGTGTAGCCTTCTTGGAGCTGCGCAATCTCTTTTTCAAGGCGTCGTTGAGTTCGTTTTACGCCATTAATATCGCCTTTTGTCGCCAAGCATCCGGGCAAGAGCAAAGCGCACAACAATATAAATACAAACTTCCAAAAAACAACATCTCTTATGAACAAACTAATAGCGGAACCACCTGTCCGTGATTTTTGAGTATTCCTCATCTTTCATTCCTCGCTTCAAGAAATCCGATCGTCTTACACGAACACAATGCTTTATTATTTTGCCTGCCAAAAAAGCTCCACGCGACGGTTTTCTGCAAAACCAGACTCACTTCTGGATAAATTTGCTGGTCTCTCTTCGCCATAGGACAAGGCTCGCAATCGAATCCCATCAACGCCCAAATCGACCAAGAAGCTCCGAACAGCGTTCGCACGACGGTCGCCTAGATCCAGGTTGTACATTGTCGTCCCCCGCTCATCCGCGTGCCCCTCAATTCGAATCAAAGTGTCCGCTTCTTGCGAAGCACAGCGTGCCCATTGCTTCAACTCGCTACGGGTATCTTCTGCCAAGGTATCGGCGTTGTAATCAAAAGTTAGAACCGAATGTTCAGGGCATACTTCCGTTACGGTCGCCGTCGCACTCTTTGGCGCTGCATCTTGAATCGTTGAGACACAAACATTGTTTTTACACAACAAGCCTGGGGCACATGGTATTTTTTCGTCGCACGCTTCTCCGATTGCAGCAATTTTGTCTTTCCGACTCCCGCTTTCGCACACGCCCGCGAGACCGCACCGTTCGTGATCTTCGCAATCCGAATCCGTCGAACAACTCTTCGCACACATATTCTTCACGCAACGTTCATCAATGTCGCACTGATTATCACGTCCGCACTCCTGACATCGGTCAAAGACGCAGTGATAATTGACTTCTCTTCCATCACCATTTTCAATGCAGTCTTTATCACTTTTACATGTTGGCCAGTCGGGTTTTGGGCATCCCGTAAAGAAAAGCGTGCCAGCCGCTAGCGACATCATAAAAGCTATTCGCACTAGAGGCAGTGAACAAGTAATTAGTGCAGCATCACGGTACAGTTTCATAGACCGACCTTAATAATCTTCTCTGTGCATTACAAGAACAGATTCTCAGCCACATTTCTCGAAATGACTCTTCTATGATTTTTCGATTGGTCTTTGAGCGAGAATGTGTGAAGTTATCAATGCAGGGAGCATCGGGCCACATGTCACATCAAAAAGCTGACCACGATTTCGAAAACAATGAAGACCCCTCTCTTCTTCCCTGGTATCAATTGGATTGGGGACTCGGTCGCAAAGTCTTAAGCCTCGGGCTTCCTGTGATTGTCGGCATGATGACCCAAGGTGCAATCAATTGGATTGATCAGTTCATGATTGGACGCCTCCCAAAAGAAGAGGCCATCACAGGGCTTGCAGTGACAGGGCCTGCACTGATCATGCTCTGGGCTTTTGGCGGAAGCCTCTCTGCAATTCAAGTAGGCACACAAGCTCTAACGGGGCGTCGCTTCGGTGAAGGGTCGCTTCCCGAAGCGGGTAAAGTTCTGACAAACTCGCTCTTTATCGCCGTAACAACCTCGGCTCTTATGACCTTCGCCGCCGTGAATGCAGCCCCGCTGATCTTTGAGTCCTTTCCAGGGAGTGAAGCCTTCCGTGCAGATGGTATCGCCTTTTGCTCGATACGCTTCCTCGGCATATTCCCCATGGTTGCGACAATGGCTTACAAGGCTTTCTACGATGGCCTTGGTCGTGTTTGGGTCCACGTCTCAATTGCTTTGGTGATGAATGTTTTAAACTTTGTTCTCGATTGGGTCTTAATCTTCGGTCATTTGGGCGCTCCTCAAATGGGGATTGAAGGTGCTGCATGGGCATCTGTTATTTCCAGCGCGATGGGTCTTGTGATGCTCTTTGCGTATACACTATCTCTTGAAACACGTGGCGAGGTACGCGTTTACCGGCTTAAAAACCTAAACCGATCAACAATGTTCTCTGTGGGTCGCCAATCTTTTTTTGCAGGGATTGCAACGTTGGTTGTGATGTCCGGTTTTGCCCTCTTCTATTTGGTCGTCGCGAAAATTGATGAAGGGTCTGCTTTTCCAGATGCCAACAAGGCGACATTCTCGGTTGTCACTTCGGTGGCCATGCTCTGTTTCCTTACCAGTATGGCTTTTGGTGCAGCTCCGCATACCTTGGTCGCACAAAGTATGGGTGCGAAAAATGTTGCTCTTGCACGACGATACGGCCGAGAGAGCGTGAAGTTAATCGGGCTCTTGATGGGCGTCATTGGGTTGAGTGTTTGGCTCTTTCCTGAAACGATATTTGAGATGTTCCTTCCCGCACAGAGTGAGGCTACTGCCCATCGAAACGAAGTGATTCGACTTGGTGTTGAATCCTTGCGGATTTGCGGACTTTGGTTTCCTATTGCCGGTGCAGGTTTGGTTCTAACCCAAGTTCTCTATGGGGCCGGCGAGTCCAAGTTTGTCATGATGACGGAACTCATCCTCCATTTTACATGTTTAACACCTCTTGCATGGCTCTTTGCTATTACCTTTGGTTTTGGCCTCGCGGGCTGCTGGTACGCCTCTGGAGTCTACGCAGTACTTCTATTCATTGCGACATTGCTTCGCTTTAGAGGCAAGAACTGGGAGAGCAATGCCCTATGAGTCTTTCCAAAGAGTTAGATTATTATGAACGCTTGGGTTTAGAGCACGGTGCAAGCTCGGACGATATCAAAAGGGCGTTTCGCGAACTTGCTCGCATTCATCATCCCGATCGAAACCCAAATGATGAGAGCGCGAAGGACCGATTTCAGCTTCTGGTCGAGGCCTATGATGTATTGAGTGAGCCGCGGGAAAGACGAATTTACGACCTCTTTGGACGTGTAGAACCCAATGGCCTCCCGATCGAGACACAACTCTCGGATTTCGTGTCTCATAACGTGAGTAGGGTGAAGCAGTGGTTTGGTTTTGGGGGTACCTCCAAAAATACGGTCGCCGATCATATCGAAGATATCCGCGTTTCAGTCTTGGAGTCGTGGAGTGGCACGTCGAAACGGGTGAGTCTGGGCGGCAATGTGCTATCGATTACAATCCCGCCTGGGGTCGTTGACGGTGACATGATTGATATGAGTGAGCATATCGAAGGCGACCCGAAGCATTTTGTACGCATCCATATTGACTCCAAAGGTCGTGCTGAGCGACATCAAAATGACCTTTACATCAAGCAAGTGGTTCCATTGGGGCTTGCCCAAAAAGGTGGTCCCCTCTCTCTAAATTTACCCAATCAACACCTTCGGATTCAAATCCCTGCCGGGTGTGAAGGGGGTACAGCCTTACGCATTCGTGGTAAGGGCTTTCCTACTCACCGCACGAACTCCAAAAGCCGAGGTGACCTTTATATCGTTGTTGCTCTAAGATTCGGAGTTCAACGTTGAAGAGCGAGCAGGACGTGACCTTCAAAAAACTCTGTAGTCAACTTAACCGACTTGCACATGACTTCCCGAACTTTGCGAAGGTTTTAAGTGACGATGTTCGAACACAGCGAAGGGCTACGAACTGGGTCCGAGAAAATGTCGAGGTCTCGACACTTCACACCTTGACAACCTCGAGCACTACGCACACGATGGATCTCGAAGTTGAATCCGTTGATACGAACGATACCTTAAAGCGAATCGAAGAATCGTCGAATGGCTTTTTTCAGGGGCTCCAAGGGGAATCACCGCTTCTTCATCTCATTCTTAAAAACTCGCTGCTCCCCGACACCGACCTACAAGTCGTGCAAGGTGAGCATGGTGTGATTGTGAAGTTCCTATTTAGAGATCCCTACCAAGCCAAACGGTCGAGAGGCCTCGAAACCGAGCTGAAACGTCGTCTCGAGCGTGCTGGCCATCGTGTGCAGGGTATCGAGTTTGCTCATCGAAATGAAGACTAGATTTGGGTTGAGGGTTGCCGAAGAACTGTGAACCTAACTTGTATGAAAGCCTGAGAAAATTCTGATTTGTTATTCGTTATCAAGGTTTACTTTGGGGTGTATTCAGAACTAGAGTTGTACAGACCTGTCCCCAAGGGTGTGTACGATGAAATTTTATTGTGGCGTGTGCGATACGAAGTATCGAATCTCAGATGAAAAGCTTCGCGGCAAGGTCCTCAAAATAAAATGTAAAGTTTGCTCCAATGTCGTTGTGGTCAATGAAAACGGTGTCCAATCCGGTGGGCGAGCATCAACTCAAGAGACACGTTCCGGGTTCGATCATGCCCCGAAGACAGGGATGCATATGCGCGCAGGTGGAACGTCTCACGTTGCACCGGAAAACACAGAATGGTTTGTTGCGATTAAAGGTAAGCAAACCGGCCCCATGAGCAAGGCTCAACTCTTAGAGATGCACACGACAAACAAAATTCATGACCGCTCCTATTGTTGGCATGAAGGTTTGGCAAACTGGACCCGATTTAACCAGCTACCCGATTTTCAGCATCGAAGCTCCCCGCCACCTATTCCACCTCTTGGGGGGGCGCCAGAAAAGGACTCATCCAATGATAATGTGGGTGTACATATCCATGGCAAAGGGGCCCTCAGTAAAAGTACTCTTGATTTTGGAGCAAGGGAAAAAAGTGAAGAGGATATCCCAGAACGCGGTCATGATGTTGTCAAAGCCGATGAGCCTACGAAAACATTCATTCGTAGCGATGCCAAAGCTCCTGAAAACAGCACCGCAAATGCCATAGCGCAAGAGAATAACACCATCGCACCGCCAGCTCCTTTGGCTGGCAATGCACCACCGCCACCGCCAGACCCCTTTGGCTCGACAAGCACCGCTCCACACCTTAAAGTCGGCGCGCCGGTTGGGGAAAAAACCAGGATTTTCATCGCACAAGCCGGCCTCGCAAACCGTAAAGCCAAACATCGCACCTATGCAGCGACGTCAATTGCTGCCGTATTGGGAATCATTGCAGCTGGCTATCTTGAATGGCGCGGTTTAATCCATATCCCCTTCGTGTCCGACATCATCACAGACGTTGCAGTGAGCGTTGGTGGTGATGCTGTAAAAGAATCTCGGGAGCATCGCGAGTATGCACGATCGAGCGATGACGCTACCCTTCGCTGCCAACTGCTCGGGAACTGTCCGAAAGCACCGACAGTAAAACCTGCGAAAAAAGTCGCAACAAAGCGCCCCACCCAAAAAAGGTCAAATAAAATGGCAGGAACGAACATCGGCGGTGCCCTTGGCGACCTGGATCTTGATGGAGCATTTGGCGGCGGGAAAACCGACAATACCACAGTCAAACGTTCAACGCAAGGCGCCAATCTTGAGCTCGGAAAGATCGGAGGCCCGGGGGGTGGTCTTGGTGATTTGTTCTCAACCAATAAGAAGAGTAGCACGGTTACGATCAAGAAAGGGTCCTCGCCCAATACGGCGATCGCAACAAGCACTGGGAGCAGTCTTGACCCGAAGGCTGTTTCGAAAGTCGTTAACCAGAACAAATCTTCAATTGCTAAATGTTTGGACCGTAATGCAGATAGCCTGGCGGAACTGGGTCGTGGTAAAAAGAAACTTAATGTTCTCATCAATAACAATGGGAGTGTCAAACGTGCACGCTTCAAACAAAACAATGTCAATGGAAACCCTGCAGGCCAATGCATCATCAAAGCTGCTAAACGCTGGCGGTTTCCGGCATACAGTGGTGAACTCACAGACGTGGACATCCCGCTGCTAATGAGCGCTGGTATGTAAGGAGAGACAAGGTTTTGTTCGTCGATGAACTCTTTTTCTGTATTCGTTTGGGTTGAGCGGGTTCCATGAAGCTTAAACCAATTTTTGAAAACAATGACTTGATCGTGATTGACAAAGCGATTGACACAGTTGTTGTTGCAGCTCCAGGTTTACCCGATGAATGCACATTGCTCCCACGCGTGCGGGCTCAATACGGTCGTCATATTCAGCCTATCCATCGCCTTGATCGTTTCACGTCCGGCCTGCTCATCTTTGCGCGCAATAAAGAAGCACAAAAGAGACTCGAGTTTGCCTTCAAAAAGCATCATGTCGAGAAGCATTATCTTGCAGTTTGTGAAGGTGTACCGCGCTGGAAAAAGCTTCAGGTTGAACACGCCCTACGTCGCGTGAAGGTCAAGGGCCGCTACCGTTCCGAGTGTGTCAAACGTTCCGAGTATCCGGATGCAAAATCTGCAGTCACATATTTCAAGGTCATCCCGACGCTGAGGATAAACCACGATCACACACTACCACCTTCTCAAAAGATTTCGATCCTATGGGCAATGCCCAAAACCGGTCGTTTACACCAAATTCGAGTGCATGCGGCTTCCGTAGGACACCCACTCGTTAATGATATTTATAGCCCTCAAGAAGGGTCAGACCAGCCCTTTTGTCTCCATGCAGTTGGTTTACGAATTAAAGATGCGGGCAAAACCCTTCGACTTGTCAGTCTCGATATCCCCTCACACTGGAGCTCAATGCAAATCAAAACGGAATCACTTCACGATGCGCTTCGCAGAGTGGAACAAGGTGTCATGCGAGCTTAGCAATCAAACTCTTGTATCGAACGGCGCTCCAATGAAGGTAACTTCTTTTCAATCATCTCGGTTAAGCCAATTCTATCGATCCAATCGTTTCTGTAATCAAATCGGTTGTTATCCAAAACAATAATCTCACTTTGCGCATAACGGGAAATCCAGTCTTCATAGCATTCGTTCAACTGCGTTAAATACTGCGTCGAAATTTGTCTTTCCATTGTACGTCCTCTCGTCGCAATTCTTTTCTTCAATGTCTTCACTTCACAACGCAAGAATATCATTAAATCCGGTGCCCTTATTTTCTCACATATACTTGAATAAAATGTGGAATATGTGCTCCATTCGCGATCGGATAAGGCCCCCTGTTGCCACAACACCCGGGCAAAAATTTCTGCGTCCTCAAAAAGAGTCCGGTCCTGAAGAACGAAACCTTCAGTCCGATCCAACTCAAGCTGCAATTGAAACTTATGCGCAAGAAAATGAAGCTGTGAATGAAAACCCCACCGTTTCATATCGTTGTAAAAGTCTTCGAGGTAAGGATTATCATCATTTGGCTCAAAAAAGGGATCCATGTTGTAGTAGTCACAGAGAAACTTCACGAGCGTACTTTTACCCGAACCAATATTTCCAGCTACAGCAACATAGGTTTTACGCGATACGCTCATAGACTCAGGGTTGAACACGGGAATGAGCAAAGCTCAACCCCTTCAGAAAGGTTCAGGTGAGGCCTTAAGATCAATCCATCTTGAAGCAAGGCCCTATGGCGTTGGGTGAAAAGTACACTTCTATCTTGATTTTTTTGGGAAAACGCCTAGCGTCCATGGTGATTTGAGTAGGGGAATGTGAAATGGCAAAATCTGGTTCTTCACACGAGCAGCTTATTGGGCAAGTGGTATATCAAGAAGACGTTACGATTGAGTACTCAATGGTACGTCGCTACATTGATGCTGTTAATAATCAACTTCCCTTATACTCAATTCCTGGACATGCTAAAAAGTTTGGCCTCGAAGACATCCCTTTACCACATTCAGCGGTAGGATCATTGGGGCGTGTTGAGTCGGTGACCAAAATCTTGGAACTGAAACCCAAGCAGGTACTTCACAGCAAAGAGTCGGTGACCGTCTACCAACCCATATGTGTCGGGCAACGTGTGAAAGTCAGTACAAGAATTGAGAATATTGAACAGCAGAGAGTTGGTGGCAACCCAATGGGCTTTGTTCAAGCGCGATTTATTATTACGGGAGCGCGCAATGTTGTTTTGGCTGAGGCTGAACGTACATTCGCTGTTCGTGGTGGTTTTCGTAGTCGATAGAAATGTTGGGCATGCTTTCGGCGCACACGCCCACGCACACTCGTTTTTTATCCTTACTTCTACCAAGCTAAAACAAAGGACACTCCGATGCCAAAACAATATTGGGAATCAATTGAAGCTGGCGAACCTATCACTCCCTTAACGCATCCCCCACTCTCGAGGGTACAAATTGCCAAATATGCAGCCGCCGCCGGCGATTTTAGCCCCTTGCATCTCGATGACGACTTTGCAAAATCTGCAGGATACGGTGGCGTGTTTGCTCATGGCGCATTCGCATTGGCATTCGCGGTCGAAGCGATCAATGGATGGCTTGAGAATGGCTATATTCTGCACTCGACAGCTAAATTTGAACGCCTTGTATGGCCCAACGATGTACTGACAGCAAAAGGTGTCGTTTTTCAGCCCTACGAAGAGAACGGTGAAGCACGTGTCGACGTTGACGTCTGGGCAGAAAACCAAAACCGAGATATCGTAATGCGAGGCTCGGTGACGTGTGTGATGTGGCGCAACGCGTCGGAGGAGCGTGCAGCGAAAACCTTGTGGCCACAAGTAAGCTCTAAAACTTCGAAAGAATTTCGGACAGCAGTTGATGTCCTTTCGCCGGAGGACTACCTCGCCGCAAAAAAGGGTAAGCCGGTCTCATCGAGTGAAGCAGAGGCCGATGGTCACGAAGATGAGATCGAAGCCTCAGTAGAGACTCAAGAGAAACCACCCCAAAAAATATCAAAGAAAGAAGTGGCGAAGAAGAAAGTCGCTGACACGAAAGTCACGACGAAGAAGGTCGCGAAGAAGAAGGTCGCGAAGAAGAAGGTCGCGAAGAAGAAGGTCGCGAAGAAGAAGATCGCGAAGAAGAAGATCGCGAAGAAGAAGATCGCGAAGAAGAAGGTCGCGAAGAAGAAAGCAGCGAAGAAGAAGGTCGCGAAGAAGAAGGTCGCGAAGAAGAAGGTCGCGAAGAAGA
>JAHDBA010000038.1:1298-2955 GCA_020630615.1 Myxococcota bacterium | reverse complement strand
GAAGAAGAAGGTCGCGAAGAAGAAGGTCGCGAAGAAGAAGGTCGCGAAGAAGAAGGTCGCGAAGAAGAAAGCAGCGAAGAACAAAGCCCGTCGGCGATCTCGCTAGTCTTTTGTGGGTATGACTCCCTTAGTAGAGGCCGTTACAGTTGTGGTGTGGCGCCACAGGGATGCTTTGAGAGTATCGCCCGCCGAACGTGAGTTTCTCCTAGCGCGTCGTTCCCCCGATCTAAACTTTATGCCAGGGTTTCATGTCTTCCCTGGAGGTAAATGCGAAGAGAGTGATGCGATAAGAACCGACTCGAAAAGTGATTGGGTGTCTCAGGCGTCGAATGCTCTTTCATTCGCTCGTCTTCCCGACCCGTGGGGCAAAAAGAGTTTGTCAACTATCTTAACTGCTGCACTTCGCGAGATCCATGAGGAATGCAATCTTAACTTGGTTGAATATGGTGATGCGTCCAGTGTGAAATCACTCTCTGTCTGGAGAACCCCGAAAGAAAGCTCTCGACGCTTTGATACGCTCTTTCTCTCAATTCGTGTCTCTGAGTCAGCCACTATTAAGTGTGACGGCAAGGAGATCGTTGACGCATTTTGGCTCACATCCGACGAAGCAATACTCCTGAACAATTCGGGAGAGATCTTTCTAGCCCCTCCGACACGGGCAACCTTGGAAGACATCGATGGGTTGCTGGCGCCCCTTGAGGACGAGTATGATGTTCCACTTTATGAGCCGATACGAACATTACGTGAATCAAGCGTTTATATCGACCTCTCTCAATCCACGCCACCCGACAACGATCCGTACCGAATCGGTTTAGAATATCAATCCCATGGTTGTTTTGTATCTGTCTTATCGAAAGGTTGAACTCCAGAGTTTGCGATTGTTCGATCAAAGTGGCTCGAGCCTGGTTTCGGATTCTCTTAGATGTGCATTTTGTTCGACCGCGACTTTACTTCATTCAATCAATTGATCCATTGTATGTGTATTGAGTTGATACAGGGAGAACAATGAGCACACCTTCAATTTCACGACACCTCTCGGATCCCACTCCACTTGTTGATACAACTGCATCGAATGTCCTTGTTGTCGATGATGACCCAGCGATTTGTGACCTGATCGCCAAATTTTTAGAACATCACGGGCACCGTGTATCCACACTCGATGATGGCGCAGATGTGATGGACGCACTTAGCGCCCCCTTTGATGTCGTCCTTCTTGACGTTAACCTGCCGAATATCGATGGATTTACACTCTTGGATAACATTAAGAGAACACGTAAAGAGATGTCCGTCGTGATGCTCACCGCGCAATCGGGTATTGACAGGGTTGTTGAGGCCATGCGGCGAGGCGCTTTTGACTACCTTACCAAACCTATTGATATGCAGCGACTCTCGATTGTCGTGAAAAATTCGACCGAAAAAACGCGGCTCTTACAGGAAAGCGCTGGACTTCGTGCTGCGATGATTCGTGGTGACGGTGGTCCGACCCTGGTGTGTGCCAGTCGGGCGATGAGTGAAGTCATTTCACTCGTTGAAAGGGTTGCATCAACGAGCGTTCCAGTTTTGATTCAGGGTGAGGCTGGCACCGGTAAGGAACTCGTAGCACGACGGATCCATGCACGTTCACAAAAGGGAGATTCGCGTTTTGTTAAGGTCAACT
>JAHDBA010000038.1:0-1273 GCA_020630615.1 Myxococcota bacterium | reverse complement strand
GCAAGTTCGATCGAAGATCTTGAACGAGAGCTCTTCGGTGATGCGAACAATGAAGGCAAGCTCAACCAGGCGAGTTCAGGGTCTCTGTTTCTAGAAGAAGTTAGTGACCTTTCAATGGAACTTCAAACCCAGTTGCTGCGAATTCTTCAAGAACAAGGGTCGTCGGCTCGAATATTGGCATCCACGAGCAAACATTTGCCTTCGGAAGTTACGAAGGGTACGTTTCGAGCCGATCTCTTTTACCGGCTGAACGTCTTTTCGATTGTTGTACCTCCTTTGCGTGAACGTCGGGACGATGTTCAAGCACTGACACGTTTTGCGATTGCACAGTTCTCGGCAAAAAATGCGAAAGCGCCTGCCCGTGTGTCCGCCGATGCATTAAGGCAACTCTATGTTTATGATTGGCCCGGGAATGTTCGTGAGCTCTTTAACATTGTCGAGCAGGCGTGTCTTGTGTGTGCCTCAGGGGAGATACGCCCTGTCGACCTTCCGGAAGAAATCCGCGAAGCGGATGCGAGCGGTTTTGATGAAGATTCGTCCCCAGGTCTCAGTGCAAATGCAACGGGTGAAGGTGGTGAACTGAAAGTCAGACCGCTTAAAGACCTCGAACGCGAAATGATGATTGCCGCCCTTAAAGAAACTACCGGTAACGTTTCGGAGGCTGCTCGCCGATTGGGTATTGGAAGAGCCACTTTTTATCGTCGCGCACAAGCCCATGGGCTTAATCGAGACGACGGTTTTCCGGGTTGAAAGTCGGGCTCATCGTCTAACCTTTGAATGTGATTGCCCCTTAAAGAGCGGCAGGCGGTAGAGTTTCGCTCGGTCGGTGCCCAGGGCGTGGAACACCTTCGCCAACGTATATATCATCCCCTAGCTTTGTATTTGAGGGTCTCACTTCGACGTGAATTTGGCGAAGTGCAGCCTGAAAGTCTTCAGGAGATTGAAAGTTTTTGTGGACACTCACAAAGCGCAAGTAAGAAACCGGGTCATTTTCTTGCAAGACCTTCAGAACTTCTTGCCCGATATCCATCGCGCTGACTTCACGGGAGCCATCTTGAAAGAGTGCCTTACGCACGCAGTTGGCCATCCTATGAATCTCTTCGTCTTGAAGCTGGCGCGCCTCACACGCAGCCTTAAGACCTCGAGCAACCTTCTCAATCGAAAAGCGCTCCTTCCGACCATCACTTTTTAGGACCATTGCGGGTGCCAACTCAACACGCTCATACGTTGTGACTCGCCCAGAACAAGAGTGACATTCTCGCCTACGACGGAT
>JAHDBA010000013.1:70001-78293 GCA_020630615.1 Myxococcota bacterium | reverse complement strand
GGGTGATGGCTGAACAGTCTGGCGGACATGAAATCTACGCAGATCAGCTGCCAATCATCGGGAGCATGTTCGCAACTTCAACACGCAATCTTTACCCGAATCCACTTGTGTATGTTGGTGCCGGTCAAATGAAATTTACTCAACCCTGGGATATTGATGGGTGGCCTGAGCATGACGTTTATCACGAAACACGACCCTTTACGTGGCATGAACGATATTGGGTTGGAGTGGAGCCACGAGCGGACTACAGCGAGCGAATGCGTATTATTGGGCGTATTGATTCGGATAGCAACTCTATCGATCTACAAACACACGGCGTACGTGCGGGATATGTTTTACTTCATCCATCAATGGTGGATTTTGAGAACGAGTTGACACTCATCGTTAACGGTGAAGAGCTTTTTCGTGGAAGGTTTGAAGTTGATTATGAGCTCATGTTGGACCTCATCCGAGATCGTGGAGATCGTGGACGAATCTTTTTCGCAAAAGTACCCTTTACAACGAATCGGGATGAAGAATTTGGCCCGTTAAATTTCTTTGAGGAGTAAGGCTTACAATGAGAGATAATCTTTATATCGGTGAACGAGGGATTGTGGATTTCACAGTGAGGTGTGCCTACTTTGTTTTGCTTTGCAATACACTTGCCTGTGTGAAATCCGAGACAGAAAGCGGAGCCAACGCGTCGACTTCTACCTTCGATGTTGATGTGAGTCCTCGATGCCCAAGAGACTCTGAGCCCTTGGAGACTTCCCTTTTTAGGGACGCGACGGAGAATCGCTTTGCGACGTTGCCGCCCCGTGCAAACTATCTCTCGGTTGTCGATCTCAATTCAGATCATTGGCCTGACCTTGTTGCTCGTGTGTATCCTCCAGTTGCGAACGACCCGAGTGTGGGTGGAGCCCAGAGTTCATGGGTCTACCTCAATGAAGGTGGAACTCTTGTCGACAAGACACTTGAAGTCAACTTGGATGCCCGCTCCGATGGGTCAAGAGCTCTATTTTTGGGAGCTTCCTTCGGAGATATTAATAAGGATGGTCTTATCGATGCAGTCTTGACAGGCAACCCCGAAGAACGTGGTGAGGCCTATGGGCTGGGCGAAGTTATCTACAACGATGGAAGTTTCGATTGGAGTGACAACCCTCGAGAGATTTTAACTTGGCTTGGAGGCGATGCACACCCGACGGGTGTCATCATGATGAACGTTGATGGAGATTCCGAGCTTGAGATTTTAGTCTCTCAGGGGGGTGTCACAGGTGGTCCTTTACCCACGCTGCTTTTCGATCACCTTGATGATGGATCGTGGCGTGAACTCTCGTCAGGGTATGCGATGATTACAAACCCTTGGTTTAATGTCGAGCAAGTCAATGCCGCACAAGGGCATGCGAGGGCATGGGGAATTGGTCGCTGCGATTTAAATAGCGATATGTTTCCCGAAGTTCTGGTGTCGTCGTATGGCCGCGCACCCAACCATCTCTGGAGGCAAAACCGGGAAACATCCTTTTTTGAGAATATCGCATTGGCATCCGGATTTGCTTTTGACGGCGATCAAGATTGGACGACAAACCATTTTGCTCAATGTTTTTGTAGTGAGAATCCAAGTGCGGATGCGTGCGAGGGTGTCTCGATCAGTGCGCCCTTTGGTTGTGGTGATACTCGTTGGGATCATAACACGGGGCGAGAAGCATTTCGCTTGGGTGGAAACAGTGGTTCCACATTGTGTGGAGATTTGGATAACGACGGCGACAATGACCTGGTAACTCTCGAGATTCAACATTGGTGGGCAGGTGGCAATAGCGACCCAAGTACAGTGTTGTTGAATGAGAGCACGTCAGATGCAATATCTCTTAACCGAATGCTGCGCAGCGAGAGTGGCTTCGATTTCCAACACGTTGGGGAGCTCTCTGGTGCTAACGGTAACGCAGACCTCTATGGGTGGCACGAGGGACACATCACGGGAGCACTCGCAGATATCAATTTAGATGGTCGCCTGGACATTTTGGTTGGCGCAACTGATTATCATGAAAATCGATTGAATCTTTTCTTACAAGACAGCAATGGACGATTTGAAGAGTCTGCTATTCTTCATGGTATCGACAACCCAAGAACGCATGGTGTTGCTGCGGCGGACTTTGATCGTGACGGGGATATCGATATCGTTTTGGGGCATAGTCGAAATCGATGCAGTGGTGCTGGGGAGTATGACTGTTACAGTGCAGCAGATTCTCATTTGCGCTTTTTTGAAAACCAAGTGAATGAAACAAGTGCATCGATCACGATATTAGCAGTTGGACCTTCCGAGAGTGCAGCCCCACATTTTGCAAGAGTGTATGTGAGTGCCGAGGGTATGGCTGAGCAGGTTCGTGATATCGAACTAAGCTACGGGCATTATGGTCAGCAAAATGATCATGCATTGACTTTCGGGCTGAGAGAGAATTGTGAGGCCGATGTACGAGTTCAGTTTGAGGATGGGAGCGAGTTTCAATACTCCCTTGCTGCGGGACATTATTATGTGGTCTCCAAAGATGGTGCTATAAGCAAGCATGGTTTTAACGACGGAGAATAATAGGTCTCAGTGTACACCACACGCTTCTTCGCCGAAGGGGCATCTCCGGGTTGGATGTAAAGGTGTGCACGCCTTATGAAGACTCAACTGATAAATTTTAAGGCACCCGCACGTTCCGATCTTCGTGCGGGTGTAACAACTGCTATAATCTTGATTCCGCAAGCGATGGCCTATGCACTCATCGCCGATTTGCCGCCCAGTATGGGGCTCTACGCATCGATACTTCCCCTCTTGGTGTATGCCTCGTTGGGATCATCCTCGAGTACAGCAATCGGCCCAGTTTCGATGGACTGTCTCTTAATGGGGATGGCTCTTAGCTCGTTAGCGATGAACACTCAAGATCGACTTGCAATTGCAATAGCCCTTACATGCAGCGTGGGTATAGCTCAAATCATCTTATCTTTTCTGGGCGCAGCTCGGCTCAGCGCATTAATTACTGGGCCGATATTAACCGGTTTTGCAGCAGCAGCAGCCTATTTGATCGGTGCGACTCAATTCGAGCATTTTGTAGGATTGTATTTGAAAGAAAGCCCATCGCTTATTCTTTTGCCATTTGAACTTCTACATCAAGTTCAAGGGTGGAACCTGTCAACCTTTGCTTTTGGGATGTTCTCGCTTATCGGCTTAGTTCTCTCGCAGCGCATCGCACCCAAGCTACCCAACCTTTTGATCATGGTGGTGGTTTCTATATCCCTGTCGTGGTTCTTTGGTTTTGCTCAAGGTGGCATTTTATGTATCGGTGACATTCCAAGTGGTTTGCCTCAATTGAGTTTGCCGGACTTTTCTGCTCTTGCATCATTAACACTGAGTGCGCAGGCATTACCGATCGCCATACTGGGATTTTTGGAGGTGTACGCTGCAGGCGAAGCACTTAAAAGTGAGGGCTCTTGCGAATTATCGGGTCGTCGAGAGCTTGCAGCTTTAGGTGCTTCAAATGTTGCGTCATCATTGACCGGCGGACTGGTTGTGTCGGCGAGTTTCTCACGAACGGCGATCAATGGTGGCTCGGGAGCGAAAACTCGATGGGCGGGTGTCGTCAGCGCGATGTGCGTTGTTGTGACTCTTCTCTGCCTGACGCATCCCTTAAGTATGTTGCCCAAAGTATCTCTCGCGGTCATGATTTTCAGTGCGTTGCCAGGACTCGTTAAAGTGAATGCGATGAAGACATTGTACCGAGAAGCGCGAGGGCAATTTGGGGTGATGCTAATTACTCTTGTTGCGACGATCCTCTTCGGTTTGATAATTGGTATGGTTAGCGGAATCGTTGCGAATCAAGTAATTCGACTCTTGAACCACTATTCCATGCGAGGTGCATGATGCTTCCATCCAAACGAGAACTTCTGGTTGCCTTTGTTGAAGTCTTGCGTGAAGAGGTCAGGATTCTTGAATCGTCGTATCAAAATGCAATGATCGGGGCGACGCATGAAGAATCGCGTGCCGAAGACCCGAAAGACATGCGTTCGACGGAGGCATCGTATTTGGCACTGGGGATTGCCAAATCGCTAAGCGCGAAACGCGAAACGTTAAAGAGTTTGGAAGAGGTCTCGAATGTCAAAGACGAGTCGTCGATACCGGTTGTCTGCTATCACGTGGTGCACCGTTCTGAGAACGATGAGGAGAAAGAACGAATATACGTGGTCTCACCCCTCGTGGGAGGTTTGAGAGTCGATATCGAGAAGTCCGTGGTTGTTGGCTTGAACCCTCAAACTCCAATTGCGAAAGCGTTGAAACCTTTGGAAGTGAACGAAGAAACTGAGCATCCGATGCTGAGGCATGAGTCAATTGAAATATTCCATAAGTGGTAGCGGCGTATATCAACGGCGGTGGCGCCGTTAACAACCAATTCGAGGTTCGGTCGGGAATGAGCAATCGGGGTCCGGGATTCCACAGCCGCAGTCACATCCATCAAAGGCACCATAGTAGTCAGGATCACAAGACCAAGTTTCTGGAGCATAGGCAGGCATCGTACAGCTACCATCAAGATTACACGCTTCACCCTTAGCACAACCGAGGGTTTCCAGTTGGGGATTATCGCAATCCGGGTCGTATGCTCCGCAGTCGCAATCGCAACTATTGCCGTCGTTGTATTGCGATGGGTTGCAAAGCCATTGTCCTTCCTGAGGTTGTACCGTTGAAGAATGCTCGCCGGTTGAGTGCATCTCTTCTGGATACCATTCGCTTCCGTCAGAATCGCTCGAGTCAACTTGTTCGGAATGTTCTGATGTACT
Organism: Myxococcota bacterium; assembly: GCA_020630615.1. GTDB lineage: Bacteria > Myxococcota > UBA727 > UBA727 > JAHDBA01 > JAHDBA01. Next base: position 73,502 of record JAHDBA010000013.1, on the reverse strand, counting down.
TGAGTCTTCGTACCAATCCATGGCGCCCGGTGTACCAACTGTATTTTCATTTTGCGATGAATCATCTTGATAGGTGTCTTTGTGGTATGAACTCTCACCACGTGTATCTTGGTGGCCATGGTCAAAGTCTTGACACAGTGAGAGGTGCACTAGTTTGGAGCAAAGCTCTTCTCTGATCTTGTCAGCCCGAACCACGACAGCACCAAGTCCATTCGCGCTGTAGCGGATAGCTCTCGTACATTCCTCGCCATATTGCTGATAGTCTTTGAAGCCCATGCTTAAAACCCCAACGAGCTCAAGGTCCTTGTTGTAGATTCCGGAACCTGAGTTTCCTGCAAAAATATCGATGTAAGCGTCAAAAGTGATATCTGTCGAATTCTTAGGGGAGACGGAACCGCTAGAGTCAACGATAGCCGGTAAGCCGGATGGGTAACCGACCACAGTCACCTTGTCACCGCTTCTAACTCTTCGTGAGGCAATGTTGATAGGGCGTCGAGAGGAATCAACTTTGCGGTCAAGGCGGATGAGAGAATAGTCCCAACCGCTCTCATCGAAGTGGGTCGCAATGATCTCTTTACACTCATAAATAGAGTTTGTGTGAAAACTGATTTGCTCGTTTTCGTTTAAGTAGTAATCAAAAACAAAGTTCTGATTGGCACATTGAGCATGGTTTAGAACGCAGTGTCCTGCCGTCATCACAAGGTCTTCTCCTACAAGGGTTCCAGAGCATGATGAGAGAGTGGGTAAGTCGGCAAAGCGTTCAGTAGAACAAACTCCAAAGTCGTCTTGCAACGAACTGAGCGTGACTGAAAGAGTTCCATTGGGCTCCACATTGAATTTTGATTTTGAAACAAGTGCAACGCTGGATTGTCGAATAAGTCTTTGGAGTTCCTCCGGCGCTGACATGTATAGCGTACGGTCGTCCTCACTAAAAATACTAGGCTGCTTTCTTTTTGAACTTGTGTCAGTTGCGCCGAAGCTCAGTTCTTGCTTGGACAGGGAATCGCATCCAATACTGATCATCAAAAAGATAAGCACCAGTGCTTGGACTACGGGTTTTGTGTGACAACGCCTTGAAAGGGGAACCTTTGAAAGTAGTTTTTCGTGTGTTTCGTGCATACCAATCCCTCGTAATAAGGTTGATATGCGAATGCGTTCAACTTTGTTGCCATGGCGCCCATACTATCGGGCATTCAGCCTAGAAATAAAAGGAACAATCGAGATGGGGCGTGTCACAGCTTAAATGGTGCGCAAAGCGATAGGGCAAAGAGTGGATGCGGTGTCATGTAGACTCGTAAACCCAGAAATTCAAAAGCAGGATCATATTGGTAATAAAAAAGGCATCTACGCTTTTGTAGATGCCGAGACATTTTGATTTGCAGTCAAAGCATTATGCTGTCGTGGTCAGCAACCAAAACGCGGTTCATTAGAGAAATTACAGTCTGGGTCAGGGATTCCACAACCGCAATCACAGCCGTCGAATGCACCATAATATTCAGGCTCGCATGTCCAAAAAGAAGGCACGCCAGGCGGGACAACACATCTGCCATCTGTATTGCAGACCTCATCGTCATCGCACCGATATGTTTGTTGCCTTGGGTCATCGCAATCCGGGTCATAGGCTCCACAATTACAGTCACAGCCATCTCCGCCACCCTGTTGGAAACGCTGCGAATCACATAACCATTGTTTCAGTGCCGAAGTTGAGGGGGCACTAGAGTTCGCATCAGAGTCGAAAGTCGAGTCTTCATCAACTAAACTTGTCGGCGCATTGTCGTCAATGCTTTGAGGTGGGTTGCACACAAGAGCGTCAGGCTCTTGATTGCAAAACTCAGCTTGAGCCCATGCCGCACGCATCACGGTTTCACCTCGTCCAAAAGTTGAGTGCCCAACACTTTCGTAGCAACGCCCGTTAAAGCGATAATCGCGTTGGCCCGCAGTTAAAATTCCAACAAGCTCGAGTCGTGTATTGAAAACACCAGAACCAGAGTTGCCAACAAAAGAGTCGATGTAGGCATCAAAAGTGGGACTCGACGCATTGACTGATTGAGCTGCGCGTCCTTCCGAGTCTGTTATTGCCGGCAAACCAGACGGGAAACCCGCAAGACTAAGTTGGTCTTGGACTCTGACATCATCTTCACTTATCGGAATTGCCCTTCGACTAGAATCGACTTGTCTGTCAAGTCGAATCACTGCAAAGTCAGTCCCGTTGAATCCCTCTCGGCTCATCAGAACTTCTTCACATGCATAAATTGAGTCACCACCGAAGGCCAACTCGTCACTTTCATCAAGATAATAATCGAAAAGGAAGAGGTTGGATCTGCAGTCAAAGTTACCTTGAACACAATGACCCGCGGTGAGAACAAGATCTGGGCCAATAAGTGTTCCTGAGCATGACGCAAGAGTTGGAAAATCAGCAAAGCGCTCAGTCGAACATACACCTTGGGTCTCTTGCAATGTGGACATTTGAATCGAAATATTTCCCTGTTCATCAGCGCGAAACCTAGAGCGTGGTACCATTGCAACAATCGATTCTCGAACCAACTTTTTTAATGCTGTTGATGAAGAAGCGTACGCACGCCGTGAATCTCCATCGTATATGGCTGGTTTAGCGATTTGGGCGCTTTGCTTCAGACCTACAGCTGATGACCCACCATCAGTATCGACACTACAACCGCCGGATAAGACTCCGACGAGTATCGTAGAGCCTACCAGAGCTTGTGTAGGTATGGTGTTGAACTTACGTGATGTTGTGTTTTTTATCATCGTCTCTCCATGTTTAGTGGAATATAGACGACGAACACCCATCTATAAAAGTAGAGCTTTCAGGCTAGAATGTTGCATTTTTGTACACGGACAATCACCTACATGCAGTGTCGCGATAGATTATCCATTTAGCTCTGCAACGGTGAGGTTTAATGAAGCCTCCCTGCACTACGCACTTGCATTATGTCGGGTTAACGAGCTGTTCAATACGCGAGTCGATTTCCTCGCCCGAGGCATATTGCTTTATCAGTTGAATATTCATGAACTCATCCAAGACTACATCTTTATCCCAGGATGAGCTCCAAAGGTTATAGTCAGGAATGGACGTCTGATTTTCGTCGTAGACAACAATGATACCGGTGCCAGCTGCATCGTCCTCAACAAGTTGGCACGTTGCGGCACTCGGGGGCTCCCAATTGCTGTCGGTCGTTATCACCACAATCCCACGGAGTCCATCGTCAGAGAATTCTTGCATTCGATTGGTCATTTCACTTTTAACGTTCCACACACAAGTTCCGCATCCACGTGAGTAAAAGTAGATATTTGTCGCTGGTGCGCCGCAAACTTCATCGAGAGAAAAGAGACTGCCATCACATCGTTTCAACGTAAAAGACTTCATGCGGTCTCCTATCTGAGTCCCCTCATTCGCATTCGAGCAAGACTGACCAGAGTTTTCCGGTGTTGAATCTGGAGTTGAATCTGGAGTTGAATCTGGAGTTGAATCTGGAGTTGAAT
>JAHDBA010000013.1:0-69901 GCA_020630615.1 Myxococcota bacterium | reverse complement strand
GGAGTTGAATCTGGAGTTGAATCTGGAGTTGAATCTGGAGTTGAATCTGGAGTTGAATCTGGAGTTGAATCTGGAGTTGAATCGGGAGTTGAATCTGGAGTTGAATCGGGAGTTGAATCTGGAGTTGAATCTGGAGTTGAATCTGGAGTTGAATCTGGAGTTGAATCGGGAGTTGAATCGGGAGTTGAATCGGGAGTTGAATCGGGAGTTGAATCGGGAGTTGAACCTGGTGTTGTACCGGGAGTTGAATCGGGAGTTGCACTTGAGCTGGAAGGGGTTGATGCTACATTTAGGTCCCCCTGATTCCGAGCGCGAGTATACTCGGCGATGTCAATCTCCGCACCGCACCCCGCTTGAATCAGTGCTGGGAGCAATAGGGATATAGTTACGCACTCTTGTAAATATCTTTTCATGACACCATTATAAAGAGGGGGTTAGTAGATTACTAATTCACAGTAAAAATGTTTAAAAATGGTACACGTTACATTTCAAGTACAGCTTCAATCCAGTTTTGTACTGAAAACGGAGAGTACGATCCGGGTTGGTAATGGTGTATCGTGAGCTCATCATCAAGCAGGTACATCTCGTTAAACCCCTGAACACTATAGTCTCCTGCCATAAGGTTTGAGTCATCATAGACTACGATAATATTGGTATCGTGAAGTTGTGTTTCGACACCCTCGCATGTTGCTGCATCTGCAAAGCCTGCCTGACCTCGAGTTACAACAACAAGACCCTGATAGCCTTGGTCTGCAAAGTCAGAATCACTGTTTGGCATGTAATCAAAAACCTTCTGATTGCACGCTGCACAAAAACCTGCGTGAAGTTGAATTTCTACAACGGGCGTTCCGCAGAGTTGATCGATTGAAAAAGGAGTGTCGTCGCAACGTTTCAATGTAAAAGGCTTCATGCGCTGACCGACATTGATTCCGATATCCGAACCATTGCAGGTTGAAGTGTTTGAAGGGGATGGCGTTGACTCACTATCGTGTTCTTCTGCTTCTCCGCTGTGCTCAACTTCTTCAGAGGTCTCATCTGGCGGGTGTGCTACGAAGCCATTGATGTCACTTTCACTTTCAGAGTCACTTTGGTTTGATAGACTTTCACCCGAGGTCGTGAGCTGCGCTTGAGTGGGCACAAAACCGAACTCAAGATTTGCCGCCTCTAGATTTGACGAGGTGGAACCGAGTGCAAGGTCAATCTCTGACCCGCAAGCTCCAAGAGCGACGAACAAAGTCAATGAAAGCACAACAGTGATAAAAGTGGTGTTCAAGTTAATCATAGAATGAGTATATTGAGGGTTTCTATTTTTGGGATATCCGCGGAATGACCCTGAGTAGATGTGTGCAAAACACGGCAGAAGTATGAAAATAGTGTGACAATAGGCAGGGTTGCGTGAGTAAGTTCAATATTTGGGTTCGCACCAAAGTGAGGGAATCATTCAGCCAATTAAAAAAAGGAGCCATCCAAAGAAAAGCTCCCAATCAAAGTCAATCAAGAATCTGCGTCGTTATTCGTTCAGCACAGATGCGATCACTTGATCAACCTCATTATTATTTGCAAATCGACCTTTAAAGCGAATGTTAAGTTCATCATCCAGTACAAACTGAGTATCGTTTTGCGACCCATTGGCGATCAAATCGGGGATTTCACCATTCTCGTCGTATAGAACTACAATATCCGTTCCTGCGACACTTTCGGCTACTTGATCACAATAGGCTGCATTGGGTAAGGCCCCGCTGGCAGTCGCTGTTATAATTGCGACTCCTTGATAGTCTTCGGTCGCAAATGTCGTATCTCTAGCAGCCATCGCATTTTCGAGGTTGCTAATACAGTTTGGGCACCAACCCGCATATAAAAGAACATTCACGGCTCCGGTTCCACAAAAATCATCGATGCTGACTCCTGTGCCGTCGCATGCTTTTAGAGTGAAGGAATGGATCCGTTCGCCCTCTTCATCACCTGTTGATTGCGCGGAACATTCTGGTGCAGGTTCGGTGTTGTCTGTGTTCGCGGCGTCCTCACTTGAAGAGCTTGGTTCACCTTCCGATGCTGAATCAGGGCTACACCCTAAAACAAGTATTAGCGAGCCAATAAAGTAAAGTAGAAAGGTGTTAAGTTTGTTCATACGCATAGTCTACGAGTTTTCAAGTTTGTGTCCAGTGTTCCTGTTTTATTGAACGAAACAATGCTCATTTTCGAAGGTGTACTCCTAAATTTGTTGATACGATTTTGCGGTACATTCATGTAACCATTGAGGGTTTTATTTCGTGTTAAGGATATGAAACGCAAAATTACGAACACCTATCAAACAATCTCAGTAATCTTTTTACACGTCATCGCATTGGTTTTTTTGACTGCGGGATGCTCTACAGACTCGGTCTTTGATGAGCAAGAGCTCCAAAGTGGTTGTTCAAGTGCTGACCCGCGAGTCGGGCAAAAGTTTATGCTGTCAGAGCTGCATCATGACGTCTCCGGTAATGTTGAGCTCGTTGATGATTGTACACTTGCAATCAATGACTTTCATTACGACGGTGGAGGGATTCATGTTCGTGTAACCGCTTCACCTACAGGCGACTTTGCAAATGGAATTCATATTTCAGAAAACTTAAAGGGAACATCTTTTGAGGGAGAGCGACTTGAGCTACCGATGCCGGATGGAGTTACCCTTGATGACGTGCAGCATATAAGTATTTGGTGTGAGACTGTGAGTGAAGACTTTGGAAGTGGCACTTTCGATTTTTAAGCGGCCCTCGTAGCACGTGCTTTAAACGAACAATCCAAACTATAAACGCTCGCATCATGCGAGCGTTCGGTATATTCAAGTGATTTAAATATTTTTATTCTTCGAATGCTTTTGTAACACTTTCTTTTGCATTAGCGCCCATATCCGTTGCCTTATCAACAATTGTATCTGCACCATCTTTGACGGCTTCAATCGCGTCTCCAGCTTTGGCCTTGAGATTTTCAGATGCCTTACCCGCGAGCTCGCTGACTTCACCCAGAGCATCTCCGAGTGCTTCTTTTGCTCCATCAACAAGGCCTTCGGCTTTGTCGCCAATAGAGCCGGCGAAATCCGTTACATCGCTTACTGCATTTTCTGCAAGATCTTTTGCTTTATCGAGTAGTCCCATGGTCTACCTCCCTTTGAACTAAGAGTATAAACCCGTGACACGATGCGTCAAGACGCCGACCGGTGATATTTAAGTGCTTGATCTTGTGTATTTTTAATGGATGTTGTCCACAGTGCTGGAGGCCTAATAGCAACTTGGGTTAACTTTTTGACATGAAAATTACTGTTCTAAGTGGCGCAGGGATGAGTGCAGAAAGTGGCATTAAGACGTTTCGCGACGCCAACGGGCTATGGGAAGGTTATGATGTTTTAGAGGTCGCCTCGCCACAGGGATTCGAGGCAGATCCTGAGTTGGTACTGGATTTTTACAATCAAAGGCGCCGGTAACTCTTTGAAGTTGAGCCGAACGCAAGGCATCTTGCGCTTGCAGACTTAGAACTTGAACACGAAGTCTATATTGTCACGCAAAATGTCGATGACTTACATGAGCGGGCAGGTTCGACAAAGGTTCTACATCTGCATGGAGAATTACGAAGTGTGCGCCCTGTGGATAGCTCTCAATCAACACCATGGATGAACGATCTTTCGCTTGGAGATGTCGACGCTCGAGGAGTTCAGTTGAGACCTGATATTGTTTGGTTTGGTGAATCGATACCCAGACTTGATACTGCAATTGGGTGGGTAGAAAGCGCGGACGTGATTTTGGTCGTAGGAACATCCTTACACGTTTATCCAGCGGCGTCGTTAATGAACTACCGTCGAAGTGGCGTGGCGTGTCATTATATTGATCCAAACCCGGCTCATATTCCTCATGATATTCAAGTGCTGGCCGAGACTGCAAGTGTTGGCATTCCAATATCGGTCAATCGGATTTGCGGGACTCTACAATAGTAAATTACCGCATTGAGTCGTTTGAACTTTCAAGTGGACAGGATTTCTCAAGCCCTGACAACCCTCGAGCACGCAAGGCCATGTGTTGAATGAGACTTTCAATGAGTTTGAGATGTGAATATTTCGTTTTCGTGTTCGCTCGTTTTTGCCCCAAGCCAACCTGTTCAAGGTGATCCGCTGGAATACACCCAAGAAAATCGCCGTAAATTTGAGAACCCAGGGGAACGAGCCCGTCACTGAAGCGTGTATCAAATCGAGAGCGATGGTTTTGAAGAATAATTCGTGAGGGTTGGAGCAGCGGATTTATTCGGTCGTGAACATCCCGTTGAGGAAAGATGCTTCCAGAGCGACAAAGCTTATGTGTAATCGGTTCCCCTGCCAATCCAGCTATAGAATAGAAAGGAATATTCGATGTTGCTTTCGGCTCTTTGGCTTGAAAGCTTTCCGATAACGTCGTCATCGTTCGTTTCAGGTTTGAGTTGTTCATCTTTGCTTTAGGGTGTTCTCTTTTGCCTTGTGCTGGCCACTCTATGTTCTTCTTTCGAGGCGTTCTCGTATCGTCATAAATCCAGTTTGCGACCCAGCGGAAGGGGCCTTGAATGAAAACTTTGAGACCTGTTTTAAGATAGTAATCAGCAAGATTTGTTCCTCCATGCGGCGTACCAATTGATGCTGCTGCAATGGCATTCATGGATGGGGAAGCTGAGCGATTTAACGCCCTTCGAATATCCAAACCACCTTGAGAATGTCCAATAAGAAAAAAAGCCTCTTCGTGCAGACCTGATTCACCTTGGAGATAGTTGTAGAGTTCTTGTGCACGTTCAGTGGAACCCTCGATTGGCGTCAGTTGTGGTGTTAGGATTCGGTAACCTTTGTTTTGCAGTGTCAACTTTACTCCGTTGAAATATTCAAACCCTGCAGCTTCTTCGAAACCCATAAAGCCATGCACCAAGACCACTGGCGCGATCTCGGAGGGATCGATGTGTTGCGGGTCGGCATTAACATGCCAGCAAGGCACCCTTTGGTTGGATGCTTTGTTGTTCTCGATTGAAGCTTTACTCATCGAGGAGCAGGCTGAAAGGAATATCCATGAAACACAAACAATGTATTTCTTGAACACGAAAGAGGAATCAACGACGGTCTTTGACATGAAGTATGACTAAGTCATTCTTTATGTGAAGACAAAGTGATTTGGCACCGTGCTAGGAAAAGATTTGAGGTTAAAGAATGACAATGAATGATTTTCGACTTCTAGGGCAAACAGGTTTGCGTGTTTCACCCTTGTGTCTTGGTGCCATGACATTTGGTGAAGAATGGGGCATGGGGATGAACGCTGAGGACTCAAAAAATATCCTCGCACGCTTTCTCGATGTTGGCGGGAATTTTATTGATACGGCGGATGTCTACAACAACGGAACAAGCGAAAAGATTATTGGCGAGTTCATGAGAGAGCGAAATTGTCGGGACCGATGTGTTGTTGCAACAAAGTTTTCTTTTAACGTCGACCCAAGCGGTAAAGGGAAAATTGGAAACCCAAACGCAGGGGGGAATGGACGAAAAAATATCCAGCGAGCTGTGGAAAGCTCTTTGAAAAGATTGCAAACAGATTACATCGACCTTCTTTATCTTCACGCTTGGGATATGGTCACGCGAGTTGAAGAGGTGCTCACCACCATGAATGATTTGGTACGCCAGGGTAAAGTCTTGCACGTTGGGCTCAGTGATGTACCTGCCTGGTATGCTGCACGCGCGCAAACTATAGCGGAGCTTCGTGGCTATGAGCCGATAGCATGCTTGCAGCTGGAATATTCGTTAATTTCCAGAACGCTTGAGCGCGAACATCTACCACTATGTCGAGAGACAAATATAGGTATCGTGGGTTGGAGCCCACTCGCTTCAGGTATTTTAACTGGCAAATATACGTTGAACGATGATGGCACTGCCTCGGGCGATGGTCGTATGAACATGATGCATAAGTCGAAGAATCCAGTTTTTGAAAAGTTCTACGCTAAGAGACCCTTTGAAATCGCTGCAGCCGTTAAAGATGTCGCTCTCGAGATTGGACGAAGCCCTGCGGAAATCGCGATTAATTTTGTGGTCAATCAGCCTGGTATAAGTTCCACGATTATTTCTGCGACGAAGATGGAGCAGCTTGAGTCAAACTTGAAAGCCCTAGAGTTTAACTTGCCAGAGACCCTGAAACAAAAGCTTCTCGATGCGAGTGCTTACCCGCGAACTGAACTTGATGATTTTTGGGAGCTTGGGATCCAAAAAGGGATTCATGGTGGGTGTCGAGTACTTCGATAGTTTCAAAAAAGATCTAGTCGAACGCAGCAATTCTTATGTGTAGTGAGTCGCACCACGATTATTCAGATTTTAGCATATCATGAAGGGTTGAACGTGAGTCTGTGAAAGCGTTGAAGAACACTGTTCTTACTTTTTCTTGCAGAGCACAGCCAACCGAGATATACTTGTAACTCATAGCTGGAAGAACAATGAAAAAATCTATGCTTTTAACGTTTTTGATTACCGTAAGTTTGTGCGTCGCATGTTCGGGTGAACAGAAAGAGTGTGATGCTGCAGAGCCTAGCGATTGTGAGCTCGATGATTTGGAGCCAACATCAGAAGCACCATCTAGCACTGAAGCACTCGAGGAAAATGCTTGCTATGCAAGTGTTGACTGTGAAGCCTCTGAAATTTGCACCCGTCAGTTTGCCTATGGATACTCCTGCAACGAGCCGCGCCCTACAAGTGATGCTCGGTGTTATTTCTCTGAAGACTGTAGTTCAAACAATCCACGACTGACACACACAACCAATGAGGCATGTGACGAAGTTAACGGTCAATGGATTACACCAGGTGAATGCATTGCGGATGAGGCACCTTGCCCAAGCGGGTTAGAAAGAATGGATGAATGCCTAGCAGATGCAAGTTGCTTGGCCTGGGGCACTAGCTACTGTACTGGTTAGCCGGGAACCTTTAGTCAACAGAACACCCAGTTTTGTGTCTGCAGCCTGAGTGTGACGAAACCTTGTAGACGCATGATATCGACACCTCATGCAGTATCAATAACTCGAAACATATTTGTACCTTAGAATCCAAAAAGGGATTCACGGCGGGTGTTCAGTGCACTCTCACGAATAGATCTATCGGAGTGTATTTCTGATGATGCAAGTTACTTGCATTTGTCTTTGACGCATGCAAAGCCCAACAGGTCAATATGAAGACTGCAGAAAGCTTGAGGTATTGCTATTGGGCTGTCGTTTTCTTCCAACGAGTTTATTGGCGGGAGTGTGCAGGTATGAACATCGACCGAATGGGTAGTGTTGCGAGCTTTATGTGTGCGATACACTGTGTGCTTGGAGCATTGTTACCGGTGCTGATTGGCGCGTTAGGTATTCAAGCGCTTTTTTCAAGTACAAGTGAAAATATCCTCTCGGCTCTCGCAATCACTTTTGCTCTTTTAGCAGCTTTGGTTGGGTACCGGAGCCATCGAAAGTGGAGTATCGCTGCGGTTTTTATACTCGGAATTTTATTTGTAGGTGTCGCTCGTATCTCTGAAATGTCAGAAGGGGAGCATCATACTCATGGTGAAGCGAAGACGTTACATCATGAATTGCAAGATGAGACTATGCTTCATGCCAGCTCCGAACATCCCTTTGAGCCAAGTGTTCTGTTGAGCTTTTTGGGAGGACTCACAATTGTGGCAGCGCATATCCTCAACCAGAAAGGAATATCTGCGTCACATTCGGGAGTCCAATGAAGGACTTCAAATGGATAATCGTCGGTGGCGGAATACACGGTGTCCACATGGCGATTCGCTTGCTGGAGGCAGGCCTGACATCGATCAAAGAGCTTTGTATTATCGATCCGCATGATGAACTCCTTGCGCGTTGGAATAAAAACACCCGGACGACCGGTATGACACATCTTCGCTCACCATCCGTTCACAATCTCAGTCCCGGGGCGCACGACCTCGAACGCTTTGCGGGTAAGCGCCGTTCTAGGTCTCCTGATGCATTTCGTTTTCCATACAACCGACCGGCACTTTCACTCTTTGCAAATCACAATACGGCTTTAATTGAAAAGTATGATTTAGGGCATGCGCACTTGAAAACTTTAGTTTCGAAGATTGAACCCGATGAGTCTAGAGTCATTCTCATAGCAAAAAACGGTGAAAAGCTCTCTGCATCGAATGTGATCTTGTCCTTGGGCGTCAGTGATCTTGCGAGTTGGCCGTCATGGGCACCCAAGGGGCGTCGAAATATTCAGCATATTTTTGCGTCTCAAGAGATTTTACCCGCGAGTGAATCTGAAAGGATTCTTGTTGTCAAAAAAAAATCTCTGCAGTGCAAGTTTCTCAGCGAATGGCGAGAGCGGGCCATCGTGTTACTGTGATTGCGCGCCACCAACTTCGTGAACATCAATTTGATAGTGATCCAGGGTGGCTGGGTCCCAAGTTCATGACCCGCTTTAAAGATGAACCCAAATTGGAGCGCAGACGCGCGATGATTCAAGAAGCGCGAAATCGAGGTTCATTACCGCCTAAGCTCATGCGCTCTTTTCGCAGAAATATTGAGGCGGGTGAAATTGAGTTTCAAGTTGGAGAAGTGCAGTTACTTGAAGACATGGACCCTGACTTACAAATCACAACCAATTCTGGGCTAAGATTAGAAGTTGATCGCGTGTTGCTCGCGACGGGCTATCGTAATGAGTGTCCAGGTGGAGCGCTGATTCAAAACCTTAATCGACATTCAAAGCTTAAAGTGTCAGCCTGTGGCTTTCCTGAATGTGACCGACACTTGCGTTGGCATACCAGAATATTTGTGAGTGGTGGACTTGGCGAGCTTGAACTTGGACCTGTCGCGAGAAATATTGCGGGCGCACGGCAAGCAGCAGAACGGATTGTTGCTTGCGCACTCCATGCCAAGAATCTGAAAAGCCCTGGAGTTCACGATTCTTAGAGAGATTTTTGAATACGCCAGACAACGAAGCCTAAGATGTTTTCTAGGCGCACATCACCTAATGCCTCTGGCGTGACGCTTTGCGGGTTGGTTCCGTAGACCTCATATGTGAAGGGGCTAGAGGCTGGCTTACGGATCCGTTTGAGACTTGTTCCCAAAGCAGGGTGCGTGAACACAATATCTCGTTTTGCTTTCAAGAGAGAGGGAACCAATATCTTATGAAGCCAAGAAAAAACGATGACGTAATCGCCATCGTTATAGTTGGGCTCCATACTTGAGCCGCATACTCGAATAATCTTGAACATTAGAGTTCAGGAATCACAATCTCAAGATTCGGCTTACAGTGGTAAGTCACACGTTTTGTTGAGATACCTTTGATCTTGAAGAAGACTTCTGCGAACTGGTTTATTTCGTCGACCAGCTTTCGTGTGGCATCTTGATCGATGTTTTGCTTACATTTTGATGCTGTCATCATAATCGTGTGACAAAGATTTTGCAGTTCAGGATGCGCCTCAAACTGTGGCGCTTTAAAGAAGTCGCCCCAAATAATGCGCACTTCGTGCTTCACATGCTCAGCTGAACGCTCTTTTTCATTAATCATTCGTGTGATTTTGTTTTGATAGTGATGATCCCGTGTACCGCCGTGGTCTTTTTGATCATGAGCCTCAAGATCAAGAATTGTGTCGGTCATTCGAGCAACAGTCATTGCTGCAATTTGCGCAGGCATTGGGTCATAAACACCGCAGGGAACATCACAGTGAGCTCCGGCTTGTTCGAACCCAAATTTCTCGTCAATTTTCGATAAAAGTGTGTGAATCATAAGATCATCCTTTTTAAAGTTGTTGAACTTCCACTGAAGCATGTATACACAAAGGGGAACTCAAGACCAAGCATCTTGCTGGCTTGACTCATATTTCTTTGGAGAGACCGATGAACCGTTCAAAAATCATTGCTGTATCAACACTCTTTTCCGCTTCTGCCTCATTTGCGCATGCAGAGGGTGGTGCCGATCATTTTGCGCAGATGCATCACCTTGCGCCTTGGTTGTTGTTAGCGGTAGCTGGACTAGCTGGCTTTGTTTGGTTTAAAGCAACAAGTAAATAGAAGTCTGCCAGTTCGGTCCAGGGCGTTTTGTGGGGCGAGAGTCTCTCGGTGGATTGATACCGGGAGAGGTGCTGCCTTCATCCTCCACGGTCGCATTGAGATGGTTAGGGTAGAACGGCTCGTAAAAAATGCTTCAGGGCTTCGAGGCTAGAGCTGCAAAAATTGGGCACTCAACGTGTTGATGTGCCCAAATGTGTCAAAATAATAAAATCTAACATATTATATCCAGAACAAACTATTCTAGCTCCCAGAAATAACCCCACTGATGTCCACATCAATTCGGAGACCGACATCGGCGTCAACGATAGTGGTTTCAGAGGGTAGACGCCCGTTGACTTCCGTAATGATATCCATGGATTCTTTTGCTGCGTAGTCCGCAAGCTCTGCTTCTGTAACGTTGAGTTCTAAACTTGAAACGTCGTCAGGAACGTCTACAATCTCAGCAACTTTTACCCTCTCAAGGTCATCAGCATCTGCGAAAAAAGCGAGAGACTCGATAAAGTTGAAGTCTTGCCCGTCGCTTTCTTCCGGGATGCTCAACACAATACTCGTGACGGTCACAGAATCGATTTGATGTCTTTCAACACCTTGGTTCGCGAGTGTCTCGTTTGTCGTGATATCCATTGCCACGAACTCGTCAAAACCAAAGTTGTTCACGAGCTGATCAAGTGCCGTCGCCCCCTCAATAGTCGCTCTTGACCTTTCGTTGATATTAAAAGTGTCTAGCCCACAAGCATTCAACACGATTATCGAAGTAAGAGAAATGAAAATCTTTGTTAAGAGGTCACGTTTTTTCATTCGATAAGTTTGACAGAACTCTTGACAGTATACAACTTTAGAATAATGAAAAGTTTGCAGACTACGCTTCTCGTTATTTCAGCGCTAACATTGATTTCTTATTCAGCCTGTTCGAGCACTGACACTGGTGCGAACGAAGATGAGCAAACGCAAACCAGCGACGGATCCGATGCTAGTGATGTATCGGATTCCGATTCGGCTGATGGGTCAGGTTCGGGTTCAGATATTGAGCCAAGTGACCCGAGTGCCTCAGGTGACGTGGGCGACGGTAACCTACAACCACCGGACGACATTCTTGACGATTCCTCATCGACGAGTGAGCCGACAAATACGAATGCTGGATCGGAGGGTAATGGTGGCGATGGTGCAGCACTTCGGCCAGTGATTGTTGAAGTTGATTACGTCAATGGTGCGGAACCCTACGTAGGAATCTCCCCGATTGCTGGAGGAGATTTGTGGTCATTGCTTGAAGAAAATATGAAAGGGATTCTTAGTGAGGAACGAGACTACACGATCCCAAAGAATCTTGATGAGATGGACAATATAGCGATATCGGTTACAGGCCCATTTAATAGTGCCGAGATTCTAACGATTGCAGAGCAAAGTCGACAAGTCGCACAAACCTCAAGCGACGTTATAAGTTACTATATTGTGTATCTCGATGGTTACTTTGAACGTCACAACGGGGAGGAAGCCCGAGGTGTTATCGGTGTTTCGATTGGCGATACAGGTGTCATCGCTATGTTCAAACCTGTAATCGAGTCAATGTCGCTCCTTAGTGATGTCCGCAAGTTTTCGGAGCAAGCTGTGCTGGTTCACGAAATTGGCCATGCGGCGGGCCTTGTTAACAACGGATTTCCATTAGTTAGCGCCCATCAAGATGAGGAAAATGGCCGCCATTGCGACAATAACGATTGCGTTATGTATTGGGCCAATGAAGGGACTGTCGAGCTCGCTAACTTTGCTTCGACTCAAATAGCAAATGGTAATAGGATCATGTTCGATCAAAATTGCATTGATGACGCCGTGGCAGGTGCGACACCCTGAAAGTGCTCAGCGGGTATGAGGCGTTTTCGGCCTCGTTCAAAAGTGACCCAATAAAAGCATTATTCGACTTATCGATATCTATTTTCGATTAGTGCTATAGTGTCGGGTTTCCTGATACAGAGGCAGCCCAATGACTTTCAAATCTTTTCACTTAAATCCGCAAATTCTACAGGCCCTTGTTGAAGCGAAATATGAAGAGCCAACACCAATCCAAACACAAGCAATCCCAGTTGTACTCGAAGGGCGTGACCTACTCGCATCTGCCCAAACTGGAACAGGTAAAACAGCAGCGTTTGCGATCCCGATCCTTGAACAGATAGAAAGGGCGAAGGGTAAGGAGAAAACACATCGTAAGTTGCGGGCTTTGGTCGTGACGCCAACACGTGAGTTGGCGTTACAGGTTTGTGAAAACTTTCAGATGTATTCGAAGCATTTACGCATTCGTAGTGCAGTCATTTTTGGTGGTGTTAGTCAACATAAACAAACGCGTCAGCTCGAGCGCGGCGTTGATGTCCTTGTGGCAACACCCGGGCGCTTGATCGATCTGATGGAGCAAGGCTATGTCAAGCTCAACGAAATTGAGCACGTCGTACTCGACGAAGCCGATCACATGTTGGACATGGGATTTATTGCTGCGATGAAACGCATAATTAAAGCTTTACCGAAGAAGCGCCAATCTCTCTTTTTCTCTGCCACGTTACCTAAAGACATTATTGAACTTGCGCATGGCTTTTTAAACAACCCGGAAGAAATCCGAATCCAGCCAACACAAACAACAGCGGAGCGTGTGAAGCAAGCCGCATATATGGTCAACAAAGAGGACAAGCGCAGCCTACTCCTTCATGTGTTAAAAGAAGAACACCAGTTTCGAGTTCTGATTTTTGCGCGAACGAAGTATGGATGTGACAAGCTTGCAAAGTTTTTAAGAAACAATGATTTTAGAGCGTCTGCAATACACGGTGACAAGTCGCAAAATCAACGTCAGCGGATTTTGAATGATTTCAAAGATGGGCGTCTTCACATACTCATTGCGACTGATGTTGCAGCGCGCGGGATTGACATCAGCGAACTCCCATTGGTCATTAATTTCAACGTTCCCAATGTCCCTGAAACCTATGTTCATCGTATTGGTCGTACCGGCCGTGCCAGCGCCGATGGAATCGCGATATCCTTCGTCGATGTCGATGAGCGACACTTTCTTTGGGGCGTTGAGAAGCTTATCGGGAACGAAGTTCCTCGTGTGGAAAACCATCCCTTTGTCGATGAACGGGAAGACCCGCGCCGAGAACCGAAAAAGAAACGAAGAGCTCCCAAACGAGGCAGTGGAAGGGGGCGAAAGCCGAGTCATTCATCGAAAAGAGACTCCGGAGGCGCAAAAGGAAAAGGGAAAGGCGAAGCCTCGAAAGGGCCCCGGCAGAAGTCTGAAGGAAGATCATCGAGAGACGATTCCAATCCGGGTTCGCAGCGAAGAAGAGCGAACTCGCGGCCCGAATCTCGTAGTGGATCGCGATCCGGTGAAGGCAACCAGAAAAGAGGTGAGCAGCGAAGCTCGCGTGGGCGTAGTGGACAAAAACCACGAAGCTCAAGACCAAGTGAGAACTCAAAGCGTTCCGGTCCTCGCCGAAGAAAGTAAGCCGAAATTAAGACACAAAAAGATCAGACATGGATATCGAGCCCAAGTGAAATGAGTCTATAGCTTTGCAAGTGTTTCCCGAAGGCGACCTTTATGGGTTGACCTTGAGTCTCGTAGCCTGGCCTCGTGCTTCGCTCTTCGACCCGAAACGCGTCTCCGCCAAAGTCGAAAACTTGAGCGTTTTAGACGTGTACGCATTAATCGAATAACACCCGATTCTGTTACGCCATATTTTCTCTTGATGGCATCGAAAGAAATATCATCGTCCCACGCCATTCGAATAATGTCGTTTTCGTTTGCAACCTTCATAATGTTACGATGCAAAAAACGACAAAGGGGTACTGAGGGTATCGTGTAGGCAAGAGTAAGACAGTGCGCCTGCGTCATAGTTAAAGTTGAAGCAGACACTGCTTTTGCTTTACCGTCCGTTCATGAAGTTTGCGTCTATATTTTCGCTTGTTGTATCGCTTTCATTTTTAGTTGGATGTGAAGAAAACCCTAAAGTCGACGGCCAATTGAGTGGAGAGACTGACGTCGAGCCGTTCGAGGAAGAGGATTCGAATGGTGATGCATCGGTGGGTAACGACAATCCAAATAGTGATACAAGCAGCACCACGGCTGACGGTGCAGGCAATTCAGACGAGAGTACGACCGGAGCCTCGAGCGATAACGCGAACACTCAAGGCGACGTCACTGTTTCGATTGTTAAACTTGGGGATCTCCCCCCAGGGGTCATGGCCCACTTTGTAGCGTATTTGGAAAAAACCGGGGAAGTTGTTCGTATCTTCGAGAGTGAAATCCAAATGGAAGAATTCTTTCGCGAAGACAACGCTGTAGAGACACTGCGTGCGACAATTGTTTTTCGTGATGCGAGCAACGACGACGAAGGCCTCACATCCGAAGGTTACCGGGTCACAAGCGAAGCTGGCGCTCTAGGAGTCCAGAATATTATTGTTGAAGGTAAAGCAAAGATTGATCCACGACCCTATCATAATATCGGACTTGCCTTTGGCGCTTATCGACTTTTAGAAAACGTTGGATATCGCTTCCTTCACCCACTCGAGCCACTTCGTATGAATAAACCTATCGACTGGTCAGGGATTCAAGAAATCGAAACGAGCCCGCGTTGGCCATTTCGTCACGTGAGCGTTCACACCATGCACCCGCTGGAGTTTACAGATATGCTTCAAGGTTTGAATTCGCAAAGTGAAACACAGCGAGAAGGTTGGGAGGCACTTCTGCCGGAGTGGCATCAGTATATGGATTGGCTGCTTGCGAACGGTCAAAATCAAACGGGTTGGGTGACCTTGAGAACGGGGCACGATGATTTTGATTACAGCGACGAGCGATTCGATCGTATGCGTGTCCTGGTGGACATTGCACATAGTTATGGGATCCGGGTTGGGTGTGGCTTGCCACTGGTTCAAAAACAACAACATGCCTGGCATTTGATCGATGATGTGAATGCTCCCCTCGATGAACAGATGGAACAACTGACGGAGCGAGCGCGTTTGGCCATGGGCGCCGGATTCGATATTGCTGGGGTTGCGCTTGGAACAACGGAATTTACCGCGACCGACCCTGAGCGTACGATTGCTTGGCTCAACCGAATGCTTGAAGTCATTGAGGTTGAGTTTGGGGCTGAAATGTCGTCAACAGCGCACATTACAGCGGAGCAAGAAGTGGATGTGGGTGAAGGGGAGGATGCGCTCAATGGCGAAAACTTCAATTTCATCACGCGTTTTACAGAAGGTAATATTCGGGCTTCCGCGCATACCGTTCAGCATTACTCTCTTGACGATCCGGCACCAACCTATGGCAACGAGAGTTTTGAACATATGCGTCAGTTTATGCGCGATGAAGCCGGAAGACGTTTGGTGCACTACAGTCCTGAAAGCGCTTATTGGGTTAGCTTTGATGTTGATGTACCCCTCTTCTTACCGCTCTACGCAGAACGACGCTTTCATGATTTAAGACTCATTGTCGAAGATGAAGAGGCGGGGCTTATGGGTCAGGGGGAATACGCCGGTACGCGCATTACGGGACAAAGTTTGTTTACGACCGGATGGGAGTGGGGGTATTGGTTCAATGAGATCGTTGCAGCAAGGGCAGCGTGGTCGCCAACAGTCGAAGGGGACGAAGCAGAGGCATTTCGTGCACTCCTTAACTCTATTTTTGAGCCCTTTCCCGAGGGAGATGCGATTGCAGAGTGGATCATCGATTTGGCGGCTGCACAACACGAACTCTTAATTCACGGTCAGATTGATGGGGTGGACAATTGGGATGTCGTTGAGAAAAATGCTCAGGCTTACCTTCAGGGCACGGAAACATGGGATGATATTTCGGAACTCGCGGAGCAGATTCCAGGAGTTCCACTGAAATCCACGCAGCCAACTCGTATCGGGCCACTTGAGCTCCTCGATCCACGTGTCCGCTTTAACACCTATCCCAATCGTATACGTCCTCTTTTAGAAAGTTCGCGGAATCGCTTTCGTCAATCGTTGGATAACATCGAATCGCTTCGGGCGGAGGTCTTGGACAGTGAAGACGCTTCAGCCTCCGCAGGTTGGATAAAAATACTTAATGAGTTTCGCGACGCAATTGAGATTACCTCTTTGCGGTCACGTCAAGTCCTTGCCTTGTATGAATATCGTGCGGACCCCTTATTTCAGGCGGACGCAAGTTTACTTCGTGAAGCTCAAAGTATTTTAGACGAGGGGCTCAATGTTTCCGCGCGTCGCGAACAAAGTTATCGGGTTGATGCAGAACGCATCGCGGCCTGGCGCTTTAACCCGACGGCTTATCCATACACATACCTATGGAGCGCACGTTCGCTTTTTTATTGGTGGCGCGATGAAGGCTTGTTCACTCACATGTCACCCAACCCATGCTATCTCAACGTCATCGACCCCGTCGATATCGCTCTTGGGGAAGACATGTGGATGACCGCGGCAGACGCTGCAGCTTTAGTTTTCGATCGTATTCCAGGGCTGGGCGAAATTAGTGGTTGTATTGATGTTGATGAGTCCACGGAACCAAACTTCCGTACGCTAGTTCGAGGAGATGAATAGAGAGTGAGAAGGGAATCTTCAGGTGCGATGAGGTGGGATGGCGCACTTGCGTCAAAGTTAAAGTTGATCGGCTGCATGCTGTTGCTCTAGCTTTGCCAAATGAAAAAATTGAATGCTCTTTTTTGGGTTTGCGCTTGTCTATTGGTTTTAGCGTGTGAGGAGTTCGTCGACTCTGGGGCCGACTTCCCCGAGAACACTGTAAATGACCCTCTAGGTCAATCCGTGCCCGGGCAGACTCCGGACAGGGACGAGCAAATCGAGGGGGATGCGCCACCCCTTGAGTCAAGCGGCGAGAACTCGGTAGACAATAATACGACGCGTGACGCAGAGGGGGGTCAGAATGATTCGGATATCTTGGATTTAAGCGAGACCGATAGCGAGCAGCATGCCGACTCGAGTGTCTTCGTTGTGGTGCTTGGCGATTTACCTCCAGCTGCACTCAACTCCTTTTTATCTTATTTGGAGAATGCGGGTGAACGCGTTCGAGTATTTCGCTCGCTTGAGGAAGAAAGGGAATTCAGCTTGGAGCATGTCGATGGTGTTCATCGAGCGCGAATTGTATTTCGTGATGCTACAGAACATGAAACATTGCTTCACTCTGAAGGTTTTCGAATTGCGCGTGAACTCAACGATGATGGTGTCGTGAATATTCTTGTGGAAGGCAAGCCCAAGGACGACCCAAGACCTTACCATAACATTGGGCTTGGCTTTGGTGCATTTCGTTTGCTTGAAAAACTCGGTTATCGCTTCTTTCATCCTCTCGAAGCGATCCGTATGGAGCACGCGATTGACTGGACAGCTGTTGATGCAATTGAAACAAGTCCACGCTGGCCCTATCGGCATGTAAGCATTCATACAAAGCATCCTTTAGAATTTACAGACATGCTTCAAGGCTTGGATCAACGAAGTCGCAACAATGAAGCGGGGTGGCGAGAGCTTTTACCAGAATGGGAAACCTACTTGGGTTGGCTCCTTGCCAACGGTGCAAACCAAGTGGGCTGGAGTTTGCAGCGAACCGGCGAACACGATTTTGATTACAGTGAAGAACGCTTTGGGCGTTTGGCGGAGATTGTTGAAATTGCGCATTCTTTTGGGATCCGTGTGAGTTGTGGTTTGCCCCTGGTGCAAAAACAGCAGCGTGCATGGCGTTTAATTGATGACGAGAATGCTCCACTGGACACCCAGCTTGAGCAGCTTCGTACTCGGACACGTCTTGCGATGAGTGCGGGCTTCGATCTTGCAGGCGTCTCGCTGGGCACAAGCGAGTTTACTGCAACTGACCCAGGCCCAACAATCGATTGGCTCAATGCACTGTACGATATTATTGAAGAAGAGTTTGGCGCTGAGCTTTCATCGACCGCACATATTACCGCTGAGCAAGAGCTTGAGAATGTTGAGGGTGTGGAGGGCGCTGAGGGTATCAATTTTAATTTCATTACTCGCTTTAGCAATGAAAACATACGAACATCGGCGCACACGGTTCAACATTATGCACTCGACGACCCCGCGCCCACCTATGGCAATGATAGTTTTCAACACATGCGAGATTTTATGCGTGAGGAAGCAGGAAAGCGTCGAGTTCATTTTGGGCCGGAGGCAGCGTATTGGGTGAGTTTTGATGTTGATGTTCCGCTCTTCTTACCCGTTTATGCAGAGCGGCGTTTTCATGACATCCGACTGATTGTCGAAGACGAAGATGCAGGCTTGATAGGTGAAGGTGAACATGCAGGGACCCAAATCACAGGACAAAGTTTATTCACGACAGGTTGGGAATGGGGGTATTGGTTTAACGAAGTCATTAGCAGCCGAGCTGCATGGGCCCCTTCGCAAGACAAACCGGAACGTGAAGACTTTCGAGACTTGGTAACCTATCTTTTTGAACCCTTCCCTGAAGGAGCGACTGTTGCAGATTGGATTATCGATTTGGCGGATGCGCAACATGAACTTCTCATTCATGGGCAAGTGGGGGGTAGCGATAACTGGGATGTTGTTGAAAAGAATGCACAAGCCTATTTGCAAGGAACGGAAACATGGGATGCCATCTCTGAATTGGCAGAGTCGATTCCTGGCATTCCACTCAAAGCAACACAGCCAACACGGCTAAGTCCTTTTGAACTTCTAGAACCGCGTGCGCGCTACGATGTATACCCGAATCGTGTACGACCACTCTTGATTGAATCTGAAAATCGCTTTGTTCAAGCGCATACCAATCTCGAAAATGTTTTGGCGTCTTTGACACATTCAGCGGAAGTTGGGGCAGGCTGGATTGGGGTGCTTGAGGAATTTCGAGATGCGATTGAAATAACGGCTTTAAGGGCAGAGCAAGTGCGTCTTCTTTATGAGTATCGCAGCGACCCTCTCTTTCAACTGAATGAGAATTTGTTAGGGCGTGCTCAGGCTGTTCTGGATAGAGGCTTGGATGTATCTGCGCGGCGCGAGGCAAATTATCGTGTCGACGCTGAGCGAATTGCGGCTTGGCGAGAGAATCCGACTGCGTATCCCTTTACGTATTTGTGGAGTGCACGTTCTCTTTTTTATTGGTGGCGAGATGAGGGCTTGTTTACGCACATGGATCCGAATCCGTGCTATATGAATGTGATCGACCCGATCGATATCGCCCTAGGGGAAGAATCGTGGATGACCGCCGCAGATGTTGCTGCGTTGGTTTTCGAGCGTATTCCTGGGTTAGGGGAGATCACGGATTGCATGAGTGTTGATGAATCCATAGAGCCTGATTTCAGGGCTATTGTTCGCGATGTCCAATAATTTCAATAAGTTAGCGGTGGCGGAGCCATCCGCGTCTTTACCGATTTCAAACACGCTCTTTCAAGCAATGATTATTGTATGGGGGAGTTTATGTTTTCACGATACACTAAGAGATGGTCGACTATATTTTTTACAGGAGCACTGCTTGCGACGATGTGCACAAAGGTAAGTGCGACGCCGCAAGATCTGGACGATGATGGAGTGTTAAACGATGTCGATTGTGCGCCGACCGATCCGGCGATTTGGTTGGAAGACGACTCTGGGATTTGCAATCTCGGTCTGAATCTCTGTGACGATACCGACGGTGACGGCATTTGTGATTTGGTTGAAAATACAAACGGTTCTGATGTACTTGATCCGTGCTCGCCAAAAAGATGGGCTCCAACATGTGATGCAGACAATGACGGCGTTGTGAACGCTCAAGATTGTGCGGATTATGACCCAAGTTTGCAAACGTTGAATGCTCAAGGTGTTTGTGCTGTGGGGGACTGTAGCAATCAAGATGGTGACCCACGTTGCGATTTTGACGACTGCGCGCCTTACAACCCAAGGGTATGGGAGCTAAACTCTCTAGGTTTGTGTGCCGAAGAACCATGCTCTGACACAGATGGAGACTTGATTTGCGAGCCCTATGACTGCGCACCCAACGATCCAACTCGAGGAGTACGCAATAGCTTAGGAGAATGTGCTCCAGAACCTTGCAGTGACTGTGATTTAGATGGGGTATGTGATGAAGATGATTGTGCCTTTCAAAACCCAAATCTCAGTGTCCTCAACAGCGCAGGTGACTGTGCACTCGAAGCGTGTAGTGACCAAGATAACGACGGTGTGTGCGATGTGGATGATTGCGCACCGACCGATTCGAACCTTGCAGCATTAAATAGCAACGGCGACTGTGCACCAGAAGGCAACTGCCCGCTTGGCATCAACCCCGTTCTTGACACCGATGGTGATGGCGTGACGGATTGCGATGAACTTGCAAATGGGAGTGATCCGAACGACTTCTGTGACCCAATCACAACTTTGCCTGGTTGTGCGAGCATTGACTCGGACGGTGATGGTATCAGCGACGATGATGAGGCAGCCTTAGGGTCGGATCCAAACGATTTTTGTGACCCGATTACGACGTTGCCGGGTTGTACATTGACGGACTCCGATGGCGACGGAATCAGTGATGATGATGAAGTTGCCCTTGGTTCCGACCCCAATGACTTTTGTGACCCGATCGATACTCTTCCAGGGTGTGCGCCCACCGATAGCGACGGTGATGGAATCTCAGACAGCGATGAAGCTACAAACGGCAGTGACCCGAATGACTTCTGTGACCCCATCACTTCTCTCCCCGGTTGTTCGAGTGACCCACAGGGGTCACAAGGCCCACCAAGTGCGAACCGAGTCGCTCAGAAAAGCAACGAAGCGATTGCGCTAACAGGCTCAGGTCTATTCTCATGTTCACAAAGCGGTGGTGGGCAACCTTTGATGTTTAGCCTCATCAGCCTTCTTGCATTCATCCGTTGTCGTCGAAAGACCCACTAAGAAAACTTTGGAGAAGCTCTCCAAGTTCTTCGTGAGCATCAACGTGTACATGATGACCGGTAGCGTTAATCCATGACTCCTGAAACGAGCGAAAGTATTTCGCTCTTTTTTTTACGAAGGCACTGGGAATGTACCCATGTTCAGCACCTACGAAGAAAATTCGAGCCTCAATATTCGTGAACAAGGCTTCATAAAAAGGCTCCGGGTAGCGCATTGGGGTGGGGCCTCGTAAGCGTGGATCCATTTTAAAGTTAAAACGTGATTCCCCTTTTTCCTCGATGGGTTTGAGAGCGTAGCGAGCCATCCGACAGGCACCCGCCTTTGAAAGCTTTGGGTTATGTTGACATAGTCGTTCAATAAGAGCTTCTCTGTCTCGTACTGAAATCCAACGCTTAGGCTTTGTGTGAGAATCGAGTAAATCCTGAAGACGCTTAATTTGGGCAAGCGAATCTTCTGATGGCGGTCCCAGAATATCCAAGAGAATCAGATGGCGCAGCTTCGACGAACGTAGACCCGCAAAAAGAAGTGCAACATTGCCACCCATGGAGTGGGCAACAACATTTCGTATGGTGCAGCCTTGTGTCTGTAGGTACTCCAAGGTGCCGCTTAAATCTTTCAAATGATCGAGCAAATGGTAGCTTCCACCTGGGCCAACCCACTGACTCTCTCCGTGCCCCCTCCAATCTAAAGCGAGCGCACGCTCTCTAAAGTTCGCCCTGTCGATGAGATCTTCAAAGCTTCCCGCGCAATCGAGATAACCATGCAAGAAGAGCGTATCGATAGTTGCCCAATCAAAACTCGAACCAAAAAAAGAAACGCTGAGACCAGGCCCAACGTTAAGATCGATTGTTGTGACAGCATTGCTGCTTGGCTTCATACAGGCCTCTTAAAGCTGCATTGCTTCTTGTGTAAACATATCATCGCTAAGTTTCGCCTCAGGGTTGCTTTCTTTAATCACAATCACAGTGTTTGAACCTTTTTGGACGTTGCTCATCTTCATCTCAACCGGCACCAATTTCCCGTTCAACTTTTTCATTTTTTGCATAACAAGTTTCTTTAAGAGTGCGCCTTGCGGGTCAAAAAATTCCATCTTCAAAGGCGTATTTTTTTCTTGATGGATATAGGTGATGAGTTTTTTGTAGGGTGAGCCCATCACCTTCGGGCTAACCTCCACCACATACACCGGCTGACCACCCACTTCAGAGTCTGGCAAACGCTGAATCGAAACCTTATCTTGATTTTCGGAGCCCATCGGCATCAGGTCAATATAGTTAAAATCAGAACCAAAAAAAGATTTGTTCGCTCCGCTTGCTGCAATTCGGCGAACAACTTGCGTCGCTGGGATATAGACGTATTGCTCCGGAAGATCGTTTTTCTTTTGGAGCACCAAAAAGGAAGTTCCAGATATGGTTGAAGGCGCCTCAAAACGAACCAGCGTTTTTAAAAGACCTGTCTTGGGATTTTTAAGTGCTTTTACTGACATGGTTCGACTGCGAGACTTTCCAGAGGCCTTCGTTACGGTCATCTCAAGGAGAGCACTCCCTTTCTGAAACCCGCTCGCCCCATCTTTGAAGGCTTCTTTGAGTATCGCTTCACCGCTAAGCTCTGGCTTCGTTTGTGCCGCCGCAAGCTGAGCAGAGCCGAAGGTCAGCGATGAAAGTATGAGGGCCGTCATGAGTGCAGCAGGTCGAAATCTTTTCATGGTCAATGTCCTTTGAGTTAATACTCAGATCTTAAATCTATCTTGTATTTAGATGTTCATACCTAAAATTTATTCATCCAAAATGTATTTTCCTTAAAGTTTAACAGCGTAGAGGAGTGAAATCGAAATAAAACAGTGGGTTAGCATGATGCTCAGAGTGTGGTGACAGCTGGTATCTCTGACTCCTTTTGAAATATTCGCTTTAATCTCCACGAGTTGCTTTGCTTTCATTGTTTCCAGTCCAAAAAAGGGCATTCTTGTCCCATTCGATAAAAGCGGGGTCTTCTTTTAATATTTGGTCTCGAGCGTGGTCTAGAACGCGCTTCGTATAGGCAAAGACGCGTTTGCGTAGCTCTTGGGGTGAGAGCTCGATTGTCGCTGTCGGGATTGCATTTTCAACATCGTTCTCGAGGTCGCCAAAAATATCAGCGATCTTTTTATTCCATTCGTCTTCATTCATCGATGCAAAAAGATGCAAGGCTTTCTTTGTCTCGGGAGTTTGTAAGTCGAGAGCGCCACGCGTGTTGACCCCAAGATTCATTTTCGTAATGAAATGATTCATCATCAATTGACTGTCCTTCGGACGGTCTTTTACGGCGAGACCTTCAAGCGTCTCATGAAGATCGGGTGAGAGCAAAGTCGATATCCACCACCGGCGAAGTGTAATTTCTGTGAGCGTTCGCGCCAACAATGCGATGTCCTGTAAGCCCTGCGGTGTCGTGAAGTGGACTTGAGATGCATCAAAAAGCCCCCGAAAAATCAGCGGGAAGCCCTGTCGTAATCCCTCAACACACTCTTTCAAGGGTGAGTCGAGCAAACTCAACCCCAAAGCATCAAAGCCATTCTCTGCTTTACGTAGTGTCGAGTTGAAGCGCCTTACAACGCGCAAGAAGAGACCGTAACCGACATGAAAGATTTCCTTCGCATGATGCTGCTCTAAGAGTGCAATGGCCTCGCTTGGATTGTCTTGACTCCGGTATCGAAGCCCAATACCAATTAAACTGACACATTCTTGAAGACGCACTTTGAGGTTTTCATTTTCTCCCAAATCATCGTGCCATGCCAAGAGCAAACGATTTGTGAGTGCTACCACTTCGCGTGCGACAGAGTCTTGGTGTTGAGGTTCTAATTGTGAGAACACTTCTGTGAAGAATGTGGCCCCTGGAGTGCTGTCCACAGACAAAAAGAGTGGTGTGTTTGCTCGTAGGACTAAGCCTTCTTGCGAAGCATTGTCACTCTCACGTTGCGTTGTCAGTGCGGCATCGGGATCACGGAAGGCAAAGACCTCCCACGCTTCAGATGGATCCGGAAAGCCGAGGTCACACATTCGAGCATTTCGAAAGCGCAGGGCTTCTTCTTCCAGTTGGGAAGGGAGCTCCCAACGAATCGCCTCGATAAGACGCAGGGCATATTGCATGTCACGGGCAAAAATTCCTTCGAGATAAGCCTTGAGACCCCGACACAGCTTTTCTGTGTAGGGATGTTCCTTGAAAATTACGATCAGCCGTTGATCGGGCGAGATGATGTGAAGGTTGGGGACACTGGGAATTTGACCTTCATCCAAATCGATATCAAAAACCTGGCAGTGAATTTTTAAAAGCAAGGAAACCGACTCAATATCAAGTTGATGAATTCTTGAAACGGCAACATCAGGGTTGGCAGCAAAGAGGAGCTCTACCCAGTCTCCGATCGCAGCAGCATCAACTCGATGGTTCTTCCAACCATCCATATCGAAAATTGCCT
Source organism: Myxococcota bacterium (assembly GCA_020630615.1). Classification (GTDB taxonomy): domain Bacteria; phylum Myxococcota; class UBA727; order UBA727; family JAHDBA01; genus JAHDBA01. Next base: position 45,573 of record JAHDBA010000013.1, on the reverse strand, counting down.
GAACACTTTCTTGCGGAAGTAGCTCAAGAATCTCGAGGCAATCGCTCGCTCCAACTTCACGAAGGGTTAGAAAAATATCTTGCGGTGCAATCGCTTTTAGTACTTCGCGGGTATCCTTTCGTTCAATGAGAGCTGTAACCCTATTCTTTGCCGAAAGTTCTGGCCATACCTGAGCAAAGGCAGTTGCATCGGCGTTGATTAACGAGTTCAAATCTGGCTTTGAGAGTTCTTTGATTCGCATAGTGGCGCCCTTTGATCAGAGCCCCTGTCTCGAAAGCTCCTTTGCGTAAGAAGGATAGCAACGGTGACGCAGTGCACAAGTCGCTGAGACATTTGCTCGCGAGACTGCATCGTGAGAATCATTCTTTTCTTCGGGACCATCTCGTTTTAATCGGCTAAGCTTCCACTTAGTTGAGGTGACGCATGACCACTACGATACCGACCGATCAACAGCCCAAGCGCAACCGTCTCGCTGCAATGAATGAAGCCGCACTTGAGGGGGCCGGGACAGAGCGTAATCAAAAGCAACATGATGCCGGTAAGCTTCTCGCGCGTGAACGCATTGAGCTCCTGGTGGATGCCGGGACCTTTGTTGAACTCGACAAATTTCGAACCCACCGATGCACCGATTTTGAAATGGACAAGAAGCAACCCATCGGTGACGGCGTTGTCACCGGTTACGGAATGGTTGAAGGCCGACAAGTTTTTGTCTTTGCGCAAGATTTTACGCAGTTCGGCGGTTCTCTTTCTGAAGTAGTTGCGCAGAAGATTTGTAAAATCTTCGATGCAGCCATGAAAGTTGGCGCTCCCATTATTGGTTTGAATGATAGTGGTGGTGCGCGGATTCAAGAAGGCGTTGTTTCTCTTGCGGGATATGCAGATATTTTCTGTCGAAATACACTCGCATCGGGCGTGATCCCGCAGTTGAGTGCGATTCTTGGGCCGTGCGCAGGTGGAGCGGTTTATTCTCCAGCTTTGACGGACTTTGTCGTGATGGCTAAAGATACAAGCTACATGTTTCTTACCGGCCCGGATGTCATTAAAACAGTCACGCATGAAGAAGTGACCATGGAAGAGCTGGGCGGAGCGCTAACGCACAACAAGAAAAGTGGTGTGGCACACTTTGCAGCGAACGATGACGCTCAAGCGATAGCTCACATTCGTTCACTTCTTTCCTATATTCCTAGCAACAACTCAGAGCTGCCACCTCGGATTCCGACACAGGATGAGCCGACGCGCTCGGACCCCGAACTTGCTTCGATGATTCCAGTGAATCCTAACCAGCCCTATGACGTTCGAGATGTGATTCAAGCGGTGGCCGACGACAGGAACTTTTTTGAAGTCCATGCCCATTTTGCGCCGAATATTGTGATTGGCTTCACCCGTTTGATGGGACGCTCTGTTGGGGTTGTGGCCAATCAGCCTCAGGTGCTCGCGGGCGCTTTGGACATTAACGCATCGGACAAGGCTGCGCGCTTTGTTCGTTTTTGTGACGCGTTTAACATTCCGCTTTTGACCTATGTTGATGTCCCAGGCTTTCTTCCCGGTACGCAACAAGAGTTTGGTGGAATAATTCGACACGGCGCTAAGCTTCTTTATGCATTCGCAGAGGCGACGGTACCCAAGATGACAGTGATTCTTCGAAAAGCTTACGGTGGAGCGTATTGTGTCATGTCACCCAAACATTTGCGGGGGGACCTAAACCTCGCTCTACCGACGGCAGAAATCGCAGTGATGGGCGCTTCCGGTGCTGTGAATATTATTCAACGTCGCGAACTCAAAAACTCAAAAGACCCGGACGCACGTCTCAAAGAGCTCTCCGAAGATTACGCTGAGAAATTTCAGACGCCTTATAAGGCGGCTGAGCTTGGGTATATTGATGAGGTTATTTATCCCGAACAAATGCGTTCCAGGCTATGTCAAGCACTGGAAATGCTTGCAAACAAACGCGATGATTTGCCTGCAAAGAAGCATGGAAACATGCCGCTCTAAAGGTGGAGCTTTGCTTTCCATTCTTGTGGTGAGGTTACGATGAATTTAAAAGATTTCACAGGGAAAGTTACCAAGGTTCTGATCGCCAATCGTGGTGAGATTGCGGTTCGGGTGATTCGAAGCTGCCACGAGATGGGAATCCCGACCGTCGCAATCTATTCAGACCCAGACCGTGCTGCAATGCATGTCCGGATGGCGAAAGAAGCTTATCATGTGGGCCCTGCTGCAGCGAGCGAAAGCTATTTGCGCGTCGACCGTATTCTGGAAATCGCAAAACGAAGTGGTGCCGATGCAATCCATCCGGGGTACGGGTTCTTGTCTGAAAACCCGAGCTTCGCACGTGCAGTTAAAGACGCGGGCTTCACTTTTATTGGACCACCACCCAGTGCAATGGAGTCCATGGCGACCAAGACGCAAGCACGCAGGTTGATGTCGTCTGCCAATGTTCCAGTGGTCCCTGGCCTTGAAGAAGGCATTGATGACGAAGTTGAAGCGTTGACATATGCTGAGTCCATTGGTTTTCCCGTGATGTTGAAAGCATCCGCCGGAGGTGGTGGCAAAGGGATGCGAAAGGTGTCCAGCGCAGCAGAGTTTTCGGACGCATGGAGTTCTGCGCGCTCGGAGGCACGCAACTCGTTCGGTGACGATGAAGTGTATATTGAGAAGTTTCTTGAAGAACCTCATCATATTGAAATCCAAGTTTTTGCAGATGCACACGGCCAAGTTCATCATCTTTTTGAACGGGAGTGTTCCGTTCAGCGAAGGCATCAAAAAGTAATCGAAGAAGCCCCGAGTCCTTTTGTGGACCCAGCCATGCGAAAAGCAATGGGTGACATTGCGTGTCGTGCAGCCAAGGCTGTGAATTATCTTGGTGCTGGAACGGTTGAATTCTTGGTCGATAAACACAAGAACTTCTACTTCATGGAGATGAATACGCGTCTTCAGGTTGAGCACCCCGTGACCGAAGAAATAACAGGGCTTGATTTGGTCGAGGCTCAAATTCGAGTTGCCCGCGGTGAAAAACTCCCTTGGGGCGACCAGCCAACACATTACCAAGGCTGGGCTATCGAGGCACGCATTTGTGCCGAAGATCCTGAGATGGGCTTTGTGCCGACTCCGGGCCCCATCCATGAACTGGATGAACCGAAAGGACCCGGTGTCCGCATTGATTCTTGCGTTTATGCGGGTTCCGAAGTGACGCCGGATTACGATCCGATGATCGCCAAAGTCATCGTGCACGCCAGAACCCGTGAGCGGGCGATCGCTAAGCTTTCAAATGCAATTCAAGGGTACACACTCAAGGGTATGACCACGAACTGTATGTTCATTCGCGAAATGCTTGAGAACCCCGAGTTTACCAGCGGAAACTACGACACAGGTATTGTTGAGCGTTTTATGGAGAAACGAAAGAATACAAGTGTGCAAGAGCAGGGCCGGCAATGGATTGCAGAGGAGCATGTTGAAGTTGCACTTATTGCTGCAGCCTTAATTGCTGAAAACAATGAAGGGCGTGTGCAGCTTGTCACTGCTGACGGTGAAAGCTCGAATCAGCCAAGCGTTTGGCAACGACGCAATACGGCACAAAGGTGGTAAGGAATAACCCTATGACGATACAACGTAAATACGTCGCCGAGTTGAACAATGAAGAGCGTCATGTTGAGATTCTAAAGAAACATGACGACGGTGTTTATGACCTTCGCGTAGGCGCACGTGAAGTGAGCGTCAACCCACACTTTCTGGGGCAACACGATGTATCACTGATCATCGATGGTCGTTCGTACGATGTTGTTGTTGAACGTGTGGGGGATATCAACGATACCCTTGATGGTCGTGTTGCTGTCAAAGTACAAGGCCGAGTGATCAAACTCGATATTCTTGAAGAACGTCGGCGACGCATGAAGGCCTTATCCGGGGATAGCTTCGCTGGGAGCGGGGCGCAGATCGAATCGCCGATGCCAGGTAAAGTTTTGAGACTCTCTGTTGAGGAAGGCGATGAGGTTGCAGAAGGCGAGAGCGTTGTAGTTGTTGAGGCGATGAAGATGGAGAACGTCTTACGTGCACCTTGTCCAGGAAAGATTACGAGTATCAAAGTTCGAGCTGGAGATACCGTTGATTCCGGGGACATTCTCGTTGAAATCTCAAGTATGGAAGAAGAGGACGAAGCAGAAAAAGGTTGATGCGACGCTTCTCTCTTTGTATTCCGACAAATCCCATGCTCAACTGGCTTTGCGTTGTTGTGATGTCTCTTTTCTTGTTTTGGGGTTTGGAGCAGCGAAGTGAGTTATGACATGCTTTGCTCATGAAAAAGACTTTTGTTCTTGATACGAATATCCTTCTCCATGACCCCGGTGCGATTTTTCATTTCGAAGAAAATGAAGTTGTGATCCCAATTTACGTTGTCGAAGAGATTGATGGTTTTAAGAAGGATCTTTCCGAACTTGGGCGCAACGCGCGCCAAGCAAGTCGCCAACTGGATGAACTTTGCAAGCAAGGGCCTTTGACGGAAGGTGTGCGCACTGAAGATGCAGGGATGATTCGTGTTGCGACAACCGAGCGCGGCTTACCAACCTACATCACGACGGATCGTGGGCAAGACGCTAAGATTCTAGCGGTCGCCTGGGAGCTTTCAGAAGCCAAAAAAGGTGAAGAGAAGGTCATTCTCGTCACGAAAGACACCAACTTGCGAATACGAGCCAATGCTATTGGTGTTGAAGCGCAAGACTACGAGCACGATCGATTGCAAATGGACGAGCACTATTCCGGGCTTGCAGAAATCAACGTTGCTGGGGAGATTATCGATACACTCTACGCTCAAGGCGAAGTCGAATGCACGACAGAGATGTTCGGTGAGGAAAGCGTGAGCCCAAACCAATTCTTGGTGATGAACGATGCCTCCAACGATTCTCATACCGGCCTTGCTCGAGTTTTGGTTGACGAGCAAGGCAAGGTTCTCGCAAAGCCAATCGTGAACCTGAAACAGAACGTTTGGGGGTTGCGCCCAAGGAACCGAGAGCAGCACTTCGCCCTTGACGCGTTGCTTGACGACACTATTCGACTGGTCACTTTGGTGGGCAAAGCCGGTACCGGTAAAACGCTTCTGGCGATTGCTGCCGGATTATCAAAGACAACCGATGCGGGAGTCTATCAACGCTGTTTAATCTCGCGTCCTATCTTCCCATTGGGACGGGACCTTGGGTATTTGCCGGGTGACGTTGAAGAAAAACTCAATCCATGGATGCAACCGATCTTTGATAATGTTGAATTGCTGATGGGTTTGAAGAAAGAAGATAAAGCTCGAGGGCGATCGTATCGGGAACTTATCGACATGGATGTCATGCAGATTGAACCCTTGACCTATATTCGAGGGCGTTCGATTCCAAATCAGTACATGATTGTGGATGAAGCACAAAACTTAACACCCCATGAAGTGAAAACCATTGTTTCAAGGGCTGGGGAAGGCACCAAGATCATTCTGACGGGTGACCCGTATCAGATTGACAACCCCTATGTGGATCATTCAAACAATGGCCTAATTCATGTGGTGGAACGCTTAAGAGATCAGCCTCTCGCTGCACACGTCACCTTAAGTCGTGGGGAGCGTTCACCTCTGGCAGAGGTTGCGGCGAACGCACTCTAATGCTCTAATCATAGTATTATGATTCAAATTGTTACAAGCAGTCTGCAATGGTTGGCGCTCGCACTTTGGAGCGCTCTTTGTGGGAGCATTGCTTGTCCTTTACTTTTGATACCCAGTGAGCGAGCGCGTGCATTGGGTGCACAAATCCCTGGAAAGATATGGGCTCCTTTTATCTTGTGGGCAGGTCCAGCCAACGTTCAGGTAATAGAGCATGGAAAGCTCGACCCGGAGCGTTCCTACCTCTTCATGATGAATCATCAGTCGATGATGGACATCCCGATTGTCTACGGAGTCCTCGGGCGGCCACTTGCATTCTTGCTCAAAAACGCCCTTCGCAAAGTGCCTTTCATTGGCTGGTATTGTGCTGCGATGGGGATGATGTTCGTCAAGCGTGGGGACCCAAAAGTGAATAAGCAAATGCGCGCTTTTGCAGACGGTCTCGAGGACGGACATTCGATCATGATTTACCCTGAAGGTGGGCGTGCGAAAAGTGATCAAATACTGCCATTTAAGAAAGGTGCAGCGCACCTCAATGCAATCGTGAATTGTCCTGTTGTACCCATGGCTGTTGCAGGTGTGCGAGATGTTTTGCCTTCGGGCAGTCTTAAGATGAACTCTGCGAAATGTACGCTTGTCATTGGCGACCCGATTCCCTACGACCCAAGTTTGAGTGTAGAAGAAGCGACCGAGCGATACCAGCAGGCAGTTGAGAAGCTCTATGATGAGGCTACGAAAATTCACGACGGGCAAGGTGTCAATATTGATGCTGACATCGATACGAAGAGTCAAGCGACTCAGCATCAATGAATCTCAGCATTGCGATCCGCGTCAAACCCTCAGTTGCGAAAGAACTTGTTGATTGACAATTCTTCGGACTAGACTCTCATTATGAATGACTTTCGTTTTATGAGTACCGATACTCGACTTCGAGTTCGTAGAGAAGGCACGATCGTTTTTGTTTTATGGTCGCTCATTAACGTACTTCAATATTGTTTTCTTGCTTTGTGGACTGCGTTGTGGGTTGTTATCGCAATAGTTGTAAAGCTCATCACTGGGTCAACAAATGTACCCTTGCAAATGGCACGAAGGATATGGGCACCACCCTTGCTCTTTTTTACAGGGGCAAAGATCGAGTCGTTTGGTTTTGACTCGATTGATAGGGCAAGGCCTTATATCTACGCAGTGAATCATCAATCGATGATTGATATTGCGCTTGTGTTTCGTGAGATTCCACAAAATATTGTCTTTGTTCTCAAGAACGAACTTCGAAAAATCCCCTTTCTGGGCTGGTACACCGATGAAATGGGTATGGTTTTTGTCGATCGTGGCAACAAAGCTTCTGCAATCGCATCAATGGAGTTCGCCACACGACGGATTCGTGAGGGGCAATCGGTAATTATCTTTCCGGAAGGAACGCGCTCAACACAGCGTACGATGCTCCCTTTTAAGAAAGGGGTAACTCACCTTGCGTTAGAGGCAGGAGTCCCGGTTATTCCTGTTGCAATTGAAGGCATGTGTGATGTTCGCTCTGCACGCAACATGGCAATGCGGCCCGCCAAGGTTAAAATTCGTGCAGGCGCTCCAATAGAATCCAAGACATTTGACAGTGTTGTTTCCTTGCATGCAGCGATAGAGAGTGCGGTCCATGATTTGCATCGCAGTATTGGAGGGGAAGGGCTTGAGGCCCGAAAGGTTCCCGGGCTACAACAACAGGGGATCCGCGGCTAGACTGCTTCAATTCACTTGTCACCAAATTCGTTGAGTCCCATCTTCACGAGTTGTTCTTTCGCCTGTCGTGCCCAACCTCGATTGGCTGCTGGGCTCGCAGGACTGGGGTGCAATAGCGTCTCAATATGGCCATTAAAATTGGCTAATGTTTTTCGCGCTTGTTTTTGAGCCCATCGACCGACCCCAACGACAACTTCGGGGTCAAGAATATCAACAACGTGTTCAAGATGGTTCGAAGCATGGGCTAACGCTTCGTCGATGGCATGACCTTTTACTTTGTCAGGCGTCAGATTGCGTCCGCTTTCTTCAAGAAAGAGAAGTGGACAGTAGTTGACGACCCACGCGTGTTGAAAAAAAGACTGCGAATTTTCGAAGTGATCTTCAAGCATGCCCCAAAATCGTCGACCGGAGACTTCAGACCGAGGGCAATCCCATCCTTGTATTGGTCGTTTGGGGTGTTCATCTATGGGTTTTCGAATAGTGCCTTTTAGCTTGAGCCAGTTTTGGACTGCGGAGATTTCGCCAAATGGAACCCCGTTTTGAGCCATTCCCCAAGGGCCAGGGTTCATTCCCATGAAGAGTACTCTTTTCTGGCTGTTCGCATACTTTCGCACGTAATCTGCGTAAACGTCCCAGGCATAGTCAAGAGGATTGTAGACATGAGCACATTCAAATTGATTGATGAGTCGATTGCACTCAAATGAAAGTTCAGCACCAACCTGTAAGATTCTATCGGAGACGCTCATGGTTTACTCCTGATCTTCCAAAAGGCTATCCGCATAATCACTAGGCCTCTGAACATTTAAGAGATGTAGGACAGTGGATGTAACATTCGCAAGACCGGCATCCTTCAAAGTCGAGTTGAGTTTTGGAATGCGATCGATGTCCTTGCTCCAAAGTGCGAAGGGTACTTTTGCCAATGTGTGCGAGGTTCGACCGATCGCTTCGCCCTCTTCATTGTATATTGCGTTACCGGATGTGTCTCTGAGTACCATATCATCACAGTTACCGTGGTCTGCGGTGACCATTAATATCCCCTTCGCTTCTCTTACTTTTGATTGTATCCGAGCGACCGCAGCATCGACGTGTTCGCAAGCTTGAATGGTGTGCGATAAACTTCCGGTGTGCCCAATCATGTCACCGTTCGCGATATTGGCTCGTAGGTAATCAAACTCTTGACGCTCAATGGCGGCGCAAAGCTCTTGTGAAATTTCTGCTGCACGCATTTCGGGAGCGTCTTTAAAACTTGAAGAAAGCGATGGCACTTCATAATATTCTTCGAGCTCCTCATCAATCTTTCCCGAGCGATTTCCATTCCAAAAATAGGTCACGTGTCCAAATTTATGGGTCTCCGAAGTTGCGAAAGTTGAGAGCCCAGCCCTGACGATCAACTCACCTGAGGTTTGGTTTATGACCGGGGGCGAGACGAGGTAATTGCTGGGGAGAGCCAAGTCTCCATCGTATTGCATCAATCCTGCGTAGTAAATTTGAGGGTGTCGACCACGCTCAAATTCATGGAAGGTACTTTCTTCAAGCGCGCGTGAAATTTCAATCACGCGATCGCCTCGAAAATTGAAACAACAAAGGGCGTCGCCATCCTGCATTCTGCCAACCGGTGCTCCATCATCGCAAATGACGAAAGCAGGAAGGTACTGATCGGACATCGTCGAGTCCTTATAAAAATGTGTCAAAGCGCTACCGGCGCTTTGAAAGGAATGCTCGGCTTGCCCAAGAATGTGTGCGTCGTATCCACGTTTGACGATCTTCCAATCCGCCTCGTATCGATCCATCGTGACATGCATACGCCCGCCTCCCGATGCGATGCGTGCATCACACCCGGCGTCACGAAGCTCTCGACAAAAGCGCTCAAGTTTCTCGATGTAAGTCAGCGCAGAGCGATCAGGAACATCACGCCCATCAAGGAGTACATGATAGCGAATCCTTTGTGCTCCATCGCGCTTGGCGAAGCGACTCAAGGCAAAAAGATGTTCAATATGGGAATGAATGTTCCCGTCGGAGAGGAGTCCTAAAAAATGAAGCGTATTGGAAAAGCCTTGCCGAAGGTGTGCCCAACCTTTGCCATGTGTAATGGTTTCATTTGCAATTGCATCTGCCACAAGTGTTGCGCCTTGTGCAACGATGCGACCCGCACCAAGTGCGTTATGACCGACCTCACTGTTCCCGAGGTCTTTATTGGATGGTAAGCCAACGTAGTGTCCGTGGGCAAAAAGGGAGCACGCATGTTCTTGTGCAGCGAAGAGCGCATCGCAAGTCGGAGTCTTTGCCTGTGCCCATGCGTCGAAGCTGTCGCCACGACCAATTCCGACACCATCCAGTATGAGTTGAACCAAAGGAGCTTTTCGTTTCATAAGTAGAGGATAGTTGGAAGGATGACCTGTGCAAAGCTGTTTCGGTCGATATGCTTTAAGAATGAGCTGGAGACCAAGATTTGAAGCGGAGGCCAGGCGCGTCAAAAGCGCAAGGGACGAGAACTCTGAGAGCGCGGTGCAAATCAAGGAAGACCAGGGCAATGATGTGCGGCAAAGAAGGTATGGAAAGGTGTTGGCTATCGACCTTGGCTTAAGGCATGGGCTAGCCTGGTTCGATTCCTCAGGTGAGTTGATCGCATACCGTTCAACACGTTTTTCAAAAAAACGAGTTCTTAAACAGAAAGTCTATGGGATTCTTGGAGAGATTGAAGGCGTAACTCACATTGTTACTGAAGGCGATAGACAACTTGCAAGCTATTGGCATGGAGCTGCACGAAAACTTGGGATTCTCGTCTTGGCCGTTGCCCCTGAAGTATGGCGTTCGCAGATGTTAAAACCACGCGAACAACGCAGTGGCGTCGATGCGAAAGCAGCCGCAATTGCCTACGCAGTCGAAGTTGCGAAATCATCCGGTGTGCTTAAAAGCACGCCGATGCGAGATGATGAGGCTGAAGCGATCATGATTGGGCTTTGGTTTTTTAAGCGCTGTCCTTGACGCTTACAAAGGTTACAAGCGTCCTGAAACTTTAACTAACTTAGCGGCGGCAACGAATACGCAAGGCGGTCTTCAATCTCAAATCCAGCGCGAAACCACTCAAGGAAATTCCTTTCATGAGCGCTTAACATGTCGTCTACAATAAGGCGCTCATCCAAGGGCGAAAAGGTCAGTGGCTTGATGCGTAGAAAGGTATCGTCGTCTGGATCGACCACACACATACATAGATTTTCGATTCGGATCCCAAAAGCACCCGCCTCGTAATAGCCCGGCTCGATCGAAAACACGTGCCCAGGTTTAATCTCTGCACGCGAGCCCGTCGAAATACGTGGCGGGAACTCATGGACATTTACACCAACGCCATGCCCTGTGCCATGCGTATAGTCGAATCCCGCACGCCACATCGGGGCTCGAACGATAGCGTCAAGCTGTTCACCCTTTGTCCCTTTGGGCACCCGAGCTGACATCCCTGCAATCGAAGCCTTCAGAACCAAGGTGAACATTCTCTTGTAGCGTTCATCGATCACGATTCCGGGCCTGCGACTGACAACGAATGAGCGTGTAAGGTCGGTTGCGTAGGCACCTTCATAGTATGCACCCGTGTCCAATAGATAATAGTCCTCTTCTTTGAGGGCGCGGGTGTTGTCAGGTGAACCATAATGAATGATGGCCCCGTTCGCATTCGAGCCTGAGATCACATTAAAAGAGAGTCCCCAGGCACCAGTTTCTTTGAAGATGGACTCCATACGCTTGGCGACGTCGAGTTCGGTAATGTGTTCTCCGGCTTCAATATTGGTGGCAAGCCAGCGTTGAAGTTGTGCCACTGAAGCGTCAGCACGACGAAAGGCATTCGACATATGTGCAAGTTCAGTGCAATTCTTTTGTGCTCGGAGCTGCATCCATGGTGAAGCACACTCTTGCGTTGCAATGCCCGCGTTGTTGAGTTCATCAACCACGGACTGAGGCGTCGAGGACGGATCGTAACCAATCACGCAGCCTTTTTGAAATCTTGAGCCAAAATCTTGAGAAGATGCTCGTATGGTATCTTCGTAGTGTACGTCTTTTAGAATGTCATCCCGCACTTTAAGCTCGACACGATCTTGAGTAACAATGGCCTGCGATGGGAAGGTCGCCTGAAAAGGAAAGGTATCCGAGCGAAGGTTGCAGAGCCACGCTATTTCATCCAATGGAATACAAACATAGCCGTCGACGCCGTCCTTTTGAAAAGAGGTGGCGAGACTTGCAATACGTTCTTTAACGCTTTGACCTGTGAGGTGTGAACCGACCGCCCAGATCTTTCCCTTGGCTGGTGCTGGTGCTTCTTTGCGTTCTTCGCGCACTTTGGCGACGAGCGATGGAATCGTAGGTACAAGAGTTGCTTTGCATTGTGCGGCGCATTCTTCGAAACGAGAATAGAGTTTTGAAGGGATCGCAAAGGTTTCAATGCCGATTCGAGAGGAGTCCTTTGCAAGTGCACCAAGCTTTGAAAGCAAAGCATCCTCGATCGAAGTGTTCATATCGGTAACGGTGACATCGTAGTCACGAGCCTCCTCGGCACCCTGAAGTCGATAGCGGCCATCCACAAAAAGAAAGGCGGCATCGTTTGTAATAAGCGCATCACCCACAGAGCCCGTAAAATTGGTAATATAGGCGCGAAGACTCGTGGCCTTAGGCACATACTCGTTCAGATATTCATCGGTTGAACGAACGACCAGGATATCAAGCTTCTGGTCCATCATATGTCGGCGTAATGTCGTAAGTCTTTCTTGAATCATAGGCAGAGACTAGCGCCCTAAACTCACGTCGGCAAAGCTAGAATTTAACTTTGCCTGCATGCCGAAAGGATAGGGTACCAACGTTTTTGGATTCGTTCGAATTAAATGCTGAGCGTTGTTCCTTAACGCTTTAAGGCAATAGCATTGGAAATGAGCTGTCCGGGTCACCGTACATCTTTCGATAGACCGACCAGCTACCCATTACCTTTTTAACATAGCCACGAGTTTGGCTGACCGGAATACTTTCAACCCAGGCATCAAGGGTTTTCGGAAACGCAGATGTTCTCCATTTTTTCACGTTGCCCGGCCCAGCATTGTAAGCAGCGGTTGCTAGAAAAGGATGCTTCAGTTGGCGCATTCGACGTGCCAGATGATTGGCACCGAGCTGAGCGTTCAGGCTAGGCTCTTTGAGGTCCTCATCGGTGTCGTATTGAATCTTTGCGCGCTTGGCCTCTTCACGTGCTGTGGCCGGCATCAACTGACAAAGCCCTAGCGCACCTGCCCATGACGTGACAACTGGATTGAATGCACTCTCTTCTCGAGCGATCGACTGAATAAGGAGTGGATCCAAATCGATTGCACGCGCCGCACTGTGGAGTTCCTTTTGATACGCCAAAGGGTAAGCGAGAGCCCAGGGATTGGCATGGCCACTGCTTCTCCAACGTTCTGCTGCGGGGCTACCCGGCAAGAGCGCAAAACCTGCATTTCGCATCGTTCGGTGTGCACGCCCAAGGTCACCTCTTTGTTGTTGTGCATGTGCCGTTTGTTGAACACCTTGAATATCAATTTGGGACTTGAGAGCCTCCTTTGTTTCTTGAGCAAGTCGGTGAAGACCAAGGTCTTCCAATGTTTTGCTCTGCTCTTTCAGAGCATTGGAAGCACCCTTCTGCGTTCTCTCTCGACGCTTTTCCCAGAACGACTTTGCGAAGCCCCCCGCAGAATTGGCAGCATCCGGGCAGGTTTGTAAAATCGAGGCCTGGCTCTTCGCGACTTGAGCAAGAAGGTTCTCTGCTAAAGTTCCGTAAAATGAAAAGGAGCGCTCCTGTGCGAGATTCTGAAGTTCACACAACCCGCGAAAGGCTTCCTCGTCGAGTGCATTGATTTCAAAGGTATCGAGTCTTGGAAACGCGAGCAATCGTCCATGCCAGTATCGCCATTGATCATGCTCAAGCACTTTAACGTGGTGTGCGTCCAGTTGTAGCCCCTGGGCTAAGGTTTCAAGTGCAAGGCTTCTTTGGCCAATCGTTGCATTTCTGAACGCAAACTGAAATCGAGCATAGTTGCTTTGGTCCCCTTGCGGGTATTCATCAACGACACGTTTGAAAATTTTGAGTGCATCTTTTGTTCGTCCTTCGTCAAGATAGGATTTAGCGGTCCAAATTAAAACATCATCACTTAAGCTGTCATTTGGGTATGTTTTTACGAAGTTGTGCAGAATGGAATAATTGGTTTTGCGCCGATAACTCGTAACTCTGGCTCGATGAAATCCAGCCTTTTTTTTCCATGGTTCAGCACAACGTTCTACGACGGCACGAAGGTTCTCCTCGGCGGGATTGTATTTTCGTTTTTTACGGTAGGTTCGTCCTAGCCAATACTGCATTTCACAATCAAAGTCGCTGGATGTCCATCGGCGCGGGGCCTCACTACGCACGAGCTCAATGACACTCGTGTTTTGGTGCGCGCCTGCGAAATCACGGACACGTTCCAAAACCGTTTCCGGGTTTTTATGAGCTCCTTTTTCGCCCATTGCTTTGAAATACACTCGAGACGCATAGGTCGACGCGAGTTTTCCGTAAAGCAGAGAACGGATGGTCTTTCGTTGTGCTGCATTGAGCTTTGGGTCCTTCAGAACACGAGCCAAGAGACGCGCGCGCGCTTCCTTATCTTGCTTTCGATCGCTTTCAAGTGCATCGTTGGAGGTTAGGACTTCGAACCAAGAAGACAGAATGTGATCGGCGTCTTGTTTCGACCTTTGCGCCAAGAGATTCTCGAGATTTCTGGCACGACATCCGACAGGGCAAGTTGACCCGGCGGTGACAATTTCGTCATGTGTGCCACCGCACATTGCGTTGTGATAAAGGACACCCGAACGCACAAAAGCATTCCATGTACGATTGAACTCAATTTTCTGACAGACTTCAGTGCTAGCCCAACTCGTGGTTGTGCTGAGCGAAAAGATTACCCGAAGCACAATGCAAAAAAGTGTAGGATGGAGACGACAGGTTTGCCGCAATGGCGAGGATATAACATTATCTGAGATTTTGAGCATAACAAAGGTTAGGCCTGGAGCCCGGAGAGGTCCAGTTTCATTGCACGTTGGCGGACCTTGCTATCGCGCTTGAGGTGTGATGATAGTGTTATGATTGTCCTTTGCGACGAACGATGTTTTGGCGCCCGTATCGGTCATTGTCCCGATGTTCAAGTTCACTCCTCGTGTACTCTATAACCTGTTAAAGTTTTATCGTGTCGGGTTTTATCTCGACCCCGTTGGAGGAATACACATGACATTGGAAACATCTTTTCAGGACACTCTTGCGTCAAAGACTACGATGCGGACGCGAAAATTTCGCGCAAGTCGTCGGAACCTTGGCGGTCTCGCCCTTGTAATCTCCTTAATTTCTGGACTGGGTGCGTGTAAAGAAGACGCGGGTCTTAATGCCTTTGAAAATGAGAATACAGGGACGGATGAAAGCGACGATTTAACTCCACCGGGACCGAATCCCGATGAATTCCCATTGTGTGGCAATGGCGTGCGCGATCCCGGGGAGGTTTGTGATATTGCTGCGACGAATCCGTCAGCCCAATGCTCGGCTCAAGACGAATGTACATCAAACGGAACGTGTCAAAATGCGGAGTGGGTTGAAAGTGAAGAAGGGAACCCGTGCACTGGCTATTGTGTACGTAACATTATAAGCTCTCCGGCGAACGATGATGGTTGTTGTCCAGCGAGTGCGGATGGTACAAACGACAACGATTGTGCGGCATCCTGTGGTGATGGAACACTTGGCGCTGGCGAGCGATGCGATACCGCAATCACTATTGGCCAAAGTGGTGCTTGCCCCGTTGTAGCGGACTGTGACGATGGTGATCCTTGCACTTTGGATAGTATTTCAACGACAGATGGAGACGCATGTACAGCGCTATGCACGAATACGCCGATGACGACATCGTCAAGTGGTGATGGATGTTGCCTTGGTGGGAGTGCTTCAGAAGACTCGGATTGTCCATCACTTTGTGGAAATGGCTTTGTTGAGCCAGGAGAACTTTGCGAGGCGAATGCAGTGAGTGGACCTAGTTGCCCTGACACATGCCCCAACCCTGACCCTAGCGATTCTTGTCGCGTAGGGTTTGCGACTGGAGACGCTTCAAGTTGTGATGTGGAGTGTGCAGTCTTGGTAATTGATGTAGCAGACGACGGAAGCGATGGATGTTGTCCTACAGGGCTTACCAATGCTGAGGACCCAAATTGTCTTGCGCTACAACCGAGTTGTGGAAACGGCATCTTGGACTCAGGAGAAACATGTGATGTTGCGATCCCGGCAGGTCAACTAGGCTCATGTGTAACCGAGAGCGAATGCTCCGCAACCCCAGGGCCGATTGCAGACGCATGCCAAGGCTTTGTTGTTGCCAATGCCGGAACATGTCAGGCTGAGTGTATCCAAGGTTTCGTGATTACCGATGCTATTGATAACGATGGCTGTTGCTTTAGCGAAACAACACTGCCAAGCGATGATAACGATTGTACGCCCAAAGAGGCTTATAGTTGGTGTGAAACGAACGATGATTGTGGCGGAATTATGCAATGCGTATCATTCCCAGCTTTGGGTGGTGCCCAATATTGTGCCCCAACTTGCAACTCGAACGATGATTTTTATGAATCAAATTGTCCAACACCTGGCGCTGAGTTTGGGTTTGCTGCAGCTCCAATCGCAATGTGTTTAACGATCAATGATGGTGCACCACGGTGTATGCCAACCGAAGACGTTTATGATGACGGTCAAGGAATTGATGATTTCCACGATCTGGTGATTCAACCCGATGTTGCGAGTTGGCCGGTTGTTAGCGAGGAGTGGCTTGGTGAAGGTCACTTGGATTTAATGGCCTTTCTCGTGGATACGCAAGGCCGCAGTGCAGCCAACCCTCAGGTTCTCGAAGTGACACTGGTACCAAAGTTGCTACAAAACCTGCTTCCTTTCACACCCGCATTGTCGATTTTAGGCCCAGATTTTACAACGCAAAGTTCAGGTGCCAATTGTCAAGGTTTCTCAGATGCTGGTGGTGACGGTTTTGGGTTCGTGCAATGTACGGTCGCGTTGAGTGAGCTTGACGATGGGGAACGATTTTGGATCCGCGTGGAAGGCTTGAGTGGTCAAGAGGGGCTTTATGATTTGTTCTTTACGGAACTTCCATAAAGTCGATTGGTTCACTTTTCAAGGAGTGAAGTGCCGAGCCCATGGGCTCGGTTTTGTCGTGTTGGGTATTAATGTTGTTCCATCAAAGATTGCTAAATCGGGTAGGAGCGACTAGAAAGCAACATATGACCGTAGCACTCATTATACTTGCAATAGTTGCCTGGCCGATCGCATCCATTGTTTCTCGAACATATTTACGTGCCAAAGAGATGAACGCGAGGCAAGCATCTGCATCACTTGCACCTGGCTTTATTGAAGAGTTGCAAACTGAGATTGGTATACTCCGGCAAGAGAACAAGACGTTGGGCAAGCGGGTTGATATTCTTGAGTCGATTGCAACGGGGCTTGAGCCCGGGCGTGACGTTGAAGAGCTCAAAGAACTGGAAGAACTGCAACAAGCTGCAGTACGCTCGCGCCGGCGTCGCTAATCCACTTGCAACCGAGTTCAACTTTTTGTTCCGGGACTGTGCTTGCCCGAAAACATATCAACGACGCACGTCGGCAATGCCATAAACCCACGCCAAAAGCTCATTGAGTAATGCACTCGAATCTGCGTCATCACCTTCAAAGACTAAGGTTTGCTTCGAGTCTGTTTGAAGCGTCAGTTGACCCTCATCACCTAGGGCAAAATCAAGGGAATCAGCCGAGCTGAGAAGCTCTTCTCGATTGTGGTGCTTGAGGAGCTGCATGAATATTTTATTCACCTCATCTTGTTCCGCACGAACAAGTTTCGAAAAGTCAATGTGAGCTTCCTCAAAGATTCCAGGTTCGCAGAGCGTCGCCTCGCTAAGCCTTAGTGGTTTTCTTCGGAGCGATATGGATGTGAAAAATGTTGAGTGTTGATTCATGAGAGAGGCTTTTTTGTTGTGTCTTGGAGTTTATTCGGATTCGCGCAGGTGCCGCTCCACGACGCTCAATATTCTGGGTAGGCCCTTAACCACATAGGGCTTTGCCCCAGGGCGCAATCGCGAATAGATGGGTTTTAGACTTCGAGCTGCACGCGCTTCAATTTTATCATCACAAACGCCCAAAAGAACTTCGGCTGTAGAATCAATATTCCCAGATAGGGTCTTACAAAATGAAAGCGCATCTCCACCGGCGTTACGGTGCGCAAAGTAGTTCGGCTCGAGTTGATCGACAAAGGAGTCAATCAAGTTGTCCAAGATATCTTCAACCCCACGCGGTAGAACCTTTGACGCAGCTTTGAGGGCACCTTGAATGATCTTTCCCTTCAAACCTGGAATGTCCTTCGCTTCGTCACGGACAATCACACCGCATTCTTCAATAAGCTGTCTTCGGCGCAGTGGGCTTGTTAAAAGTTGGCTTCGCAAAGTGTTCATAGTTGTAGCTTAGTCGAGAGGTGCGAGGGGGCCAAGTTGCGCTTTGAGCAAAGTTTTAAGAGCCTGAAGAGCATGACCGCGGTGCGAAATGGAGTCTTTCTGCTCGGCACTTAGCTCCGCCATTCGAAGCTCCGGAAAAGCATTTGGAACAAAGAGTGGGTCATAGCCAAAGCCCTTCACTCCCTTTGCCATCGATCCGATAGCTCCATCCACGCGCCCTGATACAAAAAAACGTTCGTTGCTATGGGTAAAGCCAACGCAAAGCGCACAATAAAAGAATGCCTTGCGATCGGATACATTCTTCAAGAGCTCCAAAAGGACCCCATTGTTGAGGGCATCACGATCTGTTGTGTCCGACATCTCTAAAGTGCTTATTCTCTGAGCGAGAAGTGGGTGTTGCTCCGCAAGTCTGGCCGAGTAGATTCCCGGCGAACCCTGAAGCGCGTCTACACAGAGACCACTATCATCGGCAAGAACAAGATCGATGTGGTGATTTCGGTCTTGCATCTTCAGACCATTGAGAACGCCATCAACTTTCAGCTCAGCGTTGGCTTCAAAACTTTGGCCATCTTCAACGATTTCGAGATCGCCAAGCCCGACATCGTTGAGACTATAAACCGAGGAATTGGGAAAGGACCTTTCAAGCTCAAGTGCCTTTTTCTTGTTCTGACTTGCAAGTAGAATTTGCATGAGAGGTAATGAGAGCTTCGCTCTTTTACGCGATAGCCTGGCGTTGCAAATCAAAGATCGAGTTCAGATTGGATTGGCCTTGATCCAGAAGAACATTAATTTGTTCTCGGGTCATTGCCTCGCCTTCCGCAGTACCTTGAAGCTCGATTAACGCTCCATCGCTGCGTCCAACCAAGTTAAAGTCGGTATCGACTGCAACGTCCTCTTTATAGCACAGATCGCTGTACACACTCCCTGAATGGATCCCAAGCGAGAGGGCAGCAACTTGCGTATGAACCAATTGCTCAAAAGTACATTTCATTTTGCCTTTCGCGATTTGATCACGTGCAGCAAGCGCCAACGCTACCCAGCCTCCAGTAATCGCTGCCGTACGCGTACCACCATCTGCTTGAATTACGTCGCAGTCAACATGAAAGGTTTTTTGGCCCATAACATCAAAGTTCACTACGTTTCGAAGCGCACGGCCAATGAGACGCTGAATCTCTGTCGCACGACCATCCGGACCTTTATTCGATCGTCGGCGCCTATCATGAGTCGCAGCGGGGAGCATATCATAACTCGCGGTGAGCCAACCCCCGCCAGAATCAAGACGAAAGGGGGGGACACGCTTCTCGACTGTGCAAGCGCACAAAACCTTGGTGTCGCCAAAACTCACAAGAACGCTTCCCGGATGGTGCTTAATGTAGTGCGTTTGAAACGATATCTCGCGTGCTTCGTTCGCTTGTCGTCCGTCTGTGCGTAATGAACTCATGATGATCTCCATAAGATGGCCCAGGATTGTGGAGGTCCCATGGCTAAAAACAACCCCGAATCACGCATTTTCGGCTCTATTTTTGGTCAAAAAATATCGTTCAATATTGCCGAATCCTTAGTGAAGCTGCCTTGTCATAATGATGTTGTTCACTATGCTCACTGTATGATTTTTAAGCTCTCGACCGACCGCAATTTTTATCCCTTACTAAACCGAATCTTCAACAAAGTCCGGGTGAATCTTTTCGAGGGTGCTTCGTCACATTGTCTTATGTTGGCTCTCGTTGCATTAGCGCAGTCCTGCTCGTGTAGCGATGATGTGATCAGTCAGATTCCGCCTCCACCGGAAGTCATTGAAAGTGCAGTGCAAGGAAAGGTTTGCGCCCCAAACAGTGACGAAGGTCTGGGAGGCGCACGTGTCTTTGTTGAGATTGTTGAGGGGACTCAGGTTGAAGTGATTGAGACCCTAACTGAAAACGATGGATCTTTTGTTCTTGGGCCGCTCGAGGCTGGCACCTATACTTTACGTATTGAACGCGGCTCGTTCTCAACAACCGTTGATGACGTGGTTGTTGCTTCGTCGGGTGTCGACTTGGGCGAAGTCAACTCTTGTGAATGGGATCCCGACCTTAATATGCGTGTTTATGACGGTCATGATTCTATCGAAGATGTGTTGATCCAGCTTGGTTTTGATGCAAACGAGTTTGAAGTTGTCCAAACAAACCATGGCGAAGCATATCGAGACGCTACACAGCAAAGCTGGCTTGCTAGTGAGTTTGCAGATTACGAAGCCTTCAAAGATTACGATATTCTTTTTATCAATTGTGGTGCCCATGAATGGGCGATCACCGGTGATCATATCGGATTTAGTGAGTTGCTACAGGTCCGGGATAATCTTCGAAAATTTGTGGATGAAGGTGGTTCCATCTATTTTTCGGATTGGTCGTATGATTTGATGGAAACGATGTTTCCAACGGCAGCGAGTTGGTACGGAGATGATGAGACCTTCAATGCGGCTGAGGTTGCAAAC
This sequence comes from Myxococcota bacterium, assembly GCA_020630615.1. Taxonomy (GTDB): domain Bacteria; phylum Myxococcota; class UBA727; order UBA727; family JAHDBA01; genus JAHDBA01. The sequence goes on along the minus strand of JAHDBA010000013.1, from coordinate 25,234 downwards.
TCTCAAATGCTTAGTGGTCGCGTCGTTGACGAGTCAACATCATTATTAATCGGTTCAAATTCTTTAAGTTTAGAGCTGCATGACAGTCGAGTTGCGCTTGCAAAGTCTTTGGGTGAGAATACACGTGTTCTCGTCGAAGCGGATATTGAAATTGAAGGAGAGGTCCTTTCAGGCGTTGATTCCTTTGTCGATGACGGTCGCGGTTCCTGTCAGGGTCGTTGCGGAGACGACTACAACCCAAGCGATTCGTGTCAATGTAACGATCGTTGTTCTCAGTTTGGTAATTGTTGCTCGGACTATATGGCGTTATGTGAAGACGATGATTTTGGTTATGGTGAGTGCAGTGGCGCCTGTGGTTCGGTTGTTCCTGGTGCTTCGTGCCAGTGCAATGCCTATTGTCTTGATCGTGGTAACTGTTGTGATGATTTTGAGGGTGCATGCCAAGTTGTAGACCAGCGAGCCACGAAGACTGCCGTACCTTTGGTCTTTGAATATCGTCCCAATGGTACACAGGGCGGGCGCGTCATCTTTACCTCGCTTCACAATGATTCAGAAAACGGTGAGGATGCAACCGAGCTGCTCCGGGCAATTATTTTTTCGTTGTAGATTGAGATCGAAGGTTCTTAAAATATAGTGTTAAAGCAACGCAATATTGAGAATGTTGATATTCTCATGCAAGTTCAAGAGATACTTGACTTGGACAAGGCACTTCCGAGTCGAAACCGTTTTCCTGATTTATATCGCGATGCACAAAAGCGGAGCGTTTTTAGCCAGGTTCGCCGGCTCCGGCATTTAAAGGCGAAAATCCAGGTCCAAAAGGCTCCCTGTCGCGTCCACAGCACAAGTGGTGATGTGATTGTTACTTTTCTGGGCGAGAGTTCCAATGAACGTTACTCCTTTAAGAGCCATGAGTGGGAAATTTTCAAGGCATATATTGTGGGCGATACTGATCTTGAGGTTATTGACATCGTGGAGTGAAAAGTGTGAAATCCGCTTTGGTCATAGTGATCAAGGGGCAACCCAAACGCTACGGCACGAACCCGAAGCAAGATTCGTCTTGGCATCGCCGTTTTTGTCGTCTTTAAAGCGAGGTATAAAATGAGTTATGCAGTATTTGTCGCAGGCGGTAAGCAGTACCGTGTTAGCGAAGGTGATCGAGTCAAAGTTGATTTCATCCATGGAAAAACAAAAGGCGATGAAATCGTTTTTGACGACATTCTTCTTGTAAAGAGTGGAGACCAGGTCAAAGTTGGCGCACCTAAAGTATCAGGTGCAAAAGTCGTTTGCTCAGTTTTCGATAACGGAGAAGAGGGCGAAGGCTTTAAGGACAAGAAGATTATTGTTTTCAAAAAACGCCGTCGTCAGGGCTACCACAAGAAACAAGGCCATCGTCAGTTGATGACGATTGTACATGTGAAAAGCATTTCTGCTTAATCTAGGAGTTTATCATGGCACATAAGAAAGGACAGGGTTCTACCCGTAACGGTCGCGATTCAAACCCTAAATACCTTGGCGTGAAACGCGCTGATGGTCAATTTGCAAAAGCGGGTATGATTCTTGTACGTCAGCGTGGAACAAAGATTCGACCTGGTAACAATGTTGGTGTTGGTAAAGATCACACGCTTTTTGCATTGATTGAGGGAACAGTTCGTTTTGAGCGTGTAGGCAAAAGCCACAAGAAAGCGAGTGTCTACCCAATTGGTCAAGATAAAGTGGTACCCAAGGCAGAGGCTAAAAAGCCGAGTCCGAAAAAGAGTACACCAGCCAAAAAGAAAGAGAGCACTAAAGTTGCTGCTCCTGCAGCGACCGATGTTAAAGACGACCTCACGAAAGTTGAGGGCATCGGGCCAAAGATCGCAGGAATTCTTAATGAGAATGGCGTGAATACTTTCCGTCAACTCGCTGATTCGACTGCAGAAACGATTAAAGGCTACTTGGAAGAAGCAGGTCCTCGTTACCGAATGCACAACCCAGGCACCTGGCCAAAGCAAGCTGAAATGGCGGCGGATGGTAAATGGGATGAGCTCAAGAAATGGCAAGATGAGCTTGATGGTGGCGTTTAAATTTTAACGCTTCAATATCGGACACGTTTGTATGAGAACCTGCATCGCGTGGGTTCTTTTTTTTACAATGATGCCGCCTTGTTAAGGCGGCTCTCTTTACTAACGTTTCGATTCAATCGAGGTTTAAATGGGATTCAATACAATTTCTTGGGTACTATCTTTTGCCGCATTTTTGGTATGTATGGGATTTTCATGTGGGGAAGTTTCACAAATGAAACGCGGAACTCCTTCGGTGGAGGCTTGTCCCATTGATTCATGTGGGGCCCCCCTGCGCGCACCGCGTTTAACCTGTGCGGACGGTAGTGTCGGTGGGAATACTGGTCAGTGTCTTGAGGACGAAGACAATGAAGGGTGTAGTTGGGAGTTCAGAGAATGCCCACGTTTTCGGCCTTGTTCCGATCTTCTCACTGAGAACCCATGCCCGCATGGTTATGAATGTACCGATGACGCAAGCGACCTGTGTGACCCAGCTCTGGGCCATGAGCAATGCGCTGGAGTGTGCGTTGCGTTCCATAGGGGTGATGTGTGTGGACACAGTATTTGTGCAATGGATGAAGAGTGTTGCAATGAACATTGTGGTATTTGTGTTCCGCAAGGTGGCTTTTGTACCCAGCATGCCTGTCCGCCGGATGCGTTTGCTTTTTAGCCCAACTGGACGCCTATCGAAACGTAGCCAAAGAGTCGGCCAATTAAGAAAGCTCCTATAATAGGAGCTTTGCAATATCGTCAGTTTGGCGGACTCAAGACTTTTGATTTGCCCGGCGTCTGCGTGCGAGCAAGACTATAAATGCGCTTGCGAAGGGGCTCCAGGTGTTTTGCTGACAACTATTCGTACCCACAAGTTCAAAACGAAGCAGGCCGCTGGATCTACTGTTATTCACAGCGCAAAGCCCTTCTTCACAGAGTCCGGACTCGCACTCCTCGTTGCTCATACAAGCAAAGTCATTTTCAATCAGACACTCTTCACTGCAGCCATCCCCGGGGTTAACATTGTCATCGTCGCACGATTCACCATCTTCGATAGCACCATTTCCACACTGCGCAGAGACAGCAAAGGAGCAAAGACCATCGATGCAGCTTGCGGATTCGCACTGAATATCGGCGTCGCAAGCGATACCGCCTTCCAACAAACAATCTTCACTGCATCCATCACCAGGACGCGTGTTATCATCATCACACGATTCGCCCTCTTCAACGGTACCATTTCCGCATTGTGCGAGGCTCAAAAGTGAACATTCTCCGTCAGCACATTCACCCGACTCACACTCTTCATTGGCTTCGCAAGGGAACCCTCCTTCAATCAGGCACTCTTCACTACAGCCGTCGCCAGGGTTAAGATTATCATCATCGCATGCTTCGTCATTTTCGACCACACCATTGCCACAGATTTCCGCTCCGACCGGTGTGCAGACACTGGGGACATTTTCGATGTTGCAAGTGTACCCTTCTTCGATTGCGCATTCTACTGAACAGCCATCTCCATCAACACGTGCGTCGTCGTCACACTCTTCACCAGTCTCAACAACGCCGTTTCCGCACCACGGAGTAATCGCAGTACAGACGCTCAATGAGCGTGTGCAGCCTGCATTGGCTTGTCCACAGCCAAGTTCCAAAAGATCATTGATTACAAGACCGTATCCACCAATAGAGGTTGCGAGTTCGTTCGTCGGACATGTTGTTCCCATTGAGACCTGCCCAAATCCGCTCTCTGACGATGTAACGGTTACAGTCGTACCTGAAAGCGTGACAGTGTCATCCGCAAGTGTGCTAGCCTCAGCACATACAATCGCCAAATTATCAAAACCTCGAAGGTCAGTTGCTGATGCATTCATTGCGCCGCCATCTGCGCTAATACCGACTAGGAAATGGTCGGTTGGACACTCAAGTCGTTCTTGAATGGCTCCGCCTGTTGCAGCACTTCCGTCAAAGAAATCAATATCGCTGGTGGGTCCCGTTGTAACCGGACCGGGGCCGCTTCCAATATTTGTTTCAGCACAAATAATATTGGTGTCACTCACTACCGTCGATGCTGCGCTGTTCGCGAGATTCGCCCATTGGACCTCTAGCCCCACAATTGCGCTGCCGGTTGGGCATGTCGCGATTGCTTGATAGTCGCCCCCGATGCCCCCAACAACACCGACGAAAGAGTTTCCCGCACCCGAAATTGAGCGAAACTCTTCATCACAGTCACATCGCCAACCATCTTCAACAGAACAAAGTGTCGAGCATCCATCGTCGTCAACATCATTACCATCGTCACATGGCTCGTTGACGTTAATCACGCCATCACCACAGGTTGTGCGAAAGGCACATTGGTTGGGTTCGACGTTCGTGTCGCAGTTCCAAAGCGTCTCTATCGTACATTGAGGCGAGCAACCATCACCTGCAATCAAGTTGCCATCATCGCATTGCTCATTATTATCCCGAATACCGTCTGAGCAGCCACCAACCGCTCTGCAGAGTGAAGGTTCGCCACTACACACGAAGTCGTCTTCAAGAATACAGTTTGCCGCACAGCCATCATCACTCCGACGGTTGGTGTCATCGCAGGTTTCAACACCTTCAACGATAATTCCATCTCCGCATCTCGGTGTGCAGATGTCTTGATCGAGTACAATATCAAAACCGCACAGCCATCCTCGTTCAGAGACACAACTATCACACCCATCACCCGTCTCGGTATTTCCATCATCGCAGTCTTCTCCGACTTCAACGATGGTATCTCCACATTCCGCAGACAGGGATTGTGCAAAAACGGCCATTAAGACCACCGACAATGATAAAACTTTTCTCGTAAACATTTTTATCCTCCAAAATGTAAATCTCACATCGTAGAGTACCTGAGAGCCCAAGGCTTCGCCAATCAAAAACATTAAAATGACAAATCACTCCAATAGGTTAAGGTTAAACTATGGCGAAATTTATCGATGAAGTATGGATCAACACCAAAGCCGGCGCGGGTGGTGATGGTTGCGTGGCTTGGCGAAGAGAGGCGCATGTGGTTAAAGGTGGTCCAGCCGGTGGAGACGGTGGTGATGGTGGCTCGGTTATATTTGAAGCGACTGAGGGTAAGCGCTCGCTAATCGATTTTCGCTTTCGGAGAAATTGGTTTGCGAAAGATGGTGAGAACGGCCGAGGGAAAGGCCAACATGGTGCCCGTGGAGAAAATCTTGTGATTCAGGTTCCTGTAGGGACTCAAATCATCGATCGGGGCCAAGATATTATTCTGGCGGATTTGTCTGAGGTAGGTCAACGAGAGATTGTATGTCGTGGAGGATCTGGCGGCCATGGTAATATGCGATTCACAACTTCGACGCGTCAGGCTCCTGATTTTTCAAAACCGGGTTTGTTGGGCGAAGAACGAGAACTGCAGCTTAGCCTCAAGTTGCTTGCCGATGTCGGTTTGTTGGGCTTCCCCAATGCAGGGAAATCTACTTTGCTGCGAGCCATGACATCCGCGCGCCCGAAGGTTGCAGATTACCCGTTTACAACCTTAGAGCCGCAACTCGGTATCGTTGAAGATGACCGATTCTCATTCTGTATTGCCGATATCCCAGGGTTGATTGAAGGGGCTGCGGAAGGACACGGACTCGGTATTAAGTTTTTAAAGCACTTAGAACGCGTGTCTTTCATTTTGCATTTGGTGGAGCCCCCGGTCGTGGAGCTGCACCAACTTCGGCACGACAATGAAATTGAAAACGTGAGTTTGAAGGATATCGAGACGATTGCAAGTATCATGACAGAACGTTACCGTGCGTTGCGGGAAGAGCTCTTCAAATACAGCGAAGAACTTGCTGGGCTTCCTGAGATTGTTGTGTTTTCAAAGCATGATTTGGTCTCTGCCGATTCGGATCTCGCAAAGATTGTTTCACACTTTGAAAGCTGGTTACGCAAAGAGCAACGCAGGGAATATCAAAGTTTTCGGAGCCGCAATTTTCATGTGAGTTCAATGTCGAAACATGGTTTGAATACATTAAAAGATTTTCTTTGGGAGAACATCGGCGCAGACGCTGAAGTCGAAACCTTCGACCCTGCATCGAATTTGGGATACTCAAGGTGAATTGGTTCCTTGTGGCAATCGGTGGGGCCTTTGGAGCCTGCGCTCGATATGCATGTACACTCGCTTTGCAAGACTATGGATTACCCTCAGGGGTAACCACATGGGTTAATATTCTTGGTGCCTTTGTTTTAGGTCTTTGTGTTGGAGCCGGTTTAAAGACGAATATGGCGCCCGTCTATCTTTTACTCGGCGTCGGATTTTGCGGTGCTTTCACAACATATTCCACATTTAATATCGAAATGTTAGAGCTCTTAGAAGCAGAAGAATACCTTCGCGTAATCCCTATACTGAGTTTGACACTTATTGGAGCGCTAATAAGCGGAGGTCTGGGAATCTACCTCGGTCGAGTGTTTCGTATCGCTTAGTTAAGAAATTTATGCCGCGAGTACAAATCGTAGCGACACCGTTGGGCACGAATCCGATAGACACGATACTCGGGGCAACGCGGCTTTTCGGTGATGGAAGATTTTACGAGAACCCAGTCGATAGAGCTTAAGCTTTGTTCTAGGGACTTTTCTGTGAAGGGGCGAGGGTCCGCAATTGAACGAAAGGCGCCAAAGGCTTGGTCACCACCGGGAACCTGCATCATCGGGTCCATGTACAAGAGTTGCGGCACGTTTTTCGGGTTGTCTCGGTATTCAGCCGTCGAGTATGGGCATTCTCCCTCCCGCAACTCGATCTTTTGAGCGGCATTTTGCCAAGGTTGCTTTTCACTTCTCCAGCGTATCAAAGCAGCACGCCCAAGTTCCGAAAGAATGGGAGAGCTTTCAAAGGCAAGCACTGAAGCCTCGTTCGGATTGAGGTACACTAAACAGTCCGCAAGCCAAAGTGCATCACGGCCCATTCCGAAGGTGCCGTCCACAATAGAATCAAGCCGGTGACCTTGATCGAGAATTGTTTTGAGTACCCGAAACATCGGGTTTTGTTGACGCAATGTTTGGCGACTCTTAAAAAGCCCTACTTGCGCAAAAACCTTTCTTGAATTGATACGCGCCCATTCACCCGGTTTTCGAACATGGTAGGTGACACGATCTGGCAGCACCTTAAGACGCTTGAGCTCGTTCGGTGTACCCACTGGACATTGAAACTTATGAGCGAGAAATTCAGCGCGCTCACGTAGAGATTGCAAGTCGTCTTGACTTTGGCTTGTTTTACGCGGGAAAGTAACGAAGTGGACTGAAACCATGATCGCTCCTGCTAAATGGTGAGTGTACGGGATGCAATTGAAAGTGAAACTAAAATTGATTGGTAACATTTGTGGTATGAAGCAATGTGCGCAGAGGTGCAAAGGAGCTCTCCTTTTCACGATAGTCTTCGGAGCTCTCCAATTAAATGCATTGACGAAAGGCGAAGTTGTTTATGTCAAAGACCCGATTGCACGCGTCCTTACAGGGCCTTCGGTGCGTGGATTGCTTAAATCCCACGTTCGCTTAAACCAACGCCTTAAAGTCCTCGCGCAGGTCGGCGAGTATGTTCGTGTGGATACTTTAAGGGATAGCGGTTATGTCCATCAGAAACATTTGTCTTTAGAGAGTTTGAGCTTGGCAAAGATTCAAGAAAAACTTGAAGCGGTAACAGAACCCAAAAAGAAGCGGCACCTCCTCGAGCAAGCGCTTGCATTGGCGCCGAGCCATATTCCGCTACGCTCTCAGCTGGCAGACACCTATGACACCCTCGGTGAGAAAACTTTAGCGGCGTCAGAAAGGAAGATGGTTGAGCAAAATTTAAAACGATCGCTTTCGCCGGATGGTCCACTCTATCCCATTCAAGAAGGCTCAGCACACTTGAATATGGGTTGTGAGCTTCGAAATAATGCTGAAGGCTTTGAGAGCAAAAGTGATGCACCGGAGTGGCTGCGGGAAGGAAAAGTAAAGATTTTAACGCCTGCAGGTATTAAACGCGAAAAGCTTGCAGCCCCAAAATGTCAGGAGTCTTCGTGTTCAGGTCTCACACTCGTGACGCCGACTGGAATGAACGATGGCGTGCTCGTGTTTCCACCTTGGCTGTCGAATGGACACCGGAGCGCCCTACTCAAGACAAAGAAGAGCCCTAAAGACTTGAAGAGTGAGTGTGCGAGTTGTCTCATCTATGGCGAGAGTGAGGGTGGAATGCGTGTGGAGGTTAACACTACGAATGCAAAATGGCGTGTGTGGCAGAAGGATTTTTCAGGTTGGATCCATGGTGAGTGGACTCCAAGCCCCCGGGATATCCAGGCACACCCCCTTGTTCTTCTTCAAGAGCACGATGCGCTCGTGAAATTAATTTGGCGAGGTGAGGGCAAGTATCGATTCTGCTGCGATGATGAGCCAGCGCTTTGGATGACGTTCACGAACATTAAAGACAAAGAGGGCAAGCTCACTATCGGCACCACTCGTGTGGGTCGAGTGTTTTATGGTGCCACGCACGAAGGGGAGTGTTCTCTGGCCAAAGAGCCATAGTCCCTCCTTCCTACACAGTCCCTGTTCCGACCCACGTACTGCTTTGCAGGCATAGAATGCCGGAGTCGCATGTCAGAGCGCTTTTGCCTAGCGCAAGACTGAGCGAGTCGCAGATTCGTATTTGAGTTGCTCTTGTAGAGGCTTAATCTGCTCAAGGAACTCGGCTTTGTATGAGGATGGCATTGGTTTTCCTCCAGGGAACTTCTGAGTGCTTGGGTTGACGTGCGCACCTTTCTTCAGCATTCCAAAGTGAAGATGCGGGCCCGTACTACGACCCGTTGTGCCAACATAACCGATGACTTGTTTTTGTTTGACCTTTACGCCTTTTTGAATTCCGGGTGCAATCTTTGACGCGTGAAAATATTCGGTTACATAACCGTTCACGTGCTGGATTCGAATCATATTTCCCGCACTCGCACTATAGCGTGCGTCAATGACTGTACCCGATGCCACTGTCCAAAAGGGTGTCCCTGTGCTCGCGCCATAGTCGACCCCATTATGTTTTTTCCAAGTCTTGAGCACCGGATGAAAACGCTGCCCATAGCTTGATGTAATTCGAGTTAAAGCAAGTGGTGTGGTTAAGAAGAGACGCTCAGAGGTTTCCCCTTTCTCGTCAAAGAGACCCGAGACTTTTCCATCCGTCGAGTTAAAACGAAAACTTGAGTGGACTCGTCCCGAGTTGATGTATTCGGCGGCAAGGATTTTCCCATAACCAACGAGATCTCCCTGACTGTACTCTTTCTCAACGATCAACTGAAACTCGTCGCCAGCTTGCGGGTCTCGGTAAAAGTCGATCGACCAACCAAACATATCCGCAAACTGATTGGCAAGCTGACTCAGTTCGCCTGCGCCTACTAAGCTATTGTAAAGGCTCGATTGGATCACGCCGGAAACCTTCTCAACCATCATCTTCGTGGGAGCTTCAATCCTTGAAACATTGAGGTTTCCGTCTTTTGCCGAAGGTGTTGCGTTGTAATGGACTGCAGCACCGTGTTTTTTGTGTACCTTGTAGTCGAAGCTTAGAAAGTTACCTTTGGGCTTATCAAACTCAGCGACGTCTTGATTGTCGTTAGGGTTTTTCCAAAGATACCCCATGGGGGTTTCCGTACTTGCGACAATCTCTTTGAGTTCAACGGAGTCTCCCGGGCGTAGGACTTTGAAGTCGATTTTCTGTGTTAACCCTTTCAGGAGGTTTTGCGCATCTTTCTCGTTCAGTGCACTGCGAGACAACGCGCCTCCAAGAGTCTCGCCGGGCATCATGGTATGGGATTGAGCAAGCTCAAAGAGGTGTGGTAAAGGGGGGGGCGCCTCGTCACCCGGCCCAGCAAAACCCTTTGGATTTCGCACATCACTACTTAGTGTATTCTCACCAGAGTGCCATGGGTCGTTTCTTTGTTCTTGACCTTCACTTTGCTTTGGTGCTCGGGTAGATATTGGGGTGTTCTCAACTTGATCGGTTGAAATTGTATGATTCAATGAGGGATCTTCAAAAAAGTATGAAGGATTTTTCAGTGTCGTGCCGAGGATGACCCCCAAGCAGGCGGCAAAAGCTGTCAAAATCAATCCGGTTTGCCTACGTACTCTATGCCGTGGCAATTTGCTTTCCGCTCGCCGTTTACGAATCGATTCAATAGGGAGCAACGAGACGTGACTCGCGTTCGAATCTTTAGCGCCTCTATTGGCGCCAACTCTACGAGACCGGTGCACAATTTGATGAGCTTCCGTAACCGGATGCGTTTCATTGAGTGAATCTTCTACACGTTCAGTGGGTATTTGTGAGCTACCAAGAATCGAAGATGTCAATGATAATTCCCTCAAATAGTAAAATAGAAACTCTTCCTGTCTAGATGGAATGACACATAAAATCAAGCCACGATTCGGGAGCTTAAGTCAAAAAAAAAGCAACTCCAAAGGTGAAAATGGGTACTAAAGAGAAGGGTTTCTTCTACTTCCTTTATCGTACTTTCACCTCGATCATTTTCGTGTTGAGAGCGCATAAATTAGTCGATTGGATGCATCTTCAAGCTCGAGCGACCTTTTCTCTAACGTATTTTCCAGGACGCGATGTGCAACATAAGCAGGTATCGCAACGCAAAGCCCAAAAGCTGTGGTGAGTAGTGCTTGCCAAATACCGGCGGCCATGTCCAATGGATCGCCAACTCCCGTTAATGCGACTTGCTGAAAGACTGCAATCATGCCAGTCACTGTTCCGAGAAGCCCAAGAAGCGGACTGATTGTCGCGAGTGTGGCCAAATATGAGACGTTGCGCTCCAGTCGAGATAGGACTTGTCGACCACCATCTTCAGCGGACTCGCGCAAAAAGATGGGGTGACTTTGTGCGCTTTGAAGGAGTTCTCGGAAGATATGTGAAACCGGCGTTGAATATTCCTGGGCGATTAGATGTGCCTTCTCTATATTTGCGCTCAATCGTAAGGTCTTACCCACTTGATTTTCTGAGTCCTTTTCGCCTTCGTCTAAGAGGCCAGTGCTTTCATCTCCTACAACGAGCTTGAGTACGCGATCGACAAAGTCGCTTGGGCATACTCTGGAGCGTCTCAAAGCGATCAGTCGTTCAAAGAAAAGAACAAGTGTGACGAGTGCAACCCCAGCAATAAGCCACATCACAGGTCCGCCGCGTACTAGTAAGTCCATAGCTTTAACTATCGGGTTTCGCATTGGATTTGAAGGTCTTTTTCGGATGAACGCAATGAAGAGATTGACTGGGCTTTGTGCTTGCGATTGCTTCGAAGACTTCTGGTGCTTTCGTGCATCCCTTGTTAACGGGGATGTAACGATTGGAGGGAGCGCACATGGCCAAGCACAAAGTTGAAAAGATTGAATCTTTTGAAAGACATCCGAAAAGTTACAAACATTGGAACTTAAGTGTTGATGGGCCAATAGCATCTTTGGAGTTGGACGTGGCGGAAGATGGTGGCATTTTTGCTGGCTACTCCCTAAAGCTCAACAGTTATGACCTTGGAGTTGATTTGGAACTTGCCGACGCAGTTCAACGAATTCGCTTTGAGCATCCCGAAGTCTCCTGTGTCGTTATCTCAGCGTCGAAAGATAAGATCTTCTGTGCAGGCGCAAATATTTTTATGCTTGGTGCCACTTCCCACCCTTTCAAAGTGAACTTCTGCAAGTTTACCAATGAGACCCGCTGCACTCTTGAAGAGGCGAGCCGCGAATCTGGAATTCGTTTTCTCTGTGCCTCCAATGGAACAGCTTCGGGAGGTGGATACGAACTTGCACTCGCATGCGATGAAATCGGACTTATCGACGACGGCAATTCTGCAGTCTCACTTCCGGAAGTACCCTTGCTGGGTGTGCTCCCCGGGACTGGCGGATTAACTCGCGTGACCGATAAAAGAAAAGTTCGTCGAGACCTGGCAGATTTCTTTTCCTCTGTTGCCGAAGGCGTGCGCGGTCAACGCGCTGTTGATTGGGGCTTGGTGGATTGGATTGCACCCAAAAGCACCTTTGAAAATACGATTAAAGAGCGCGCGAATATTTTGGCGAAGAACGACACTCACATTTCGGGTGATCCCGTTGTGCTTCCTCCTATCGAAGTTGCGCTTGATGGTATTCACCGTGACTATCAATATGTTCGACTATCAATCGATCCGATTCAACGGAGTGCGAAACTCACAGTACGTGCACCTCTTGAGGCTCCGCCTACTGCGGGACCCAGTCTTCGAAAACAAGGTGCAAACGCATGGGTGCTTCGTGCGTTTCGTGAGTTGGACGATGCGATTCTGCATTTACGAATGAACCATTTAGAAATTGCACTTGTAGAACTGCATACAGAGGGCCGTGCTGAGTTCGTGCTCGAGGCAGAGAAAGGCATGTTAAAGGGTGTCGAGCAGGGCGATCGCTTTGCTCTTGAGTGCTTTCTGCACATGCGTCGCGTCTTGAAGCGTTTGGACATGACTTCAAAGACCTTCTTAGGCCTCGTCACGCCGAGTTCATGTTTTGTCGGCTGCCTTGCGGAACTCCTATTCTTGAGCGATCGTTCGTACATTTTGGATGATTTGGAGGGCGAAGAAAACTCATCCATCCAGCTCTCCGCGTTTAATGATGGTAAGGCCCCAATGGCCAATGGATTAACGCGTCTCGAAACACGTTTTTATGGCAATGCAAAAGCCTTAGAGACATGCCTTGAGCTCTGTCAAACGTCCAAAATACTTGAACCTGAAGAAGCTGAACGTGCGGGGCTGGTGACCTTCTGTCGGGATGATATCGATTTTCCGGATGAGGTGCGCCTCTTTGTCGAAGAACGCATTGCGATGTCCCCCGATGCGCTCACCGGTATGGAAGCGAACTTGAGATGGCCTGGCCCAGAGACAATGGAAACACGGATCTTTGGTCGACTAACCGCTTGGCAAAACTGGATCTTTACTCGAGCCAATGCAACAGGGCCGGAAGGAGCGCTAACCAACTACGGCAAGCCAACAAATCCAGCCTTTGATCCACGACGCTGCTAGCGTTCTAGAACAAAAAAATTAAGTATCGGTCAAAGAACCGATACGAAATTGGCTTGTTCGAGCTGAAAAAAAAGCGGTGCTGTTCTAATCTATACGAATGCGGATCACCAAACTCAATACCAATGCACAATCTGAGAACTCGAACTTGCAAGGCGACGTGGGTGCATCAAGGGACAGCACGAACTCAAGCAATCTCGATCAAGGACTGTCGCCGGAGACACGTGTTCATGAAGCGTTGTCCGGCCAATCGATTGACGACCATTTCGAAGTCTTTCGGGAGCAGCATGATAAAATCATGCCAAGCACGATGAATGCTTACACGGGGATCGGCCCAGTGCAAAGCAACGATAATCTTGTCAATGCAATCGTCGAAGAAGCTGATGGCTGCGAGACTGAAGTTGGCTATGCGTGTGAAGCTCAGAGTGCAAAAAAAGATGCACAAGCCTTCTGGTCACGTTTGTCTGTTGAACATCCAGACATGGCAAAGCGTGGGCGTGATGTTGTTGAAGCGATATTAATTGAACTTGGATGTGACCAGAGTGCTCTTGAGCTCGATCAAATGCTCGATGAGCCAAAGCGCATCTATGATCTCCTGAACTCCGACCCGTCAAACGCTGCAACAAGGGCATTGGATACTTTCTTGAAAGAGTTCAAATTTTCGAATGCACCTTCTCGCTTTGTTTTACGCGGAGAAACGCGGATGGAAAGCTTTTCGTCGTTCCTATCGAGCCAAGGGCTAGGTGTCGTAGACCCTGCTGAAGGCACGGCAGACTTTTGGCTGAGTGCGTTACAAATGACGATGTCCGATCCTTCGGTGATACGTCTTGGCGACCTTGCTTGTTTTGAAGATTTTGAAGTCGAAATTGACACACGAGCACGCCAGATACCCGAAGAAGAAATATGCGATTTTATTGAGACGATAGGTTTGGGCAATGAAGCGTTGTCGACTGAGCTTGCGGGTTCCTGGCTTTCATCATTGGACTTTGCTTGCGAGCGTTTTGGCGTGGATAAAAACTTTATTATAGCGCTTGGGATTCATGAGAGTGGGGGCGATCATTGGGATATTGACGCTCGTTCGCCGACAGGAGCCCGGGGGGTATTCCAGTTCACTTCGGCCGCTGCGAAGGACTATGGCCTAAAGAAATCCGGTGGAAAAGACGAAAGGCTTAACCCTAAAAAGGCAGCGTTTGCCGCTTCGCGCTTTATCGCAAATGCGAGTCTTGATTTTAATGATGTTGCAGACAGTGAAACACGGTGCCGTTTAGCACTGATCGCATACAATTGTGGTCCCGGTGTTGCGCGTGATGTCTATGCACAGTTTCAACGAGTGCATGGGCGGCATGCTCCTGTTCGTGATGCAAAGTCACTTCGGCCATTGATTGAAAAAGCATGGACAAAACACCGTATGCGCCAAGGTGACGCGTGGATTGACGCTCAACATGATGCACGTGCAAAAGCTGGAGAGGCGGTGAACCATAATCGAAAGATCATGAAGATTTACCAATCAATTTCTTAAACGTGCTCAAAAAGAGGGCTTCTCGACACTCTCGAACAGTTTTCCTCTCGTAAAGTTCATTGGACTTGAGAAAGGTTGGCAAATCGCATAAAAAAGAGCTTCTAAGGAGCTTGAATGACCTTATCTGCCATCAACAGCGAAAAAATACCCAACAATGTTCACCTCAGTGATGACAAACGTTTACAGCGAGCTTTGGAGCGGTGGCAGCCCAAATTCATCGATTGGTGGAAAGGCATGGGCCCTGAGGGCTTCCAAGAGAAAGACGTTTATTTGAGAACCGCGGTAAGCGTTGACCGAGAAGGCTGGGCTCACTTTGATCATGTTCGAATGCCCGAATACCGCTGGGGGATATTCCTTTCTGAAGCTGAGCCCGGTCGTAAAATTGGTTTTGGTGACAACCACGAACGGGATGTTTGGCAGGAGGTCCCTGGTGAGCATCGCAATGCACTCAGGCGCCTTATTGTAACACAGGGTGACACGGAGCCTGCGAGTGTTGAGCAGCAGCGTTTGTTGGGGCAAACATGCCCTTCGCTCTACGACTTGAGAAATCTCTTTCAGGTGAATGTTGAAGAAGGCAGGCACCTGTGGGCGATGGTTTACCTACTTCAGTCTTATTTTGGTCGAGATGGTCGGGAAGAGGCAGAAGGCCTTCTTGAAAGAAGAAGTGGTGACGTGGACAAACCACGTATCTTGACCACGTTCAATGAACCGATTGCGGACTGGCTTTCGTTTTTCATGTTCACAAATTTCACCGACAAAGATGGAAAGTATCAGCTCTTGAGTCTTGCAGAATCTGGCTTTGATCCTCTGGCCCGCACTGCACGCTTCATGTTGACAGAAGAAGCGCACCATATGTTTGTTGGTGTCACGGGGGTTGAGCGGGTTGTTCGTCGAGCTTGCGAGATGATGAAAGAGCACGATTGCGATGATGTACGCCCTTATGGAGGTGTTCCGCTCACACTAATTCAAAAATACATCAACTTCTGGTACACCAGCTCGCTGGACCTTTTTGGTTCTGAAAAAAGTTCCAACGCTGCCAACTATTTTGCAGCAGGCCTCAAAGGTCGCGCTTGGGAAATGAAAAAGCACGATGAGCACCTTTGCTTGAATGACTATTACACCATGACCTGTGTCGAAGACGGTCGCTTAACTCAAGAAGATGTTCCCTTGCGAAATGCTATGAACGAGTTGCTTCGAGACAACTATATCGATGACAATGAAAAGTCGGTTCAAAAATGGAACAGAGAAGTTAAAAAGCATGGCTTTGACTTTGAGTTCACATTGCCGTCGAAACGATTTCACCGAAAAGTTGGGATCTATAGCACCCATCGTTTTAACCCTGAAGGGAACCTCATTGATCAAGAAGAGTTCAATGCGCACCATGATGAGTGGCTGCCGAATGAAGATGATCGAGTGTATGTACGGTCCCTTATGAAGCAGGTCACGCAGCCAGGCCAGTGCGCAAACTGGATTGCACCTCCCAATAAGGGGATCAATCAAAACCCCTTTGAGTACGAGTATGTGAAGCTATAGATTCTTCACCTAAAATGTTTTGGCTTTCTAAGAGAGCGATAAAGCTCGTGTTGAAAGTGGCGTGAAAGCTTAAGCTAGGGTAGCCTCCGCATAGGAATGCGGGATTATTTCATGCGTACAATGGGCTCATTTATAATGTTGCTGCTTTTGGCAGTTGTGCCGATAGGCGCGGTCGGCGTGCGGGCATGGATCTCCACTACAATTCATCCCAAAGTCGTGCGCATCGTTGAAAATCAAAAGAAGCAAGCGATTCGTGTCCGGCATGAAGGTTTAGATGTTGGTGGGTTGCGAAGATGGCTTCGCGAAGAAGTACCTGACGATATTACGATTCGTTCGAGTGTTTTATTGGTCACGCCGCAGACGCGCTATCCCCTATTTCATATTCACGGGGACGACGTCGACGAGAAACTTTTCGCTGAACGTTCTCTTTTTTTGGATAGCTTTCGAACCTTGGGCGCTTCGTTTCGCTTTCAGACACGCTATTACTTATCCGGCGTGCTGGAGAAACATGTGCTCGAGGGCGACCTGGTGATTGCGTCGAGCGGCGACCCAACCTTAGACTTCTCAGAGGTCCTGGAGGTCATCCGTGAACTCAAACTTTTTGGAGTGGACCGAATATCGGGTGATGTGATCCTTGTCGATGCACCAAAGGAGAACCCTTCTTCGGGAGACCATGTCCACCCCGGTACGAGTCGGATTATGCCTTTGGCATACTATCATCGGGCTTGCGCTCAAAGTCCGCTCAAGCTGGGACGCTGTCGTGAGACAGGTTTTGATGAGGCCAACCGTCATTCGTGCAAGAAGAAAAAGCGTTTTGACGCCTTGTCTTGTTTGGTGCGCACACAACGAAGCGAACTTGCACAGACGCATTGGAAGCGTGACATGTTGCGTGCCTTTAATCGTTTTTCAATTCGTCTCGATGGCACATTTCGAAGAGGCGCTTTACCACCTCAGGCACGACTCTTCAGTATTCGAATGTCTCCTTATCTTTTTCAGATGGCAAGAGGTTGGACGTCAGGATCTTGGATCACACGTAGTGGGGAAGTGCGTCTCGATCGCTTTCGGAAAAAAGAGCTTCAACGAAGTCTAAAGGTCCACTTGGGCAAGCCAGACTACTCCATGCTGAGCTCGGATTCGATCACCTCGAAGACAGCGGATCTGCTTATCGGGTCTTTGAAGTCACCAGAGTGGAAGATGATAGTTCAGAAAAATGAAGATTCCTTATCGGAACAGTCAGGCGTCCAATCCTGGAAGGGGTTTGGCTCTCATGCACCAATGCGTGACGGCATTTCTTACACAGGGTTTCATCGCGTTGATGACAAAAATTATCTTGTTGTCGATGTTAATTTTTCGTACCAACCAGATTTTTCTCAGAGCTCAAGCCCGAATGTGAACACGCAGAGTGTGCAGACTGAATCCCCATCAAAAAAATTCGTTCCATATGACCTTGCTCAGCTTCAAACATTTCGTGATGATTTCCTAATTCAGGTTTCTAGGAGTGCCGCCTCGTTTTGATCTTCTAAAAGCGCATCTCGATGGCTTTCTGCCACAAGGTTTCGTTTGTCCGACTTGGCAAAGACCTTTGCCTTTTCAAAATCGTAGGCCTTAAAGTCTAAAGGAAGGTGTGCTTCACGTTCCGACTCGAGGTACTCGCTCAGGCAGCCTTCGGCAAAATCAAGGACAATGCCGAGCGCGCCATCAAAGCCTTCACCTTGCACCGCATCGACGAGAAAATGAAAGAACATTCGAGAATCGAGGCTTCCCAGAGCAATGATCAAGTATGCTGATTCTGTACCCTGGTACGCTGTGACAGAAAGTCCATCACTGGGACGCAATTGACTGGCAAAGCGATCTTCAAAGCCTTCGCGAATCAGCGATGAAGTTTCGTCATCAAGCCGATTTGGGGCAATCTCAAGCGGATCTTTCGTCGTGTCGGTTTTCTGAGCACTCGAACTTTGGATAGGGAAATTCATAGCTTGTCGTATCCTTCTCCAGGCTATTCGACAAGTGAGGCGCATCATTCGTATGTGCGATCGCATACAATTCATGAAGCTCACAAGATTCGGAAGACCTCAAGAGTGGTGGAAATCTTTAACTAAACTCTTTCACCCCATGCCAAAGACGAAGATCTTTTGTCATGTTGATTGGGGGGGATCGAGTTTGGCCACGTATTGTAGTCAGAAAAGTGATGGTCAAATACCCGATGATGCTCAATGCGTTCGGGTTCAGCCCACCAATGTCGCGATGCTTCACGAAATATTTGAACATTTAACAAATTGCTGTGAAGTTGTTGCCTTTGACTTGGGCGCAATCCCTAGAGAGGCACTCAACGAAATCGACTTTGATGCATACACACGATGGCTTCTTCGTGTTCACCATTCGATGTCTGAACGCGCAAGTGAAGTTGGACAGCACGGTAAAAAACCTAAGGGGTCGACGTCTCTTTCAAGGGGGCGTTCCACACCTTGGGGTCTACAGAATGGCCAAGTTCTTTTTGTAGCACCTGCATTTCAAAGAGCACTGGATCCAAGCCTTTGCTCTCAAGTGCTGCTTGAATACTTTGGTCGCTTAAATCACGCATTTTTAGAAAATCAAAGCGCCACGTTCCCCCCTCTTTTTTCATATTGAAGTGGACCCCTGTGGATTGATTCTGTGACCAAATTTGAAAGTGCGCATCGGGACCGCGTAGCGTTCCGGGGCCAATCTCTAACGTGCCAAGACCCTGAGAACCCATCAACGAACGGTTCACGAGCGTTTCGAAAAAGGTTTCTGGGTTTAAAGCTTTTAATGCCTTGTGGTTCAGTTCGCTTCGAAGACGTAGAACAATAAGTCGGTCTGAGGAGTTTAAGGTCAGTAGCTCTTCTTGCTCGGCATAGAGTGTCCGATGATGCACGCTTCTAAAATGTGCCATGGTGTTCTTCTGAACCAAGCGCTGCGCTTTCTTGCCTTCTCCTTTTTGAATGGCTTCAAGATATGCAACCAATGCGAGGCGTGCTTCCCGGAGCTCTGGGCCTTCATTTTCCGTCCCTGGCCTCGATTGCGGCGCTCGCCATTCGGCATTCTTCTTTGCAGGTGTAGCCTCGACATTGGGCTTCGAGCTTGTTGCACACCCACACATCCACAGCGCGAAGCACACCATTGAAGTCAAAACTAAAAATCTTGTTTTTGAAGAAGGCTTGTCTGGAACTTTATGTGTCATGTTTTGCTCCCAAGGTATCGTGAATTGATGCTCTTTTATGCATTTACGTCTGATTTGCGTTCAAACATTGTCGAGTGCAATTTCAAGATCGTTGACCAGGTCATCTTTGGATTCAATGCCAACTGAAACACGAATCAAGCCATCTGAGATTCCAAGTATTTCGCGTTGTGCTTTGGGCACGGAGGCATGAGTCATAATCGCTGGATGCTCAATCAGGCTTTCAACACCACCCAAGCTTTCCGCCAGTGAAAAAAGTTTAGTATTTTTCAAAAGTGAGTTTGCGCCATCCAATCCATTTTTGACGACGAAAGAAATCATTCCCCCAGGGCCTTTCATCTGCTTTTGAGCAAGGTCAAACTGAGGATGAGACGCTAAGCCTGGGTAGATCACGGACTCTACTTTTGAGTGCGAGTCTAGAAACTCTGCGATGTGTTGGGCGTTTTCAAGATGACGGTCCATACGAACGTGAAGTGTCTTCGTACCTCTTAAAGTTAAAAAGCAGTCCATTGGGCCAGGGACCCCACCGCTCGAGTTCTGAACAAAGGCGAGACGGTCATCCCATGATGAATCTGATGTAAGAACCGCCCCACCGACAACATCGCTGTGTCCACCGATATATTTTGTAGTCGAGTGAACAACCAAAGCAGCTCCCAGTGAAAGCGGTTGCTGCAGGTAAGGTGTCGCAAAGGTGTTGTCCACAACGACAGGAATATCCCCACATGCGCGTGTCACCGAGGCAATATCAACCAGTTTGAGCATTGGGTTGGTTGGCGTTTCGACCCATATGAGTTTGGTGTTGTCCTGGATTGCGGAAGTCACATTTTCGACATTGCGCATATCAACAAAGCTAAAATCAAAACCCATATTCCGAAAAACTTTGTCAAAGAGGCGGAAAGTTCCGCCATAGAGATCATCGGAGGCGACAATATGATCACCAGCTTGAAGACACATTAGGATTGCGGTGGTTGCTGCGCAGCCAGAACTGAAACATCGTCCAAAGGTTGCGCCTTCAAGCGCTGCGAGGTTGGCTTCCAATGCGGTTCGGGTCGGGTTTCCCGTGCGGGAATATTCGTAGCCAGTATGCTCGCCAGGCCCTGCCTGCACGTACGTCGATGTTTGGAAAATTGGCGTCATAATCGCGCCCGTCGTTGGGTCTGGCGACTGGCCTGCGTGAATGGCACGGGTTTCAAAGGCTGTTTTCAATGCTGACGCGTTATCCATGGGTTTTTCCTCGATAAGGTTCATCGGACCCGGTTGTGGGCACTTGCTTGACGACTGCGAACCTGCCAATAATCAAGCTCAATGTAAAGTTTGCAACTGTGAACTGTGATGATCAAGGAAGAAGATATGACCACTTTGAAAGACCGCACCATTATAATCACAGGCTCAAGTCGAGGAATCGGTCGAGCAATTGCGCTGCGCTGTGCGAGCGAGGGAGCGAATATTGTAATTGCCGCAAAAAGTGCTGAACCTCACCCTAAACTACCCGGAACAATCTTTAGTGTGGCGGAAGAAGTTGAGGCAGCGGGTGGGCACGCACTTCCTGTACAGGTTGATGTACGTTCGGAAGAGAAAGTTCAATCGATGGTCGATCAGACTGTTGAAAAGTTTGGTGGTGTGGACGCTCTAATCAACAATGCTGGAGCAATCTCTTTGACAGATCTGGCCTCAACATCGATGAAAAAATACGATTTGATGCAAAACATCAATGTTCGAGCTTCGTATCTTTGCGCCAAGGTTGCGATGCCGCATCTTAAAAAATCAGAGAACGCACACATCATTAACATGTCACCGCCCGTGTCTTTGAAACCCAAATGGATCGGCGGACACAGTGCATATACAATTTCAAAATTCGGAATGTCGCTTGTAGCGATTGGTTTGGCCGAAGAGTACAAAGAGGAAGGCGTGTCCGTGAACGCTCTATGGCCTAAAACCGCTATTGCAACTGCTGCAATTGATATGCTCTTGGGCGATGCTGGCCGCAAGCATAGCCGTACACCTGAAATTATGGCCGATGCAGTTGCTGAGCTTCTCAAGAAAGGCCCCGGTGAGGTAACGGGCCAAACCTTGATCGAAGAAGAGTTTTTACAAAGTTGCGGCTACTCCGATTTCGATAAGTATCAGTGTGTGCCCGGAGAAAAGCTCTTCCCCGATTTTTATGTTGAGCCATGGGAATAGGCCAAGGCTTATCGACTTTCGTTTATGATGACGTAAGCTCCTTAGAGCTGCGTCAAGCATGGGCAACCACCTTGCGTATTGAGAGCATTGCGCGTGCCGACATTGATCTGAAAGCAATTGTGAGTCCGGTTTTCGGCTTGGTAGAAAACGCGCTCGGCATGTACTTCCCCAGAGGGAAGGGCGTGGTCTTTTATACACCCGAGCATCGAAATCAGCGCCTCTCGAGTCGTCGCAGATCGCTCAGCCTTGCCCTCGAGACAGTTCAACGAATCACCCGACCTGGCAAAAAAGTTTTGGACCTCACCGCCGGATGGTGTCGCGATACCAGTACTCTTGCACTAAATCACATCCCCGTTGCGGCCTTCGAAAAAAGCGAAGCGATTTTTTATATCGCTGCAGATGGCCTGAGACGAACGATAGGTTTGACGCCGGAATCCTTCTTTACACAGCTGAAGAATGGCAAAAGTGTTGTGTTTACAGATTCATTGACACTCACTTATAAAAATAGTTTGGATGTACTTCGTGAAACAAAGAGACTTGAATTGGAATCCATAGTTCAGGATACCCAAGTGGGTGCAATCTATTTGGACCCAATGTACGATGCGGGTGAGCTCAAAGGGACGCCAGATAAAAGTATTCTGGCGCTGCGCGCTTTTTATAGGGCGAAAACGCAGGATACTGCTCAAAAAAGTCTTAGCAAAGAAGAAGAAGTGAACACTTTTTTGAACGTTATTTCGGATGACGTACCTGTCGTCATAAAATGTGGACCAAAGACCCATCTTGAATTACCCGCATTTGAAAGGCTTGAACGCGCCAAACAAGTGATATGGGTTCGACGCTGAGACACTCGACACCGGCTATCCAGTTAATTGGATTGTTCTGTCTCAAACATTGACTTTCTTTCTCTTAAGAATCGCGATTACGATGCGTTCATCTCGCATCAAGGGGCTAACTGTGCAACGACATGACTCTTCATACTCACACTCTTCTCAACATTACTCACAATACAAGCTAATTTTGAGCACACTCGTTGCGACACTGATTACAGGGTGCGGCGCTAGCCAGGTGACGAGTGAACTCCAGTTTTCAGCTGCGTCTGAGCAGAGTATGAGCGCGATTTACGGCGACGACGATCGAGTTGATTATTATGACGCACCGAGGGTGCTACAAAATTTGACTGAGAGGGCGATTGTTGCGCGCGTCAGTGCAAATAACGTTCAGTTCAACTCGAACGGTCAGATTTCTGTATCAGCATATTCCCTTGCTGATACGCATGGTCTCTGTTCTGGTGAGCGCTTTGCTGAGCAACCTACACTATCGAGTTGTTCTGGGACCTTGATTGATGATGACTTGGTGTTGACAGCGGGGCATTGTGCACGTGGACGTTCGGATTGCTTGGGCACCTATTGGGCATTTGATTATTTTTATCGTGGTCCAGATGAACTTTATATGGAGCAAGATGATTTTTACGCGTGTGAAGAAGTTCTCGTAAGTGTGACCGATCGTGCGGGTCGCGACTATGCGATTATCAAGCTTGACCGACCTGTCGGTTCAGAAAGGGAACCCGCCCCAGTACGATTGGAACGTGTGTCGAATGGCGAAGACTTGGTTTTAATCGGTTTCCCTTCAGGCTTGCCTGCAAAGATTGATGACGGTGGGGATGTGAGTGGCGAATATGGCCGGGGAACACCCTTCTTTAATGCCCATATCGACTCCTTTAGTGGGAACTCCGGTTCTGGCGTTTTCGATGACAGCGGAGCAGTCGTCGGCATTTTAACAGCGGGTGCTCAAGACTACGGCTGGAATGGCTCGTGCAATGAAGTTGTTTATCATAGCGCAAGTGCGAGCGGTGAACATGTTGTGTACGCGTCTGAAGCGGTTTTGGATTTATGTGATGGCGGGTATCCAAGCGAACGCTTGTGTGGTCAAGGTAGCGCAGTATGTGGTGATGGGTATTGTACCGGTAGTGAAACAGTGGCGAACTGCGCGCAGGATTGCGAGCAAGTCGACTTGAGTGCGTGGTCATGTAATCCTAATCGATACGCTTACGATGGCGGTGATGGCTGTGATTGCGACTGTGGTCTTTATGACCCTGACTGTGACGACCCGCGCCAGCAAGTGTACAACTGCAGTGAAGGTCAAGTGTGTGGCGCCGATGCACAATGCACTGAGCCCGGTAGTGGCTCAAGCGATGTACCGGACACAAATAACCCAAATACAAATGGGGCAGATAACGAGGCTGGGGCGAGTTCAAGCTCAACAGAGGTTGATAGCTTTGAAGACGGTGTAACGGGTTTGGTCGATACCAATAATGGTGGCAGCAACAGTTCTGGAGAACCGGTTGTAATCATCAAGCGGGAAGGGTGCAGTGCGCTTGGTGGCTCGAGTGCAATGCCTCTGGCTGCTTTCGCGTTAGTGCTCCTGCGGCGTCGTAAGCGCAGATAAGATCGTACCGAAAACCATAAAATTTTAATGAAACACAAAAATGCCTCACATCTCATAGATGTGAGGTTTTTTATACCCTTATATACGAATGTTCAGCTCAAAAGTTCTTTTAATAGGGCGTAAGAAGTGAGGTGTAGCTAGGGAATAGACAGACAGTCTACACGGCATCCAGTAAGCGCATCGCATGCGTCATGTGCTCAATCAAATCAATTTTTGTGAGAACGCCGGCGACAGAATCGCTGTCCAGAATCACGGCTGTTTTACCTTCTGCAAAGTGGTTTGTGAGTACCGAGATCGAAGTGTCCTTTCTTACAATCGCAATGTTGTCCATTGACGCAATAGTCTTAGCAGGTGTCTTCATGTTCACGTCACCCTTAACAAGCGCGTCAAGGATTTGCACCTCTGAAACAAGACCTTTCAACTCGTTTGGCGCATCGAGTACTGGAAGTTGTGAAATGCCGTGCTCTTTCATGTGTTCAATCACAACACCCAATGGGTCATCTGAATGTGCCGAATGAATCGCGCGTGATTGTTGTTGACGAGCATACCCGAGAGGCTTTAGGCACGGTTGTAGGTTCAAATATCAAGCATCGAGACGTACTTAAGAGGCTTCAGGTGCTTTGTATCACACGAGGCAAACCTGAAGCCATACGCTCAGAAAAGGGCTCTGAGTTCATTCCATTTGGACTCAGGGACTGTCTTGAATCACAAAAGGTTCAAAGCTTGTTTATTCGGCCTGGAAAACCACGGAGGAATGGCAAGAACAAAAGCTTTAACAGCAAGCTACGAGATGAGTGTTTGAATCTTGAATGGTTTGATTCAATTGTTGAACCTCGGGTTGTTATCAAAGGATTAACGAAGTTTTACACTCAAAAGCCCGTCACAAAAAGATAGGGATTCGGCGTTGGGGTACGGAACACCTTGTAAATTTGCTACAATCGAAAGGCAGAGACTAACTTTGTAAGTGGATAAAAAAACGGGGAACAGGCCAGGAATGTCAGTATCAAACGATAAGACGCAAGTCTCGAAGTCAAAAAAAAAGACTCGGTGCTAGTTAAGCCTTAAAAAAAGAACCGAAATTCATTTTTCAACTAAAGTCAATAACAAGTGGTAAGCATCATTAGATAAGTTTTCTCTAAAGAACTTGACTTCATTCCAGTCTAAATCAAACGTTGAAAACACTTCAGACTTAACAATGACGCTCCATTTAGGGTTATTTAAACCTACAATGGCATTTATAAAGTCAAAACTATTATCTAGCTCTGACCTTACCCCCTTTTAGTTGAGTCCTCTTTCATTAAGAATATGAAGGAGACAA
>JAHDBA010000001.1:231656-267511 GCA_020630615.1 Myxococcota bacterium | reverse complement strand
GGTTCTGGTTCTGGTTCTGGTTCTGGTTCTGGTTCTGGTTCTGGTTCTGGTTCAAGTTGGAAATCCGGCGTTGGCTCCGGTTCGAGCTCAAAGCCCGCCGTTGATTCTGGGTTACTTTGTGAAGCGATTTGAACTGCCGGCCCTGGTTCAGCGCCTTGTGCAAGAACATTCCTATCGATTTCGATAATGTTTCCACAAGAGATGCAAAAACATGAAAGAATAAGCAGACCACAATGTAAAAATCGACATTCCATTCTATATCTTAACCTTCGAGGCCTAGAAAAGACATTCGAGCTCATTTTGAGACACCAATAATACAGATTGCCATTCTCCCTAGCATAAAAGCCTACTGTTTCATGATTTAAGGGTGTCCCTGAATCTCCGAAAGCCTAAGTCGTTAAATACGCCCAGAAAAGCTTGGCTGCTCCCCGTCTTTTTTCATGGTTACAGAAAGATGATCCAAGCGTCCGCGTTTAACATTCCATAGGGATGCCCGTAGTACAGCCTCTCTTCCGTGTCTGACAAACCCACATAGATTAGATTTTCACCACTCCATCCCGCAAGAATCACTTCACTTGTTGCATCGTTGCGTATGTGAACATAATCTCCCGGCGCACTTGGTTCTTGAAAATAGTTTGTAGTTTCTAGCCCTGTGGTACTCACTTTTTGATCAATCAAAATCCCGTGGCTACCTCGGTCAAACTCAGCTGCACCTATTTCGTTTTTAATCGCAAGATAATATGCAATGACTCTCACACTTCCACAATCAACGGAATAGAGATGCCCCTTTGCTACAATATCATCCAAAGCTGCAGAAGCTGAGAGCCCGGGTCGCAATCGAGCACGCATGCCACTTTCCATAACCCAGTATTCCGGGTTCAATTCTTGCTTTACCCAACCTACTTTTTGTCCGTCTGGAGTCTCAATCGGACCAAAGCCAAAGTACCCCTCAGGCCCGGGTGTGCCAACTGGTAAAGACATTGCCTGAACAAACCTTAGCTTGGAACCTGCCAGGAGCTCTCCCGCATCTGCAATCTCTTTCGCAAAGTGCAGGGCTTCTACATGACCCGGGATCACATTGCCATGCCACAATTCCCTATTGCGAATAACGACAACGATATCGTCTTCTGTAATCTGTCCATCAAGATTGATATCCACAACCCGACCTGGCATCCCTTGGCCCTCCCAAATCTCCTTTAATTTTCTTAAATATCCGCTCGTTTGCCCGACAAGGTCAGCAAAGTATGCGCGATTCCCTAGACTCAGGGCGGCCATCAACTCCGGTGATTCCAAAAGAATATGACGAAGGTAAACACCAATAAAGCTTGATTGCCATTTTGCGAAAAGCCGACTTGATATCATGGTGAGAGTACCCATTTTATTTGGCGTAGCGTTCTGCTTCAAGCACGATTTCAGCAAGCTCGTTCGATGAAATTTCTCCGTTCTGGTTCGCTGTATTCACTTTTGTACGAATAAAAGTTTTGATATCCATATCCAAGGTTACCGCAAGATTTGCTTGGAGAAGCTTTGCACAAGACATCTGACTCACTCTGAAAGGGATAGAAGCGCTAAAACACTGCTCTCTTTTGAAATTCTGGCAGAAGGCGTTGACACTCGACAAGCTCTCAGGTGAGTTTATTGCTTAGTGTTAAAATCACGGAGCTCAGCCAATGCAAGAACTTTCTCAAGACGATCTCAAATCCATCCTTAGCGCACACAGCAAAGTATTTGTGATGTATGGCGCAGGGTGGTGCGGAAACTGCCGAATGATTAAGCCACGTGTCAAACGTAAAGCAGAAGAGACCGATGAGGTTACTTTTATCTACGCTGACGCTGAGAAGTTTCCGGGTTCCCGTGAATTTGCGGATGTCTCAAACCTTCCAACCTATGCAACTTTTAAGGACGGTATCAAGATCGAACAAAAAATGGGCAACAAGTGGGATAACATTGAAACACTTATTGATGAGCTTGCAGCCTTATGAAGTTACCGATCATACGAGCTCTCGGTGACTTTATCGAAACTCACGATGAAGACTTTGTCCTTGAAACAATTGAAGTTCTAGAGCACCTCAGTCAAGTCGAGTCGCTCAAAGATAGTGAAATGGATGTCCTTGGCGAAATCCTTTCCAACCTTTACGGGGCTATCGAAGTGAACAAGGATGTTATTCAAGGTGTTGAAAGACGCGAAGCACTCAACAACTTTATGACGCGTGTGCTTGGCTCTATTGATCGTTAAGACCACAACTGAAAATACGAGAACACCTCGTACCCTTCAATCGGGACCTTCATCAAAAGGTTTGTTAAAAAAGTGTGTTAAGTAGGCTGGTGTGCGACATTCACATACGGACATTGTGCGTATTAATTTATTTTCATGCGTTTGCTTTAATGAAGATATGAAAGTTCAAAAGCATCGCATGACGTTTCCCCAGGGTAATAAAAATGGAGCGACAGTTTCGCTCGGAGACATCGACTATAAAGCGGTCCCTGAGGTCTTAGAGAATATCTTTAAAAGACAAACTGGCCGCAAAGTTGATGTAAATTTATGGCGTGATTTTAATGTTAATGGGGCATTGAGACAAACCCTTCACAATATTCGAGGACAAGAAGGTAAAATTGGCTTCTTGAGACTCAATGGTCACGGGCTCAGTGGCAAACAGTTCATTGGTGAAAGCGATGAATCACTTAGTATCAAAACAGCTGATGACTTTGTGAAAATGGTTGGGCCACACTTGCTGGACGGCGCTCATATTCATCTTGATGGTTGTCGTGTTGGCTTCGGTCCAGAAGGCAAAGCACTCATTGAAGCCATTGGGCAAGGTATTAAGCACCAGTTCAATATTGACATTAGTGTAAGTGGATGGATCGATACGCACATCGGTGGCTTTGCAGAGTTTAAGCACAATCAACAAGGACCGCTTCTTGTGTACTCGACCACAAACGCTGAGTACCGCTTTGATAATGCAGATGTAAGTAAGAAACGAGGAACACGGGGTCGCCGGGTTACCAATCGGCGTTCGAAACGCCTCTTTCAATTGCTTGAGGAAAAAGCACCGGCTCAACTTAACACTATCCATAAGCAATCGGGTGCCCTAAGGATGAGGGCGTTGTGGGCACTCAACAACTATTTGATTGAAGCCAAGACTTTTGGAGCCAACGATGATGCCACCTTATTCTTAGAGCTTCTTAAGACTTTTGATCAGGACGACGATGTGCATTTCTCATCGCGGGATGCATTGAGAATGATTTTAGGTGTTGACGACTTTCAAGACTCAACCTTATCAAAACTGAAGCAACGGAATGAAAAGATAAGAAAAAAGCGTGGTCGTCACGCAGTACTCGAATATGGAAATCTGGTTGCGATTCTAGGCCAAGTTGATTCTGCCAAATAGCAAGACAAAAAAAAACGAGCCTCAGGGCTCGTTTCTCAAAAGAAAAACTATCAACCGTCTACCAAGAAGCTTTGGTAACACCCGGGAGCTCGCCGTTCAAAGCCATTTCACGAAATGGAATACGGTTCAACCCAAACTTTTTGTATACCGCTCGAGAAACACCTGTTTTCTGACAACGATTTGTCAGACGAACTTTAGACGTGTTGCGACGCATTTTACTAAGTGCAAAGGAAGCTTCCATCTTTTCGTCGTAGCTTGCGTTCGGGTCTTTCAAAACTTTCTTTAAAGACTCACGCCGAGCAATATTTTCTTTGTTGTAAGCAAGTTTTTGTCGTTTTGCTTCACGTGCTAAAATTGATTTACGAGCCATGCGATCTCCTAACTAGAGCTGTAAGCTAGCGCCCCCGCTCATTTTTGCAAAGCCCCTTTTGCACGCAACATCTCAAAAAAGACACGCGCCTTGCCTTTAATCACCGGCAAGATCTCACAGCTTGTCAAAACTTCACTGCGAACCCATGCATCCACCTCAAAAGAACGTTCCGCGGAAGGAAGCTCAATCTCAAGCTCATAACGCATTGATCTATCGGGGTAAATTGTGCGATCAAGTTCACAGGTAATACCATGTTCTGGCAGTCGCCATACCTGTCGCAGGTTTTCAAATCCCCCATAACTTAACCAATCGATGTTTTTTAAGTTTATTAGTTTAATTTGTTTTGAGTAGAATGCTTCGAAATCAGTCCCAAGCGATTTGATGATATCCCTCAGCTTGAGATTCATCACATCAGCAGCCTCTTCCCGTGAGCAAAGACACTCAAACTCAGGTCGGCTTGCCAATGCAGCTATGGCAACACGCTCTTTTTTGCCTTTTGCCGTGAAGACCCAACGTTTTTCACCGCTCACCAGACTTCTTTCGCTTCTCAGACGAAGTGTCACACGAGCTTGAGCAAACTCTTGGCCGATTGAGTCATAGAATGAATTCCGTTGCCGCAATGTGTCCATATGTTGTGCGCCCTGCTCAACGAGTGACATCATAACACGATGGTAAACCTCCGCACCATGCAGTACGTATTTTAACTCGATTTCTTTGTTGCTCATGTTTCTCGATCTTTCTATGAACATCACAAAAGTACAAGCTACAATCTGAGTTTTCATACTCGAGATACAAAATGAGGTGCGGAGATGAGTATTCGAATCGAGAAAGATAGTATGGGAGAAATTGAGGTTCAAAGTGATGCCTACTGGGGCGCACAAACCCAACGCTCTTTTCAAAACTTTAAGATTAGTGGTGAACGCTTCCCACGGACTTTTATTCGGGCTTATGGGCTCGTCAAGAAAGCTGCAGCGCGGGTTAACTTAGCCTTGGAGCACCTACCGAAAGATGTTGCTCCCGCAATCGAGGAAGCTGCCGATGAGGTTATCGCAGGCAAGTTGGATGAACACTTCCCGCTCGTTGTTTGGCAAACAGGGTCAGGCACCCAAACCAATATGAATGTGAATGAGGTCATCGCAAATCGCGCGATCGAAATTTCTGGTGGGACAATCGGTTCTAAAAATCCTGTACACCCGAACGATCATGTGAACCGCGCGCAGTCAACCAATGATAGTTTCCCGACCGCAATGCACGTGGCAGCAGCCCTTGAAGTTCATGAAAAGCTTTTGCCAGCGATCGACGGCCTTGTCGCAACCTTTGATAAGCTGAGTGAAGCCAACGATAGTATTATCAAGATTGGTCGAACGCATCTTCAAGACGCGACTCCCTTAACACTGGGGCAAGAAATTAGTGGTTGGTCCATGCAGCTTCAAAAAAGCAAGCAAGGTTTCGAAGCCATTATGCCATTGGTATACGAACTTGCCTTGGGTGGTACCGCGGTAGGTACCGGTTTGAATACGCACCCTGACTACGCTGTAAACACTGCCAAAGAGCTGGCTTCTTTGACCGGTTTACCTTTTGTCACAGCCCCGAACAAATTTGCAGCTCTGGCAGGTCATGATGCACTGGTGATGTTGTCTGGCGCTCTCAACACCTTGGCGTGTGCGGTTATGAAGATTGCAAATGATGTACGGTGGCTTGCCTCCGGCCCACGTTGTGGTTTCGGGGAGATCGCAATCCCAGAGAACGAACCGGGTTCATCGATCATGCCTGGCAAGGTCAACCCAACCCAATGTGAAGCAATCACGATGGCGTGTTGTCAAGTTATGGGCAACCATACCGTGGTCTCAGTTGCTGGAAGCCAAGGTAATTTTGAGCTGAATGTTTACAAACCGGTGATGATCCATAACGTATTACAATCAATTCGCTTGATGGCGGACGGGCTGAATTCTTTCAATGAACATTGCGCATCTGGAATCACTGCCAACGTTTCGCGTATCAACGACCTCTTGCATAAATCGTTGATGCTGGTGACCTCGCTGAACCCACATGTCGGCTATGACAATGCAGCAAACATTGCGAAGAACGCACATAAGAAAGGCCTCACATTGAAAGATTCGGCCCTCGAGCTTGGTCTTTTAAGTAGTGATGATTTTGATACTTGGGTGAAACCAGAAGATATGGTTGGTCCAAATCTGTAGCTATTTTCTTCAGAAAATTAAGCATAAAAAAACACCCGGCATGTGCCGGGTGTTTCGTATCAACCCAAGCGTAAGCTTAGTTACGACGTCTACGGAAAAGTCCGACCAGAGCGAGAGCTCCCAACCAGAATACTGATCCTTTCGAGTTACTGTTCGAACATGCTACCAAGCCGCCGCCAATAATCTCAAACGCTTGCACATCTTCGTCTTCACTTGCGATTTCAGCATCGAACGACTCAACCACGCAAGCGCCTTCGAGACCGCAGAAGAGACCCGCCTTGCAGTCGTTATCGACAACACAGACTTCATCCACATCAGACTTACACTCTTCAATGTCCTGCATTGGGCTACAGAAGTCCAATGGGTCTGTGCCGCCTGCAACTTCATCTGAATCTGATACGCCATCATCATCTGAGTCACCGTTCATCGGGTCGCTACCTTCTGCTTCTTCTTCAGCGTTGGTCAGGCCATCGCTGTCTTGGTCGCATGAAGGAGCGCTTGCAACCGGGTTACATGCGTCAAGTGCATCAGACCCCTCAAGCTCTTCCTCACCATCGTCAAACCCATCGCCATCGGTATCTGCGACTTGACTGTCTGTACCTTGCGCGTCTTCGTCTTCGTCAGAGATTCCGTCTTGGTCACTATCAACGTCTTCATCAAGTGTTGGTACTTCAAAGTCTTCACAACCTTGAACCGCAACCGGCACACATGGGTCTTCTGCATCTTCATCTTCCGAGTCGGCAAGACCATCGTCGTCTGAGTCTTCAGCACCAGCACATGAAGAAAGCACGTCGTTACCACCGTCGCAAACACCGTCATCGTCCGTATCTGGGTCGTTTGCATCTGTACCCATCTCTTCTTCGATTCCGTCAACTAGACCATCGTCATCCGAGTCACGATCGTTCGGGTCAGTCTCACCTTCGTCTACTTCGCCGTTACCGTTCGTATCTTCTTCATCGTTGGTCAGACCATCGTTATCCGCATCACATGCACCAGCTTCGCTCGAAGGCAAACATGGGTCATTTGCTGCGTCGTCTTCAGTTGATTCTTCAGAGTCGAGAACACCATCATCATCAGAGTCATTGTCGCTCCCATCTGTTCCGAGTTCTTTCTCTTCATCGTTTGTCAGACCATCACCATCTGCATCACAGTTTGCGGCACTTGAGTCAGGGTCACATGGATCCAATGGGTCAGAACCATTCATCTCCTCAACACCGTCAGAGATTCCATCTCCATCAGTATCTCGGTTGTCCGGATCTGTTCCGTTTTCTTTTTCATCACCGTTCGAAACACCATCTTCATCTGAGTCACAAGCAGCAACACTTGAGTCAGGGTCACACGGGTCTAATGGGTCAGAACCACTTTCATGCTCTTCACCATCACTTACACCATCGTTGTCAGAATCAGGGTTGGATGGATCGGTTCCAGCTTTCCCTTCTTCATCGTTTGTCAGACCGTCACTGTCTGGGTCACATTCACCGCGCGTTGAGTCTGGGTCACAAGGGTCTAGTGCATCTGAACCAGCACTAACTTCATCACCATCATTGATACCATCAGCATCTGAATCGGGGTTCGAAGCACTTGTCTCGCCTGCACTTTCGCTTCCGCTCGAATCAGAATCTTCTGCACCGTTGCTAAGACCGTCCATGTCGCAATCACCCTCTGGCAACGCGTATGGATTGGGGTCGCATGGGTTCAAAGGATCAGAACCAGCACTAACTTCATCACCATCATTGATGCCGTCGCCATCAGAATCTGGGTTTGAAGCACTGGTCTCCCCTACACTTTCGTTTCCGCTCGAATCAGAATCTTCTGCACCGTTGGACAGACCATCCATATCGCAATCACCTTCCGGTAACGCGTAGGGGTTCGGGTCGCATGGGTTCAAAGGATGAGAACCTGAAGCAACTTCATCACCATCGCTAATACCATCACCATCAGTGTCTGGGTTTGAAGCACTGGTCTCCCCTGCACTTTCGCTTCCGCTCGAATCTGAATCTTCTGCACCGTTTGACAGACCATCCAGATCGCAATCACCTTCTGGCAATGCATATGGGTTCGGGTCGCATGGGTTCAGAGGATCGGAGCCGGCTTCACGCTCTTCGCCATCACTAAGTCCATCACCATCAGAATCTGGATTCGACGGGTCTGTGCCTGTTTTTCCTTCTTCATCGTTTGTTAGCCCGTCCCCGTCAGCATCACATGAACCGAAGCTAGAGTCTGGGTCACACCGATCCAAAGGATCACTATCACCACGAACTTCATCGCCGTCGTTGATACCATCACCATCAGTATCAGGGTTGGATGGGTCAGTACCGAACTTAACTTCAGCTTCATCGTCGATTCCATCGCCGTCGCTGTCGATAACGCAACCGAACTTCGGATTCGCTACAGGGTCACATGGATCAAGAGGATCACTTTCACCAAACTCTCCACTTCCATTAACTTCATCGCCATCATTAATGCCATCACCATCGGTGTCTGGATTATTTGGGTCAGAGCCAAGAACTTCTTCATCAACATCTCGCAAACCATCGCAATCCGTGTCAACAAATGATGATTCTAAGGCTGCAACTTCACTTTGAAGCTTTTTTAGATTTTCGCCTGCTAAACTCAATTCAGCTTGAGCCGCTTTCATCGCTGCTCCGGCCTTCTCTAGCTCAGCTTGCGCCAACTCCAACTCTGTCGGCTCGGCAGTGCTTGTCGAGGCACTTAGAGTTTTTGAATCTAAGCTCTTCAGTTCTGTCGTTTGTTTTTCCAACGTCGCTGATTCGGTAGTTTGCGCTTCCAATTCCGTTGATTCAATACTCTCTTTCGAAAAAGTTTCAGTGGTCAGGCGTTTTTCTGTGGTGGAACTTGCCACCAACTTGTCGTAGTTCGCCTTCGCTAACTCATATTCGCTTACAGTACCCAGATAAACCTTGTTTAACTTATCGTATTGTAACTGGGACTCTGCAAGCCGTGCCTGCGCATCTTTCAGCATCGCTGCATCCGTTTCAGACATCACCGAGCATGAACCTGTCTCACTGGTTGTTTCAGACATTGTTTCTTCGACAGCCGCTGCTAACATTCGCTCTTGCGCAAACGCGTTCACGGGTACCAACGACACTGCCGAGAGCAGCACCATCCTTCTTAACCATGTGTTTTTATTTTCCATTTCTAGCTCCACTTTCTTTCTTAATGTTTCTTTCGTGTTTTCATGATCCAAAATAGATCAGTTCATGATTTCAATATCGACCGGACATGGCAAAACTGAGTCAATTCGAGTCAACCAGATCTGTTTTTAAGTGTTTTTTTCTCTTTTTGTGACAAGAGTGTTTCAAAAAAATCTTACCTCCTCCCGCAACCTTTCTGTCTAAATGCTTTGAAGCAATGCGTCGTGGTATTTTGTTATGTTCTAGCGGGTGAGCAACAACTTGCTTTGCTGAATCAATAGGTTAGGTTCTTGCTTCGCATAAGCGGATCGACCACCCGATCAAACGGTGAGGTGGCTGTAAGGATATCCCTTACAGAACTTAAATGGAGACAACATGGCAGGTTTATCAAAACATGATCTAACCGAATATGAAGCACTAACTGTACTCAATCCGCAGATTGAAGATTCACAGGTGGCCAGCTTCATTGAAAAAATGAAGAAAGTAGCGGCGGATAACGGTGCAAAGCACATTCAGTTCATCAATCTTGGCTTGAAAAAGATTGCTTGGGAGCGCGATGGCCACAACAAAGGCATCTACCTCGAGCACAAGTTCGCTGCAGACAATACATTTGTAAAAGAATACGAGCGTATTCTAAAGATTGATGAGAGTGTATTGCTTCGTCAAACGCATCGTATTCGCAAAGGTGTTAACCCCGACTCAGTTACAGAGCTTGAAGATCAACTTAAGCCTAAAGCTGCGCCTGCACCTTCTGCACCAACCTTCCAACCACGGAACGACGCATAGTCGTGATAATTAGCGAGGTTTACTATGGCTACTCAAGTACAAATTATTTTGGCCCGTGATGTTCCTAACCTTGGGCGTGTTGGCGAGCTTCACAAAGTTCGCGCAGGTTATGCGCGTAATTATCTTTTCCCAAAAGGATTCGCACTACCCGCGTCTGAAAAGCACGTTTCGCGCCTCGAGCATCAACGCAAGTTGATTGAGCATAAAATGGGCTTGTTGCGTTCTGAATCTGAGCGTAAATCTGCAGAGATTCAAAAGATGCAATTCACATGTAACGTTAAAGTTGGCGCCAATGACAAGATCTTTGGTTCGGTAACTGCGCGAGACATTGCTGATGAGCTTAAAAACGCAGGCATCGTTATCGATCATCGCGACCTCAAGATGGAAGGCCCACTGAAAACACTAGGCCTTCACACCATCGCACTTCGTCTCGAAGCCGACGTGCAAAGTGAAGTTAAAGTTCTTGTTGCCGGTGAGAAAATCGAAGACGCAGTTGAAGACGAGCCTGAAGCAAATGCACAAGATGTTGCTGCATCCGACGTTGAGCCCGAAGACCTTACCAAGATTGAAGGTGTAGGCCCCAAGATTGCGGAAGTTCTGAATGCGAATGGCGTGCTCAACTACATTCAACTTGCGAACACCAACCCAACCCTTATCAAAGAGTGGTTGACGAACGCAGAAGGAAACTTCGCAGCGCACACACCGGATACCTGGCCAAAGCAAGCTGAACTGGCTGCCAATGGCGAATGGGATGAGCTTAAAGCGTGGCAAGACGAGCTCGACGGTGGTAAGGTTGTTGAGTAGGTCTCGAACGATTTAATGATAATCAACAAACCTCGCTTCAAGTGAGGTTTTTTGTTTAACTAGTTGTTGTCGAATAAGGCTGCTACTTCAAGCGGTTGTATGATATTTACCGTCGTAGTAATGAAAGTTGCTAGACCGCTATGCTTGGATTGGAGAGGCAACGCACGCCATTGCTTGAGCAGCTTTTGAGTTTTTATTATATAAAATGAAGATGATGTAGATGATTGCTACACTACCAATTCATCGATTTATGTCATGCGGCCATCATATTCATTGCTATCAAAGACCCACTTCAGCGACTCTCATGGAGTCGCCGAACAATGACAGACGCGTTCGGTAATATCGAAAGGCACAAAAGCGCCGTGAATACTAATCCCAGGATCGTTTTTGAGGATTTGTTGACGAACGCAATGATGGCACCTGGGCCGACCATGCTGAGACAAATGAAGGCCACCTGTAATATGACGAAAAGCCAATAGTCTCCTCGCGACATTCGACCTGAAAAGTTAGAGGCGTTTCGTATCGACTGTAGGAAATATTTTATCATGCTTTACCCAAAAACCAATGAGCGCTGAAGAGCGCCCATTGTAATTTTACATAGTGTTGTTCGTCAATCCTATTAAACGACCGTCGCACTGCTTGCTTCGAAAGGTTGCGTTGCTGCAACGCGAGCTGCGGCTTCAGCAGCTTTTGGGTCTTCGCCATATTGATTGGTACCGACATCGCCAGCCTTAAAAAGCCAGTAGAGTAGGACTAAGACACCAACAATGGGAATGAACACTATGAAGAACCACCATCCACTACGATTAATATCGTGAAGTCGGCGCACAAATACCGCCAAACCCGGAATAAACATTGCCAGTCCAAAGAGGCTTTGTAAGCTCATCGCAATCTGTCCCAGCGACTCAATCCCAGCGCTCATAAAAACCAGACCGATAATACCTATAGCAAAACTGATAAGTCCTTGTACGAACGTAAAATACCAGTACTCTGAACGTCTAGAACGTCCTCCAAACTGTGCATATTTTGATAATGCTAACTTAAAGTACTCCATGATTTCCTCCTACAACTTTTGACTGTTGTTTAACTGTTTTAATTTGTGACAGTTTCGTAACGCGCGGATGCAAGAACCATATGCCAACAGCAAAAATCCACGTTAAAAAGAACTCACCGATAAAAGATTCGGAACCTGAAAGTTCGCCTTTCTCGGCAAGGACGAGATTCTTTGCAATGAAATAACAAACATAAATATGAGTAGTGATCGCACCAACAAGGCAGCCGATGCCACAGAATACCGCTACGCCTATGGCAAAGACAGAAGGTTCGCCACTCGTAAAACCGGTCGCGAGAGGTACCAGCCCCACAACACTAGCAACGACAAAGATAAGCGGGTACCAAATCACCACTTTCCTGAAGTTGGTCAAGGATACACGGGTGTCACTTGGTGCCGAATCGTGGACAACATGCGCAGCACGCCACATCCACGCCAGCTGTACCGCTAGCCCGACAAAAAAAATTACCAAAATCAGTATTGATGGGCCAACAAGTGCACCAAGCCCATTAAGAAGTGCTTCCGCACCATCATTGCTCTCTTCAAGTCTGTTGATTTTTGGAATGAGCCAAATATTTACGCTCTGACCCGCCAACCAAGGCAAGCCGAAGGTGATCGCAAAAATCTGCCACGCTTTTAGTTCTATAATCGCTTTAGACATGGCATAAGTATAATCTGTGTTCAAAAAACAAAACAAGTTTGAGGTCAATCAACATAAGTTGTCTCATTCTGGGAAAGGCAACTCAAAATACGTGGAGTTGAGGGCACTCCATTGCACTATTATTCTCAGAAGTTATCAAATCATGTAATCATTTCCAAAAGGAAGAACATGTTTGAAAACGACGTCAAAAAGCCTACAAGACATCTATTAGCTCTTCTGACTTTCTTGGTTCTCTTTGTACTTGCTTGTGGCGAAGAACGCGATCAAGACTTTTATATTGGCCTTGAACCTATAGGGCAAGCAGAGCAAGATCTTGAACTTGAAGGCTCGCTTTCCGATTATGAAAGTATCCAGAGCGTGTTGACTGGTAAAACGACTCTCAGAAGACGGCCATGGGCCAAATCTGGCGTTGGCCTTTTACAAGATGCACTCGTTGAACTCGGTTATATGAATGACCCAGGCCGTTGGAGAGGATACTTCGGTCCGAAAACCAAGCGAGCAGTTATCGCGTTTCAGCGCGACTTTGCGCTTGGTATCGACGGCGTTGTCGGTCAAAACACGATGACAGAGCTGGACCGTGCATTAGAAAGTTTCCGAAGCTGTAGTGCTCAACGTCTTATCGACGCGCTCGAAACAGAGACGATTGAAGACTTTTGTGATGATTTTGATACGTTAAGTGAACCACTTAACAAACGTAATTTTGCGCTGGAGGCCCTTCATGATTTGTTGGCACAATTGGATATTGGAAAGCTCCGTAATGAAGCCATAAGAAGGAGTTCTACAATTTCTGGGCTTAAAGATTTGGACAATAAACTTCTTGCGCTGCCCAGCTACAATGGTGCATCTGAGGCCATCGCAGAACTTGAGCTCAACACCGGTCTCTCGACTGAGCAGATTGAAACTCTTCGTGAAATAGCAGCGATTCTTGGTCGTACAAACTACCTCTTGCAGCTCGATCGTTTTCGCCTGCATGACATTGGTCTTCTTATGTCCGCAGGCTTCGTGCTCGATCGGTCATCGGATATGGAGAATGTTATTGATAGTGTTGCCGATGATGTCGATGCGCAAGACCACTTTCAGTTTGGTATCAGTCTTATCGAGGCGTCGCTTTACAGTTTAGGTTTCGATGTGCCCGCAACGGATTTCGTGAACGGTGAATGGTCTTCTGGCGACACAAGGGCAGCTCACGACTTCAATAACGGTAACCAAACGCAACTGGACTTCGAGTTTTTGAGAGCATTGGATACAGCATCAGCAACACAGTTAGCTGAACTTTATGTTGAGCGTGATGAGAATGATGCATACGAGGATACGAGCGTTATCGTAACAACGGTTGGGTCTACTACAACACTCTACGTAATGCATGAAGGGCAGAACATCGCAGCGCGTTACAAGGTAACGCCCGGTAGTGATGAAGACCCTACCGAAGTCGGAGATTTTCTGATCCAAGACTCGCGTGTTCGCGGCTGGTGGGTTCCCCCCAACTCAGATTGGGCCTCAGAACGTGTACCCGAGCCTGCTGGGCTTTGGAATCCCATGGGCTTGGTCAAACATCGACTCTATGGTTCGGTGTTTATTCACGGTACGATCAAAACTGCAGAATGGGCTCTTGGTATTCGCAGATCGCATGGCTGTATTCGAATGAGCCCTGCCAATATTCTTCATGCAACGGAGAAATACTTGCGCCCCGGTATACCGGTCACGATTGTTGATGATGCTGAAGTTGCGGCTGAGCTTAAGCAACAAGCCGAGGAGTTTCCTTTGCCATTCTTAGATCTGGATCTTGGTCGAGAGTGGGTCGCGCCTTATCTTGCTGGTGAGATGGGTGAATCCCAAATTTGGAGCGGTTCGAACATTCGCCCTTATGATTTTTACAGCGATCTTGAACCGTGGCTTCGTCGGTGGCGAGAAACTGGAGAGCGAGACTAGGTATTTTGCAACGCTGAGCTCGAGCAAGATAGCTCTCAAACTACTCCACTCCGGAGTAGTTTTTTTATGAAAGAAGATCCTCCATTTGATTCGCGCTTTCTCAATGCTAACTTGGTTGCATGGAAACTTTTACACCTCTTACTTCGCTCTTGGGTGGCCTCCTAATCGGCGCGGCTTCGATTTTCTACTGGGTTGCGAACGGTCGTATTGCCGGCATCAGCGGCATTTTCGGTCGTTTGTTTGAGCGGCAAGATCCGATGAGCCCGCAACCACCACAACGCACAATTGAAGGCATCGCATTTGTTGCAGGTTTAATCTCTTTTGGATGTCTCTGTTCACTGTTTGGGCCGCAACTTTTTATAAACCAACTCTCTTTGAGCCCAATACGACTTGTGTTCGCAGGGCTCCTCGTTGGTATCGGAACGACAATGGGATCTGGGTGTACGAGTGGTCATGGCATCTGTGGACTCTCCCGATTTTCAAAGCGCTCCTTCTTCGCAGTATGTAGCTTTATGCTAAGCGCAACCCTTACAGTATGGCTTTTTGGAGGAGCATCCCTATGAATACAACGCAGATTAAACCCTGGATGAGCGCTTTTATCTCAGGTG
This sequence comes from Myxococcota bacterium, assembly GCA_020630615.1. Classification (GTDB taxonomy): domain Bacteria; phylum Myxococcota; class UBA727; order UBA727; family JAHDBA01; genus JAHDBA01. The sequence continues at coordinate 252,557 of JAHDBA010000001.1, read as the reverse complement.
CATTGTTTTCGGTCGGTCTTGCGATGAGTGGAATGACTCAACCTGCTAAAGTGATTGGGTTCTTTGGCTTTACGCATGGCCTTGAAAGTTGGGACCCCTCTCTTGCTTTTGTGATGGGCGGCGGAATGCTCATCTATATTCTTGGTTTACAACTTTCGAAAGGCTTAGAGCAACCTTACTGCGGTACAGACTTTTCCCAACCGAGCCAAAAATCTATCGATAAAAAGCTTATCTGCGGCTCACTTGTCTTTGGCATGGGTTGGGGACTGGCCGGTTACTGCCCGGGCCCTGTGCTCGCGAGTGTGGGTGCAATGAGTCGTGATGCTCTTATTGTTCTTGCGGGTATGATCATCGGCATTATCGTAACCAAGAAATTTTCACCGAAGAAATCTTAACCTAAGCGATAGACAGCTTTGGTCATGAGTTGGCTTTTGAGTGACACCTATATCCGAGAAGTGGCTCAACAATGCACATTTATAATCTAGAAGAGAAGGCGAACCTACTCATAGAAATTGGAGAACGACTGCAAAAGCTTGAGCTCGGCGTACTACCCACTGATACGATTTATGGTTTAAGTACCGTTGCCGATGATGATGATGCACTTCGGAAGATTTTTAGGGCTAAAGGTCGTACATCGCCATGTTCGGTAATTGCCCCGTCAAAAGATTGGGCGCTTGAACAGGTCCCTACTCACTTTCATAAAAAACTCAGCGCCCTCTGGGAAGAATATGGAGCACGCACTACACTTTTGTTCCCGCTTGCGCCAAACAATACGATTGCAGCCTCGAACACAAGTTCAGGACTTATTGGGTTTCGACGTTCGAATGGATGGATTGCTGAGCTTGCCTCATTGATTCAGCGCCCAATTGCATCCACATCTGTCAACCCCAGCGGTCAAGCCCACGCAACTTCAATCGATACAATCTCAACTCAACTTATCCCATCCATCGATTTCGCTTTAGATGTAGGGAGCTTAAAGGCCCAGGCATCAACGCTGATTCATGCATACACGGACGCACTTAAAGTGGAACGACGTTAGTTCGTTTTTCAGCATAGAGACGTTCAACATATCGATAGCTGGGTCTCTTCCAGTGTGTTTGTGCCCACGTGAGAAAATCTTGAGGCAACCAATTCGCGTTTTCTTGCTTAAATACATTCTCGATTAGCCAAGCGGGCAGCACCACGATCCCAAAAAGTGCCCCAAGTTCGATCTGCAAAACATTTAAAGGTGCGTCCCACCCCAAAGCACCAAGAGTCTCTAAGCAAGCATCAACCTCATCTAAGACAGTGCATACTCGGACTTTTGCGTTTTTGATTTGTTGGCCCGATAGACCGACGAAATCGGCAACACGCTCGCGGACAAGAGGAAAAGCCCCTCGCAAGAGCCATCGCTGCGACGCAGGCGCAGAAGGTGATGCGAGAGTGTGAAAGGCTTCGGGCTCTGCAAAGAGATGCGCGTAAGCAAGGCGTCTCGTTTCGACACCTAAAGTTGTGTTGAGCAACTTGTGAAGCCGTGCACATTCAGGGTCTTCAAGAACACGCATCATTTTTAATGCATCGGGCAGCAAACGATCACAATACGTTAAGATGAGGTCAGAATCCGCGAATGTTTCGTTCTCACTCGTATAAACAGGCACTGTATGTTTCGCATCAGGAACTTTGGACAGCATCAATCGGTGCGCCGTGGGCAGCGCACCTTATTCCTCAAATTGAAGATTGGTATAATCTAAGGCCCAACGCGCTTTCTCACAGTAATGACTGAAGGGGATGGTGTGGAGCGTCCCACTCATGGCATCAACGATACGAGTGCTGTAGGGATGTAATGTATCAACTTTTTAGACATAGACACCTCTCTACATCATTAATGATTTATTCCTGGTTGAACAAGACGCTCAGCGCAAACTTGACTTTTATAGTTATTCATTTTTCGGCGAGTCTAGGGGCTGGCATTGTATCAAGATGATGCGTTAAGATTGGTCATGATTACGCGTCTAGGACCCAAAGATTTGATTCGCGACTGTGAATTTTCAAGTGCGCGTAGTGGTGGGCCTGGTGGGCAGAACGTCAACAAGACGAACTCCAAAGCCGTGTTACGTTTTAATATTACGCGGGCGAAGTGTCTTAGCGAAGTTCAAAAATCAATCCTCTTTTGCATGTTGCAGTCGCGTCTCAATCATGAAGGTGAGCTTGTAATCCATGCTTCAGAATCACGGTCGCTCCAGAGTAATCGAGAAGCTGCTTTGGTACGTCTGGCGGAAATCATTACGAAAGCACTCGCACCCACAAAGCGACGACGTGCAACCAAGGTTTCGTATTCACAGAAGCGAAAGCGCCTGGATGTTAAACGACGCAACTCACAAAAAAAAGAGTCACGCAAACGTGTGACTCATGAGACTTAAGCTTTTGAGTTTTCATCAAGTTAACGCCAAAACTGCCACCATTGCTTTTCCTGTTTCGGAGCATCTCCCCGACGCTTATCATTTCTTAATTCCTGATCTTTTTTGCTGTCGTCATAATCTTCGTCGTCATCATCTTTATCGTCATCATCTTTATCGTCATCATCTTTATCGTCATCATCTTTATCGTCATCGTCTTTGTCGTCATCGTCTTTGTCGTCATCGTCTTTGTCGTCATCGTCTTTGTCGTCATCATCTTTGTCGTCATCATCTTTGTTTTCTCGACGCTCTTCTCGTTCACGTTCTTTTTTTGCCTTACGCTCTTCTCGTTCACGTTCTTTTTCGGCTTTACGCTCTTCTCGCTCACGTTCTTTTTCGGCCTTGCGCTCTTTTCGTTCACGTTCTTTTTCGGCCTTGCGCTCTTCTCGTTCACGTTCTTTTTCGGCTTTCTTCTCTTTCCCTTTGCCCTTGCTTTTCACTTCAGTGACAGAGCTAAGACTTCCTTCAACACTTCCAGCGTTTGCGAAGGGCGACAGAATCAAGATGCCAACACATAAAAACAAAAAATATAAATTCCTCATAATCTCTCCTTACTTTCAAACTAGAATTCACAACATTAAAATGTCAAAAATACCGAAGAGAAATTGCCGAAAGGAAGCCAGGAGATACACTCTGCTGGAAACTAACGCTAAACCTTATACGATCTATTCTTGAGTCTTTACAGGAGGACTCCCACAAAATAAATTTGCGGGCAGAGCAATACCCATGAACTTTGGGTCCGCGAGATCCAAGTTCTTCATGATCTCAACGAAGTCTTCGAGAGAATTGGACATTTTTAAGCGTGGGTTATGTTCACGTTCTTCACGAATCGACGATTGTGTGAATCCACGATAATCATGCCCCGGCCACACGCGACAGGACCCCGGAAGCGTGAAAAGCTTATTGCGAACAGATTCGAAAAGCTTCGGTGCTGAACCGCCTTGAAAGTCCGTGCGACCACAACCTCGAATCAGAAGTGCATCGCCAGTGAATACGTCAGTGTCGGTACCGTCTTGGGTTAGAACATAACTCATACAGGCTGAGGTGTGACCAGGAGTTTCCAGTGCACGAATATGAATGGCACCGACTTCCAGGCACTGGGCGTCTTGCATTGGCATGTCGATACAATCGATGCCTGCCCTTGCCGATGCAGCGCTTTTCGCACCTGTGCGTTCACGCAATAAATTTGCACCCGTAATATGATCAGCATGGACATGGGTTTCGAGGATCCATTCAAGAGACCACTTCAATTCGCTCAGTAGATTCAAGTCGCGTTCAACTGCATTAAGAACAGGATCAAGAATGACCGCTTTTCGCGTCGACAGGTCACCCAGAAGATACGTGTATGTGGAGGTTTGCTTGTCGAAGTGCTGTCGAATTTGAATTGTGTTCATGCGCTTTCCTCTTTCAACGCTGGCTTACGTTCGCTGTAGCGATCGACTAAAAAGTCTCGATGCTCGCGGGTGAGATAGGTGAAGCGCATCAGCTCCTCCATCACATCAACAACCCGATCTCGAAACGCAGAAGCCTTCATCGATCCCCCATCTTCAAATTCTTGATAGGCTTTAGCGACAGAGGATTGATTCGGAATTGTAAACATTCGCATCCATCGCCCCAATACTCGCATCGTATTTACCGCGTTAAAACTTTGGGAACCACCGCAGACTTGCATCACCGCCAAAGTGCGCCCTTGTGTTGGCCGGACTGCACCCAAGGTTAAAGGGATCCAATCAATCTGAGTTTTCATCAGGCCTGAGATGTTCCCATGAAGTTCCGGCGAGCTCCACACTTGACCTTCGGACCACAAACTCAGCTCCCGAAGTTCTTGAACTTTCGGGTGCCCTTCATGCGTTGCGACATCGTGCGTGGGTAATCCACGTGGATTAAAGATCTTCGTCTCAGCACCCATATATTCCAAGATGCGCTGTGCCTCTTCGAGCAGCAACCGGGAGTAGGAACGCTCGCGCAATGAACCGTAAAGCAAGAGTATTCTTGGCGCATGGGTCCACGCGATACCCGGATCGCTTCGTAACGTGAAGTTTTGATTTCGAAGATAGATTGGTACATCAGGCATGAGTGACGCTAGAAAACTCTTGACCATATCTCAACCGCGTGACGAGTCTTTTACTGAGAACATTTTCGCCAAGTTAAACATGAACGCGCTTCGAAACTTTGTTTACTTAATTTTCACGAGACCCAATACTTTGACTCGTATCCATCGAAACATCAATTGGTGGGCCTAGGTCTCGGCAGCTCACCGAACGGATCTCGCGACTATGTTTCAACTTTATTGTTCCATGGGTTTCAAGGTCTACAGCCCATAGCCCGTCAAGCGCAGAAACAACAAGGATGTTCGCGCCCTCTAAGATGCACCCATCATAGTGAATGGTATTCAAGAATGTGAGTTGTTGAGTCTTGCCATCTTCTAGATTCACGCTCCACCAGTCACCGGGTACATTATGATTACCATGAGCGTGGAGTGTCCCCTGAAACCAATCGCTCAGTGCTGTAATGAAGTTCCTTTGAAGAGGTCGCATTACCAATACGATGATATAATTTCCCCACTGCAAGGGTACCGCCAACTCCTCAGGTTCCGTCGCAGTATCGAAGGCATCGAGAGTATAGGAATTATCCCCGACCATCAACTTGGACGATAAGGACACCGGTTCATAATGAATATACGCAAGACGGGTATCTTGGTCGTCATTGTTGGCGTGTATAAAATTCGGATACGCGGCGCTCAGGATTGTAAGGGATGCATCTTTTTCGCCAATGATATGTGATTCAATGAAAGGATGATCGCGTAACACCAAGGGGTCCACTTTGGTATAACTCAATTCTTGTCCGTACAAGGCAATATGGTCACACCGTACTCCTTGTCGTTCGAAACAGTAGAGAGGCTTTAATTCCGAGTCCGCAACGTCAACAATACCGCTTCGGTCATAGGCTCCAAGTTCACTGGTACTGGGAAAAGAATAGGATGCATAAATATGTTCGCCCTTCGGATCAACTTCAAGATCATACAAAAACGAGTCTTCCTTTGCGCTAAAAATTAGTTTTTCCTGCATTGAACTAAGATTGATTCGTTTGACGCTTGGGTCTGCCTTCTCTTCGATGAAATAAACCTCGCCTCGTAACCACGGATGAGGTGAAGTATTCGAAACGTTAAGATCAGCACTTACCTCATCAATGCTCGAAGTAGGGACCGGCTCATAGGGTGAACATGCCCAAACGACAAAAGCTCCCATCATAGGGAGCCCAAAAAACTTCAGTGAGCGAAGTCGTGGGTTCACGCCCCACCGCCAGGAGGCGGCCCCATTTCACCACCACCAGGCGGAGGCCCCATCATTCCTCCGGAAGTCAAAGCTTCATCAACAACGCCAGCGTAACAATCAATACTATATGGAGCGGTCTCACTAAGATGATAATGATAAACCCCATTCGGGAACTCGGGTGTTGCCCCCTCATGCCCATTGCAACGATCGAGATCTACCGGTGCGTCTCCGTCAATGTCTTGCGGTCCGTAAAGCGGAAACCCATCAAGGAGCAACCCGACCAAGACAGAATGTTCGCCATCCGTGTCGTTTTCATCGGTCACGCAATAGGGCACACCGTGATAATGGTACTCCGAACCCGTGGGCAAAGGATGACCGTTACACGTGTCAATAAAAGGAATACCGCCAATATCGAAGTTTCCGTCCAGAGCAATCTCCCCGTTACCTTCATAGGGGTTAAAGAAAATTCCTCCCGAAACCGCGACACCAATGGTTCCCAGATTCGTGTCTACCGGCTCATCGGCCAAGACAGGCTCTAAAGGAAATTCGTAGGTATAGGGTGACGACACTACACTGATATTCGATTCATCAAAAAGTGCATACGCATCAAGCAATTCGTGATCGGGTAAACCATCATCTGAAATGCTGAGCACACCCCCTGCCGCAACAAGATCCATATCCTCTGCCCAAGGTCCAAGTAAGATCGAAGAAAGATAATCTTCAGCACTGTAAAAACTACCTTCAGTTGGAGCATTCATACTCTCTTCAGAAATCTCTTCGTCATCCGGTACATTATCGACACGATCATTGCACCCAAGTGTCAACCTTACTACAAAAAGGAGTGAGGTTAGGAATACTAGTTTTACGTTGAACATGGTCTTTGATATCAAAGGAGACGTTGTTGAGCAATGTTTTGCATTTGTTTCTTTAGCTCACGTCTTCTTTCGGGTGTAGCCACTGAGCATTTGTTAAAATTCTTGGACGAATAAAGGGTGTTTTGTGACAGTTTTGTGGAAAATCATTTTAGCAGCAATCCTCGTCTTATTGTTTGGTTGTGAGGCCAACCAACTTGATGAGACTATTGAGATTCCCCGAAGCGAAGATTTTCCCTTATTGCTTTCTGAGTACGGGATTTTTGAAGGCACAATGGCCGAGCTAAAACCCAATGCAAGCTACAATCTTTATGAGTTGTCATCCGAACTTTTTACTGACTATGCTAAAAAACAACGTGTCATCTACATCCCTCCAGGCGCAACGATGATGCCCAGTGATGAGGGAATTATTGATTTCCCGGAAGATACCATCGTTGCGAAGACCTTCTATTACGAATCGAATGGCGACCGGAATGTTATTGAAACACGAGTTATGGTTAAACGTGAAGGCTTGTGGAATGTCGCAGACTATGTTTGGAACGACACTCAAGATGATGCGAGTTTAATATTGGACGGAATGGATATAGAGCTGACAATCACAACGGATTCAGGTGAGTTGGAAACCATTCTTTATAATATTCCAAGCGAACGAGCCTGTGTAACATGTCATCAAAGTAACGACACAATAACCCTACTAGGGACCACAACACAAAATATGAATCGGGCTGTTGAACGAGATGCAACATCAATTAATCAGCTTGACTTGTTCAACATTATAGGAATTAGTGAATTAGCTCAGAGCGAGACAATGGCTGCCTTGGTCAACTATAACGATGAAAACGAATCGGTTTATGATCGTGGGCGAGCATATTTGGAAGTCAATTGCGCACACTGTCACAATGCATCCGGTTGGGAAAGGGCAGCAAATCGAGGTTACGACTTCGCCCACACGACAAACCATGCTGATACTGGTTTGGCGAACAACCCGAATCGATTCCTTCGACAGATGGAAAGCGGTGAAATGCCTTACATCGGTACAGACCTTATCCATGAGGAAGGTTTGTTACTTGTGACGCGTTTTACACAAGAGCTTTAAAGGCTTTAACCAGGAGAATACGATGATCAAAAAGTGTTTGTTACTCTTAACCCTGTCTTTTATCGGTTGCTCGAGTGACAGTAAAACAAATAAAGTTAGTGAGACTACGGCGAATACAAGTGGGTCAGTAGAATTTCAAATGGATGCCTGGGTAGACAACTGGTTTGCGGCCTATCTCGGCGAAAACCTTCTTGTCGAAGACAGTGTCTCGATCACTACAGAGCTCTCTTTCAATGCTGAGACAGTAACCTTCAATGGAGACCTGTTGCTGGAACAGAGCCTTGTACCTTTGAGGTTCTTGATGAACCGTCCAATTGGAAAAATAACGACTTTGATTCAAGTGCTTGGACAGACACCAATGTGTACTCAGAGGGAGATGTCGATCCAAAACTCGGCTATGACGAGATTTTATGGGACAGCAGTGCTGAGCTGATCTGGGGGCCAGACCTAGAAACCAACAATACAATTCTGTGTGAGGTCACAGTGATTGCGCCATAGTTGATAGGCCCTAGCAATGGAATGGCCGCATTGAGGCGGTCATTTTTATTTGGAGACCTTTGAAAGTAGATTGCTCACAGCACATCAAGTTCAAGAGGGCACACGAGAGCGTCAACCGGATGCCTTGTATGAAGGTCGTGCGTTGATTCTCAACTTACATTTTTTCAACACAACGCACCTGCTTTGTTTTCGGTGGTATTTCCTTCTTCGTCTGAGCCCAGCCGAGCCTGCCATCCTGACTTCTAAACACCCAATAATCTGCTTTGCTTTCTGCAGAACATTGTGCTGAGTTGAGAAGTAGGAGCTTATCCCATTCAAAAATTTGCTGATTAAATCTTTCGTTCGCACGTTGACGCTGCCGTTCATCTTCACTCGGATTGACTTTAGGAGCACCCTCAGAACGTACTTGTTCATCGCTACCACCCGAACCGGAAAGCACATGATTATCTTTTGTGCGCGCCCTATCCAATCCACTTTTCATTAAATTCCATCCACCAACACCGGCCAAAGTACATACCAAAACAAGTCCAATGATCCAAAAAGAGCGAGGCCGCCCGTAATTGTTTCCGGACTCTAACATTGACTGTGGAACAGGCATAACCTCGGATGTTTGAAAGGCAAAAGCATCTGCTTTACGACCTGCTTGCCCAACACGTGGTGGCGCAATTCCAGAGCCTCTCGCCTTCCCGCCACTTAGAGAGGCATGAACTTCACTGGGTGAAGCTTGGTAGAGTGTGACATCGTCCGCTTCTAAACCAACTAAGGAACGTGAATAGCTTAACCCAGAGCCCGAGGTCTCATCGCTTTCGACTGTATCGGAGGGCGCAAAAGCTTCCGAGGGTGAACCACTCACATTGAGTCCCTCGGAAGCTTTCCCTTTGCGATTTTTTTTCGTAGAGGGCGCAGATTGTACAACCGAGTTTAGATCAGCTGAATAAATCGCCGTAGCCTGCTGAACGAGCTCCAGGTCGGTGTCCGCCTCCACGACTGTTTCAAGCTGGTCCCGAACAACCTCCCAATACCCTGTGAAACTACGCTCATCCCTGGGAAAGGAGCTTTTGAGTTTGTCCAAAAGAGGCACTGCTTCCGCTGCACTTGCAACGCGTTTACGTGGATCCATTTCGAGAAATGGCCGTAAGGTGTGTGCGAGCTCTGGGGTGATTGAAGGCTCATTGAGTGCTTCCGGTACTCGACCACGAACAATAGCGGCAATGACTTCTGCTTCCGAGCCCGGTACCGCCCGACGCCCGAGTGCCATATCCAAGAGGGTTACACCCAACGCCCAAAGATCGGATGCAGGTGAATAAAGACCCTTATCAAAAATCTCTGGTGCGAGGTAACGCATTGTACCGCGTATCATGCCGGTCGCTGTTGCGTCGGTCTCGCGGTCATCAAACTTTGCAATACCCAAATCAATAAGCCGCGCAAATCCATCCGCAGAGACAAGAATGTTTCCAGGAGTCACATCCCGGTGTACGATATTCATTCTTCGACCTTGATTGTCTTCAGCAAGATGAATTGCATCGAGCGCACGTGCTACCTGCGCGCCAATATCTGCAACCAAAAAAGTCGGCATCGGACCAATGCGCCTTAATGCAGATAAGGTGTGACCTGAAACAAAGTTCAAGACGACAATTGGCCATCCTTCTTCTTCAAAAATATCCAGTGTCTGAACAACGTTAGGGTGTTGTAACAACATGCCAACCCGCGCTTCGTCGTGAAAAAGTTTCCAGACGTGTGGGTCGTCGACCCTTGGCGTCTTGAGTACAACGGGTTCATCTCGCTCATTAAGAGCGAGGTAAACATGCGCCATTCCACCCTCACCAAGTTCGGATACCACTCGGTAAGGCCCTAGCACGGCTTCTTCGTCCAGTTGCCGAAGTCGCTTTGAAAATATCGTCGTCACAGCTAAGGCTATCCCAGATCGAGAGGCGAACTCAAACAAAAGAGGCGGCGATCGCCACCTCACTTATCATTGCCTATTTAAAGTCGCTTTTCGATGAAGTCTTTCAAAAGATATTCGCGTTTCCCAAACAACTACTTCTGACGAGCCGCTTTACGGGCCGCTTTTCTTGCACTTTTAGCCTCAACGCGTGCTTGTTTCATCTCTTTTCGTTCAGCCTTCACAGCACCCCGAACTTCTTCGGTCGCAGCTTTCGCCGCTTTAAAATCGTCCCTCGCCAACTTGGCTGCTTTTTTACGTTCTTCTTTCGATAAGTTCTTGTCTGTCACAATGTCGATCACACGATCTCGAGCGGCAAACTGCTTTTTTTTCTTCTCGTAAACCTCGCTCTCTTTTTGCTTCAAACTTTCCAATCGTTTCACGAAATTTCCATCACCTTTACTGTTGGCTATTTCAATGAGTCGGTCGAGTTTTGCCACACGCTCAGCGTGCTTCGCTTCGATCTTCGATACCCGTTGTGCACGTTTACTCTTTAACGCATCAATCTCTTTCGGCGAGAGTTTGCTTAGTCGACCCTTTTGATCTTTTTTCACCACCCCTTTCTGGGCCTCTGTTATATTTTTGATTGGGCTCGCCTTAACTTCACCATCCCTTGCGCTAATCGAAGCAGCACCAAGCAACAAAGCTAGATTTAAACCCAATGTGCCAAACGTATTTACTGATTTTTTTCTCATAAAGTCTCCTGGCTTCAGTATGGTCTATTCCAAGAGTTGAAGACAATGTTTCTCGAGCAGAAAAGAGCAATAGGAGTTGCATCAACCTACATCGGAGCTCTGACACCTAGCTTAACCTACAGCCAGCCCACCTTCTGGATATCGGTATCCTTTCTTCGCGACACGCTCCCCGATAGCAAGCGCAAGTGTCAGGGGACCCACACGACCAAAGTACATTAGAAAAGTCATTAGCCATTTTCCAGATGTCGTGAGCTCACCCGTAATACCCATACTCAAACCCACTGTACCGAAAGCCGACACGGTTTCAAAAAGTGTTTCTTCGAATGAAAAGTTTTGAGTGCCCATCACCAACATCAGTGAAATCGCAACAACACCAACGGCAACAATGACAATCGCAATCGCGCGATAAACAATTGCTGTCGGTAGGCGTCGGCCGTAAAGCTCGACATCTTCACGCCCCAAGAGCATTGTTCGAACCGCCATAATTGCCACTGTCATTGTCGTAATTCGCACACCGCCGCCGGTGGATGCAGGCGCTGATCCAATAAACATAAATACAACAGCCATGACGATTGTCGGTGCTGTGAGTGCTCCGATATTCACCGTATTAAAACCAGCCGATCGCAACGTCACCGACTGAAAAAGTGATGCAACAACCTTGTCAAAAAGGCTTAGTCCGGCGAGTGATGCGCTGTATTCGTAATAGAGATAAATGACCATGCCGATGAGATTCAGAAGAAGTGTCACCCATAACACGACTTTTGTTTGCAAGTGATACCTTCGCCAAATGCGCGTAAAGAGACCTCGTAGACGCGGCCCACCCGCATGATTCGAAAGATCATCACGACTTGGAACCATATTTTCAAGTACGGGAAATCCCAATGCTCCTAAGGTGATCAACACCATAAAGACGACATTGACCCAGGGGTTCGAAACCCAGCGAACAAGAGAATCCGGCTCAAGCGAAAATCCTGCATGACAAAATGCGCTCACAGAATGAAAAATACACCACCACAAGGCTTTCAGGGGTGAGCTTTGATAACCAGGGCTCAACTCCATCGCACCTGCCAGCCAGGTGATGTACAATGTGATGGCGCCGATTCCTTCGATCCAAAGTGTTGCAAGTGTTACCGAGCGAACCAAACGCTTCAAACCATCAACGGTGGAAACATCATGCACGTCGGCAAAGCCAGCTTCTTGAAAGCCTTCAGCCTGTTTCACGTTCAGACGCCCACCCACCAACACTGCAAATGCGCCTGCAAGCACCATAATGCCAATCGCACCAATTTGCATTACGAGAAAAATAACCAAGAGACCAAAGCTCGAAAAATATGTTCCAGTGTCATGAACAATTAGCCCGGTCACCGATGTTGCAGACGCCATCGTGAACATCGCGTCAGTAAAAGTAGCGCCCTGCCCATCACGGGTCGCAGCGGGGAAAAGCAACAAAAGTGCACCAAAGAAGATCATGCCCAAAAATGAAATCGCCAACATCTTCGCTGGACTTAAACGCTGTAAAACACTTGAGTCATTCTCGTCGCGCTCACCTAGAAATGCGATGATTCGTGCAATCACAAAACGAGTCATGAGCAATGCGCCACCCGCGCGAGGGTCTTGAAACGAGAGAGGGATCGCCACCAAGAGTAACAACAGGTTGACGCGCTGGTCCAAAACCCAGTCACCAACGCGACCGCCAGCAAAGACAATCAGTCGAAGACCAGTGATAAGGGCAAGCCCGCTAATCCAGAGAATATTGACTGCAAAAAGTCCTTGCCGAAGATTCAGGTCAAGACGGAGGTCAGCATTGAACTCAATAAATACGGCAAAAAGTAGACTCACCCATAAGAGAAAAGTGATTAGCCCACGAAGAATGCCACGCACATTCGCCTGAAACACATAACCCGGTTCGATAAGATGAGCCAACCACTTCGTCATAAGAAGCTAACCTTCATGCGCTACGACGCGCGGGTCCCTATTGAAACTTTCGTGATCGTCGCGCCTTGTGCGGCATCCAAAACTCGAACGACAGCACCATGTGGCGCTTGCTCATCAGCTTGAATGACGAGCTCCGATCGATCGCCGTGCATTTCTTGCCATTGCTTCAGGGTCTCCTCGAGGTTTTCATCGCTCATGACGTCCTCATTAAATCGAATTTCGCCTCCAGCCCCAATGACAATAACTCCAACGTTTTCATCAAGCCCCTGAGCTGTCGAACTCGCCGCTTCGGGCAAGTCCACGTCAAGGCCGGCACTTTGAGAAAACGACGTCGTTAGCATAAAGAAAATGAGCAAAATAAAAATGACGTCAACGAGCGACGTCACGTTCAGTTCGGGTGCAGTCGATCTTTTTCGTTGTCGAAAATCCATTCAGAAAGACCCTACACTCGTTACAAGTCTACGCCGGTGAGGTGCAGCTTACTCTCCGTCATCTGCGCTTGTTTCTGCAGCCTGAGGTGCAATACCCTTCAACTGCGGAAGCGAGAAATTGGTTAGGAAAGAGAGCGAAGAGGTATCAATCGTATTGAACGTTTTACCGGTGAAATCCATAAGACTACCGATTGAATTCGGTAACGGTAGGTCAAGCGTGACACCTGCTGTTTCGCCTTCAGCATAGGTGATTGACCATGTTACACCGTTGCTTCCTGCAATCTCTCGAATCAGACTGTCTTCATCGTACTCAACATCGTACTGCACCGAGTTCGCTTCATTCGCATCGTCTTGATAGCGAATTTCAACAACGCGGTCATCGTCATCGTACTCAAAGACGAGTTCAAATTCTTCGACGCCTTGCCCTTCTTGCCTAACAGCAGCTAAAAGATCGCTGTCTTCATCATAATCCATAACGAAGTCGAAGTCTTGAGGCTCAACGCGCACATCAGCCTCACGCACGTTTGTAAACTTTAGATCCCATTCCCGAATGCGGTCATCATCATAATAGTCAATCTCATAGGTTTGTCTCGCAGGCAAGGCAACACTCATATCATCCGTGATGGTAAGAGTGTAAAGCTCCTGGTTCTCGCCATACGTCAAATCGATTTCTTTGAAAGTGTTCTGCGACATTGAAAGAATCTCTTTCAGGAATCCATCTTCGTCATAATCATAAAAGGTCGAAGTCGATTGTGCACCATTCGGGTTTCCGAGATTCTCATTCACCACCGATAGCAATCGTTCATCAGCATAAACAAGCGACATAAAGCGTGATTCGTCACCATTCACACGGGTAGAAGCTGACACTAAAAAACCATCATCGTCATAACTGAAACGTGTTTCAATCTCTGAGGAAGCCGTCGTTTGAGTAATGACACTGGGTTTTGCTTTCGAACGTTCAGAGGACGAACATGCGATGGAAGAGACCATCGCCAGGATCAAAAAAGAAGGTAAAAAGCGTCGAAATGAAAAAGGCATCATCGAATCTCCTATTGAATTAAGGGACTAACATGACCCTTGTCTTGAACCAAGAGTCATTTTTGACTCTTTCTTGAAATAGCGAGAGACGACGAAAACATCGATGGCTTTATAAATTCTCTACATAGAAGAGAAGTGCGGCTCGCTCACCTTCACTAAGACTTTGGAAGTTCTCCACGGAGCTGGCTCCCTCTCCACCGTGCCTGAGAATAGCATTTTCTACGCTTTCAGAGTAACCATCATGGAAATAAGGCGCAGAAAAACGTAGCCCCCATAAAGGTGGCGTTCGGAACTCTGTAGCCGATGCGTCGCCGTCCGGGATCCCTGTTGGAGCGGCCGCCAACGCATCAGGGAGGTCGTGCAAGAGCAAGTCCGTAAAAGCGCGCACAATAATAGGAGTGGACGTATCGGCATCCACATAACTTAACTCGGGTACATGACAGGCGGTGCACCCAACACTTTCAAAGAGGTCTTCACCTTCTTCATTCAGGAATTCTTCCCCATCGCTCAGATTGCTTACCAAAGGTGGAGGAGCAAGACTTTGTATAAAATACTCAACATCGTCGAGTATCGATGGGTCCAGCTCTGGATCCGCAAATTCATCATCGTCTTCCGATACCGCGAAAGTAGAGCCGACAGTTGTTACACTCAACTCCTGACCAAATGCGTCGTGAACAAAATCTCGAATCGTTGGTATTTGTGCCTTCCAACCGAAACGACCGAGTTCTCCATTTTCAAGCTCGTGAATCCGGCCTGAAATACCATCACCGTCGCTATCGTCTTCGTCGACACGAGACTCAATTTCAGTTCTCGGAATCTTCTCAAGAAGCCCAAGCCCAAAGAGTGGCGGGGAGTTGCGTTCTTCAAATACTCGATTGGTCCGCGGAGAGTCTTCCTTCGCAACATCCCATCGCGACCCCCGTGAAACCAGTGGCCCTTCTGAAGCATGGCTTAAAATTCCATCATCATCTTCTCGCAAAACTCGAAACACATTGAGATCGCGCCGGCCCGCACCACCAATGGCACCACGATTGTGGCAGGCTTGACATGAATCGGCATTAAAATGAGGACCGAGTCCATCGCGATTTTGAAAGTCTTTGTCAAAAAAGACTCGGCCTGAGTTGTACTGGGCAACATCCACGCCAACTAAGGGTGCACCGAGTTCTCCTGCTGAGGGGTAATCCTCGGGTTCAAGGATCGCTCCTGCAAAAAAGAAAGATGTCGAACTGAGAATACCGAGAAGGCCCGCGACTCCCAAAACCTTTTTCTTAAAAGTGCGCAACATTATAAGGACTCCAAAAATCGCAGCAGGTCGTCTTTTTCATCTTCACTCAAGTTAAGATAGGAGTCTTTTGAAACACCGGCTTCGCCACCGTGCCAGCGTATCGCTTCATCCAATGTGTCAGCTCGACCGTCATGAAGAAAAGGAGCACTCCATGCGACGCCCCAAAGCGGTTGCGTGCGAAACTCGTCACCTTCTGCTTCTCCCATTTGAATCCCATCTGCGAGCTCCTCCCCCATATTGTGCAGCAACAAATCGGAATAGGGGTCAAAACAATACTCTTGGGAACACTGCGTTTTAACGTGACATGCCTTGCAACCAATCGATTCAAAGATTGCTGCCCCTCGCTGACTCTCGGCACTCGTGAGATTGCCTTTTGCGCGCGGAACACCCAAGAATCGATTAAAGGTCAAAAGCGCGCTAAGGTCTGCATCCGAAATCTCAGGGTCGGGAAAACCATCGGTATCGGTCATGGCTCGATTTCCAGCAGCAGCTTGCGCATAAACTTTTGGAATCAATGCATTGCTAATGTGCTGTACCACAGTTGTATGCCCAGCATAGGTCAAAGACTCTACGCTGTTACTCGTAATGCCCATTTGGTTGATCAACGCCCCGCGATTGAATCCTTCAAGTGTCGCAGATTGCGATTTGAAACCCAGGCGCCCTATCCCATCTTCGAGAGAATTGGCACGCCCCGAAATCCCATCCCCATTTTCATCGGCTGGGTCTTCATTGCTAAGAATATTCTCATCGGGAATCGCTTCGAGCAAACCGGTCCCAAACATCGGTGGCGCATTACGCTGTACAACGATATCCGCCGCCGCAGGAACAGGCATTGGCCATTGTCGTTGCGTTGAATACAATGGCAGCACAATCGATTCAAAAATGTCAACTTGAGCACCGGTCGGTAGTACTTGGCGAACAAGATAAAAGTTACGATAGCGAGGCCCCCCGCCACCAATGGCAGGTCGCTGGTGGCAACTGACACACGATTCGGCATTGAACTGAGGGCCAAGACCTTCGGATTCCACGAATCGATGTTCCATGACCTCACGGCCCCTATCGAAGTCATCACGGTCTGCATCACTGATATGCGAAAGCGGTGCACCGAGTTCACCATACACCTCAAGTTCGGGTAAACCCTCTTGAGAATCACAACGGTCAACACACGCAGGCAAGAATAGCAATACGAGTGCGATCAAAAGAAGACGACTAGAGTTCCGCTTAAGCATACTTCATAGATTAGCAGACAGAGCAAAGCCCGCAAAAACTCTTCTCTAGCTTGAACTTAAAAGCATGATTAAAACCCGTTCACCTGAATCGGATTTCTGAAAATCTGAATACCGCCATGCTGGTTGGATACGACGGTAAAAAGATAAGCGTCCTCTTCCGCCAAATCATCGACACTGAAAAGATCGTCCAGATCGCGAGGCGCAATGAGTGCGATGTTGCTTCCGTAACTAAAGCCAACGTTGGAATAGGGTCTCAAACCGGATTCGGAAAAGGGGTCGATTGTATAAAGGCGCAAGGTATCACTCTTGAGAAAGTAGGCGTAAAGCCCACCCGAAACCATATCAACAGACTGAATCCGGCCTGTACAGCTTTGAGAGGACGAATCCCCGTCGAGACTCACCAAAGGAATTCGTGTCGCGGATTCAATATTATCAAAGCCCACCAAGGCTGTGGGTCGGGCGTACTCAAGAATAGTGTTGTCTTGAATTACCTCAAGTTCTTCTAGCGGAGGCGTAGGGTACTCTTCATAATAGGCTAAATTGATCACATCCTGTAAATAGTAATCCAGCTCGTTACCTGCCCAAAAGCGCACCCCTGACGACGCCGGGTTCGACACCTTTGATGGCCAATCGTCGTCGTCAGAATTGTCAGGTTCAATACTGCATTCCTGCTCATCATTGGGATACGCTTCTTCCCCAAGACTCTCAAGTGTCCTTTCGAGCCAATCGAGTTGCGAAAGTGCATCTTCATTTTGCCAATCGGGTGCAATGTGGGCGCTCGCAAATGCGCTTTCTTTCCACTGTGGGGTGTCATCGCTCACAATTTCGGCCACGAACACCAGATCAAATGCATTCAGATGCGAGACAAAAATTAAGTCCCATAGGCCTTCGCCTGAGCTGAGCACACTCAGATAAAGTTCATGAACTTCTGCTTGTGAGAGAGAAATAGTTGCGCTGAAGGGCAAGCTATCATCGTAATCACTTGCCTTGACATCAAACGTGTTTTCGTTTTCGAAGTTTTCAAATTTCGCTTTCAATCCAAGGCTCAGGTCTGAAATTAAATCCGTAAGACGAAAGCATTGGGCAAGCCGTGCACGCAGATTTGTGTTGCCCGAAGCAAAACCCGGGGCAAAGTCTTCCTCTTCATCAAAATCAACTTGTGCGTCTGAATAAAGACTTTCAATTTCATTGAGCCCTGCCGCTTCAACACAGAGCGAGAAGCGAAGCCGAAAATTTTCATCGTTGGGGTTGGCGATAAAGACTCGTGCTTCAAGGTTGACGGGGTTTTCATTGAGGTCTTCACCTGAAAACACCTCTTTGGGTAATCGAATCTCAGGTTCAGACATTTGCATGGTCAATATGCGAAGATCCTCGATAACAGCGCTTCGATCATCGAAGGTATCTTGACGAAAAAACGCACACCAAGGTTCACAGCCCGCAATTGCCACCAAGAGCATTACCAACAAAGTCCGATTCAGCTTGGTTGAGTGACGCATTAGAATCCTCCTTTAAGTCCCAGCATCGGCAGGATTGGTAATGAAGGCACAAGAGTTTGTTGCGTTCGGCCTCGGTAGTCAATTCCAGGAATTACGATCTCAGAGTTAAAGTGATGATAGACGTTCACAAGATCAAGATAGAGCGTAATACGCGTAAAGCGACGCACCCATGTTTTATCGACTCGGAAATCGAGGCGATGAAAGGTCGGGTTACGTGGCAGACGCAGGGTATTTGTTGTCGACTGATATCGCCCCCGTGCGCTGTCCTGAATGATGCTATAGTTTTGATACGCGGGAGAAGGAGCACCACTTGCAACTTGAAAACGCGCGCCAATCGACCAACCGCGTGGCAGCAAAAACTTGCTCATCAAGACAAGATTATGCCTCGAATCAAAAGCAGAAGGCGCAGCGGGGTCACGTGCGTCGTAAAGATTTCGAGTGGAACGCCCAAAGGTATAGGAGAGCCAGCCAAAGAAATAGTCCCTAGGTTTGACTCGAAGCATTGTTTCAAAACCATGGGTTGTTCCATATCCAAGTTGGCGACGTAAACCCGGCTCGGGTAAGGCTAAACCTGCCGGAACACCCAACTCGTCCAAGGTATTGATCGATAGGCTTTCCATTGTCGTTAAATGAAAACGCTGAACTCGGTACGCTTGAACATCAAGGGTCAATGCATCGATAGGCGTGGCTTCAAAACCCATAATTGAATGCAGCGCAAACATCGGCCTCAAACGCTCAGCGCTTCGTTGAAGTACTCGCTCTCTCAGGTCATGGTTTTGGTGGTAAACGCCGAGAGCATATTTAAGCTTGTATTTGGGGCTCAGCGCATAGGAGATATCAAGTCGTGGGTCCCAGCTGAGGTTGGTGGTTCGAACACGACCCACATTTAAGTCCGTGTCTTCGGCAAGAACCCCCCAATCGACTCTGTTTTCAAACGATAACGAGTTCAGCCCGGCACGAAGACCAAGACGGAGTTTGAGACGCCCCAAGTCTGCCATTACCTCTGCATAGGGTGCGAAAGATAGATTTTTCACATCAAAATCGTAAGAGAGAAAGATGCGTCCAGAACAACGTCCTTCTAAAAATGCTTCGACAGGGCAGTTCACAAAAGCATCACTAAAGTCTTCCCCGAAAAGAGTGTTTCCGCTCCAGACCCTACGCGTATCAAATCGCAACTCCGATCCAAGGTTCAACTTCAACCAATGGCGTATGTCCCAATTCAAAGTGGCACGCATTCCAAATTCGTTACGCGACTCTGGAGGTGCCAAGGGTGAACCCGTAAAAGCTTGTGTGACCAAGCCATCCGATAATAGACCTTTTGTCGTTTGCCCTGCCCACGGAGTCACTCGGAGTGTTAAACCCGGATTCAGGTTCAGCCGAGCATCGGCAATGATTCTCCAAAATTTGCTACTAAAGCCTTGATTGAGAACTTCTCCCAGGTTTTGATATCCGTCCTCGTCCAAACTCTGGATCTCTTCATCATTCCCAATCACAGCCCAACTGTCATCGGAACCCAGAAGAGACAATGAAAGGTGATGGCCCTTCGCGTGTCGTGCATGGACACGGGCGAAATAGTCGGAAAAACTTGGGAGAGGCAAAGTGACTTCCGAGGTGTTGGCACCGGCCATACTCGCGATATTTAAACCCAGCGTTACCGGGAAATCAAAGTAAGAGCGCCTCGCCGCAATCGCGAAGCCTGTTTTCCATCCTTTCCATTCGCCTACAGAACCCGAGAGGAAGAAGCCTGCGTTGAAGAGATCCATTTCAAAGCGACCACGATAGGCATCCAGTTCAGGTTCTCGAAGACGTACGTTAACTGTCCCCGCAAGAGCATGTCCGTAGGGTGCTGGCATACCACCTTGGTAAAAATCAATCCCTTCGACAACTTCTGAATTGAGTACGGAACGTATGCCACCAAAGTGATATAAAATTGGAATGGGCACCCCATCAAAATAGACTTGAGTCTCGTTGGGCATTCCGCCGCGCACCAAAATTGCGCTGCCAATAAAAGGTGTTCTCGCAACACCCGGTAAACTCTCCAAGACACGTAGCGAGTCGCCCATGGTACCCGCAAGGTCGCGAATCTCTTCGCGAGAAAGCTCGATTCGAGATGTCACTTCGCCCCCACGCCGTGCCCGTGTCGTTGTTTGAAACCGCTCGGTGCGTTTCGGTTTTAAAGCGATATCCGCCGTCACCCGCTCAAGACCAAGGGTCAAAACAAAAACTTCTCTTTCGTATCCGGGCATCGCGGCTTCAAGTTTGTATTCACCCGCTTCCAAATTTTCGTAGACCGCAAAACCCTTGATGTCGGATTCCACCTCAGGGAATTCGAAGACCATTTTTGTGTCAGTTAGCGCCTTCAAAACAAAAGATGCACCAATGATTTTCACTTGCGATCCGGCTTCCCGGACACGTATTGTTAGTGAGCTTTTCTGCTCGTTTCTTTTTTTGAATTCCGTATCCAGTCGAGTCGTTTGCGCATCGCTCTTGGCCCATAAAAGAGAATGAAAACTCAAAATACAGAGTTGCAAGATCAGAATGGATATTCGAAGGCGCGTCCAACCGGTCATCCATGAACTGAATGTCATGTCGCACATGATATTCCTAAATCTCGAGTTGTCCGACAACCCAGCAAAGCAAAAGTGCGAAAACCTATGCCTCATGCTTAGGGGTT
>JAHDBA010000001.1:227807-231639 GCA_020630615.1 Myxococcota bacterium | reverse complement strand
GGACTCTTGTAATTCGTTGTTGTTACAGAGCAACGCTTTGAGTGCAGGCTCGAGACCCTCATCACGAAACTTAAAACCGCATTCCAAAAGGCGTTGTGGATACACTCTCAAATCGGATAAAATCGTTTCATTCACAAGCTGGCGCCCCAGTACCAATTTCAGCGCCAGTGAAGGCGTAGGCATGAATGCAGGCCGATTGAGAACCCTTCCCAAAGTTGATGCAAACTCTTTTTGCGGACAACTCATCGGTGAGGCGAAATTCCAAGGACCCGACTCATGGTCTCCTTCAAGAATCCACTGAAGTGCGGACACGGTGTCATGCAAGGAAATCCAACTCATCCAATTGCGGCCAAAATCAATAGGCCCACCCAAACCCATTTTGTACACAGGGAGTAATTTCTTTAGGGCCCCGCCTTTGGGCGAAAGAATTACGGAAAAACGTGCAGCATGAAACTTCGCCCCAGCACTTTCACATTTGGACTCCAGAGCCCGTTCCCAGCGTTGAGTCACCTCGGCCAAAAAACCTTCGCCCGGCGGAGAATCCTCCGTCCGGATCTCGCTTTGGTGCGCCCCATAGAAGTTAATCCCCGATGCTGCAATCACCTTCTTGGGAAATCGCCCCACTTTTGATAAGGACTGCAGCACCCGTTCCAAGCCCAATACGCGTGAGTCGTCAATCATCCGCATTCGTTTATAGGACCATCGTGCATCCGCAATCGGCGCTCCAGCCAGATAGATTAGACAGTCAATTGGGTCGACTCTGTCTGCATTCAATATTCCGTCTTCAATCGACCACAGCAGTCTTTCCGTATTGGAGTGAATCGATGATTTGTGGCCCATACGTTCGCATCGCAGAACAGTATGACCGATTTCAGTACAACGCTGACTAAACGCAGACCCTACAAGACCACTTGCACCAGTAATCGCAACTCGCATCAACAACCACCCTCATACGCACACAGGAAGAGTGCATTCATCTAACACTATACAACAACAATATCGTGTCGTGAGCGAAACGCACGTGATATTTGAGGCAAAAGCGTCTCTGGCTATTTTATGAAGCAGAGTTCGATTCTTCTATGTAACCTCAAGCGGCACCGTCGAAAGGTCTTCGAAGCGATTCATAAAGGTAACCCCTTTTTTATAGCTGACATCTCGGCAGCCGCGTCCACCTGCCAGAAGCGTCGCTTGCGGATCCATTTGCCCCCGAATCATCGCCAAGGCTTGTGATACCACTTGGGGGGTCAAGCTTGACGATACCGCAACCAGAACGCCTTCGGCATCGGTGTTTGAAGCCGTATTCACAATGTCTTGAACAGGCGTGTCACACCCGAGCATCAAAATCTGGCAGTTTCTCTCGACTAGAAACATCGCGGCGATATGCAAGGGCAGCACATGGAGGTCATGCGTTAAAGTGGCCAACACGAATGACGGGCCATTGTTGTTCAATGATCTGGGCCGCCAATGTCGTGTCAGAAAGCTTTCAATTAAATCACTTGCGAAGTGCTCTTGGGCAATCGTGAGAAGGCCGTTTTTCCAACGTGAACCAATCTCATCAAGAAGGGGAATGACACGCTCCAGAAGAAAGCGTTCGTACCCGAGTTCTACATATTGCGACGCCAGTGCCCGCTCGAGTTTTTTTGAATCAAAGGCAAGGATTGCATCCATCAAACGTTTGAGAACCACGCTACGGTCGAGCTCATCCGCACCATCTGTTGCGCTGAGATGCCCTGAATCCCCGTCATGATTTTCAGACTTCACAATTGCTGTAATATCCAAGAGCGACTCGAGCTCCTCAACACTAAGGCCGACGGTTTTACGCGGCCGAAAGCCTTGCTCGAGCGCTGTTTTGGTCAGGTAAACGTGACGAATATCTGAGATCGTATATGAACGGTGTCCCGAGTCCGCTTTTTGGGCAACAGGGAAGCCATAGCGCCGCTCCCAAGTGCGCAGCGTATCAACAGGCACTCCCGTTGCCTTTGAAAGATTTCCGATGGAAAGAGTTCCATTGTCTCGAACTTGAACGTCCGAACGTGCGACTTTTACCATGCAGTCCTCCTCAAGCCATCTCAAGTGATTGTTTTAATGTATTGCGGATCCGATGAAGGCGGACCTTTATAGCGCCATCACTCAACCCGAGCTCTTCGCTCAAATCACTGCGCTCACAACCGTCAACCTCAAGGCGCAAATAAAGCCTTCGGTTTTGCTCGCTCAGGTTTGCGAGGCCCGCTGCGAGATTGGCTTGCTGACGAAAGACCTTCAGATACTCATCGGGCCCAGCAGTTAAACCCACACTGGAAGCACCGTGATAGGTGTCCACGAAATGGTTGAGTGCGTCACCATCAATCGGGGTTGGAATCCGTTTCTTTTTGCGAAGCAGCATTCGCCCATGGTTTTGAAGCACACGAAAAATCCATGTTGAATAAGAAGACTCACCACGAAAGAGATGGCTTTTCTTTGCAATGGTCATCAAGGTGTCTTGAACCACTTCGTCAGCATCCCACGTATTAGACACAACCTGCATGGCCCATGCACGAAGCTTACCTGAAAAGCACTGCTCAAAAGCTCTCAAAGTCCGAGTGTCTCCTTCGAGAATACCAGCCAAATAATCGTCCATAACCAAGCTTGATCTTTTCATATTTTACATTCTAGCCATGAGATTCTATTTTGACAAGATATTTTACCGTTCAAAACGCGGTGCGGTCGCTTGAATACTTTTCAAACTGACTTTCTGAACACATTGAGAATTTTAGAAGATTCTCCATGAAGACCTAAAAACATGAAGTTTTTTGCATTATCACTTGTAAAAATGGTTTAGCCCTGCTTTAACAAGCGGGTCGGAGTGTGGCGCAGCTTGGTAGCGCACCTGTTTTGGGTACAGGGGGTCGTAGGTTCGAATCCTATCACTCCGACCACATACATTGCTGAGAGCTTGCTCAATGCTTGTGTGACCCGGGCGTTGGTGCCCGGTTTTTTTTTGCACTTTTCTGAGGGCGACTCAAAAGAAGTTTCGGGTACGAGTGCCTTTTACAGAGGAGCTTTTGTTGTCACATCAAGTCAGTGATTCCCCCTCGACGTATACCGCCAATGGCGTGTGTATTTTTCTTGGCCCACATAAAGTTGTTCTTACGACGACCCAGACACGTGAAGATTCACCGCGGTTTCAAAAGAATGTCAGCTTGGATGCCGTCCTTGAGATTTTGAGAGAACTTGAGAACGCGGACGAAGTACCCACTCTTGAATGTCATCTTCAACTTACCCCCAAACTTGAGATCGATGTTCTTTTGAACCATATTGGCATTCGGATCCGTGCAGCGGGCGGACTTGTTTGGAATGAGCGAGATGAACTCTTAATGATCCGACATCGAGGGGTTTGGGACTTACCCAAAGGCTGGATCGACCCAGGTGAAAGCGCCCTTGATGCGGCAACACGTGAAATTCTCGAAGAAACAGGAATTCAAGTTTCACAAGCACTGAGGAGGCTTCCCAAAACGTTTCATGTTTACACCGAACGAGAACATCACGATACGATGGGCCAACGAAAGCTTAAAGATTGTACGTGGTTTGAA
This sequence comes from Myxococcota bacterium, assembly GCA_020630615.1. Classification (GTDB taxonomy): domain Bacteria; phylum Myxococcota; class UBA727; order UBA727; family JAHDBA01; genus JAHDBA01. Next base: position 228,070 of record JAHDBA010000001.1, on the reverse strand, counting down.
ATGCGCTCACAAGGTGGGCAAGTGCCGCGGCCACAATCTGAAGAGATGATCGAAGAGGCGCGGTGGGTACCGCGACACCAGGTACATCAGCAAACGCCAATATACGCGAATATCGCAGCGCTTTTAAACGAACACGTTGGAGAATAGCGACACTATAAAATGCCTGCTTCCCATTCGTTGTCGAAAGACGTAAACCGCGCCATGATTTCTACATTCTTAAGTAAAAAAAATGATTGGGTGGGCAATATTCGAGGCGATATTCT
>JAHDBA010000001.1:14837-227797 GCA_020630615.1 Myxococcota bacterium | reverse complement strand
GCCCTGATCCCAGAAGCGATCGCATTCTCAATTAGTGCTGGTGTTGACCCGAAAGTCGGTCTCTATGCGTCATTTTGCATTGCCGTGGTTACGGCTTTTACGGGCGGGCGACCTGGCATGATCTCTGCCGCGACAGGCGCGATGGCACTTGTTATGGTCACACTTGTTAAAGAACATGGCCTTGAGTATTTGCTGGCGGCTTCCATCTTATGCGGAGTATTACAGGTCTTCGCAGGCCTCTTTAAACTCGGAACATTAATTCGTTTTGTGTCCCGCTCCGTCGTGATCGGTTTTGTGAACGCCTTGGCCATATTAATTTTTATGGCACAGCTCCCAGAGTTCAGAGGCGCAGGGCCCTTAATGTACGGCATGGTCGCATTTGGCCTTGCAATTATTTATATTCTTCCGCGCTTTACCAAGGCCGTCCCCTCGCCTTTGGTTTGTATTCTTGTGCTCACTGCCATCAGTCTTGCTTTCAGTTTAGACCTTCGAACTGTGGGCGATATGGGTGAGTTGCCTTCATCCTTCCCTTTGTTTTTAGTCCCTGATATTCCGTTTAACCTCGTGACCCTTCGCATCATTTTTCCCTACGCTTTAACCTTATCGATCGTTGGCCTTCTTGAATCGTTGATGACAGCCACAATCGTTGACGACATGACAGATACGCCAAGTGATAAAAATCGAGAGTGCGTTGCGCAGGGCTACGGTAATATTGTAGCGGGGCTCTTCGGTGGTATGGCGGGCTGTGCGATGATTGGGCAGTCTGTGATCAACGTGAAGTCGGGTGGCCGCGGTCGCCTTTCCACGCTCTTTGCAGGTTCTTTCTTGCTCTTCTTAATCTTGGTTCTTGATCGCTGGGTTGCGCAAATCCCAATGGCTGCTTTGGTCGCTGTTATGATCATGGTTTCAATTGGCACCTTTAACTGGGGTTCAATCCTTTCGCTTCGAAGCAATCCTAAACTGTCAAGCCTTGTTATGATCACAACGGTCGTCATCGTTGTCCTCACGCACAACCTCGCCTTGGGAGTTTTTATCGGGGTACTGATGAGTGGACTCTTCTTTGCGCAAAAAGTTGCAACACTTCTTAAGATTTCAGTCGCCCCCGAATCGGGTACTGAAGTGACGCACTACATCGTAGAAGGGCAAGTCTTCTTCGCTTCAGCAGAACGCTTCATAAACTCTTTCAACTTTGCAGATGCGACGCCGAAAGTCACACTTGATATTTCAAAGGCTCACATTTGGGACATCTCAGCGGTAACCGCACTCAATAAAGTTGTTGAGAAATTAAAAGCGCGAAACACGATTGTGACAATCGTGGGTTTGAATCATGAGAGTCAAAGTATTGTTGAGCGTTTAAGTGCGTGAGTACATGTAAGACATGAGTTTGCTTTTGAACTTCAAGCGAACGAAGTCATAAAGTTCTTGTAACTCGCGACGATCCCTTTGAGGTACGCTTTCTTATCTTCAAGTAGGGATTCAATATGCTCATTGGGTTTGAGTGTCGGGTGAAATTCCATGATATGGTTGTGACTCCACATCGCAAACTCAGCAATGAGTGGGGCCAACCCGAGCCCCTTATCGGTCAATAAATAAATCTTGGTCTTCTTGTTTTCAGGAATCGAATGCTTCGAGACGATCTTGAAGTTCTCGAGCATCTTTAATCGCGCTGACAAGATATTCGATGCCATCGTCTCGTCTGCTTCGAAGAGCTCCTTGAAGGTCTTTTTGTGGCCGAGCAGCATGTGCTTAACGATGACGAGACTCCATCGATCCCCAACGACATCGAGAGCTGATGTAATGAAACAATCGCAACGAAAATCAGAAGCCATCGAAAGAGGATACTACATTTTGCTTGCAGTATGAAACCATCCAGGTTACTTTCACTTTAAAAGTAATCATCCTTGCACTCACTGACTATGGGAGTCCTTATGTTGGCTGGACATTTTACAACTGCGATCATCGCACACCAACGTTTCCCAAAAGGTTCGCTACTCTTCTTTTTAGTTGCATCTCAACTCCAAGACTTGCTTTGGTTTGTGTTTCATTTTCTCGGTCTTGAGACGACAACCCCTCATGATGTGTTCGATGCAACTTTAGAAACGATGAGCGTTGATATGCTCTACAGCCACGATCTGATCCCCTTAGGGCTTTGGGTCATCGTGATTGGGCTGGCTGGGAAGATGTTGTACAAAAGCACTGAAGTGGGCCTCGTTGCTTCAGCACTTGTGTTGGGTCATTTTGTATTGGATTTTTTCTCGGGCCACCCACATCACGTGTTTGGCCAAGAGACCATGAACGCAGGTCTAGGACTTTATCAATCCAACGTCTATTGGGCGCTTGGTATTGAAATCGTTTTTTGTGCGGTTGCCCTTGGCTACTTTTTCAAAGAGCATGCGCGGCGAGGCACTCTTGCTAAGGCGCGCACGAAACTCAAGATCGTTGGTCTACACGTATTTGCGATTGCTTATATGCTTTCGATTGCAACCACCTCTTTTAGAGATCTATTGGGAATCCCGAGTTTCGACATTGGTTTGAACACGACCGTCCCTACAATCGTGCTGACCTACATCGCCATGATGCTTTTCCTCAATGCAGCAGCGTCAGAATGCGAATCGATTTCGACTCAATATTGAGTCCCCATTTTTAGGACATATGAGAGGTCTACTATGTTTAAAAAACTCTTCGGCATTGCACCAAAACTCGAATCTGACGGTTCGTACAGCCCTTCAAAACTTGCACTCAAAGTCGGAACGGTTGATGTCTCTGATTTCGAAGACGTCGCGTATACGAAGTACCGTGGAGCCCGCAAGAAGATATTGGTGATATTCACCGAACGCAAAAATCTTAAAATGAAGAATGGAAAGATGTTTTCGACAGGTAATCACCCTATCGAAGCATTGCTACCGATGTTGCATTTGAAGAATGCAGGTTTTGATTTTGAGATTGTAACCCCAACCGGTAACCCCGTTGTTTTTGAAATGTGGGCGTACCCAAAAGAAGACATACATGTCAACGCAATTTACAAGGCACATCAATCTGAGTTTGATAACCCGAAGAGTCTTGCGGATTTTGTCAACAACTCGCTCGGTGACGTTGCACAATATGCAGCAGTCTTTGTCCCGGGTGGGCATGGTGCAATGATCGGTATTCCTGAAGATGAAAACGTAAACAAAGCTTTACGTTGGGGATATGACAATGGATTGTTTACCATTAGTCTTTGCCATGGCCCAGGTGCATTCTTATCAACAACTTTGAATGGGCAAGATTTCCTATATGATGGTTACAAAATGGCTGTGTTTCCGGATTCGGTCGATAAACAAACGCCAATGGTGGGTTATTTGCCAGGCCCTATGCCTGGACCAGTAAGTGAAAAGCTCAAGAGTCTTGGCGCCATAATCGTGAACAAAAAATCGGATAAGACGGTGGTTCGAGATCGATTTTTGATCACCGGTGCCAGCCCACTTGCTTCAAATGAACTGGGTAAGCTTGCGGCAAAGGTCTTGCTTGCGGAGTTGACGTAGCTGCTTAAATGTCATGAAAAGCCTGCATCGTGCAACAAGCACTCACTTTGCAAGAAAACAATCGAGTGCGACATTTCTCGCGTATTGATCTGGGGATTCGACCACCTGCACTATTCTCTTGCGGAGGGTTGAGAAGAACCCAGTCCAATGCGTCACCGTCGAGGAAGAGCGAAACAATGCTTGAAACAAAATTTTACTCGGAAGAGTTGAAAAGTAGCCCTTCCCATCGCTAGGCTTGTTTATGACGATTCAAAGATACTACCGCCAGAGCAATTCTATTCGCAGAGCCATCTCTCATATCGGCACCCGTGCCGTTTTGGTCCAAATAATTTTTGTTCTTATGTTGTCCAGCTGTCGCACCTCGAATGAATCTGTCACGAACGATGATCCCGCCAATGAACAACTCTCATACTTGCTCGAGGAAGATGTTCATTATGCCGATGGCCTTTCGCATGAGAGTTTTAACAGTGCAAGGTCAGAGACTCTGCCGCTCTATCTCGACATCTATGGTGTTGACGAAGCTACTCCATCGACGCTGCGGCCTCTTTTAATGTTCGTTCACGGTGGTGGTTTTTTTGGGGGCACAAAACAGAAACCCGAAATCGTTAGCCTAGCTGAGTACTTTGTTGAGCGTGGTTTCGTTGTAGCCTCTATTAACTATCGAGTCAGTGAAGACCGAGGTACCGTGCCGCAAGCCTGGCTCGACTATGCACCAAGCGTGGCAGAGAATGCAGACCCAGAGCAGTTTCTGGCCATGTACCCGGCACATCGCGATGCGAAGGCGGCGTTGCGTTATTTGGTTGCCAAGAGTGAAACCTATGGCATCGACACCAACAGGATTTCTGTTGGCGGCGCTTCGGCTGGCGCGATCATTGCTGTGACGCTTGGTATCTCGGCTGCGGAAGACTTCACAGACGAATTGTCGATTGATGAAGATCCAACACTTTCAACCACACATCGTGAACAAGCCTATTCGATCAAAACCATAATTGACTTTTGGGGTTCCGGTGTTGCACTTGAAGCGCAGGAGTCAATCTATGGGCACCAGCGTTTTAATGTTAACAACCCACCGCTCCTGATCGTTCATGGAACCGAAGACCCAACAGTACCCTTTGCGGGAGCAGAAGCGCTGAAAGCTGAGTACGATTCAAATGGCATACCAATAGCCTACTATCCCGCAGAAGGACTCGGACATGGGATATGGAATTGGACCAGCGAAGGTAAACGCATTGAAGAGTTGGCCTATGATTTCATCATCGAGCAGCAAGGATCATAACCTGCAAATCTCAATTGTGGCAAAGCATTCGAGATTAGAGTAGTGGATAAAACTTAACGAATACCCCCAAACTCGACGCCTGAGAGTTCGCTCATCTCATGCTTCCACGTCGTGAGGTCACGAAGTCCAAGATCTTGTAAGCTTGAGTGCCCACAGGCACGCGCAAGGTTCTTCATGAGATCAGTCGAAGCATTGAAAAAACGTGTCAGGCGCGCTGAAGCATCATCGACATCGAGCTTTTGTCGCAATTCAGGCTTTTGCGTCGCAATGCGAGCTGGGCAATTGTTCGTGTTACACATCCGTGCCCTGACACAGCCTATGGCTTGCATCGCTGCATTCGACAGTGCGATGCCGTCAGCACAGACAACTTCGGAGCGACGGCAATGCAACTAGGGTATGAAAATCCCATAAGCGATTTTTTTGAACTTTATGGCCCACTTACCATGGGCGCCACATCACACTTCTTTTTTGCTTTTTTGTAATGCAAGCGCGCGTACAACCTCTCTCGTAAAGCGACCGGATGCAAAACGATCAAGGTCATGCAAGCCACCTGGCGAAAACACATTGGCCTCAATGATTTTGTCGCCAACGATATCAAGGCCCGTGAAACATATACCGCGCTCAAGCAAGTGAGCTCCGCATTTCTCGGCTAGATGAATCGTCAACTCGTCTAGATGTTCCAATGAAGCTTTGCCACCGAGTGCAATATTCGACCGCCATTCATTGCCTTGAGGACGCCTGCGTATTCCGACTGCTTGGCCATCAATCGAGAGGATTTCCCCGTTCAGCATCAACACGCGTACATCACCGTCAGCTGCTTCCTCGATATATTCCTGAGCAATAACATATCCTCGCTTGCAGAGCGTTTCGACAATTGACCTTAGGTTTGGGTCAGCAGGTCCACTCACTTTAAATACATCTGCCCCCTTTGAACCGAGAAGCGGTTTTACGACGACTCGTCCCGAGTGTTGGTGACAGAATTCTTGGACTTCGTCAAAGCTTCGACACACGACACCCTTGGGGACCCAATCACCCTCCAGCATCGATGTGTAGAGCTTACTCGATGCTTGCATGAGCCCAGAAGGCTTGTTCACAATATGAAATCCATCGTGTTCAAGAGCTCGTAGTGCTTCAAGTGCAAGCCTGTGTGCCGGTGCGTTGTCGATATCAGAACCCGGACTTGTTCGGATTATGATAGAGTCGTTACGCAGAAGCAAAAGCTGTTCCCGCTCTGCAGTAGAAAGGTTTGCCTTAAAATGCAGACACGAGAGATGAACCTGATTTTCGTTTGAAAGCATGAATGAGTTTACATCACTCACAAAAACATCATGGCCAAGTTCGTAGGCTTCAAAGATCATAGCGCGAGTCGTTCCTGCACCTTGGAACCTCTGCGCATCATTGACAATGAATACAATTCGTTGATTCATAGCTCACTCCCGATTTCTGAAATGAGCGCATCATCATCGTTCAGTGAACGAAAAAGCTTTTTGTGCAGTGTTCCGCGCTTCGTCAAAATTCGGCTTGCGGAGCGATCGATGGCCAACACACTTAGTACGCTCTGTATATAAGCCTCGATCAAATCATCTGGACCAATTCCAAGTTGATTAAAGTCTCTTCTGTCCATCATCAGAAGGCGCTCTGTTTCTGAGGCCCATGCACCGCCAGGCAACTTTTGTGACAAGTTTGTCCCCAACATGTCCCAACTGGAAACCGAGCCATCCAATTCCCGTTGTAAAGGCTTACGTGCCTTTCGAGCGTATACCGCAATAGGAAAAAAGCCATCCGGACCGGATGCCACCATCATGCGTATATCGGCAGCAAAGATTTCTCCACGTTTATTGGGTACTGTCCCTACGTGATAGTATCGCGAACCTTCGTGCTCAGAACTCCATGATGAGTTGCCGACCAGAGCCTGAACAATAAAACGATCGTAGTGATGTTCGAGGGCCATAAGATGATCAAGATCATTTTGACTTGTGATTGTCCAAACACCTTGGCCAGCATTTGAGTATGGATTTTTAACCACAGCTTGTTTTCCGAAACGCTCGATCCATAAAGGCACTTCGTTCAAGCTGACATCCCGTATCGTCTTTGGTGTCCGAAGCTGAATCCCAGTCGATGCAAGATCGGCATTCAAAAACTCATAGGACTTGGATGCAACCAGTTTATTTCGACCACCTGCGAGACATGCGATCATTGGATTGAAGAAAAAAGTCTTGGAGTGAACCGGGATTCGAGTCCATGGGTTCTGCGTCACATAACGAAATGCTGCACGAACGGGGAGCCAATCTCCACTGTGGGTACGGATATGAAGTTGGTTATCTTGATACTTGTAAGGTTTCCCATCCTTTTTATTGGTATGACTTTTGAAAGGGACAAGATACACTTTTTCATGAGTCTGATCGGCAATGGTTGCGGCATAGGCTGACGCCTCAAGTTGGTTTTTGTCACACAGGACAGCGAGCGCACCTTTGCTTTTCGTTTTCCGAGCCTTCAATCGTGGCAGAAATGAATGCTGCACGAGGGTTCCGTATCCGCCATACTCGGACGCCTCATCAACAAGAGGCATCGATTTGTTGCCCGATGGACATGAGTTTGTTTCAACCACAGTCATGCGACGTGCGCCTTGATCCGTTGTCGTGTAAAACAAATCTGCACCCGCCCACATAAAATGTTTGGTTTTTGTTTCCAGCATCGAGCGTAAAGCTTTCGAATCAACTTTCGGGTTTAAATGGCAATAGCGATTAATTATTCGATCTTTCGACAACCGAAAAAAGAAGCCAACCACTGGATGGATGGTTGCGTTCTGTGCTTCAGGGTAAAATCCCTGCTCAATATCAAAGCGATTGGGTTTGAAGCATGTGGCATGGTTGCCGTTGAGAAATTTCTTTTCCAGGGTCAGCATTGATCCCTCCCAAAAAGAGAAGTACGTTATCGTAGCATAAAAATGGGGGCACCATGACAACTCTTGGTACAGAAATCGAACAAATCGATCTCAATAGGCTTTCACCCTGCCAACGTTATCGCTTTCAGCTACATGTGAGTGAGGATGGAACGGGTAGACCCGTACGCGTTCCGCTATTGGTCATTCGCGGTAAACACGATGGACCTGTTTTGGGAATCACAGCAGCTTTACATGGCAATGAGATCAATGGCATTCCTGTGATTCATCGCCTATCCTCAGATCTTGAACCTACTCGTTTAAGCGGGACCATTATTGCTGCACTTGTGACGAATGTGCCTGGCTTCATTCTACAAAAAAGACGCTTTCCGGACAGCACAGATCTTAATACCATCATGCCAGGCGATGAGTATGGAAATGTGTCGCAAACCTATGCCGCACGAATACACGATCGTCTTCTTGCAAAGTTTGATGCGCTTATCGATCTACACACTGCAAGTCGAGGTAGAATCAATTCACTCTATGCTCGTGCGGATATGGAGGAATGTCGCAGTGCAATGATGGCTCGACGACTTCGACCTCAAATCATCGTTCACAAAGAAGCACGTGATGGTTCACTGCGTGGCGAAGCCGCAAACATAGGAATTCCATCAGTGACTTTAGAAATTGGCGATCCGCAGCTTTTTCAGCCGGAGTTCATTAAGAAGTCTGTGCAAGGGATCAAAGCGGTGATGTATGAGATGAAGATGATCAAAGGTCGCCCTTTTGAAGAAAAGAAGAAGCCAAATGTATGCGGAAGCTCATTTTGGGTCTTCACAAACCATGGCGGGATATTAAGCGTTATTCCGAAGCTTCGTGAAATCGTCCAACAAGGTGATGAAATCGGCATCGTACGAAATATTTTTGGTGATGTTGTTCAGCGTATCCAGGCACCTGAAGATGGTATTGTTATCGGGAAGTCTGTGAACCCGGTCGGTTATGCCGGTGCACGCGTTGCCCATATTGGCCGGCTGGTTTAACTTATCGTAACAACTCTTGTTTACGTTGATGACTATAAGAATAGCGGTTGTCGTGTTCAGGTTTTCGATGCGCCTTTTCCAACTTTTTTTGGCAGCGAAATTAGATTGTGATGTCTTGGTGCAGGTGAACTTGATACATCAGCGCCGCTGCGCGAAATGGTGGAGGCGGCGGGAGTCGAACCCGCGTCCGAAAGTCGTCCAACATAAGCATCTACATGTTTATTTTGTGATTTAATTTTCTAAATGCGCGCCCACAAACAGGGGCCTCTTAAGATGACTCACATTTGGTTGGTACCCCGTGAGGGTGTGAAGCTCGCTACACGCGGGCTTTTCACGTTGGATGAGGATGAACATTCTACTGGTGAGCACTATGTTTCTGACGATACCCTTTCAGAGACGGCCTCACATGTGAAAAGAGCTTCAGACCACTTATGTATCAGCACCAACGTCTTCAATCGATTCTACACGGCCTTCGATCTGGTTTGCTTCTCAAAGATTGGACGTTCGTAACATCTCCCAAATTAAACATCACTCGGCTTCAACAAAAATGTAGCTGTAGCCAACCTAGCAGCGGGTGATGGAGCATATTACTCGGACATCGTGTTCACATTGTGAATAACTCTTTGCGGGAACGGTATTTCGATCCCGGCGGAGCGAAGAGAGTCGATGATTTGCACATTGAGTTCACCACGGTGGATGTAGCGTTCACCGGGCATCGAGGTCCATATCGCGATATCGAATACTAGTGCGCTATCTCCTAACTCATTCAATACAATCACCGGGTCACGGTCCTGGCGTCGAAAAGGGAAGCTCTTTGCACATGTCATCAAGGTGTCACGAACATGGTTTAAATCGGAATCATATCCGACACTTACCGATGTTTTCACCCGTGCAATAGTATCTGAGAGTGTTCGATTCTTAACCGCAACCTGAACAATGTTTGAGTTGGGGATAATGACTTCATCTTCATCAAATGTTCTAGCAATCGTCGAGCGAATCCCCATGGATTGAACCCTCAACACCTGACCATCCAACTCGATGACATCTCCAGGTGTAATCGCTCGCTCAACTAAAAGAATAACTCCACTCACAAAATTCTGCGTGATATTTTGCATCGCAAAACCGATCGCCACCGCAAAAAATGCACCGGCTGCAAAAAGAGCACTTATATCAACACCTAGTGTACTAAGGGCTACCAATAGACCAAGCAGAAAAATCCCATAGCCGATCAGTTTTTGCACAGATCGCAATGCACCATCTCGCATCGTGCCAATGTGGCTAAAAGTTCTCTCTATCGCTCTTGAAACGATATGACGCACCAGCAGAGTCGTCATTATGATACAGAATACCGCAATCACTGTGGAGATCGTAACGGCAGTCCCGGAAATAGTAAAAAGTGCTTTGTTAACAATTTCATTCATGAACACGTCCTGCTTGATTTGGGGTGAACTACCCCACACTTTCTACTTGGACTCTACCTTCCTCTGAGAAATCGTCATTAAGAAACGCACCGATATAATAGTTTAAACACACGTAAGAGGGGACCAGGTGAAGATATTTACGCCCTCGGGCGCCAGTCATACTTTATCGAGGAAGACCTCGGTCTTAAGAAAGACCCAAACGATTTTCTCCACACCGAAAATTTCGTACTTATTGATCCGGCAGGCCATATTCGCGGTATTTACAACGGTCTCAAGAAGGCAGATCTCTTGCATCTGCAAGAAGATATTAAAAGCCTTTTAGCGCAATACCACCTTCCCCAATGATATTTTTTAGAACCTGCCAACATGCAGACTATCGATACTCGAGACATTCACTTTAAAGGGGTGTTTGCTCACTTGGCGACAGCAAAAGCAGCATGGAAAAACACATCTGGGCCAGATGCGACCATTATACGAATATCCGTAGCAAAAGTTTTTTCTGCATATCTTATTTGAGGTTGATGACAGTGCATTAGCCAAACAGCTTGCCTTTCAGTCGCTTGGTATCTTCGTCGGCTCAATAAGCCACCAAAAATAATTGACCGACTATACAACTGTAAACTGCTTCATCAGTTCAAAGGCCTAGGCGAGGCATAGAATCTATGTTTACGACGAAAAACATATTTTGACTGCGACCGATGCTCTAAAAGCGAAGTGTCCGCATATGGTTTCTCGTGAAAAATAGTTTCATCAAATATTTGTTATGATGCGCGTCAAATCTGTGAGCGTTGTCTCAACTCCACCAAGCCATTTCGTTTGTAGACTTGATAGTTTATTCAAGCTCATTGATTGCGGTCTCACCTTTACTCGAAACACTAGGTGACCACTCAGCTTGGTCGAAACCAGCACGCTCAAGTTCACGTTCAATCTTTCGCTCTGCCATGCGTGTCATCAACCGTGTCGATTCTATGACTTCCTTCAGCATAAAGTCTACCATCTTATCGTCGGCTACAAATGCCTCTAAGTTCCTGGCATGCTCTGAACGAAAGTTGGCAATCTTTGGGTCGATAGAAGTGCTTTCTAGATCTGTGACACGATGCGGTAGATTTTCAATGAGCCATTGATCAAAGGTTTCTTTGATTTCTGGATTTCCAAGGATCTGTAGAGCCTTTTCATTCTCATCATCCCATGTACTTGCACTCTCGGGATTCCACTGGTTTTTCAGTTTATGATGAAGTGAATCTACATTATGTTCCATTAAAGTACTTAGTGCTGAAGATGAAATGTTCAACGGCAAACCTTTCTCGTGCTGCTCAGACAAAACTTTAGCAGCAGCCTGATATAAGCATGCGAAAAGAAGATCTTGGTGGTGCTCTTCCCTACGATAACTTTGGATGACATCCCATTCAACCTGACATTCAATAACAACGTCTGCGTGATAAGGCTCGACGGAGAAAACACCCTCTTCCCAAGAACGTTCGCTTTCGCTCATAGCTGCCCATTGTTCAGGTTCAAAATAGCGCACTTGGTCAAATGTTATAATATTGGCATCCCCCGCCGTCGCACCAAAAGAGGGTCGAGGGATTTTTGGAATACCGTAACTCGCCCGAAGGCACTCAAATGCTTGACTTTGTATCATCATTCCACTGGTCTCAACTTGTCGCGCCAATGTGGCTAGATCGGCGTGCTGGACCCCCCGTCGAATTGCCTGGAAACTTCTCAGCAGACGATCTCTACTCAGCCCAACAAGGCTCGCATCGCTCTCTTCAGCCTCGAGATAAAGTGCAAAATCCTCTAACATCGAAGTGATTGCATCTACTCTTGCATTGGGATCGCCGGTCGACTCAAGCTTCTCAAGTATGGCCAACGCGTTTTTCGTGGATGCAATACCTTCTCGACAGTAATCAATATATGCATCACCAAGGTATTGGTCATGCTCATTTGCACCGCTCAACTCATCGCGAAGCGAACGTATGTTGTCGTGTAATACACTCATTTCCATGGCGTAGAAGTCGGCTGCCTTTAACTTAAGACGTGCTGTTGAACGATCCTGTTGTTCTACGAGCGGGCTCTGTGATAAGTCAGGCGCCGGCGTAGGATCTTCCTCATACACAAAAAGTTTCTGCCCCAGTCGCTTTGCTTCCTCATATTCATGCTGGTTGTCGAGTGTTGATAGAAATTCCTTTGCCAAATGGCTTAGATCTAACGCTGATTCACAGCTTAGAATAAGTTTGTCAGCAATATCGGTTGGTATTGTAGAATCATTGCCAAGTCGCTCAATAAAACTTGAAAGTCGTTTCGTCGCATAGTCACGTAACGCAGTGGTGTGATTAAGGTTAAGCTCTCGTTGATGAAAACGACTTCGTTTGGATTGAACGAGTGCGGCAGGCTCCATTTCTAACATCGAAACATCAGTAGAGCTGATATCAAGTGCACCCGATGTAACGAGTGTATTCAGCAGACTCTCGGTCGTAACCATCATGTCACCATTGGCAAGCTCACCGGATTGAACCATACGTTGTAGTTGATGATGAGCACGGTCACCAAAAATTCCCTCCTCATCTCCACTTTCAACACTCCAACCGTCGATTCGCTGATCTATTTTTTGCGCGAGTTTGTCACCATCTTTCGTGACACCTTGTTGATGCTTCATCTGAAACATCACGCGTCGTATTTGGTCTGCATTGTCTCTTCGTATTCGATGTCTAAAACTAATATTATTCTTCTTTAGCAGATCAACATTGGGCTGGCCTTGTAGAAAGGCACGGTAATAAACGTCTTCGTTAAGATCTGTTCCATAATCAGGCTCCCAACGTCCATCATTCTCGTCAATTTCGACGCGGCCCGCTTCAACTGCGAGTGTGTAATAAGGAGATTGCATTCTCGTCTCATGGGCGCGACGAGACCAATCTATCTCTTCAGGATTCGTATGGTCGAGATGGAAAAATCCATATTCAGTGATATTACGCATTCTGTCGACAACCCGCCTGCCGCCTCTTTCTAAATTCATAAGAGACGCGCGCTGGCGTGAGTTTAAACCACCAATATGTGATACCGCCTCACTCTCGGAAAAGTTCCGTGGTACCCTTCCGCCGTTCGCCCTTCTTCTCCGAGAGTCAACATTCAAGCCCTGTACGATACCGTATTCGACCAATTGATTTGTAGTCGCTGTCGTGCTGGGTCCGTAAGTATCAATATTTCCATCACCAAGTCTCAAAAGCTTCGCCAGAGGCATATCATAGCGCAGGTCAAAATGCTTCCCGTTGTGGTGACCTGCATCTTTCAAAATGTCATCAAGAATCTGGAATAAACCATCAAAAGAATCTCCGCCGACATTCCTCAAAATTTTGTGCAATTCGTTTTGACTGTTTGTGTTTGGATCATAGGTCGCGAGATCGAATCGAATCCGATCTGGTGTCAAAACTAAACTGTCGAGACCTTGTCCAAGCGTGATCTTAATTCCATTGGCTTCGCAAGTGCGCGCAGCCGCTTCGAGCCAGGCATCGGTCTGACGAGGCCCATTACCGTCCCATTCCAACTTGGATGGATAGAACTCGAAGCCACGGGATATGTTGAGTTTGTTCATATTCGTGATATCAGCCATGTCTGAAATTTGGCGCCGACGAATGTCGTACAACCAATACCGCCACTAGACGGCGATTGGTTGATTGGTGACACACCAACCCTCACCAAACTTAAAATTTACTTTTACAATGCCGCTAGTCTGAGGTGAAAAAGATAACCAAGCAGATTTTAGCCTCAGTGCAGTAGGTGGTGGAGGCGGCGGGAGTCGAACCCGCGTCCGAAAGTCGTCCAACATAAGCATCTACATGTTTATTTTGTGATTTAATTTTCTAAATGCGCGCCCACAAACAGGCTTTCATCTAGAGGCTCTCTCCTTAATCTCAATGATGGGCCAAAGAGAACCAACACATCATCCAGCCTGCTGGGTTGGCGCCGCTAGTTCCTCAGCACAGACAACCTCGGAGCGACGGCAATGCAACTACGGTTTAGGCAGCCATTGCAAGTTCTACATTATCGTTTGCAGTTATTACGTTGAAAGGCATTTATTAACCCGCTCGCCATTCAGGCGGGACATGCAACTTATCTCTTCCTACCCCCGTCGAATCCAAAATCGCCCCCATGCGTCTTGTCAGTATAGCGAAATCTTCCGCCTTCGGCCAGTCTTCACTTGAACTGGGGCTTTAAGCCAAATGCCATCCCCCACTCTACCGATAGACGAAGCGCATTGATGGCCTATTCTGTGTCTATCTTTGTTGAGGAGGAGGGCCTCTCAAGGTAACTCACATTTGGTTGGTACCCCGTGAGGGTGTGAAGCTCGCTACACGCGGGCTTTTCATGTTGGATATCACCAGGCTTTGTTACACTCCTAATCTCTCCACGCCAAAGTTTACCTCACTTAGCGAATTGCGACTTTCTTAGGGTTTCAATCAATAGTTTTGCTGAATCCTTTGAATTCTGTGTAAGTCTCTTCGGTTTTGTTCCAGACTTGATCCGTTCCCAATGGTTTGAACAAAAGCTCGATACATAAAGAGAATCATGCAGAGAAAAAGGATGACTGCACACGCACCCAACACAATATTTTCTAGAGTAATTGCCATCGTTGATACGATAAAAACAGGCAAGACGAGTGATAGTGTCATGACTTTGGCCCAACTTGCTTCTGAAGAGCGTATCTTAGCCTTATGGATATCTTTCCTTTTGGCACGGCAGTGCTTGTCTAACTTATTAAATCTTTTTATGCGTGTTTGATTATCTGTATAATCCGTGATGTTCATTGGGTTTCCTTTGTTAATGTGAGAAATTCTAGAGGGTTGACGACCTCCACCTATGCGGACGCCTCAGTCCTGTTCACTGAAAAGGGCGACGAACAGGGACTGTCATAATCTCGTTGTGAAATGCCCTTTGAATGTTGATTTTCACTTGGATTTAACGCATTTTTCTCAAGCCTATCTACGTTGGCGATATTAAGCTGAAGGTGTGGATAGGGGATCTCAATCTGAGCATCCCGTAACGCTTTATAAATCAGTGTATTTAGCAAACCTCGGTCCCGATAGCGTTTCGAAGGACGCTTCGTCCACATCGACACCTCATAGAGTAGTCCGGAGTCTGCAAACTCGATTAAATTCACGAGAGGGTCGCGAGACTTCAAACTAAACTCATGTTTTTCAACTGCGCTCTTTAGTACACTAGAAACGTTATCTGGATCGACGCCATAAGCCACACTCACCTGGGTCTGTACTCGAACCAAAGTATCTGATAGCGACCTGTTGTGAACGGCTTTGTCGGCCAACTCTTTGTTCGGGATGATAAGCTCATCTTCGTCAAAGGTACGCGCAAGTGTGGACCGAAGTCCGATGGTCTGCACCTGTACAATGCGCGAATCGTATTCGATAATATCACCTCGCCGGATTCGGCCCTCCAATAATAAGATAACGCCACTCACAAAATTTTGGGCTAAATGTTGCAACGCGAAACCAAGCACTACAGCAAATGCTGCGCCGGCCGCAAAGAGCGCGGAAATTTCTACACCAACAACACTCAACGATACCGTCAAAGCAAAAAACCAAGTGGTAAAATGAACCACCTTGGATACAACAATACATTTTGCTCGAGGAAAAGCCGTCTGTTCAAGCAGTTTCTTCGTACCCCGGGCTACAAAAATACTCACGAAATGCCCTATTAACATTAGAGCACTCAAAACAATGAGCGTCCCGATAGTAAATGTCTCATCTCCAATCGTAAAAAGGTTGGTTGATAAGATCTTGTCGATGTCAGTTAGTGATAAGTCGTGTGTCGTTAAATCTTCAAGCATAGAGTGCATCTCCTTTACCCAAGGTTTTGCAATCAACGTGCCAAGTGTCGTTGTCCCCAGTCAGAATCAGCTTTGGTCACGTCTCTGCTTTAGCTTTCTGTATAAGGTTCCACGATCGATACCGAGCATATCTGCTGCTTTGCTTTTGTTCTGCCCTGTTTGTTGAAGTACAAAATCGATGTAGGCAGCTTCAATATCAGCGAGAGTCACACCACCCTGATGTTGAAAGGATGATGTATCTGAAGGGGCTGAGTCAGGGATTGTCAGCTCAATATCAAATACACTCTTCGGTAAGTTCTGGACATGAATTGTATCACCATCAGTCATCGCGATTGCCTGAATTAAAATATTCTCAAGTTCACGAATATTTCCCGGCCAGGTGTGGCGCTTCAGCATTTCAACTGCGCTTGCATTGAGATGTTTATTTTTCAAATCAAACTCTTCGCACTTGGATGTGAGAATACTTTGCGCGAGTAATGCGATGTCGCTTTTGCGATCTTTGAGTGCAGGTAGCTCCAACGACAAAACGTTCAACCGAAAATATAGGTCCGATCGAAAGCTTCCATCCTCGACCGCACTAACAAGATTTCGGTTCGTAGCAGCAATCACACGAACATCGACGAGCGTGGATTCAGTCGCCCCGACACGACGTACTCGACCGTCCTGGAGAACAGATAAAAGCTTGGGTTGCAGGCCGATGGGTAGTTCTGCGATTTCATCTAAAAACACAGTGCCTTCATGTGCAGCCTCAAAAATACCGCGTTTTGACCGCTCCGCACCGGTAAACGCACCCTTTACATGGCCGAAAAGCTCTGAGTCGATGAGTTGCTCATTAAGCGTCGCACAGTTGACCTCGAGAAAAGGCTTATGCGCGCGTACACTGGCATCATGAATGAGTTTTGCGCTCATCGACTTACCTGTGCCTGAGGGTCCGGTCATTAATACGGGTGCATCAATCGGCGCATATCGTAAGATTCTCTCCTGTACACGCTGGAAAGACGCAGACTGACCGATGACATCATCTTCACTCGCATGTTGAGCCTCTACTATTGACTCAAGCTCGCGTATCTTCTGGTGAGGCCGCATCGCCCGTTCCGCAATTTTGAGCCGATGTTTTAGCGACGATTCAGTCAGTGGTTTAACCAAATAGTCGGATGCACCCGAACGGATAACCTCAATAGCGTGCGCAAAGTCTTCGGATTCAGAAAGGACAATCGTGTAGAGATCAGGGGCTTGGTCGCATAACGATGCACAAATGTCGACGCCGCAACCTCGACCAAAATTCTCATCAATCAAGATGACCATCGGTTGGTGCTCACTAAGAGCACGCTCAAAGCTTAAAACTGATGTTGAGACCAAAGCAGGAAGATCAATAGTATTGACAACGAGCCGGAAAGTCTCGATATCACTTTGGTTGTCACTGCCTAAGAGAAAATGAAAGGAACCGGGCTCTGCCATGAAAACACCCCTGGCTCCTACCATCTACTACAATGTTGTATTTAGCAACAACAAGTACATCCAACTCGTCGTTAGTGTAAGTGTTGACACCCTTCATATCAACTAATGTACTAAGTCGAACAAGCGCTAAAGACTGCGGTTGATATAAAAGGGCCAGACCACTATTACACCCCCATGCCCTAAATATGCACTTGCAGTGGGTTTTCGATAAAGGTGAAGTCGTTATCATACGCTCCCAAATCGATATACTTCGAAACTACGTCCAGCATCAGTTCGCAATGGTAATGAGTTCACCTATTAATATTTCTCATGAAGTCGTCAGTGCACTAGAAAAAGCAGCAAAAAACACACAGTTATTTATGTTGCTATTTAGAGCATTGCTGAATTTAGCCACATCAATATTGGTGAGAATAGTACGACTAGCTATTTTTTGGGCCCAAAGAAATAAACCAAGCGGCGATATTAGACATTGGCACGAGGTTTGCAAAATACCAGGAAAGGAGAAGCAATGAACTTTAAAACTATTACACCCATGATCCACAAACAAGATGATGAAGCGAAAACAGTAATCGAGAGCGGACTCCATTTTGCAGACAAGTTCAGTCTGCCCTTTAATGTTATCGTGGACGGCTTTGAGTATCTGCCAAGTTCGATATCCGGAGATCAACACGTGCACAACGGGATTGGACTTCGACATGTATATACTGAATGGATAAAAACTGAGTTTGGCATGGTTTGCGATGTTCAGGTCACGTTACCCTCAGTGGGAAGTTTTGTTAGCGGCACTCTTATGAGTGTTATCGAAGCTCTAGAAGAGCCTTTGCTTTTTATTTCGGCGCGCAAAAAGTCATTGCTTGACCGTATCTTTTTGGTTGAAACGCCTGGCCAAATCGCACGCACATCGAAGCGTCCCGTAATGCTGGTCCCCCATATTGAAGACATGGATCATGCTCGAGAACACGTTCAGCACGTCCACCCACCACTTGGATATGCTGAAAACTCAACCACACATGTCCAGGCGCTCTCGACATCCTAAGCACGTGAGCGTAAGAATTTTTGCACGATAATAGTACCTAAACAACGAGAGTAATATGAAGATGAACCACAACAAAACAACGTCCCCAATAATTACGCGCATTTTAGCTTGCGCTTTTTTCTCGCTAAGTTTTACAACCGCTGCCTCGGCATTAGATACTCATCCAAGACCCGATAGCGACGAACCTCTTCGAGTTGACTGGTGCGCTCAAAGTGAAACTCCGAACCCGCTTTTAGCGGTCGTTCAACGTAATCGCAACTTAGAGAGAAAGGTCCATAAAGAAATTTACGATAGTCCACTCGTGTTGGCAGATAATGTGATTGTTCATGCCAATGAACGTATCATCGCACTCAGCGGCGATGTTCAGAGTAAGCGCGCTAAAGATGCTGCAATCGAATCTGTCCAAGAAATTTTTCCTCAGCTCGTTGTCGATATGATGTGCATTGAAAGCAGCATCTGAAATGAGAATATATTTGACGTAGGGTAGATTCTTGAATAACGATTTGCCTACGCCCGCTCTTTGCGGGCATTTCCCCTACCAAAGACTGGTTTATAGTGATGGGGAGATGAATACACTTACGATCATACCCGGCTCTCAGATACAGGGGTAAGGTACCCTCAACACGTTTAATTTCTGTTAGACGCAACGGTAAAAACTGAGGGCAATAGTATCTCAAAAACCTTACGTAAGTGTTGTCGTTGGCACAGAAGATAGGAAGGTCAATGTGATTTCCCTGAAAGAGTTGTGGTCTCTCATTCTAAATCGTCTCACGATTAAAGGTAATGCGGCTCGCACTGCGATCCGTTTGCTGATTATCGGATATTTGCTGCTCTGCTTCATATGTTTTGTACTTCTCTACCTACCCTTTAGTCGCTACGAAGAACTCACTTCGATTCAAATACTATTTTACGCAATTTCTATCGTCAGTACCACCGGACTTGCCCCAACCAACTTTGCAGAAGATTTCACCACTTTGGGACACTTTTTTTCACTCTTCTTTATTCAGATTGGTGGCATCGGATATATGGCAATCAGTGGCTTCATCATCCTCAGTTGTCGCCGTCGAATGGACACGTTATCGCTCAGGTTATTAAAGCTCGACTTTAACCTTCCAGATGAATATCCCACTTTTACTTTTATTTACAGCGTTGTCATTTTCACACTCCTTATTGAGGCTTGTGGTGCCTTGATACTCTATCTGGGTTTTCAGAACGCCGGTGTAGAGGATCCTCTTTGGATGGCGCTCTTTCATAGCATCTCTACTTTTTGCACGGCTGGTTTTAGTCTCTTCGAAAACTCACTAGGCGACTTTTCTTCATCTCCACTCATTCTATATACGAGCGCAATTATTTCCCTTCTAGGCTCACTCGGTTTCATTGTTCTTCTCGACGGTTGGCTCCGATTAATTCGTCATCAACCACGTATGACACAAACCTCCTAGATAATTGTGTGTACATCGTCTCTGATTTGCCTGGGAGCGACCCTTTTATCTTTCTTTGCGGACTGGAGCTGGTTGCATCCCCGTGGTACCGGCACACTCGACGCATTCTTCCAAATTCTTTCTGCACATACGACAGTCGGCCTTAACTCGATTGACCTCAATACAATGTCACGCGCCTCCCTCCTTATCATCCTTGTCGTGATGGCAATCGGTGCGTCCCCTGCTGGGACGGGCGGTGGTATTAAGACGACATCAGTCACTGCGTTGTGGGCCATCCTCCAATCGGTAACTAAAAGTCGCTCACACGTCACATTTCTAAGTGTACGTATACCCAAAAAGAACCAATTTTTAGCGTTATCATCGTTCATTTCGTATGGAGCAATTCTTTTAGGCGCCATTTTCTGTCTATTCGTATCACAAGATGTGAAGCTCTCTGGATTCTCTATTTTGTTTGAAGCCGTATCCGCGCTAAGCACCGTTGGGCTTTCATTAGGTGCAACTTCAACCTTAGACGATTTTGGACTGCTCATGATATCAGTTCTAATGTTTATGGGGCGGCTAGGTGTACTCTCTTTCGCCCTTGCTCTACTCAAACCTTCTTCAGAAGAACTTGCGAGCCCTGAAACAGAAACAGTAGCAATGTAGCCCAGAGATTGGATTCAGTCG
The DNA here is from genome assembly GCA_020630615.1 of Myxococcota bacterium. Taxonomy (GTDB): domain Bacteria; phylum Myxococcota; class UBA727; order UBA727; family JAHDBA01; genus JAHDBA01. Next base: position 207,220 of record JAHDBA010000001.1, on the reverse strand, counting down.
CTCGAACCATTAGAGCTATATGGGTCAATGGGGTTGTGGGTGTATTGTATTTTTGCGCTACCGTCCTCTGTCCCTGTTGAAGAAACAACCCCTCCCGACAACCTAGCTTTGTTTGCCATTCTCATGAATTTAACGTCTGTTAACTCTATTCGTCGCGTCGTCGATGTCGTTGTTCAGTTTGATAATTCGCTAGCAAAGAGTGCATCAAGATAACTCTTGGGAGCCAAACGCATCATCGCAAATAAACGAACCGCATTGATATGAGCGGCTCCCAGATTTTCAATATACTCGATTCGTGCCTTGATCTCTTTTGACTCTCGAACGTTGACGTCGATAAGATCGCCTGCTCCGACGGCAAATTCACTTTGCGCTGCTTCCGTCAGCCGTGTCATCGCACTCACTCGCGAACTTAAAAAGCCGGTTGCATCTTCATAGCCAGAGAGAACTTGATATGCCGCTCGACACTTCTGTCGCAACTCACGCCCCTGAACCCCACGTTTAGCTTGCAACGCCCTTTGATTTGCTTTGGCCATATTTGATATACCCCGTCCCTTCCTCAATAAAATTGACGATTCACCATCCAATCCGATGAAATAATTATTCGAACTCCCTTCATTCAAAGACAAGGTGTCAAGCTCCAACTTTGCATTGAGGTCAAGTCTCGGCATAAGTTCATTGGTTGCCATTCGATTCAGAAGCTCATTCAATTCAAGTTTGACATCCAACATGAGAATTTTGGGATGACGCTCGATCCATTTGGAGTCTTCGCACATTTCATTGGGAGCGTTCGGAATGTTCTTCGAGAGTCTCTGAATGCTGTTCAACCAGTGCGTTCGAACCTTCCTTCGGAAACATTGCAAAAAATGACAATTTCTCTTCTTCAGATGAAAGCTTCGCCTCTGCACGCTTCAAATGCGCATTTCGGTCGTCAAGCATCGAGTGCGCCTCAACAAGGTCTATTTCCGCGCGATTCCCCGCATTGACTTCACTCGTGATCATCGAAACTCTTTCTCGAGCTCGTGTCACCATTTCTTCGTAAAGACGACGTTTACGTTCGGCAATTCGTGCGCGCCACAAAGCCTCAAGAGCTTCATACTGAAACTCCAGCTCCAGTCCTCGCACCTCTTGATTGACAAGTTCAAGCTTAAGAACACTTTCGTCACGATCCCAGCGCGCTTCGTCATACCAACCTCCCCTCAACACCGGGACTCGAAGCTTTGCGACCCAGTCTCCACCAACGGTTGTCCGGTACGCCCCTTCGTAATCCTCGAAGATGCCGTCAGAATTTTCATAACCAACGCTTGCCTCCACCCCGTACCAAGGGAGTAAAGTTTTGACTCCTACTTCCCCCTGCAACCACTCGTTCTTGCCCGTGCGCCCTCGAATACCGCCGTAAATTTTTGGATCAAACACGCCGAGCTTCCCTTGCAGATTTGCTTCGGCGGCACGCACACGCTGCTCAAAAACGCGAAACTGCTCATGCTGTACGCGCACATTGCTCAAAAAATCTTGTAACAACTCTTTTTCACCCGAAACATTGGAAATGACATTCTCAACTTCAGCTGCGTGCCCGAATCGACACAAGACAAGGCCAACCAAGACGTAAGTTCGCTGAAGTGACAGCATTTTTTGAATGTTTCGAGGCATCATAACTTTTTACCTTTAAACTTTGGCGCCTTTTCGGGCTTATCAAAAAGTTGACCGGTAGGCGGGAAACCATTCAACTGTCGCCATATTTCAAAGCCGAGACTCACTCGATTAAGAATGAGCCACCCCTTCGCTTTAAGCCCCTGATAAAGAAATCTTGAATCCGGCCACTCAACATCGCCATCCGGTTCGACAAGAACTCGATATCCTTGTTTTGAGCTCAGATGCTGAGCTTGTATTGAAACAACTTTACCCCCGAAAGAGCCAATGGCGATTGACGGCCAACCCGCAAACTGGATCGCAGGCCATCCTTCAAATTGGAGTCGGACGTGTGTTCCCAGTCGAACCAGAACAATATCTCTACCCGTAACAAAGAGTTCAACAATGCGGTCCTGACTTTGGGGAACCATTGTGAGTAGTGAATCGCCCTGCTTGACTTGAACGTTTGCTCCAGCCTTATAAATTTGCGTCACCATACCCGAGCGTGCGGCACGAATTTCCTGGTTTTTTTGTCGAGCAAACACCACCTCTTTTTCTTGAACTTCTTTCTGTGCATCTTGTTGAGAAGTCTTGATATCTGTAATCGCGACATTAAGCTTTGCTTGTGCGGCTTTCAAGGCAGCCCGTTTTTCTTGAACCTTAGCCTGCGTCGACTTCAACTTCGACCGTTTCTCTGACAACCCCGCTTGATATTGCTGAAGTGCAGCGCTCGTCGTTTCTGCTTTCATTTGTGCAAGTTCTTGATCGCGTTGCGAACGAAGCCCTTTCTGAAATAACTCTTGAGTTCGCTTGTAATTTAACTCTGCGGTTTTCGCTTTTGAACGAACACCCATGAGTTCAGCCTCAGACTTACTCACCTGTTCCCGAATCATCTCGACTTCATGAATCAGGGAATCCAAGATTGCCCCTTTCTCCGCGATAAGTGCGTTGAGGCGCTCACCCTCCTGATTTTCTTTCTCTTCGTAGAGCTTTAGTTTTTGCGCTGAGGCATTCAACTGCTGTTGGATACGATCTTGGTACAAGGGATCGTTGTCGACCAGAGTCACGAGCAATGCACCCTTTTCAACATAATCACCTTCCCGAACGTGCCAGGTTTTAATGACACCTTTAAGCGGCGCTTCGATATCCTGTGGCCGCATATTAGGGTCTAGCGCAGTGACCTGCCCCGTAACAGAAATGTTCTGTCGCCATGGCAAAACAAGCACAAGACCACCAATCACGATCGTCAATACCGACAAAAATTTCGCTGCGTTCAGTAGTTTTTGATTAAAAGGTACCCACAACGTTTCTTGTGGGGCCACTTCAAGTCTTACCTTCATGATGCATCCCCTTGACACCAAGTTTGCAAGTGAGGCCCTACCAAGGAACCATGCCTTACGATATCAGGCTCGTCCGTAATAATGAGCCAGATATGTGTTGGAGACTCAAGAAGTCGGGGTAAAATCCGTTCCCGAAGCGGAAATGGGATCTGCTCGAAGAAACGATTTGATACGAGCACACAAGGCTCTCGGGCCAATGCAAGGGCCAAGGACAACTGGCAACGTTGTGAGACCGTTAATCGCTGTTGACTTGCATAAAGAGATGTTCGCAAACCCTTCTCAAACTTGCGTACCGCATCATCGAGTTCGACACTTTTTAGAAGAGTCCAAATGAGATTCTCTTCAATATCGGGTTTGATCGTTTCGAAAGCCGCCATAATCGTTCCGGTCCAAACAAAGGGTTGTTCTAAAATACAAATCCTCATACTCAAATCGACCGGCGAAAGGTCCAAGAGGTCGCTACGATTTAAGTGAATCCGATTACGTCGTAAATGAAAACCGTGAAAAGCCCGTGTCAGCTCTTGCTCTTGGTGTGGTAATAATCCGTCGGCAATACAAACCTCTTTTTCCCTCAACTCGAGGAGCGTCGTTCCATTTGTAAAGAAGTTGACGCTCTCAATATTCGTAACCTGAGTGTACCCCTTCGAGAAAGACTCCTCGTCACTCATGTGGAACAAACACTCTTCCAACTTTTGAACACTGATCAGTGCATCAAAAAACGTCTCAAGCTTCGAGCCAATCTTGACCAGTGCAACAGCCATCATGTTTACGATGACTTCAGCTGCCACCAACTGTCCAAGTGACAACTGATTGTTGATGACAAGGGTTCCCCCTACCGTAAGAATCGAAAGATTCATCAAAACGGACCCAAAAAGCGTCCACTTAATCTGACGAAAAACAACTCGAAAGTGTGACTGACGGTTCTTGATATAGCTATGGATCTTTTCATTACCAATAATCTTAATGGCGTCGTGAGCACCGTGCAGAAGATCATGATGTTGGACTTTCGCCAAGCGCTCAACCCAGGCCTGAAGCTTGTATTTGCTTTTACTTTCAGCGGCTGCCGACGACACTCCATGTCTCCCGAGAGGAATCAGAACCAAGAAACAAACGCATATGAAGACGATATCAAGCGCAAAAAGCCACGGGTGATAAAAAGCCAGTAGAATGCATCCGCTCAGCGCAAGTAAGAGGGAGTCGAGAAGGGTAACCAGAGCCGAGGTCAGCGACTTTTTGATTGAAAAAATCTCCATAAACTGATTTGCGATCTCTTCTCGAGCACGCTGATTTTCATGAGCATCCGGGCGGTTAAAAGGGTGATTGGTAATATGCGCAGCGACCCGAATCAAAAGCCTACGCTGCAAGACCTCGATGAGCCACGTTTGAAATGCTCGCAGGATTTGTGATACGATCAAAGCAAGTGCCAGTATCACGGTCAGCGTAAACAACGACTCAACGAATCGACCGAAGGCAACGGTATTTACAATTGACTGGATTGAAATGGGGATTGCGAGCGACAACACACTCACAAAAGCCCCATAAGTCGCTATCGCAAAGAAAATCCTGCGGTCGGGTTGAAAGAAGTCGAGTAATGACCGAGGTGCACTGCGTATTTCGTCCATGCTGTACTATTATACATGAATTTTTATTCGTCAATATTGAAACATGCTTAAAGATACATGAAACAAGTATCTTGATTTGTTTTTCCGAATTACCTAAGCTTTAAAGGATGGAAGATGTCTTTTCGCACTGGCTCAAAGCCTTACTTATGATTCAACGTTGCCCGACGATCAAAATCCGGGACTTGGCCATCGCGCTTAACGTTACAGATCGGACGGCATCGAAAATCATCCACGAACTTAAAGAAAGCGGAATGGTTCAAGTGACTCGACACGGGCGACGAAATCGGTACAGAGTTGATAAAGATCGTTGTGCACAAACCTGGCTATCAAAGGAAAAGACTCTTGCGGAGCTTTTGATTTTCCTTTCAGAACATGAGCCACATGGAAACAGAGGGGCTGAACATGAGTGCTGGAAAGCTTAAACAAACACTTGCCCTGGACTTGCGGGCAGGCTTGGCGGTTATGTTTGTCGCGATTCCACTTGCAATTGGTGTTGCTGTATCATGTGATGTTCCACCGATGTATGGAATCATCTCCGCGGTGATTGGTGGCGTCTTGGTAGGTGCCCTTTCCGGTTCGCCGCTGCAAGTTAGTGGCCCTGCCGCGGGTCTTATTGTTGTGTCGGCGCACCTCGTACATGAGTTTGGTCTTGAAGGTCTTGCCTTGGCCACCCTGATTTGCGGGGTCGCACAAGTATTGATGGGTTTGACTCGTCAAGCAGTTTGGTTTCAAGCCGTCCCACCATCGCTCACATTTAGTCTTCTATCGGGAATCGGTATACTCATTATCACGTCACAACTTAGCGTGGGCTTAGGACTCGAGAGCCATGGTGAACCGATACAAGATGTTTCACTCGCTGTGCGCTCACTTTTCGCACTAGAACCCAAAGTGATTTTATATGAAGGCCTGGTCGTTATTATGATCAGTCTTGGGGTTTACTTTGCCTGGTACCACCTTGCTCGCGGCAAATTTAAGATGGTGCCATCCTCTGTCGTTGCGATCGTTTCGGGTACACTCGTCTCATTTATGATTGAAGAGAGGCTTCCACACGTTGGGGATGTATGGGCAAACTTTAGCCCCAAACTGTATCACGAGTCTTTTGCAAGCGTTGATGTATTCAATACAAAGTTTTTGACCTATCTCGTTGCGCTCTTTGCGATTGCGAGTTTGGAGGGATTGCTTTCTGCAAACGCGACAGACCGTTTAAAAGAAGGCCACCAATCAAATCTCAACCGAGAGATCTTTGCACACGGTATTGGCAACATAGCCTGCGCACTTCTCGGTGGCCTCCCGCTGACAGGTGTTGTTGTTCGTACAAAGACAAGCATTGAAATGGGTGGGCAAACACGACTCGCGGCTATTTTTCATGGACTCTTCTTAACCGTGGCAGTCTTTGCATTCGGTTGGCTGCTCGCAATTATTCCGGTTGCTGCGCTCGCGGCCATTCTTATTGCTGCAGGGATAAAGCTCTTACATATTGGTGACGTGATAGAGCTCTACAAAAGCTCCAAAGCGGAATTTACTATTTATCTTCTGACGATCGTTGCCATCGTTAACACTGAGCTTCTTGAGGGTCTTTTCATTGGATTAATTTTAAGTGTCTTTCGATTGGTTTGGATCTTTTCGCATATTGAAATCAACGAGCAATCGAGAGAGGATGGGCGGATCGATGTCGACCTTGCGGGTGCAGCAACCTTTCTATGTCTACCGAAGCTGCAAGAACGACTGAAAGCGCTACCGAAAAAGCACGAAGTGCATCTCCATATCGGTAACCTAACCTTCATCGATCATGCTTGCGCAGAGGCCTTTGAGCTATGGCAAAGCGAATATGAAAAGCGTGGTGGCCAAGCATTCATCGAATGGGATGCGATGCTCAAACGTAAGGGTACCGGAGTCCTCAAACAAGCGTTAACACAAGGGAACGATGAAAGTGAGAATGTACCTGCAACCCTGGCAATCGGATGGGATGAGGGTGGTATCGGGGGTCCGCTCACTTAAAATACAACATCGTTATTCGTAAAACCTGACATCCACGGTTTAGAATAGTCTATAAATCACTTGAGGCGATAAAGGCACTGAAGAAATATCGGCTTGCGCCTCCGAAGGGATAATGATAACGGTTATCATGCTCTTCCACTTGTCAAGTGAAAACAGAAAGTCGCTTGTTGTTTTCAACGATGCGCTACGACACGCGCTGCAAGAACATTCGCAAATCAAGACAAAGACAGAGAAGCAACCAAAGTCCAAGTGCTGCAAGAAGTATAAAAAGAAGAGCAAGTCTAAATCGGGCAAAAAAAAATTGGGCAAACACTGCAAGCGTTGCCCAAAACGCTTGAGTTGAAGGTCTTAGGGTTAGTCTTCAACCACGAAAGTAACTTTAAGACTCACGCGGTAACCCGTGACCTTACCACCTTCTACAACGACTTCTTGGTCTTTCACCCATGCACTTTTCACGTTCTTTACAGTTTTACACACACGTTCAACACCTGCTTGGGCAGCGTCTTCAAAACTCTTTGGTGACATCGACGTAACTTCAACAACTTTAGCAAATGACATTTTGATCTCCTTTGTTCGCTTCAAGTATCGATCAGACTGGTTCGTGAAACAAAATCGAGAACGGGATATTATGAATCGAGCCGTGTGCTCGAATGTTTGGGTTTTCATAAAAAAAAGGGTGAACGAATAGGGAAAACTTGAGTTGAGGTAAATATTTTACAAATATTTTACAAATATTTTCTAACGCAAGCGCAGAGCCGGCCACACCCGACGATCTCAAAAAAGTTGAAGGAATTGGCCCGAAGATTGAAAAAATCTTAAACAAGAACGGTGTTAAAACATGGCCAAAACAAGCGGAGATGGCTGCTGAAGGAAAGTGGGAAGAGCTTGAAAAATGGCAAGATGAACTTGATAGAGGCGTCTAAGCCAACCTGACGAATTGAACCAAAGGGCCGTTGAGGCCTTTTTTCTTTGCCCCTATTTTTTTCGCCAGATATGTTTAAAAATATACGCTGACGTAAAATCTATTCTAACGCTGTTTCACGCAGGTTCAATGCCTTTAACAGAGACGCATCCTCTCGCGCGATATTAAGTCGCTCATGTGTGCCAACATCATTAAAGTACCCTAAATGTAGATGTGCTTGAAAGTGAAGGTCAGCTTCAATGGCGCTTGGAAATATTTCTTGTGTCGTAGATGCGAATCTTCCAACTGGCATTCGCTTCAATATCGACGCTTCAAGTATTTGCAAACCACAAAACATTCCAAAATCAGAAATAGCGGAATGTGTGCGACCTCGCTCCAATATGGAATGGATACGATAGCTCGAATCAAAGCCTAATAAACCATAGCGTTCTTGGTCTTTTGATTGTCGGAGCAAGAGAGTCGCATCTGCTTTTGAGTTTTTATGAGTACTCAACATTGATGCAATATCAAGATCCATTAGAGTGTCAGAATTCAGTACGAGCACACGCTCAGGTACCTCGCCCAAGACTCCAAGCATCTGACCGATACCACCGGCTGAACCCAATATTTCCTTTTCGCGCGAGTATACGATTTGTGCATTCTCGTACGATGCGCCGAGTCCCGACTCAATCTTTTCAACAAGGTGATGTGTATTCACGACAAGACGAGTTGCGCCCGCGTTCAGCGCGATATCAAAAGCATAATGGATCAAAGGACGACCACCCACCTCAATCATAGGTTTGGGTACAGTGTCTGTAAGCGGGCGTAGTCGTGAGCCAAAGCCAGCAGCAAGAATAAACGCGGTTGAAACCTGCATAAGGCTCCTTAAACATGAACTTTAAGAATCAATACTCGTTACTAGGTTGCATGACCATTCAGTCGATCCACTTGAATTGCCTGCATGATCGGAACATAAAGCTCGTTGCAGTAATGAGCCAACGCTGAAACACATTCTTCAAATTGACGAAAGATAAAGCCACGCGCAGGGAGCTCTGCGACAAGAAATAAGTCTTCGTCGCGATCGATCCCTAATTTGAAGAGGTTGATCCCATGATTTGAGGTGGCCATAAAGCGCATCGCTGTCGGCCCCCAACCGTTATGGGGTTTCGCGATAAATGGGTTGCATGAAAACACGATCCAATGTTCCGTTACTTTCACGAGAAGTGTAAAGGTAGCAGTCTTCCCTTGAACCCGCGTTCGAAACATATCCGAAGCGAGCTCCTCGAAGCTCCAACCCATACGCTCAAAATAACTTGGAATCTCACGAGCCAATCCCTCATTTTGCTGTATTGCACTCATGAGCCTGCCGCCATTGATTCCACACACACATTTTCAAAAGAACCTTTATAAAGGTCAGCATAATGGGAAAGTGCGGTCATTGCGTCCTCAAACCTCTCATAAGAAAATGCTGTTTGGGGCATATCAACGCTTAAAACAACATCTCCCTCATCGTCCATGCCAAACTTCGCGAGATTAATCTTTTGGTTTACTTCTAGGATCATCCTTAAAAGGTCTTTGTTCGGGCTTTTATCCGTACGAAGAACATAGGGATTAACAATAAAAAACACCCAGTGCTCTGTGAGCCGAACCCAGACTTCAAAGGTGCCACTATCACCGACAAAACCGGTACGTAGCAAATCCGGGCGTCGGGCCTCGTATTTCCAACCATAACGCCCAAAATATTCAACGATTTCTTCACTTGAAACAGTCATATTACCTTCTACTTGAGCCTAACAACCTCTCAACACGAATGACAACTTCAGGAGGAATAATAACCAATCGGGTACCCAGACCCAGGCTTCGCCTACATTGCTGTGGCATTTTCCGATGCGATTTGTGTTTTTTAGCGTATCGAGCGAGATGCCGGTTGCTTTTATTGCGCATTTTGGCAGAACAAGGCAACGCGTGGACGCCGTAGGCATTTCCTCATGCGATAGGAGAACAACCATGAAAAAATTAGTAGTATTGACTGTCGTCGCGATGATTACAGCAGCATGTCAGCCTCCTGCACCTGCGGCTGATACCAAAGCACTTGAAGACAAAATTGCAGCTCTTGAGAAGAAGGTGACTGCACTTGAGAAACGCCCTGCGGGTAAAGCAGCGCGTCCACCTCAACCTGAGCAAAAGACTGCATATGAAATCCCAGTGGGTGCGAGCCCAGTTATGGGTAAGAAAGATGCAAAAGTTAACGTGACAATCTTCACCGATTACCAATGTCCTTTCTGTTCACGTGTTGACCCGATGCTTCACGACATCGTGAAAGACCCAGAGCTTAAGGACAAAGTTAATGTTGTCTTCAAACACTTCCCACTTTCATTCCACAAAGATGCAAAACCAGCGTCAAAAGCAGCGCTTGCTGCAAAAGAGCAAGGTGACGAGTTCTTCTGGAAAATGTCTGAAAAACTTTATGCAAACCAAAAAGCGCTTAAAGCAGAAAACTTCAAAAAATGGGCTGGCGAGATTGGGCTTAACGTAGCCAAGTTTGAAGCTGATCTTAAAAACAATGACAAGAAATATGAAGAGCAAATTGCTGCAGACATGAAGCTTGGGCAAACCAAAGCTAAAGTTCGTGGCACACCTTCTATCTTCGTTGGTGGGTGGCAACTCAAACAACGCTCTGTTGATGGCGTGAAACAAATGATTAAAGACAAAAAGCTTGCAAGCTAAACTTATTAGTCACACAACGTTTTAAGCCCGCTTATGCGGGCTTTTTTCGTGATAGAATAGAAAACATCTTGCGCTCAATACCTACAACAGCGAGATGTCCTTATGTCCAAATCGTATCCTTGAACTTTAGTATGTACTTAAATCGTTGTGATGAGCATCTCTCCTACTTTCTTTGCACATACAAAAGCGGAGAAAGAAGAGGTTAAAGCTCGTGAAAAGAAAGTTAGTGCGCGCGAGAAACGCGTATTGCTTCGCGGCGGTAAAATGGCTCCACCAGAGCAAAAGGCTGCATATGATATCCCTGTAGGTACGAGCCCGGTTATGGGTAAGAAAGATGCAAAAGTTAACGGCACAATCGTCACCGATTACCAATGTCCTTTCTGCTCGCGTGTTGACCCGATGCTTCACGACATCGTTAAAGACCCTGAGCTTAAAGACAAAGTTAATTTCGTCTTCAAGGACTTCCCACTTTCATTCCACAAAGATGCAAAACCAGCAGCGAAGGCCGTGAAGGCAGCTCGTGAGCAAGGCTATGAGTTTTTCTGGAAGATGTCTGAAAAACTTTATGAAAACCAAAAAGCGCTTAAAGCAGAAAATTTCAAAAAATGGGCCGGCGAGATTGGTCTTAATGTAGCCAAGTTTGAGGCCAACTGTAAAAATAACGATAAGAAGTACGAAGAGCAAATCACAGCTGACATGAAGCTTGGTCAAACCAAAGCCAAAGTGCGCGGTACACCTTCTATCTTTGTTGGTGGCTGGCCACTCAAAACGCGCTCTATTTATGGTGTAATAGAGTTGAGCAAAGAAAAGAACCTGTAATCGGTTTGACTGTCATCGAACTCAAAAATGCCGAATTGAAAGTCGAGTTTCACTCGCGATATGTGTTAATCTCGGCTCATGCTATCGACAGTAGGAACACCTTTACAAGATTACAGTGAAGTCTTACTCGGCGATGCTCAGGGTGCGCGGGACTTTTTAAAACGTGTTCCTCACCCCGCAGATCTCTATGATGTGTTTCTGCAAGTTGAGGTCGAACACTGGTCAAAGCTTCTCACCTACATCGAAGATGAAGACATGCGGGCACAACTTGTAACGCTTTTTTCTGAAGGCGAACGCGAACGCGTTTTTGAAAATCTTGAACCCGGGGCGATCGCACAACTTGTGCAAGAAATGGTTTCGGATGACGCTGTCGATGTCCTCGGGGAGCTCGACCCAGCCGAGCAGGTTGAGGCTCTTGCAGCACTTTCTCATGCAGACCGGGAGGCTTTTAAACGCCTCCTCGACTATGATGAAGACTGCGCTGGTGGTTTGATGCAGCTTGAAATGGCGGTGGTGAGTCGAAGTCAAACCATTGCTCAGATTCGATCGCGCGTTCATGATTGGGTGAATGATAGCTTGAGAATCCACCAGATCTATGTTGTTGATACGCATCAACGCCTTCTCGGCGGGATCGATCTTGTCCGTCTCTTGTTGCATGCGGATTCGAAAAGTGCTGGCGAGATTATGAAGCCAGTGGTCGCATTCTGCCCACCCGATACCGATCAAGAAGAAGTCGCAGAGCTCTTTCGTAAGTACGATATTGTTGCGCTACCGGTATTGGACGATGACGGTCGCCTTCTCGGACGTGTGATTGTCGATGATATCGTCGATGTGGTTGACGAAGAGGCTGAAGAAGATGTTCTGCTCATGGGCGGGACCAACAAAGAAGAACTGCTTTTTCATGACGATGCCAGTCAAATTGCACGGATTCGTCTACCTTGGCTTCTAGTCAATCTGATCGGGTCTCTTCTTTCTGCCAGCCTTCTTTTTGCATTCAATTCAGTTTTGCTTGAAGCCATTGTGATCGCTGCCTTTATTCCTGTGATCACCGCCATGGGAGGTAACGTTGGGACACAGTCCGCAACGATTGCGATAAGAGCGCTCGCGACGGGTCGATTGAAACTCGAAGATCTTGTCGAGTCGAGCTTTCGCGAGTTGCGGGTGGGACTCTTAATGGGATCCGTCTGTGGTCTAGTGGTCGGTTGCTTTGCGACACTCTTCTCGAAAGGTCTTTGGGTCTTAGGTGTGGTGGTTGCTTTATCCATGATTACTGCCATGAGTGCGGCTGCTGTTGTGGGCTCAGCAGCCCCCTTTTTATTAAAGCGATTTGAGATTGATCCTGCGATTGCAGCGGGCCCTTTTGTGACGACCACAAACGATCTTATCGGAATCTTTGTTTATATGAGTACAGCGCTTCTCTTTTTAGATTGGCTCACATAAGCACTTGATATGAGTGATACACTTCAAATCTACACCGATGGTTCTTGTCTCAATAACCCTGGGCCTGGCGGGTGGGCCTTTTGTGTTGTCTCGGGGGGGAAAGACGTCTCCAGTGGCTATGGGTCGTCAGCAGACACAACCAATAATCGTATGGAACTTCAAGCAGCGATCGAGGGTCTCAAAGCCCAACCTCTCGGTGCATCTTTTGAGATTGTTAGTGATAGCAACTACGTGATTAAAGGCATCACCGAATGGATCCATGGATGGCTCAAACGTGGCTGGAAGAATGCGAGTAAGAAACCCGTTGAAAACCGAGACCTCTGGGAAGAACTTCATGCGCTCAATTGTGAAAGGCATGTCCAATGGACATGGGTTAAGGCACACGCGGGTAATACATGGAATGAGCACGTGGATACACTCGCACGGGACGCGGCCATATCACAAAGTTCCTCCTAGGGTTGAAGTCGGTGGCACTTTTTAAACTGGATTCCTATAAACGTGATTTGGGCCATAACCTGCATGTGGTGGCACTTGGAAGTTCACAGCCGAATGGTTCGAAATGGATTGAGCGTGGTACCGAGCTCATATCGGAACATCCACAGATCATGCTTTTGAGTCAAAGCGCTAGCTATCCTTCGGCACCTTTTGGTGGAGAAGTCTTTCGATGTTTCACCAATGCCGCGATTCTAATCTCAACTCAACTTTCAACCTTACAACTTTTTTATGCGCTTCAAGCGATCGAAGGTTTGTGTGGTAGGCGGCGTGTGCTTCGCAATGGTCACAGAACACTGGATATCGACATGATTGACTCCACACAAAACATTTCACTCTCAAGGCTGACAATCCCACACCCAAGAGCACATGAACGTCATTTCGTCATGTGGCCTGCTCGAGAGGCACTTGAGGTGTATCAAAAAGCTACTCTTAAGTCTAAAGGTTGATTCCTAACTTTCATTTGTGTGAACGTTTTGATGATGACGCGAAGTATTAATCGAAATCTTAGTAGCGACTGGATGCAGTCGTTCGAGAGCTTTAAACCGAAAAAAGCGACAATCGAAAAGCGAGTCAAGCTTGAAGCTTCCCCTTCAGACATTGAGTTCCGCGGTGGAAAAATGTACGTTGCGGACGACCAAATAGGTCTCCTCAAACATTCGCGCCTTTTTAGGAAAACGAGCTTTAAGGCGACGCCGGACCTCAATAAAAGTTTTGATGACCTTGAAGGCCTCGCTTATGATCCGCGCAATAAATCGTTGTGGGTGCTCGATGAAACAACAGAAGGGGAAGGCCCTACTCTAACCCACCTTCAAGATCCTGGGAAACGGCGTTCTGCTGACACTGAAGATGCACGAGTCTACAAACTGCCGGGTATCCCAGGGATCGATGAACCTCAGCTTACCGGTGTTGCGATGATGAATCTCGCAGATGAAGATGACACGCGCTTGGTGCTTTGCAATAAAAGCAATCCGCCAGCGCTTATCGTATTCGACCCACGTACCGGAGAAGTCTCCGAGCCACTCTTAGTGCCAGGACTTTCGGATGACGAAAATGTTAAGTTCCAAGAAGTGACTTACGACCCTTTCTCAGGGAACATCATGCTCTTAATCAAAAAACCTCGCGAGATTGTAGAGGTTGAGATTGCGCGTTCTTGGAGCGGTCCTCTTGCAGCAAGAGTTCGGGGGCGAATCTCATTGAAAGCTTTTGATGATGTGGATCTCGAGGGTATTGGATACGATGCGCGAGGGCGCATCTGGCTTGGTGATGAAGAGAACAATGAAGCAGTTCGAATCTCCTATGAAGGCGAGTACGAAGATTAAGTTCAACTCCGAACGACGCAATATTCCGGAATCGTTCTTGTTTTCCCTCCTATGATGTGAGACAGATGAAGCCAATACGGTGAGGTTTGAATGCAGGGCACTTTTTCACATCAAAAACACTTTTGGGTTTGGATGGACCTCGAGATGACAGGTTTGAATGATAAGACATGCACAATCTTACAGATTGCGACCATCATCACAGATGAGAAATTTAATGAGATTGACTGTCTGGATATGAAAATCTGGCACCCTGAGGAAACACTAAGCCGAATGTCCCCTTTTGTTCGTCAGATGCATACCGACAATGGACTTTTGAACCAAGTGCGCAGCTCTCCGCATGCACTTGAAGATGCTGAGCGCAAGACATTACAAATGATCTCAGACCATGTCCCCCATAAGAAAGGTATCCTTGCTGGAAATAGCATTTGGCAAGACCGGCGTTTCCTCTTGCGCTACATGCCAAATCTTGAAAATTATCTTCACTATCGCATGATTGATGTTTCTGCGATCAAAACCCTTTCACATGCTTGGTTTAAGGAAAAAGATCACTTGCCTCGCCAGCAAAGTGCGCACACTGCGCTTGAGGATATTCGGCACTCGATTCATGAGCTGAAGTTTTACCGAGAGCGATACTTTAAAAGCGAGATCTTCATTTCAGAAGGTCTGCAAACCGTTAATGGCTAAAGTTTAGAGCACTCAGGTTTTGTTCCACCCAGAAACGCTGGGGAGACCCAATCACCATAGTGAAACCGATGAGTTTGAAAATATTCTCAAGCACTGACAACTCATTGGAATCAAACAGAAGGGCTTCGGGCTAAGATTGGCACGTATCATGCTTTTTATAGGCATGAAAAGATATGAACGTACAATCGATAACGCTGAATCTGTACTAAACCATTTGGACTTCTTTGATTCCGCTTGCACGACCTTATTAACCAAAGAGGAGCTCAAAGATATCCGAGAAGAACAGGTTCATATTACTCAATCCAAAAACAATCTTATTCAGAAGATTATTGGTCTTCATGACCTCCGAGGTAAGTTGAAGAAATGTGAGTCACAACTTAAGGGCTTGATTAAACTCTTCGAGTTTGAGTACTTTACGCAACGTGGTCACACGAAGCCTTTTGACCTCTCGCTTCCACTCTCAAGCGTTGTTCCAATCTATTGCGAAATCTTGCTCGCCGATAGAACGCGTCGCTCAAAGACCAAAAACGATCCTCCAGCAATTTGGAACGCCTCCTGGGAGAAGGTTTTAGGAATTTTTAAGGAGTGCAAAGAATGCAACCTGTATTTGCTACATGAATCCATTGAAACAAAGAAAGCGTCGTATGCATTAAGAGAACTATGTCATGAAACGCGTAGCAAAATGGCCTATCTCAAATTGGAGCTATTAACTCGGGTTGAACCAAACTCGATACTTGAGTTAAAA
Organism: Myxococcota bacterium; assembly: GCA_020630615.1. Taxonomy (GTDB): domain Bacteria; phylum Myxococcota; class UBA727; order UBA727; family JAHDBA01; genus JAHDBA01. The sequence goes on along the minus strand of JAHDBA010000001.1, from coordinate 191,504 downwards.
ATACAAAGGCGAGTCTTAAAGACGCGCCCAATGAAGCATTCAAAACTATTTCCCGTCACTCCAATACTCGATCATCGTCGTGAACGTCTTGAAAAAGAACTCCGGGAGCGACCATAGGAACGACTTCGCATTTTCGACCGACTTCGAGAACGAAACGATGTGCCTTGACGAGTTCGAAACTTCGTTTGTGAACTTCGAATACGTTTTGACGAAGGCGTTTTGATCCGTGCTCGAGCACGTGCTCGATCTCGCGACGACAATTGACGTGGTGCACGAAGCTTCTGTGGAACCGATAGACGCACTGACGAACGCACCGAAGGGATCTGAATACGTCGATTGCTCGGGCTTCGAAGCTGAGTTGGCTTCAAAGGGCTGATCGGACGCCGCCTTAAGTTATTCTCGAAGGTATTGCGACGCGTCTGATGGCGTACTCGAGATGAGGGGCTCAAGTTTGATGTATTGAAGCGACTGCTATGGGCCCGATTAACTTCATCACTACCATGTCTCCGTCCAGCGCGACTGTCAATCCTACTCACCGCCGGCTGTCGTAGGTGCATTCGCATACCCAAATTTGAGTTACGAAGTCGATTCAAATGTGCGGGTCTTCGCGCATGTTCAAGACGATCGACATTTCCAAGGCGATTCGCAGAGCGAAACCTTGAAGACTGAATGCTACGTGTTCGTCTTCCCTGTGCGATTCTCCCTCTTCGCCGAGCTCGCTCTTCAGAAATACGAGCCCAGCGGTCATATTGTCGACCGCTGGTTGTGTATCGTCGAACACCACGCCTTAGTGCTTGGCGCTGTGAAAAAACCCACCGGTTCGGCATGTAGACTCCAAACCCTGCTGGACTCAGTGCTGCCCACCCTAAATAGCTCTGTCCCATTTGCCAGGAAACCCATGCGCTACTCCAAACGGTACCCGGACACCAGAACCACCCACCATATGCAATGTCATATGCCCAGCGCCCATAATGACTCGTGTAATAACCAAAAGGAAGATTCGAATACCAACTTAAGCCAAAAGCAGAGTTGGCCCAATAACCGTTTGAGAAGGGTCTCCAACTTGACCCCCGATAGCGATTGTTAGGCACAAATACTCGACCGAGTTCACTGTGGACGACCCAAGTTCCATAGGGTGACATTCGCTCAACAAAATAATCGACATCATCAAGGTTTTTCCCATCAAGGGCATTGGTCGGCCCCATTTGGTCAACCACACCTTCCGGTGGAAGATCGGCTCTATTCAAGTTTTGTGCAACTGGTTCACGAACTACGATCGTCCTGGTGATACATGCCCCAGACAAGGCGTAAAGCGATGTCATTGAAGCGACCATTAATGCTCGTGATGACAACTCAAATGTGCTCCATTTCTGCCTGCTGAAGAATTTCACATACACCTCTCTTCTCTCTTTACTCTACCATTGAGACGTTAGAGATGTGTGAAATATTCAAGAGGAGCGATAAAACAGGGCTTTCGCTAGATCTTGCTACCCAAATGACCCATACGATCTTGCTTGACACGAACGTAATTATTCGCGATCTCACCGGCCTCTAAAAGGTGTGGAATACGCCGAGACACAACCACTCCATTCTTTTCTAAACCCTTAATTTTAAGAGGATTGTTTGTTAAAAGTGAGACGGATGTCACTCCTATATCTTTCAAAATATATGCTGCGCCTGCATAAGTTCTAGCGTCATCCGGAAGCCCAAGGACACGATTTGCATCTACGGTGTCACGTCCTTTGGCCTGCTCCGCATACGCTCTAATTTTATCACCGAGACCGATTCCGCGTCCTTCCTGGTGCAAATAGACAACAATACCACAACCCAAACTTTGGATTTTTTGCAAAGCTGCGTCGAGCTGCTTCTTACAATCACATTTAATTGAATTGAGGACTTCTGAGGTTAAGCAAGACGAGTGGATACGGCAAAATACATCGCTCTTTCCAGAAACGTCACCCACGACCATGGCAACTTCTTCGTCTCCGTTTTCACGCCGGTAAATGATACACTGAAAATCACCAAACTCTGTTGGGAGAATGGTTTCACTGTAACGCGTAATGCCAGGAGCCGGACCATCAATAGTGACAATGGTTTTGTGATTTGCAGATTCTTCAGTAATAAGCGCCATCGGTATTCCTTCCCGCGTGCGGACCTCAAGGTCTATTTCGGTAAATACGAGCATAGATTATCGATGATGAATTGCAAACATGGTTTCAGAGCTTCTAAATATTATTTGCAAAGTGTTTCGGCTTGACGCTTTGCGTGGGTTGGTTATTTTGCACAGAGAGAGGATTTTTATGCCTTTATATGAATATCGATGCCGCAACTGCGGTGCTCTTATTGAAGTTTTACAAAAGCACGGCGAGAAGGCCCCAAAAATTTGTGAGGAGTGCGGTGCGAAAAATGTATTGATGAAAGAGGTTTCCGCGAGTGCGTTTCACCTTAAAGGTGGGGGCTGGTACAAAGATTTGTACAGCTCTACTCCCAAAAAGGATTCTAAAAAAGGTGAGAGCAAATCGAAGAAAACAAAGAGTGAGGGTTCATCGAAAAAAGCAGACTCAAAGGCAGCGAAGGATTGAGCATTTGAAGGAGAATTGCTCCACCTTAGAATTTACACCTTGATGACTGCATCACCTTGGCGTGCGCGGGCAAGTGCTGAAAGAACGACCATAAAGGCAAGGAAGAATCCGTGTTGGTTCGAACTGGCTTGGGCACAACCGCTTGCAAGCTCCTGCGTGCCATCAACACCACCGGTATAGTACTCTAGAAAACCTTCATCGACCAATCGTGATTGTTCTTCTTCAAAACCTGGAACAACCTCTGACGCGATGGAGATGAGCGCGTCAAGCTCAAGCTTTGGTGTATTGTCTGAGCAGTCTGTACATCGGGGGAGTTTCTGGAAGATCGACTTCACCATCGAAGCGCTTAGTTCCGGGTATACGCTTTGAAGCAAGGAAATTGAGCCAGCGACAAGAGGAGCTGCCATCGATGTTCCCACACGATATCCGTATGCGTCTTTTGCTGGGCCTAAAGTCGACACCATTCCATCACCCGGAACACCGCCAGGCGCTAAAATATCAAGAGACGCATCATGGTTTGTATACTCTGTCATCACACCATCACGGTCGTGCGCACCTACTGTGATCACGCCATCACATGAACCAGGCGCACCAATACTTGCTTTTCCCTGGTTACCGGAAGCGACAACAACGATAACGCCAAGTTCAGCCAGGCGATCCATAACGGTTTGTACGTAGGGATTACACTCTTCTTGAGAGCTTAACGAAAGGTTAATCACAGAAACCCGATCTTCGGCTGCAATGTCAGGAACTCCATCGATGTGTTCTCCTGCCATCCATAATGCGCCGCTATAAACATCGCTATCAAAGCCGCCACATCGTCCCACCGCACGAACGGTAACGAGACCCGCATTCCAGTTGACTCCAGCAACACCGCGATCGTTGTTCGGTTCTGCAACCATTAACCCACTCACATGGGTTCCGTGCCACGTATCACTCACTTCTTGCCCATTGCAGACGCCGCCATCACCCAGGTCTTGATAGTCAGCATCTCGCCCATCATGGTCGGCTGCTACCGATGCGTCATGGATGAAGTCATAACCCGCAAAATCTTTCGAATCGAGATCTTCGTGTCCACGAATCAAGCCGGTGTCAACAACACCCATACGTTGACCGGGATGACCTTGAAGCTCTGACCATATTGCGTTTGAAACCATGCTCTCGTGATGCCAAGATTGAGCACTCATTGCGTCTTTCGTCATCTGTGCGACTGTCACCACACCTTGGCGCGCAATGCGAAGAGCTTTACCTTCAACCTCAAGCTTTGAAGCGCTTGCACTTTCAATCAATGTTTCAACGCAGTCCGAAGAAGAAAAAGTATAGGTAAACCAGCCGAGTCCTGCTGATGTAGTCTTCTCAATATGACTCATGCACTCCGGGGCGTTTCGAATTAATGTATTGGTGAACTCTTGAAGAGCTACGTGGTTGGGCTTCTCGATTAAAAGCTCTCGAGCTGCAACATCTTCAATACTCTCCAAAGGTTCAACGCTATCATTTGGATTGATTTCAACCCCAACACGCTCGTTCACATCACTGGTGTTCATAGCGAAAACATTCACACTCATAGTGAGCAGAGCGCCCACAAAGGCGACAAGAGGTGGCAAAGTGCTTGGAGGTGTTCTTGTGTGTGACATATGAATACTATGACCCAACCTTCATACCTTCCTATCGGTGATTTGACCGACTCTTATTCCAAAATGGGCTTATGGCAACAAGGCTTCAGAGACTCGTCGTTCGACCGATTTTAACCTATTAAAATCAGTAGGATACATTCTTTATAAATTTTTCTTCAGCAGATTTTCATTGCTGGAAGGAAACGTACTCTTCACTCAGCACCTTTGAATGCAGAAGAGCGATCACCATGAGGCTTCCAAAAAGTACTACTCACACCCAATTGAACTTAAGTGGGTGAATCAATATATTGGCTCTTTCTGTTTATGATACTTGAGACACGAACAAGGATTCGCCTGTCCTATATTCAATTCTTGAATCTTTTGGTTCATCTATGGTCACTGAAGCTCCTTTAATTATTGAATCCTATTTTGACACGTAGCTTTACTTTAAAGTCTCAAGGAGCTCCTTTGCCTGAGAGACAAACTCTGCATCATCGTCCATGTGCTCGATAATATAGTCTAAATCTTGTTTTGCTTTCTTCTTTTGCCCTAAGAGCGCACGAGTCTTTGCACGGAGCAAACGCGCTTCAAAGTGTTCTGAAGATTCACGGTCAAGTCGAATCACCATATCCAGCGCACCCAGAGCACCACGAGGATCTGCCTTTAATCGTTTTTTTGCCGTCGCGAGCTCGCGTTTTTGCCTGCGGTTTGAAAGGCGTATTTTTTTATCTTCGAGTCGAACTTCGACACTGCTCACATCTTCCTTTTTAAATTCTTTGGCTGAACGTGAAAAGGCCGCAATAGTACTCAAAGCAAAACCACCCAACCCCACAATGAGCAGTACTATCGCAACAACTTTTAAACGCCCGTACCATATTTCTTGGGCCGATCGTTTTCGAGTTGCGCGAACCTCAACGGTATTCATGGGTCGCTGTGCCGCGTTCGGGGCATTCATCGCCATACGCGTCTTTAGCATTGTATGCGCGAGCTGCGTCGGACTTGCGATCCCTGTTGCCCCCTGACCGTGGCTCGGAACCTTAGAATGTAAAGAGGTCATCCAGGTGACCTGTCCTTCGACAAGCTGCTCTAAAGTGGGCAAGAGAATATGGCGAGCACTTGCCTCACTCTCCCCTTCATTTTCATTGAGCCAGAGACTCAACTTGTGGCGGCCCATTGCGTCGTTGGGTTTTTCGACGACGTGCGCCACGAGAGCGCAAAAGCGTGCGTGTACTGCGCGAAGGGATCCTGCAATATCTGAGGCCCGTAACCATAAGGTTGCATGATCAAGCTCTCGATCATCATCTTCTTCAATTGACTCTAAGAGCTCGAGATAGTTGTTATCGTCAATGACATCCCATCCGAAGTCATTTTGGTGACCGATATCTTGGGTAAACGAGGTAATTCTCTTTTCATCATGGGCTAGCATTGCCGCACGCTTTAACCACCAAAAGGCACTTTCATCATGAGAGGACGGTGTTTCAAGGATCTGACGCCCCATGTCAAAGCTTAGTTTTGCTTCTTCATGGCGCATCTGTCGTGATTTTTCCATTGGGCTATGAAGAACAGTGGAGACCATGCGTGGATAATGTCCGTCGATCCATTTTAACATCGGATGCAATTCGCGTAACGCGTCGTCCGCTTCAACATAGCGAAGATCACGGTCGTTTGACATCAATCGATTGATTGTTTGAATCAATGGCCCGGCCGCCCACGGGGCTGCACGCTCCAACCTCGGGATTCTGCCCTGTGCAACATTCAATATCGTCGTCGACGGATTCTCATCTAAAATTGGGTTGATACCGGAAAGCAGTTCGTAAGCCATCAGACCGACACTAAAAAGATCACTCCGTCCATCGAGACTCTCGCCGCGAGCCTGTTCCGGACTCATGTAAGCTGGGGTACCGATTAGAGCACCCGCTTGCGTCATGTTGCTTTCCGAACTCGGCTTTGCGATTCCAAAATCAGCGAGTTTAAGGGTACCAAGCCCACCGATTAGGATATTCGCCGGTTTAATATCCCGATGGACAAGACCGTGTCGATGACTGTACGCAAGTGCTGAAAGGAGTTCGGATATAATCTTCGCAACAAGCGCGGATGGCATCGGCCCCGTTTTGCGAAAGAGCTGTTGCACATCGCCACGCGGAACAAATTCGGTAGCCATATAAAGCTGATTGTGCGCCTCACCCGAGCCCAACACTGCGACAATATTTGGATGCTGTAAGGACATCGATGCTTTCACTTCACGTTCAAAGCGATTACGAAAATCTGCGTTTTCGCATGCTTCACGATTCATAAGCTTTAATGCGACCTCCTGCCCAGAGTTTTGGTCTTGCGCCTTATAGACGATGGCCATGCCTCCTCGGCCAAGCTCTCCAAGAACCTTATAGGGACCAAAAGAACGACCGATTAGAGCGTCTTCACCATTCAAGGTCGGCGTATTCGCGCTCTGTGATCGTTGAATCGACCCTGATGTGAAGTCGATTCCTTTACCTAAATTACTCTCTTGAATACCTTGTGTGAGTGCAAGCTCATCACCAAGGTGTAGCGTTGGGGTCGGTAACGAGGGTGCCTCTTTGTCGTCTTGCTTTACAATCGGAGAGCTCGCAACACTTTTCTGGCCCAAAGCAACACCGATCGTTTGACGCAAGCTCTGCAGCTCGTCATGAAAGACAAAAATGTATTTCGAAACACGAATATTTGCTTGCTCAAGTTGAACTTTAAAACGTAGATCGCAAATCAATGCAGTAAAAGTACCGCCCGTATTCAACAGAAGTGTTCCGTGTGCATAGTCTTTTGACTTCTGAATCTCCATCGATTTGGGTGCATACGAGCCTAAAGGTTCAAAACGCCAAACTGCTTGCAATACAGCACGCAGTCTTTCTTTGTCTTCACCGGAGTTCAGCAGAATCGATTCAAGAGTTAACTTTGGATTTGTGAGGTATCTTTTAAAGCTTTCTTCTAAGAGCCCAGGCGTGAGTGTCGAGTACTTTTTCAACGTCGCAAAAAGTTGTCCATTTAGTTCACGCTCTTTCTCTGTACTCATGATAATTCAGTTTAACGTGAGGTCCATGTTGAAACCAAATCATTGTGTTGATGCATGGTGGATCGCACCAATTCGAGACTCTTCCGCCGCACAAATACCGATGGGTTGTGCGCTGGGTACGCTTTTGTGGGGACGCAACCCGTTGTTAAGTGCCTGATACAATCATTCGACTTCGGCTGAGGATGCTCTGTTCTTCGCGAGGTGCTTTCTTAAGACCTCTTCCTCCGCTCGGTCAAGTTCAAGATCGGGATAAAACACTTCTTTCAAATTATCACAGCTGAGCAACGCCTCAATTGAAGCAATTGGATTTGCACCAATATAAACTTCTTGTAGCGAGTCGAGCCCGGCCAAAGGTGACAAATCTTCAATCGAATTGTTGTAGAGGTTCAGTTGCCGGAGCTTATGCATATTCGAGAGAGCACCAATGTCAGCGATTTGGTTCGAAGCCAATGACAACTCCTCAATATTGACAAGGGTCGACAACGAACTGAGTTCCTCGATGGTATTCATCCGCAAATGCAGAACCTCGAGGTTCACAGAATTGGTTAACGCTTCGAGCTCTTCAATCGCATTGTCAAAAATCTCCAAGGTATGGACGTGCTCCAAGCTTTGCATAAAATCGAGATTCGAGACTCGGTTCATTCCGAGATGAAGCTCCGTCAAATTCGAAAGCGAGGCCAAAGGTGATGGATCGATAATTTGGTTCTTATGTAAATCGACATAGCGCAGGTTAATGCATGCTTCAAGCCCTCCCAAAGCCATGATGTTTCGGTCGTAGGCATCGAGGCGTTGTACATATTGAAGCTCCAAGCGAGCACTTTCTCGAACAACTCGAGCGAGGTTTGCATCTTCAAAAACGCCGCCCAGAGCTTTTCGCGCTTTGGGGACATGTGCATCAAGCAAACTCATACTTACCCTTTGTGCATCTTCAAACTTTTGAAGAACTGCTTCGACGAAGATCATCGTAGCGTTCAAGCTCAGCCTTTGCACTTTCCAAACATGATAAAGACTCTCGGCGTTGAAAGAAGTTTAAATAAAAGCCGAGCCAAACAAAGACCAATGCACTGCACAATGCAAGGCATCCCGCGTTAAACGACACAAAAAAACAAAGCAAAGCAAGTGGCAAAATTACGATCGGAATACGTTTCGCCCACGCCAATTCCTTCTGGGCCTGCTTGACGCGGTTTTCGCACCGAAGAACCTCTCCTTCATACCATGCAAGCCTCGACTCGTTATTCTGTGGCCCCTTAAGCTGCTCAACTCTCATCTTTGAATCATCACCTCAGGACTATCCCACTCACGCGTTTGGATTTACGGCCAATACTTCTGGTGTCACATGGGATGCATACACTTTAAAATTCTCGACGAATGCACCCGCAAGCTCTTTGGCCTTCGCATCGTAAGCCGCCCCATCACTCCAGGTTGTTTTTGGATTGAGAACGTTGTCAGGTACACCTGGGCACACACTGGGAACCTCGAGACCAAAGATTGGATCTTTCGTCATTGTGACGCTGTCGAGTTTTCCATCCAGTGCAGCATTTAGCATTGCGCGAGTGTACTTGATTTTCATCCGCTCGCCTTGCCCGTAGGGGCCACCTGTCCACCCTGTATTGAGAAGCCAAACACGCACGCCGTGCTTCTCAATTTTTTCCCCCAAGAGCTTTGCATAGGCGGAAGGATGTCGCGGCATGAAAGGCGCTCCGAAACATGCACTAAAGGTCGCCTGCGGCTCTGTTACGCCCATCTCCGTCCCGGCAACTTTTGCCGTGTAGCCCAACATAAACCAGTACATTGCTTGCTCGGTGCTAAGTCGAGCAATCGGAGGCAACACGCCGAAAGCGTCTGCTGTGAGCATGATGATGTCTGAAGGTTGCGGACCCATACCGTCTTCTTTGTGGTTTGGAATAAACTCGATCGGATATGCCGCACGTGTATTTTCAGTGTATTTGTTATCGTCCAGGTCAAGGCTACGATCTTCGTGCATGACTACATTTTCGAGCAGCGTTCCATAACGTGAAGTCGTTGCATAAATTTCAGGCTCCGCTTCAGGATCAAGGCGAATTACTTTTGCATAACAACCCCCTTCAATATTGAAGACCCCGTCGTTCGTCCAAGCGTGTTCATCGTCACCAATGAGCTGTCGACTCGCGTCTGCGGAGAGTGTTGTTTTACCCGTGCCTGACAATCCAAAGAAGATTGCGCTCTTTCCAGCGCTCTGCCCCGTGATGCCCACATTGGCAGACGCGTGCATCGAAAGAACACCTTGTGGTGGAAGATAGTAGTTCATTGCTCCAAAAACAGACTTCTTAATCTCTCCGGCGTACACTGTCCCACCGATAAGAACATGTTTGGCCGCAAAGTTCACAGCAATGAAGGTCTCCGAGCGCGTACCATGCTTTTGCGGGTCTGCAAGACAACTGGGTGCATGTAAAACTGTGAACTCCGGCTCAAAACCTTCGCGTTGTTCTGGGGTTGAATCAATAAACATCGTTCGAACAAAATGGGCATGATGTGCACTTTCTGTAATCACCCGAACTGGCAAACGATAGCGTTCATCGGAGCCAGCATAGACATCCATGACGTAGAGGGTTTTGTCTTCAAGATGGTTAAGAATGTGCGCATTCAGTGCATCGTAATATTTGGGTTCCATTGGAACATTCACATCGCCCCAATCAATTGATTCTTCGGTTGTTGCATCGCGAACGATCTTTTTATCTTTTGCAGCACGCCCTGTATGTTTGCCCGTCACTACGGTTAAGGCTCCGCCCTGTGCTAGCTTTGCACCCTTGGATATGGCTTCTTCATACAATGCCTCGGTTGACCAGTTACGTCGTACAAGCCGTTGAGTACTGAGACCATGCTTGCTGAGATTGAGTGTTTCTTCGCTTCGTACCACCATAAGATCGCCCCCAAAAGTTGCTGAAAGGTTAGCCATCTTTGCCTTCCTTTCATAGCGCTTTTTGAACTACCGATGTTGCCGCACTGCATCCCAACACATCAGCCTGAAGGTGCGAGGACCTTTTTGTTGGCTCGACCAACGCTTACACATCTAAAGTACTAATTTATCGAGGATCCAGTCCTACAGCTTTCTCCCTTCAAGACTTTAAGTTTGAGTGTGAATTGTGTACCCTAGAGAAGGTTTTAGCCAAAGGAACGAATATGATTCAAGAACTCATTGGTCAAGTCACAAGCCAACTCGGAATGGATGAGGGTGGCGCGCAAAATGCTGTGGGAAGTCTTATGGGCTTTGTTAAAGATCAAGCCGGTGATGAAGTCTTTTCAAAACTTGAAGGCGCAATCCCTGGGGTATCGGATCTTGCATCAAACACGGGTGAAGGCGAAAGCTCAGGCGGACTCATGGGCGGCCTTATGGGAGCTGCCTCCTCAATGCTTGGTGATAAACTTGGAGGAGCGGCCGGACTGGTTGGCGCGCTGACCAACACAGGTCTCGAAGGAGACCAAATGGGCTCATTCGTTGGCATTGTAACCAACTTCATCAAAGATAAAGCTGGCGACGGAATATTTGCTTCTTTGTTGGACGCGGTTCCTGAAGTAAAGAATTTTATCGATTAGACTCACGGTGCAAGAGCAGCTCGTGCTCCACTTGGGAATCGGGAAGTAGTATCCAAATGATAAAAGGAGATGCAAATAATGGTATACGATGAAAAGAAGTCGCTCTTGAAAGGGTTGAAACGCGAAGCAAGCCCCAAAGTTGAAAGCGCGCAAAATACGATCTGGAAGAATACCGTTAAAAAATTTAACGCAAAGCAAGATCCTCGTGCGCTCCGTCACGAAGAATGGTTTAAACTTTCGTAACTGGCTTATGCGTATTATTTTTTAAGAATAGCTCGCTCCGGCGAGCTTTTTTAGGTCTCGCGGCACTCATTTAGAGCGCAATAGGGATTCCTCGGGCCCTTGCTTCCCGGATGCTTGCACGCAGCAATCCGACTTTGGTTCCTGCATCAATTCGTTCCCCTTGTAAGGTGACTCCAATCACACCGTGGCCCCCTGAACTGGCAAGCATTTTTGCTATGGCATCCGTAAGTTGGATTTCACCACCCAGTCCTTTTTCACCTTCACGCAAATGAGAATTAATTGGGTGTGAAAAAACATAGCGACCGACGACAGCATGGCGCGCGTCACTCGTGCCGCGTTTCGGCTTTTCAACCAATGCGCTTATCGCAGAACGATTGGAGTCAATCTCCGGAGTTTCCAAACATGCTGCACCGTAAAGCTCAAGCTCCTCCGCTGAGACAGGCATGAGTCCGAGCTGCGACTGACCCGAATCTCGATAACTTGAAACCAGTTGCCCAAGTGCAGGTGTCTCAGGGTCACTAAAATATAAGTCGTCGGGCAGTACAACGGCGAAGTCGGATTGCGGACGATGTTGACTTGCGCAATAGACTGCATGCCCCAAGCCTAAGGCTTCCTCTTGGTACACAAATTCAATCTTTGGCACAAGCTTCCCGCCTCTCGTTTGAACGACTTTCGGCATCCAATTTTCAAAACTCTCGTCCACACGTCCTTCCAAGTATTCGCGAATCATAGGCTTGCGTTTGGATGTCACAATGACCACATGATTGATTCCGGACAAGAATATTTCTTCCAGGACCAAATCAATGGATGGACGATCAAAAATTGGTAAGAGTTCCTTGGGTGTGGCCAATGTCGCGGGTCGTAGTCGCGTTCCCATTCCTGCTGCAGGTATTATCGCGTACAAATTCTGAGACATACTCCGCTCCTCGTCATCCGCCAAAGAAACTTACCCATCCCAATTGATGGGACCTCGCCCCCGCCAATCGAAACTAGTGGCTTCGAGCACGAACATCAAACTGGCTGGATTCAATCTTGCTCAAGCTCTCAAGTTGATGGGTCTCGCTAACGTGTAAAACTTCTTTATTGAGATGGACGATCCAGATCGTATCGGGTTGCCTACGCTGCATGCTTGGGAAGTCCTGTATCCGTATTTGCGAAGTTCCGTTCGGCCCCATTTCACCAGGACTGACACTTGCCCAAAAACGCTTTCGAAGCGCTGGCGGCCAGTCCATTGTTAATCGTGCAGTCAAAAGGTCATCGCCAAACTGTGTTCGTCGAATCTGCGAACTTTTCGGAAAGAGAGCAACGACTTGATCATCGTGAGACTCCATAAGCCTTTGAAGTTCATTTCCCCAGCGACGGTGGACGTCACGCACATGCCGGTCTTGAAGAACATCTCGCGCACAAATGCTGATCAAGAGCCCACCCACGATCGCCAGAAAGCGCGTTGAGTTCAAGCCACACAAGATCAAACGCAATGATATGCTCAAGAAAATCGCCATGAAGGGAAGCGCTGGCGCCACCATACGTGACATGAACCCCTCATAAACAAAAGGTCGCCCCATCATTCGAACAGGAACAAATACCGCGAAAATACAGAAAGCAAGCAATATGAAAACATTCAATACATTCTGTGATCGAGGTCCATTGCTTTCGGCGCCAGATTCTCTTGGCGCAGCGACACCGCGCATTTGGAAACAACGCCAAAGATAGAACCCACTCAAGGCACCAAGCACGGTTGCGATAAGATCGAGCTTGGTACGCACGGAAATCGCGCCAAGCTCTTCAGCAAAAGCACCAATACCAACCGAGAGCAAAACACTAAGAGCCTGTAGTGGTAAACGAACAAGACGCCCAAAAAGGCTTGCGCCGACAGAATCTGCCGATACCGACGCTCGCCAAGAAAAGTCACCCAGCAACTTAAAGCAGGCATACCCCGCCCCCGTTGCCACGAGTATGGTCAGGATGAACGCAAAAGAACGTCCTATTGAAAGTTTCCGGCGCTTTGACGAGAAATGAGCCAAGAGCGTCCGACCGAGAACCCAGGCGCAAACAACCGCCCCAGAAGGCACACCATAAAAATAGAACAATTGCAGACCAAAAACCATTGCTGCACATAGAATTAGTGCGAGCACATAGCGTGCAGTGGATTGTGAGTGAGTGAGTTCAAAGATTAAGAGGGTGCTGAGAATCAGAGTCGAAACACCGATAATGGGAAAGCCTGTGGTTATAATCACAGAGTTTGTTTCTAAGAATATCGGCGTTAACACCACCAGTGGGGCACTATATCCAACGTCTCGCCAAAACGATGTGTCGGCACCTTGACTTGCAATCAATACGAAAGCACGTGCAAGAAGCGCCATCAATGCCCACCAGATGATATTGGAGCCTACTCCAAAAGACCAAAGCACTCCAAGTGCATCCAACTTCCACCAAAGCCAACCGTTGACCGGCTGATCGAAGTGCATATCAAAAAGCGCTCTCGAGCCTGCCTCACGAGAAGCCAATGCGATGAGTGAGTCGTCATAGTTCGGGAACGCACCGATTTGCCCCAGTGTGATCAAAACGAGTAACACCACCATAAGCAAGAGAAGCGCTTTGGGTACTGAAAACAAATTTCGGAGTGGCTGTTGAGAGATCGTATTCTCAGCTGAACTTTCACACAAAGGCATCAAACCACATATCCTTGTCTCTCGAATTTACGAAGCGCTCAGGTTTGTGAGACGCATTCAAACGCACCCTCAAACTCTTTTGATTCAAAAGACCTACTCTTCTTTCCGATACACTTGCCCAACGCCAACAGAGGAACCCAAGCTCACTCTTTGATCAATCGCGTTGAGAAGATCCACCATCCACACAAGTTTAGGCACCCCTCGATTGGGTCGTATGCCTTTAACGTCATCTTCGCTTTGCATCGCCCCTGCTTTCGAATGGACATTCGCTTGAACTTCTCCAAACCTGTCCTCATCAATATTTGCAGAATTGGACTTGAGCAAGCTTTGCAGCATACCAGGTAGATAGCATTCCAAAAGTCCGACCAAGGGCCCAGAAAGCATTTCTTCACGAACGCAACGCAAACCTACAGACTCTACTTTCTCACGAATATCCCTTTTCTCCGGCAACCAATCGTGGCCAAAACCATAGGCCCCTGCTGAAATAAGTTTTCGACCACCACCCAATAATTTATTGATAGGGTCGTAGGTGAGCGGGTAGTCAATACTTGGGAAACTCAAAACAAAATGACCACCCGGTTCAAGCACTCGTGCACACTCCTGAATGAAGCGCTCATAATTGGGCACATGTTCAATTGTTTCGAGCGAAATGATGCGGTCGAAGGTGGCGTCTTCGAAATCCAAGGCACATGCGTCACCAATTCGGTACTCAACATTCTCCAAATCCGAGTTCAGCTTTTTGGCAAAACCAATATCGCCAGGGTTAATATCAACAGAAGTCATCGTTTCTGTATATTGCGACAACAAGTAATCAAACTCTGCTTCGCCGCACCCCAAATGAAGCGTAGAGCGCACCTTGCCTCGACGCGCATAAAAACGATCGAGCTCTTCTCCAACGAAACGTAAGCGTCTTCGATACGTGGGTAAAATTTGCTTATAGTTCATGGTGACTCACCGAAGTATTGGATTGGGGTACGCTCATGCCTTGTTTGTCTGCAGCACCAACAGCAGCACCATCCGCATCAACATTTGATCCTTCTGAAGAATGTGCAGACGCTTCAGAGCTATCTCTTGACGTTCTTGTTGTACCTTCGACTTGAATGCCTTGTTGTAGGCGTTTTTTCCAAGTTGTGACATCTGCGAGAAGAGTCGAGTCACCATGACGCTCATAACGCCAAAAGATTTGCAGAAGTTGAAAGAATGCTCGTATCGCATCCGAAACACCAACTTTTGATCCGGCGACATCCTTCCAACGGTGTAAAGGGAACTCGTAAACGTGGTCCTTGAAACGAAGTCCATCGGCCGCGTAAAGCTTTCGCAGAATTACAAGGATTTCTACGTCAAAGATCCAACGACTCACAAAAGGATTTGCGAATGCTTTATAATTTCTTGAATTCGCACGAAACATTTTTGCACCGCACTGGGTGTCATAAACAGGAATGTGTGTCACCAAATAGGTTGCCGTAGCGAAAATACGACCATAAATATGCCTGTACAATTTCCGTGAAATATGACGGCCTAAAAGTTGAAGGCGTGCTCCGATGGCGACATCTAAAGTGGGACGCTCTTGCATCGACTCTGTAAAAGCCAATACATCATCCAAAGGTGTTGCAAGATCTGCATCCCAATATGCAAAATAATCGGGCTTTAAGTTCCTTTGAATCCAAAGCACACCTTGACGAACAGCTTCTGACTTCCCTCCGTTCTTTGATAAATCGAGTGAACGTGCATTGTGATGCGATTCAACCAACGCATCCAGGACTTCGATTGTGTTGTCCTTGCTGCCGTCGTTCACAAAAAGAACAAAAACCGTCGGGTTTGCCTCAATAAAGTCTGAAAAGATCGTAGTCGGAAGACGCTCCGCTTCGTTGTAACATGGAATAATTAGCGCTGTTTTGATCGTAGCGGACATGGTTTCCAAGCTCCTTGATACGGGCACTGGATTTCAACGCGTATCAAGCTCAAGTTGCCTCTTCTATCGCCATTTGCAAGGGTGGCATCGAATATCACTCCGACTACAAGTGCTGATGCACCAAATGCCTACAGTCATTTGACCATTCATATATCGCTTAGGACTTCCTTAGGTTTTTTAGGGGCCGGATTAGCCTTTGCAGTATTTCTGGACGGGTGCGTACAAAGACAAAAAGCCAGAGAAGACCGAAACAGATGCCACACCCCATCACGGCTTGCGGGCTCCCCTGAAACCCCATCACAAGCGAAGCGAAAAGCACATAAACGACGGTCAAAAGAAGCGGCCGAATATACGTTAAGGTCATGTCGGACTCCGGATGTTCTTGTCGGGTAAGCCAAGCACAACCGCCAACATAAATCGCTGCACCCAAAACCATCGCAATCGCTGCGCCCAATTCACCCAGAAAGTTGGCCAAGGGCCAGAGAATGCAAAGCTGCACAACAATACCAAGCACAGAGGCTAAACCAACGCCCCGAGTTTTCTTGTGAAAATAGAGTTCGGCCGAAAACAAAACATTCAGAAGGCGTAAGAGTGAGATGAGCCCTAAGGTCCCTGTCAGCTTCCATGCTGCAAAGTATTCTTCGGTGGCAGCGATTTTAAGAATTAAGGGCGCCCCAAGCGCGATCCCCACATAGGCAATAAGCGCATAGCCAAAAATATTTTGTGTTGCCTCGTGCAGGCGCTTTACAGAAGAGCCTCCCTCATCGCGGATCCGTTCATCAAAGTATACGGGTGCGAAGGCCGACCCAAATGCGGCGATAACCAGCAGCAGGGGTGAGCTGAGCTTCATGGCGATCGATAAAACGCCGGTTGCCCCGTAGCCTGCGATCCAAGACAATATCCAGGGGGTTAGAAAATCGCCAGCTGTTGCTGCCAAATGACTGGGATAGACACCAGATGCGTATCGCGCACATTGACGAAATAGCGTTGCATCGGGACGTGTCCCCAGAGCGTAACGCAAATAGACCAGCGCTTGTACGCCAATCACGCACTGAGTGAACGCAAGTGCGATCAACATCGACCGAAGCCCCTCATTTTGCCAAACAAGACAATAAAGAGCGAGACCCACATGCAATGTCGAACTCACCAAACTCAAAAGTGTAGCCACCCAGGCTTTTTCCTCAACTTGGATCCATCGTCGCTGGCATTCCTGAGGACCAATCCAAAAGGATGCGATTAGCACAAGAAAGAGAAGACTTGTTCCTTGAGATTGGTCGCCAAATATCATCTTCGATAGAGGCTCTAAACACAGAACTCCGATTGTGAATATTGCACCACTCGTAATGAGTAAAAACCACAATACACTTGAGATTAATGTATAACGCTCTTTTCGATCTTGGAAGTCAAAGGCAAAGCGACCAATTGCGCCAGGTAAACCAAAACGTGAAAGCGCATTTAAAGTTGTATGGGTTAGTATTGCAAGATGTAAAATACCATAGTCATGCGTTGTTAAATAACGCGTATAAATTGGAAGCATCACGAGACTTACAAGCTTGGGAATAAAACGCCCAGCACCATAAAAGAGTGCGGAGGACATAATCCTTCGCGTGAGGCCCCCTTGCTGGGCAGTCTCTGTACTCTCCATAATTCTTCCAGCCTATCTTTGAGATTGTACGATACGAATTTGTTTTACGCCTTCATCTAAAAACGGCGCCGTATTTCTCGCCCCAGTCGCTTTAAGGCTTCCTTGATCCCAATCACCTCTTCACCCGGGCGAGCAGCTGTTTTCTCCGGTTGCGAAATCCAACTTTTGTCGATTGCTTGGAGATCAAGTTGAGGCGCAAATGCGGACAAGAAGCGATGAATAATATAGTCAACCGCATGACGATGAACGTGCCGCCCGTCGGATTTCATAAAGTCAGAGGAACGTTCTGCCGTTGTGACCATCTCATAGGAAGGGAAATAAATCACATCGCTATTCGACTCGACAAACTCTGAGACCGCAGCACGAATCCGCGACTTCGCGTCACAGTTTGCCACTTGGATGTGCTCCTCGGTTACTGTAAAATGCATTGCGACGGGTGACACTGTAATGACAATTTGTGGGTTGCCATTGGCGACAAAGAGTTCCCGAATACGATTTAAGTCCTCCAACATCTGAGAGACCGTAAGTCGAGTCATGGCGGCGGGAATCGATTCGAAAATGTCAGGATGAGGTAGCTGTCGAAAGATATTGTGGGTCCGAGTATTTTGCCAGACCTCGGTGATCCCGACTGTCATCACAATCACATCCGCTTCGTGGAAGAGTTGATCTGCTTTTTGATCGGTTTCTTGTACCCAAGCATTCAACTCAGCTTCGCTCTTAAAACTTTGTTTTAGATTTTTGAAGGGGCTAATCCAACCCTCCTTAATCTTCCAATTGTCTTCAACCTCGCGTTGCGACCAACCACCAAAAATACGCTCAATCTCCTGACGCATCGTACTCGTATTGTAGAAGAGACCTGCTGGGTGCATTCCACCTGACAGACCAAAACGACTGAGCCCTTGCGCGAGCTCTTCGGCAAAACATGAACCTATTGTGGCTATTTTTGTGTCTGGGCGCACAAGATCTTGCGCTACGAATTCAACTTCCTTACCACGGTCTTGCCATCGATGTGCATGCTCAAAATTCCAGGTACCAATCTTTGAACTAATTTGTGGCATCGTATCCCCTCGCTCTCACATCTCGCAAAGAGAGCTTAAGCCCCTTTGTAGGCAATGTCAGTAGTCTTCATGCAATTTGGAGATTGCAGGCGCTCTCGAATGACTTCAGCTTGAGGAATACCCCTTAAATCACAAAGTGCTCTTTCAATCGACTCTCGCATCGTCGAAACATCAAGATTGAGCGTACTCATATGCGTTAAAGCGTGGTCAAACTCAGTTGCATTCATCGTGATATGCTGGATCCATTCTTCGGACGAGTTTTCCAGGGGGAAGAACCCCCGCGCCTCTGGAATATCGATACGTATGAGGGGCTTTAGACGACTCAAAGCTTCCAGACCAAGGGTGGAACTCACAATCAAAACAGCTTTGGACGCATCAATGTCCTGCTCAAGAGTACGCTTCCCACTAAAGTCAATCGATACGTTGGGAAGCGATAGAAATTCAGAGTAACTCGAGGCAAGCTCTTTGGGGTGCAGTCGGACTCTAAATTTTCTCGATGGATTCCTCTCAAAGGCTCGCTTTAGAAACGTTAAGATTGCAATGTACGTTTTTTGGGAAATCGAATGCCCTGGCCCAGAGAGAGCGACAAGCAAATCATGCCCTTCGTTCTCGAGATTGCCATTGATGTGCGTATTCTTTGTACCCCCAATACTATCACCATAAAGCGCCCCTGTTACGAAGACTCGAGCTGATGCTTTCCCCCACGCTTCCACTACGTTTTTCCAATGATTGCCCCAAACCCAGTATTCGTCGGCCTCCATAAGTGGCCATAAGGCATCCTTCTCGTACAAAAGACCATGCTGCAACCAAATACATTTAACACCATTAGCTCCTGCCCATTGCGCACTAGCAAAACCATAGGGTTCAACTGGATTACGAATGAATACAACTTTAGGCGCACTCAACTTTGCCAAAGCTTGGCTGAGTATTTCACCGCGCCTCAAAGTCGATCGCATGATCCGACAAACCAGCCTTTGCGTTTTGATTTGTTCCGAGCCCGAGAGCCAAATAGCGTGGCGAGCCAACTCATGTGTGAAAGAACGAATTTGCCTTGTCTTAGAATCCGTTTCAGAAGATAAGCGATATCCTACTTCAGATTCAATTGCGGAGCGTATTTTTGTAAAAAAGGATGGTGCACTTTTGACTTCGAATGTGGCCCATGATGCATTAGCACTTGGACAGGCCTTTTTGATACGTTCGAACGCTTTTAAGTCGTTTTGCGATCTTGCAATACCAACAAAGGAGGACCCGAGAGAGCCCGATTGCGACACAATGGGCACTCGGAAGCGATCTCTAAAAATCTGCAAACGCCGAGAGTAGGAAAAATCTTGAGCACACATACAACTAACGACTGGCACAATTGCCTGTCTTGCCCAATCCGTGATTTCCATGGATTGCGCAATCTCTAGGAAGGCTTGCGCAATTCGTCGGCGTCGTTCTTGAATATCAAACCTCACTCTTATTCTTGACTCTATCCGCGATACAACAATTTGATCGATAGAAATAAAAAAGGTTCCCAACGGAACCCCAACTTCAATCACAAGTCAAACTTACATATCTTTGATTCGTAACCGAAGCATGAATAGTTGGTGCGGTGGGGGGGACTCGAACCCCCACGGCTTTCGCCACTGCCCCCTCAAGACAGCGTGTCTACCAATTCCACCACCACCGCGGAATCAACTATTCATTCACCTTCTCTACAACATTTTTTGCACTATCCTCTATCTTTTCTACCATCGCGGCTGCATCTTTTGCTGCAACATTATCAACTTTAACAGGCTCGTTTTCGCCAACTTTATCATCGGTCTCTGCCGTATCAACTTCTGTAGCCGGAAGAGAATCAACCTTTTCTCCATCTTCGCTTGCAGCACTGTCATTCTCGTCTGTACCATCACTTTTGTCAGTACCCTCATCAGAAACCAAAGCGCTCGGGTCTTGATCAAAAACGGAATCACGTTGCGTCGAAAAATAGACCAATGTCGTACTCGTCAACATAAAGCAAAGTGCCGCGCCCGCTGTGAGTTTTGAAAGGAAGTCATTTGCTCCACGGCCGCCAAAAAATGTTGCTCCGCCAGCTCCACCAAAAGCGCCCCCAAGGCCACCTTTCGCACCCGGCTGTAAGAGCACAACCAAGGCCAAAAAGACGCAAACAATAACATGAAATATGATTACAGCAGTTAACATGAGTCGCTCCAGACCTTGATATAGCCGATCTTCAAAGACTCGCCAAGCAGGATGGTCCATGTTTTCTAAATATTTATGGTGTTCCCCAAACAAATGGTTGTGAGTCCATATTTTATAGCATTATTCGAGTTGTAGTTTTATCCAAGAATTCTCTATGTTGAGCATCGGAGGTCAACATGACAGCGTGGAAAATAGGTAAAGAACTCGTGGAGTATGTGCAGAAAGGTCAAAATCTTGAAGCAATCGATAAACTCTATGCGGAAAACATCACGAGCACGGAAGCAAGAGCCGATACCCCTGAAATGCCAAGAACGATTCAAGGAAAGGCCCAAGTCAGAGGGAAATCAGAATGGTGGTACAAAACCTTTGAGGTAAATAAGGCTGAAGCCCGCGGCCCTTTCCCAAACGGAAACCAGTTTGCAGTCTATTACGACTTTGAAACGACCAACAGAGAAACTCTGGAGAAACAAGCATTCTCAGAGGTCGGCCTTTACACCGTTGAAAACAATCAAATTACGAAAGAAGAGTTCTTCTATACGACGGAAGAGTAGCAAATCAGCTTGCGAGATTATCGAAGCTTGGAAGGAGAAATGGCCCCTGCCAAGCTTTTTTTTTGTTTGAATTAGGGCAGCCGAATTGCCCCGGCCGCGTTTCCAACTGGATTCGACGCATTGTGACACGCGTTGCAAGAGCCTGCAGGCGCTTCAATCGGCATCGAAATTGACTCTTCATTGTAGGTGATGGTCACGTCAACAAAGGGTGGCGTCAGCGAGGCCATCGTATAGAAGTTACCCGCTTCATTCGTGGTGAGGTCAACCTCAACCCCCATCGAGTCTTTGACATGAATCAAGACACCTTCCACGCCTTCAAGTGGACCGGAATCCCCTGTGGGAAAGATCGTACCGGCAAAAGAAAAAGGTGGAGCATCTTCCCCAAACCCTTCCGCATGACATGCTAAACAGTTTTGCCCAGGCCTCATCAACGGCCCTGGAATTGTCACATCACGTTCTTCGGTATTGCTGCTATCATCACCGCTCGAGTCCGCACCACAGCCCGTTGCAACACCCGTACTCACAAGCAGGAGAAGCGAGAATACTAAAAACTTGAAATTTTCGGGCTGTGCTTGTCGGTCATTTACAATCATCGGGATTCATCCTTTGGTTTTCTTTGAGTTTGAAAATGCAATCGTTCGCCCCTCACTGATGAGAAGCTTATGGTGAATGGCGTCACGAAGTGCACTGGCAACTTCTACACCTGAAAAGCCATCGCGTTGAAGTTTTACGACAAGGCCTCCTGGCGTAACATCATGATTCGCACGCGAGCGTTGCAGTTCTCGAACGAGAGCGACAAGAACGCGTGATACGATATGCTCCCGAACACCGGCAACACTGGGGTTCATCAAAATGCCGCAGATTTCTTCGGATTCATCAAGCGCAGGAGACCCAGCTTGAGTGCTGGACTTCATCATTTCTGCTAACGCTTCTTGTGTCTCGAAAACACGTACATTCGGTGCGTCCAAACCAAGCTTCATACCCTCGCTTGCGAATCTTTCGACAGGTAGCACAAGTGCTTGATTGCCTTCTGGCCTTGGAATCGCAATTCGATGCGATGCAAAGCGTTCCCATTCATAGAACGCTATTTTAGCCGCAATGGCATTGTAAGTTTGCAATGCTCGAGGAAAACCCTCACCATAGGTTTCTAGGGCGCCGCCCCTATCGTGTTGCCACTCTCGGTATTCTTTCAAGATGCCAGAGTGGTCGGCATTCACATCATGAAGATAAGCCATCGTCACGGGAAAAAGTGTCTGAATTGTACGGTCTCGAATTAGGCGCGAACTTGTTTCATACACAGATGCAGCCTCTTGAACACTCAATGTACCTGCAGCTCTCAGACCGCGCGTTTGCAATACGCCAATACCGAGCGCTGATTCTGCAAAGGCACCCAACTCAGACTGAAGGTGAGCCAGTGCATCCGGATTCACTTCCGAGTGTATGTATTGTGAACTGTCGAATGCTCGCTTGTTTTCAAAGCTTTTGATCATATGCGAACACCCTCTCGCTCGGCTTTCTCAAGATTGAAAAGAGAGTCATCGATTTTTGTGTTCATGCTCTTTGTAGCACGCATGCCCGCTATACTTTTTTTGAGACGCTGGGTCTCTTGATAGAATCGTTCAATCTTTGGAATATTTCCGTCCCACTCTAGGATTGTGAATACATCTGTGTTTTTGAGATTGAGTTCTGTGGCTTGCAGAAGTTGTGTGAGGTGCACGAAGAGTTGGATACACGCATCACTCGGTGGCGATGCATGATCATCAAATGCATGGGTGCCCAGGTCACTATGACCCCCGACATGAACTTGCGCAATGCGACTTAAGTCAAGCTCTTGTAAAAACTCGGTTGCAGGTTGGTTAAAGTTTCGCTCATTCACGAGCAAATTATTGAGATCGAGTAAAAGAAGGCAATCTGCACGCAGACAGATCTGATTGATGAATTCAACTTCAGACATTTCATCTGCTTCAAAGCGGCAGTATGCAGAAATGTTTTCTAGAGCAATGCGACGACCGAGGACATCTTGCACTCGACCAATGCGAGCCACCAAATGAGAAATCATCGCTTCGTTCATCGGGAGCGGCCAAAGGTCAAATCCACGTCGACCATGCGCGCGGCCAAAACACAAGTGATCGCTAATCACTTTTGCCTCAAGGATCGAATCAAGCTCTCGAAGCTCTTTTAACGTGTCTGTAGGGATTTCGTCCATATCGCCAATCGAAAGCGAAACCCCATGAAGTAAAAGTTCTGCATTTTGACGGGCTCTCTCCACAACACGAAAAGGACGACCACGCATCTGAAAAAGGTTCTCACTAATGCACTCAACCACCGGAACGCGTACGCCTTCTCGTAGTATTTCTGCATAGTGCGGTCTTCTTAGGCCAAAACCAATTTCAAAATTCATGGTCGTCTCTTTCGTATCAATGCGGGTAAGAACTATGCGGGTGCTTCTGTTGAGCCGCCTTCTTCATCACATTCTGCTTGGGTGACGGAGATAAATCCTTGGCCTGCGCACTCGTTCAAGCCTTGACAATCGTTGTTTGCACCGGCGCATTCGGCTGTACCGGCACATTCATTAATGCCGTAGCAGTGCACAAGCTCCGACTCTGTGTTTCCGCTTTCATTGGCATCGACATCAGCGTTGGAATCGCTGCCACATGCTGAAATCATCAGTGCGGCGACTGCGCCAAAAGTCATTATTCCTGTTCTTGAGATTGGGCTTTCTTTCTTGTTTTCTTTCAACATCGTTGGACTCCTTAGTTCACGTTTGATGTGGATACAGAGACAACGAGGGTGTGGTGAAGAGTGTTACTAATAATTTTCTTTTGGGAGACGCTGTCCCATTTTCGTTCATGAAAAGCGATAAAGAGCGATCTTCTAATCCTGAAAAGTGTTCACGCTCTAAACCAACGACAAAATTGACAGAATGGCTGAAAGATCGGAATTTAGGGGATATTCCGAGGACGATCATGCAGCTCAAAACTTTACTTCTACCCTTCGCGAACTCGATTATTCTTTTTGCATTTGCCGGGAGCTACTACTGGGCTTCGCCATCATCGAAAACGTGTGATGAAGCTCAAGACGGCTCGAGTATGCAGGATGGATTGGATCCCCGAAGCTCAAACATCGCTCGAGGCGATGCTTTTGTATCTGCAGATATGGTACCCAACGCGAAAGAGGGACAACTCTTTGGTCTTTGGGACCTCTCGCGTTCCGAGAAACCAAGCTCGAAATCAGAGCGATACTACTACTTTCATCCCGAGCCCAATTCCAAAGGTCAATACATTGGCCTTTATCGATATGGGACAAAGACCTTGAATGCCACTCGATCTTTCACATGGAGTCTCAAGAACAACGAAGTGAAGTTCGTGATGAACAATACAAAGCATAAGTATAGAAGTGAAGTGAAGGTTACCAAGAGCGGTCGAATACGTCATGCGAAGTTTGTGCTCCAAAACGACCCTTTCAATCTTGGTGAGAAGTCAACCTTCAAGCTTCGGCCTATGGAAGCATCCAATGATTTGAACGACGTTGTTCGTACTTTGGATCTAGCTCGAAATATTCCTTTCCGTGAAAGCATGCTTGAGGCCCATCCGATGCTACAGAGCAGCTCGAAGCTCGCTCGTGTATGGTTTGATTTTCAAGACAAGAATCGACAGCGCTTTCGAATGTATCAGTTTGCAAGAAACAACCCGAGCGACGTCAACCGAGGATGGTACCATGAAGGCGACTTCAGCGACTGGACCACTGAAACCTTTGAATACACAACCCACACCAAAAGGGATGGGAGCGAAGAGTTCGTGTTTAAATTTTTAGATCGCAAGCAAAAGGCGAAGGCGAAGTTTAAAATTGAAAGCAAGGGAGAGAAAAACTCCATCATAATTGTTAACGATCCGAGGAACTATGGTCTCACCACACGCTATAGCGATGAAGGCCCCTCCTTTATGGCCCTCTCAAATCAACACTAAGTTGTACTTCGCAGCTTCTCTTCACATGGAAGCTCGCACGCTAAATTGCTTCTTGAGCTTTGAGAGCTTCCGCTTGTAGTTTTGCTCGAACGGGGTCAAGGATATCGTCCAGGTTCCCTGAAAAAAGCTTCGGCAAACCATGAATTGACACACCCGCACGATGGTCGGTGCACCGGTCTTGTGGGAAGTTGTACGTACGAATTTTCTCTGAACGGTCACCTGAGCCAACCATGTTTTTTCGTTCTGCAGCCAGTTCGGATTGTTGTTCAGCAAGCTTCTTATCGTACACGCGGGAACGTAGAAGGGTCATCGCTTTCTCGCGGTTCATCTGCTGACTCTTCTCCTCTTCGCAACGCACCATAATACCCGTCGGTAGATGGGTAATACGGACCGCAGATTCGGTTTTGTTGACGTGCTGGCCACCGGCACCACCGGCACGCATCGTGTCGATACGAAGGTCTTTTTTATCAATCTTGATATCGACTTCA
The DNA here is from genome assembly GCA_020630615.1 of Myxococcota bacterium. Taxonomy (GTDB): domain Bacteria; phylum Myxococcota; class UBA727; order UBA727; family JAHDBA01; genus JAHDBA01. The sequence goes on along the minus strand of JAHDBA010000001.1, from coordinate 165,975 downwards.
TCAACCTCTGGAAGGATTGCAACAGTACATGCAGAAGTATGGACACGCCCCTGACTTTCTGTTTGGGGAACGCGTTGAACCCGGTGTGTCCCCGCTTCGTACTTTAGGTGCGAAAAAACCCTTGGCCCAGAAATCTGGGCGATCACTTCTTTGAAGCCCCCCATTGTTCCTGAGGAGGATGATATCAATGAGACCTTCCAACCTTTGCTTTGAGCGTAATGGTTGTACATCTTGAAGAGCTCACCGGCAAAAAGTGATGCCTCATCACCGCCCGTGCCCGCTCGCACCTCGAGCATAATATTCTTTTCATCGTTCGGGTCTTTGGGAAGCATCATGATTTTGAGGTCATGTTCAAGTTGGTCGATCTCGGGTTCAAGCCGTGAGATTTCTTCTTTGGCCATTGCTTTGAGTTCAACATCGTCTTCAGAAAGAAGTTCTTTGTTGTCCGCAAGCTCTTGAACTTTTGCTCTGTAGCTCTGGTAGGCTTCAACGATCGGTTCGAGATCGGAACGTTCTTTGTTCAGCTTGTAGATATCATTCGGGTTCAGGTCTGGTGCAGAGAGCCGATCTGTTAAGTCCTGAAAGCGAAAAACGACATCTTCTAAACGATCAAACATAACCACCACCCGCTTCTGGCATTTCGAGAACGTCAATTAACCTTTGGCGCCGTTATTCGAATCACGATTCAAATATGCAATTAGGGCTTTCCGGTCGTGTCGAGTCTGCATAACGATACGAACAATAACCATCAGGGCAACAAAGGTTGGCACAACGATGACCAGCATAAAAGCGATCACAGGGAACACCGCGTCATAAAGGGTGGGCTCCAAGATTCGCATTGCAGCACCACGCGTCGAGACCGCTGTGCCTTGATTTGGATCAACTTGTGCTAAAAGACGATACGAAAAGATAACCAAAATGCTGAAAGATATTAAAGAAAGTGCAAAACCCGATTTTAAAGTGTAACGACTTTTCCGCATAACGATGCTTAACCCATTTAAACTCAGATTCAAAGTTCACAATACCCCAAGAAAAAAGCGCGGAAAACCGCGCTTCAATCGAGAAAGTCAAAAACCTAAAATCGAAACTGGCCAACCAACTTGACTGAACGTTCATTGGTGTTCGGGTCACCATCGTTGTTTGGACCTGGCCCCTCGAAGTTATCTGTGAAGATTGCTGACAGAACACCAAGGTTCTTCCAAACATAGACGTGCAGACCGAGCCGGTATTGAAAGGTATCACGCTGGCGACGCAGGTCTGTCTGAAACACCGCTGGTGGGTTTTTCATATCGGTTGAAATGAACTGACCCACATCGGCAGCCACGAACAAATACTTGGGTATCAACAAACCGCCAACCATTACGTTGTAAGCACCTTGCCACGAATCAAAGTTCAGCTCGCGTTTCCCATAACCTTCTAAAGCACCGATAAAGCGACCTGCACGAAGTACGGATGAGATATTCACAGCAGGAAAGCGCTCTTGTGAACGTTGATCCCAACGCGCACCAATATTGATACCCAATGTCGTGGGTACCGGTACATAAAGATACTCGGTGTCCCAACGGTTGTAGTAACCGATTGGGCTTAACGTCAGTTGACCGCCTGCACTGTAGGTAAAGTTGTTGTTATCAAAGCTAAAGAATCGCCCACCAACATTACCGTTGAATACACCAGCACCACCCGCTAAAAACAGGCGGTAATCCATTGTCCCTGGGATGATGGGGCCATTGAACTCGATCGCTGCACCATTGCCTTGCTCAAAGGCAGAGTAAAGATAAAAGGGCGGGTCTATTAACGCTCGTTTTGCGACAGAACGAATCAGCGCGTTTGATAGACCCCCGCCACCACTGTTCACACCAAAAAAGTGGCCATTCTTAATCGGAAACTGCGCCATTGCGAAAGTTAGACGTGGTGTTTTCTCCATTCGGGTTGAGATGAAGAAGAAAGAATCTTGAATACCAGGCATCGGCCCAAACACACGAAGCTGAAGCGCACTAAAACGCACATCCGCACTACCATCACTGAAGAAATCAGCCGGTGTCCCCAAATAGTTTGAAGGAGCAGGCACCACACTACCGGCATAGTCTCTCTGATGCTTTAACTCAGCGCTCACATGCGAAACAAGCGAGAAGCGTAACCCGGGTACGCCGCGGCACACAGTCACCATCGGGTCAAAGCGACAACCCACATCATCACAATCTGTCATGCCGTCACCGTCGTTATCGATACCATCAGCACACATGATATTGTTGCGCTCACCGTCAGCATCCCCGTTGGTGCCGATGAGCTCTTCTACGTCCATACCTGGCTTCAAAGCTGATGATGTATCGCCGCGTGCAGGCACCAAAGGGATTGTCGATGAGCGTGACGAACTGCGCGACGCGGCTTGACGATCCCACGAGCCACGACATACGCTTACAGTCGAGACTTGGCAGTCTTTGTCATCGCAGTCTTTATACCCATCGTTATCGTTATCAATAAAATCACTACAAAGTGCGTCAGTCGCTTCGGCACCACCACTGCTTTTGCATTCTGGGCTCGAATAACAATCTGCATCAGCACAATCAATCAGTGCGTCGTTGTCGTTATCAATTTTGTCACCACAGTTTTGCTCGACAGGGTATGCGGGTTCATCGGTCGCGGAGCTCGCGCTACCAGCTTCTTCCAGTTCACTTGCGACTTCTTCAAAACGAGGTGCAACTTCTTCTAAAGTTCCACCCGCAGCGCTGTCGTTACTGACGACGTCACTCTCAACGCTATCGGCAGCATGTAGAAAGGTTGACCCGAATACGATCAAACCACTCAGAAAGATTAGTCCATGAGTTTTTGTTTTGTTAACCATCACTTTGCCTCGATTTTTTCAGCGTTGAAGAAGTCTCGAATATGGGAATATTAGTATGTGAACGTATCATTGCGCGTTGCACCACAGACCCCATCTGTAAGCGCACAACCCGTATCAACCGGTGCAAAGATACAATGCGCATCCTCACAATCGGTGAAGCCATTGCCGTCATTATCGATTCCATCTGAGCATGCTTCACGATAGCCTTGACCGTGTGCGAGCTCTGAACACGCGAGCTTGCCAGCAGACCAACTACGCCCTTCGATGTCACGAGCAGAAATCGCACAACTGTTGTCTGCACAGTCGACATAGCCATTGCCATCGTTGTCGATTCCATCGGTACAGCTCTCAAGAGTATTGCCCTCATTGGTCGCCGCACAATGTTGAATAATTTCTGGTTCTAAAGAACGAGAACAGGAAAAATCGCCACAATCTGTGTAGCCGTTCTCATCGTTATCAACCCCATCCGAACATTTTTCTAAGGTTGTTTCGCTTCGCGCCCGACAATAATCGGTGTTTTCACAGTTTCGATCATCGCAATCCACATAGGTGTTGCGATCGTCGTCTACACCATTGCTGCAGGCATCCTCTGAGTTTTCCGAAGGAACACCAATACATTCATCCGCACAGCTAAAATCACGACAATCGCCGAATCCGTTTCCGTCATTATCGATGCCATCGTAACAGTCTTGACCTGTTTCACTAGCGGATAAAGTCACGACATCATCACAAACTGTCGTAAAAAGACCTGAGCATCCAAAATCTTCGCAGTCCGTAAAGTTGTTTCCGTCGTTATCAATTCCATCCGAACAGTCTTTGTTGGTGAACTCACCGATGCAACACAGCTCCAAGATGGCTTGGCAGGTTCGTTCACCACAGTCCCAAGTACCATCATTATCGTTATCGATTCCGTCGGTGCAAGTTAAGTAATTCGACTCTTCTTCATAAAAGGGTATCAAAGGCTCGATACCACCACAGGTTGCGTCAGCAAGCATACAGTCCGGATCTTCACAATCGATACGTCGATCACCGTCATTGTCTTCACCATCGCGGCATGCGTCTTCATTGTTTTCATAACCAAGCACGGCTTGCGATGGCAGTTCATAGGCACAGATCCCTCCTGCGAGCAGTGGTGTAACGCATAAAAGAAAGGTCAAAAGTTTAAAGAAAGTCACCCGCGAAAGTTTTGAACTCTGCTTGTATGAACCTGTGTTTTGAACTCTCATTCGCGTTAACCTCTCAAAAATTGTATTCGGTCTCAATCTCGGCACGGACCTCTTTTGAATGCCAAACAAATGCCAACTTTAGCGTGATTTAAAATTTCGATCCTTCATCTTCGACACTTCACCTTAAACACTTTGCTTTGTCGGGCCCATATCGTCTCTGGAAGTCGACGTAAACCATGCAACTCTCACTCTTGCCCGCAATTGGGCGAATATGCTTCATGACATCAGGTGTGAGCAATGAGTCAAGCACCGTCGCAACCATTGCATTTTCATCTTTGTCTTTCGAAATCGTCATTGAATCGTACATGACATGCGAAACCATGTTTTGAATCAGCTCTAGGTCTTCAACACCTGAAACAATACTTTTGAGTTCAGGCACAGCTTTGAGTTGTGTTGCAACCTTTTCTAAAACGGAGTCCGTGGTTTCGTAATATTGCGCGCACACATTCTGGCATTCCCCGTATCGATCATTGTGTTGCCATTTGTAAGACCGAGCAGTTCTGCTCGATACCAAACGATTGTAGGTTTTGCCGTCCTTGCCGCCACCTTCTGACGTGGAATGGGTCGAGGTCAGTATGACATTCGGTACACCGCGTGCCCAGATTCCTCGTCGATTATCGATGGCGTCATGTTGGGCCTCGAGAATCTCTTTTTCAAATGGGAGGTCGCCGATCACCATTGCGTGTGCGTAGCCACGTCGAACCTGGTCGATTGCAAGATCTTTGCAGTACCAGAGAATCCGCCCATAGGTATCGGTCGACAGGTCTTCAGATTCGCAATGCCAAATGCCTTTTTGTGCATGCCACGTCGCAATCTTTGCGAAGTTGTACATTTCTTTGGTCGTCCATGTTCCCCAACTGTGCACAGGGCCATGAGATTCGAGCGTATTAAAACCCGCGAGACGGGCTTTCGATCCCGCGAAACGACCGCCTAAAACTCGGAAACTATCACCATCATTGAAGAATACAGGTGCTGGCTCCCCATTCAAAAACACTTTGGTTTGAGTCTCAGCTTGCAGGGACATTGACATTAGCAACACGGTCAGCACTACTGTCAGCAACACGAAAAAGGTTGCCCCCTTCTGGGTATAGGACTTCAAGCTTCGGCGTTTAACATGCTTCAAGGAGCCCCCTTGGTGATCCATTGCGCGTAGTAGACCAAGTCAGCTTAGTGGTGTCAACGACCTGAATGTCGTGACACGCGACTTTCATGCGCAATTCATTGTGCATTTTTTTTGCTTGAAGATCGCAAGAATAGTGGGAGCACGCCAAAGGTTAGTATGGAAATTTCATGTCTTTATTGCTCGAAGCAACATCTTGATTTGAAACCCATTTGCACATCGTGCTTGAGGGCCGAGCTCGTGATGTCTGAAACGTGCTTGGAGCAAATCAAACATTTAGTTCCCCGCGTTGCAGCTTCGCGAGACTCTACGAACCCAAACTTCGAAGACGCCTCCCAATCTCACCACGAGTACCGCTCTCGAGCAATGCGAAAACAAAATGCAGTCAAAACCCTTGATGATCACACTACAGCTCTCTCGTTGCTGCCTTTTCTTGCGCCTTTTAAATTCCCACTCACCCAAGCAAAAGCACGAGAGTGTCCAGTACACGCACGTGGTGTGGGTCGTTTAACCCGTCGATGTCTTGAACATTCCAAACAAGAGATTGCTACAATACTCGATATTCATGATGAAGTTTTAGTCACTTGGGTACCTACGAGTCGAAGGCAAGCTGTGAGCCGTGGGTTCAATCTTGCACACATCATCGCGAAAGAAGTTGCGAGATGCTTTGAGCTCGACACCGCCCCCCTTTTTGATGTCGTGCGTACGTACAAAGGGCTGCATTTCGATGAAGCGTTCGAGCGCTGGCGTGGCAAGCGCCTTCACCAAACAACACGAAGTCAAACACGTCAAGCCCGCAACACCAACGGCCCGCGCTTTCGACTCAAAAAACTATCAAAACGCCTCTCGAAAAGACTCGCGCAAAAATCAGTGCGTCTCATTCTTGTTGATGACGTCATCACAACGGGTTCCACTCTCGGGGAGTTATCCCTATTACTCGCTCATCGCAGCAACCTGAAGTGCGACTTTCTGACCTTGTATACAACCTTAAGTCACGGCCATTCCAAAAATAGGAAGAGCCCTGAAGCACACACCCTACTCAACGAGTTCTCCGCTCGACTTTTCCCCAAAGCGTGAACCGGCATACGCAACACCCACAACAAAAAGAGTGACGAAGAGTGCTTTACCCGGTGTGACTCCCCAGAAGTGGTTGGGCATGAACATTCCGTATGCCAATGTTAAGAGCGCAGAGATAAGTGCCCCAATGCACGGCTCGTCAATCCGGATACCCGGAGACACAAAGCCAATAATGAATGCCCCACTAAAATATGCCGCCAGATGCATTAGCATATCAAGGCGAAATGTGAACATTGCCGACATGCGTGAGGGACCGAGGAAATGCTGCACGCCCATACTGAGCAGAGCCTCAAGGGCTACAAAGATAAGGACGGAAATCATGACCCAAAACCGCGAAAACTTTCGGTAGTCTGGTACCCTTTCTAAGGCATTGGCGGCGTGCGTCGAAGCCACGTGATCCAGTGTCTCCGATTCAATGCAGTCAAACACTTTTGTTCTTGAGTTCATGATGCGGCTCCCGTCGCATCGGGTACAGGAACTTTCTCGACAGAAGAGGAATACCCTGCTTGAACCAAGACGTCTTTGTTTTCCCAGAGTTTTCCAACCAACATGAGTCCCCACATCCGCCAGTCACTAATGAAGGACCACCATGGGTACTTAAAGGTTGCGGGTCGATTTTTCTCAAAAATAAAGTGCCCGATCCAAGCAAAGAGATAACCTGAGAAAAGGCCCAAAAGAACCCACCTGAGATTTCCAGTTGTGAGTAGACGTAGAAAACACATGAAGCCGATGCTCGTTCCCACAAAGTGCAATGCACGACACTTGAGATTGCTATGTTCCTTGAGATAATAAGGGAAGAACTCCGTGTAATTTTGAATACGTGACATCAATAAAGCTCCTGCATTACGAAAACATCGCACCATAATGTTCTGAACTTAACATGCAACACACCAAGCAAAGATGAAAGTCAAAAGCCTCTCAAACGTTACCTTTGTTCGAATACGTCTCGCGCAGCGCGGAGTCTCCGGATTCGCTCGAGTGGAGCCTCCGCATCAACATCGGGCGCCCACTCCAAAGTGCTTGCACCTGGCGTTAATGCCAAAAGAAAAGGATTGTAGGCAAGCTCTGTACTCAAGAGGCCTGGCACGGTTGGTTGTGTTGGTGATGACATCAATCGATCGAGCATCCCCTGCAAAAGGTCATAATCGGGCAAGACACTCACACCGAAGGCATAATTCTTTCGTGTGTATTCGTGCGCACATGCAATGACAGACTCAGGTGACTCCGCAGCAAAGGTCTGCAGCACACCTAAAAGATCTTCTGCCTTTCCCTCGAAAAGTCGACCACAACCTCCTAAGAACAGTGAGTCCCCCACAAAAAGAATTGGCCGATGCGCCAAGTCGGGCGCGAGTTTAAAGGCGTATCGCTCATGTGTATTGGTTGCGCTTTTCGGCATTGGGGTTTCGTGCGTGCCACGCAACGCTCTTTCAACACCCTTCGAAAATCGATAGGCAATATGCCCCATGGTATGGGCAGCGGCATCCAGAACCTGAAAGTTAAAATCCATGATGTTGAGTTCATCGCCCCAACCTAAGGGCGTCACTTTACCGGGAATACGTTTTGCCTCAACATCATACGTTGATGCATAAATGGGCACATTGTACCGCTTTTGCAACGCGACATTGCCACCAACGTGATCGGGGTGGTGGTGGGTATTTAGAATCGCACTCAAAAGAAGTTCATTTTCATCGAGCACTTCACGCACTGCTTCCGAAAGACCTGGGTCGATCACAATAGCATGCCGACCGTTGTCCAGCATATGAATGTAGTTGTCTGTCCATATGGGTATGGAACGTAGCGTTAACATGAGACTCTACCTTCTTCGGGAAACATCTTTTAGAATATGAAACTCAAGCCGATTGTTTTGCCGGCGCCCTTCCGCTGTGAAGTTATCTGCGATCGGTAGGCTCTGGCCCAATCCTACCGCTTTGATCCTTGAGCCGTCCACCCCACGGTCAACGAGCGCATCACGAATCAGCTCTGCTTTCTTTTGTGTCTTTCGCATATTGGCTTTTGAGCCTCCGCGGTCATCCGAATGGGATTCAATTTTTACGAGTTCCACCTCGGGATGAACTTTGAGATACGCTGCGAGATGATCAACTACGACAAGACTGGTCTCTCGGATCTCGGAGATACTCGGATCAAAGACAATGGCCTGGCGTAAAGAAAAAGATTTCGGGTAGCGCTTGACGAGTGCTCTTGGAGATTTCTCCGGGCAGCCGTCTTGGTCTTCCACAAGATTAATGTTCTCCGGACTTTGAGGACACTGATCTGCAAGGTCGTGAATGCCGTCACGATCGTGGTCGGGACAACCGGAAAGATATGGAGCACCTTTGTCGTCGGGGCATGTATCCAAGTGGTCAAGCAAGCCATCACCATCCGCATCGTTTACAGGGCAACCTTGGTTCTCCTGTAGGCCAGCGACATCCGGGCATAGATCGAGTTCATCAAGGACCCCATCATCATCGCGGTCAATCGCAGGACACCCCTGCAAACGTGCGGGACCTTTTGCAAAAGGACATTTGTCATCGCGATCAGCGACCTTGTCACCATCATTGTCTTCATCGGGACATCCGTCGTCGTCTTGAAATCCATCGCGATCTTCGGCTTCGCTTGGACATTGGTCTTGACCATCATCGATTCCATCACCGTCATTGTCCGCATCGGGACAACCGTCATCGTCATCCAGCCCATCGAAGTCTTCAGCATGGTTTGGACATTGATCATTACCATCGATAATTCCATCGCCGTCGTTGTCGGTATCCGGACATCCATCGTCATCTTGAAATGCGTCATGGTCTTCGGCCTCACTTGGGCACCGATCCTCTTCGTCAAAAATATCATCTTTGTCGTTGTCAAAATCTGGGCAACCATCACTGTCTTCAAAACCATCAAAATCCTCAGATTCTTGGTCGCATTGATCACGCTCATCCAGGATCCCATCACCGTCTGCATCCAATGCACCTGAAGGAACCCACGCCAGCCCACCACCGACACGCCAAGTCGGTAGTCCGTCGCGTCTCAGAATGGAATACGAACCAAAAACCTCAGCCTTGAGACGTCGCATTATCTTAAGATAAAGTCCTCCTGAGCTTTGCAACCAAGCCTGTTGTCCTCGAACCGCCGCAGAAGGGTACACTTGGTGGCGTGTTGATATTGAAGTTTGAAGTCCAACTGGGAATTGGGACGATGCTCCAATTTCATAGGCCAAACCCAATCGCGCATCCACCTCTTGACCAATTTCGAGTTGCGAATTGACCCGTTCTGCCGGCCGAAACACGCCGCCAAAGTTCATGTACGCACGAAAGCCTGAATCAAAGGTCCGCCCGAGCGCAAAATAGGGTGCGATCGCCCAAGTGGAGGGTGCGATAAGATCGTCAGCAGGAGCGACTCCAGGCAGCGAAAGGTTCATGCCCATTTGCAAGTCGATGTTGTGAAGCGAAGCACGTGTGAGTTGTGTCGCAAGTTGGAAGCGCATGGCTCCGAGCCCACGCGCTTCCCCCAGGGTCGCATCGTGTGCAACGACAAAAGGAATATCAAAGCCAAGACGAATGCGGCGCCATAGCGCAAGCGACGCTCGAACCCGCGCACTCTGTCGAGAGTTGACGATTGGGTCCAAAGGCCCGGCAGCATACGCATAACTCAACGCAACATGAGTATCGAGGTGTTCGCGCTTCACTGCACTTTCAACGTCAAGAATTCCTGACGCATCCAACGCGGGTAGCCACGGGTCTACTGGCACCGGCGACAACGTCTGCGCACTGACCCCACTGCTACCAACTGAGGCGCCTTGCGCGTTCAGCGTCCCAGCTAAGGCCCAGAGACTTGACCATAGTGCAAAGTGGAGTGCGAGTCTTCGCGATGTCGCTTTTGAGGCCTTCATATTATACATGCGAGGAGTGTCGCCCGATGGCGCCACAAACTCAAAAAAATATCACAACAATCAGCCGAGCCACCACGAAAACCCTTACTCAGGGTTACAACCTGAAACCAAGAGACAATAGTGTTCCAGGCACGAATCAAGCCCAAAGCGTAACATATCAACTGTAAGTGCATGCCCGATTGAAACCTCATCGACGGGCGCGCACATTTGCAAATAGCGTCCCAAATTTTGAAGATTTAAATCGTGACCCGCATGAACGCGCAAGCCCAAAGTTCGTGCGCATTCTGCTGCGCTCTGATGCTTCATCAATTCGTCCTCTACACGAGTTAAATTGTTCGTATCGCAAGCTTTCGCGTATTCCCCCGTGTAGAGTTCAACGGCATCGACACCTGATTCTGCGGCAAAACGGACGTGTTCGGTATTCGCCTCAATAAAAAGAGACACTCGAATCTTCGCAGCATTCAATTTTGTACAGACATGCTTTAATAGCTCGTCATCAAAACCAGGCACCCAACCGGAATCGGATGTCAGCACGTCGATACGATCGGGCACCAAAGTCATTTGTGTCGGCTTCAAACTGAGAACACGCTGCAATAACGCCTGACTTGGATACCCTTCAATATTGAACTCACCGCGAATCACTGATTTTAAGGGAAGCAAATCACGATAGCGAACATGCCGCTCATCCGGGCGAGGGTGTACGGTGATACCGACGATTGGGTGTGTCTCAAGTCTCGTCACAAAATCTAAAAGATTGGGGTGTTCCCCCGGTCTTGAATTCCGCAACAACGCAAGCTTATTGATATTGACGCTGAGGTTGGTCATGCATCACCCGAACGATTGAAATTTTGTTCTTGCGCCTTTCCCTCGATGCAGACTTCTGCATTGTTCTCATTCTTCACATTTAAAAGTCTTGAACCCTTCCCAAAGACGAAAAAGCGATTCATCAAAAAATTAAAGATCACACTCACCGCAACCGCAGAAAACAATCGTGATAGAGTGTAGGGCAACTCAACGATGTTGAAAAGAAGTTCAGTGCTCATCATATTTAAGATAAAGCTGCCAGCCCAAACCAAAAGGAATCGTTTGAGCTGGTCTTGGCTACGTTCAAGCGTGCTTTCGTAGGTCCAAAATCGATTCAAAAGAAAACTGGTAACGCCCCCTGCGCACAAACCCGACCCCGTTGCAAGTTTAGACACGTCACTCAGCCAAAACACCCCATTCGAGACACACCAATCGATGGCAAGTGCACTCAACCCAACGCTTTGCGCCTTAATAAAAAACGTACTTTCACGCGTCAGCACACTTCGCTTGTCTGCACCTTTCGTATTCATTGCACGATCCCTTCGGGATACTATAAACTTAGGGCAAAAACTTGTCGACGGCTTTCAGCTTTCTTGGGAGGTATTCCTCCATCACAAAATTTAGACCATGCAGACTCAATGCCTGCTGCTCTGCACGCACTTCAGTTTTTAGCATTTTCTTGATGGCCACCTGCCATTTTTTGTGACTCTGAAAGAATGGGTCATTCTTCAATGCATCATGCGCACGCTTGATATCTTCTTTGCCCAAGGGATGTGTAGCTTTTTGTAGGCCAAACTCGTCGATATCATGGGGTGATAAACCCATGAATCGGACATTCGGCACGCAAAAGAACTGGTTGATATGTGCGGCATTGCCTGACCCGACTTTGAGCGTTCGATAAATGTTCGCAATCCCATAGGGGTCACAATCCGTAAAGGCGTAGACAGGGATTCGCGCGCTTTCTGAAAGCAAACGCACGAAACGACGACATGAACGTGTTGGGACTCCGCCCATCGAGATCAGAATACAGTTTGCCTTCTTCCAATACTTGTGAGATGCGAGCCGTTGGAACATACCTTGGGTTTCAATGCAGAGTACAAACTTTGCTTTCGTTTTAAACTTGAGATGTTCAACCCAAGACGGAACAGAATAGGCCCCTGAACCAAATTTGGTGCAATCAATCTCAATCGCTTCACCGGTTTCAATATCTTTATCAACCACAATCAGTTTGCCTGCTACCGCACCACCATGCTGATCGGGTATGAAGCGCATTTCTTCTCGCGAAATACTATGTTGTGAGAACATCGCTTCGATGTCATCCATCACCGTGTCGGATTCCGGTTGGTCTTTGAATCTTGCATTGCCCCAGTTCTTGGATTGATAATAGGCATCTCGTTTGGTCGCGAAATCGTTGGTCTCAACCAGAGATTTGGACAAACCCATCATACGTACTGTCTGAGCGAAGGTTTTAACTGTATTCACACTCAAGGAACGCTGCTTTGTTTTACCGAGAAGCTCGAAGTAGCCTACTTTCGGCTCGTAACTCACATTGGACAACGCACGAATTGGAAACTCAAGCTCGGGCGCAATGCCCTTCTTAATCGTGCGATGAATTTCACTCGCTGAAGAATTAATCGCTTTGAGCGTGTCTTTATCTTTCTGTGCCTGAGTCTTTGTATTGCGTTGTGAGCGCTTAACCGGTGCGGAGGGTGTCGTATCGGAAGCTGGTTTCTGTGCAGACTTCTTTGCGGAACTTTTCTTTGCACTGCTCTTCTTCGTTACATTTTTTTTACCCGCATTCTTTTTGACTGCACTTTTTTTTCTAGGAGCTTTCTTACTCGATGTTTTCTTTGTAACACTTTTCTTAGCTTTTGTGGTTGCCATGAACGCACTCCTTTCAAGTTCTAAAGGTTAGCGCTTTTGCCCAAAGACGCCAAAAAAGCGCCCACTCCTCTTGAAAAAGCTTGTGCCTCTACGCTTTCAATCGTCCCGTGGGCCTGTTACCCTTTAGGGGTGACGCAGAGAATTATACTTTACGATGGACTTTGTGGCTTTTGCGATAAAACCATCCTCTTTGTTCTCGAGCGCGATCATGAATCCCGTTTTCATTTTGCATCAATTCAGTCGGATATCGGTGCGGAGCTTTTAGCAGAGGCAGGCCTGAAGCCAGACCTGAGTTCACTTCGTCTTATTATTAAAGATCAGCACCAAAGAGCGATAGCGCTGGAACGTTCACGCGCAGTCGCGGCGATCCTCAAAGAATTACCGGGGGCATGGTCGTGGGCGGGTACACTTTTGGGTACCATTCCCAAGTCAATCGCAGACCTCGGCTACAATACCTTTGCGCGTTTTCGCTATAAACTCTTTGGTAAACTAGACGCTTGTCGCGTACCGAACCCTGATGAACGCGAGCGTTTCTTAGCCTAATGTCGAACTTTCATATGAGAGTTCGTTGCTCTTCGGAAAGCTCGGCCAAACCTTCGACTTTGGATCGCAATGACTTTTTAAATATCGGGATTGAAACTTCGAAAAGCGAAGCCCAAAGCGCTTGATGGTAGGACTGCATTTCAGGGGCGATACGACTTCTGATGTAGGCACTTCGCTCTTTTTCAGTACACTCTGCAGTCGATTTCAACATCAACTCTGCGTACGCTTCTGCTCTCCCACTCGAATCGAAGTCTTCTAAAAGTTTCGTCTGCATCTCACCAAAGAGTGAATCGACCTTGCTGCGAAATTTTGAGATATCACCGCGACTCAGTTTCTGTTTTGCTTTCGCAATATTCTCATTCTCGGAGTCTTGTGCGAGTTGAACCAGTGGGTCTAAAGAAAGAAACATAAAGCCCAATATTTGATAGGCTTGCATGTTTGCAACTTGCAAACGTTGAGTTGCAGGCGACGCTCCCCAAAATTGGGAAATTGTATCGTGCATCACGGGGTCGAACAATTCCGCATTGCTGCTATCGGTCTCAGTCCCGGGAGGAAAGCCTTCATTGAGTTTCTTCATCAACTCATCACCAAGATCGCCCAGAGATTCCGCGAATGCGCTTAACATCCTATCGGGTTTTGATTCAAACTCGAGCACCTTCTGCCTACAAGCGCCAACATTGTTATCGCTCAGAATTTCCGCTTCTGCCTACAAGCGCCAACATTGTTATCGCTCAGAATTTCCGCAACATAACGCAACTCTTCTGGGCTCAACTTTCTCCGCACAAGGTTCCATACACGGGTAGAAAAGCCATACTCGTCATACGCTTGTTCACTGGTATCATAGGCCTTGACGAGCATATCAATCTCTTCGTAACCCTCGTCACCTTGTACTTCTGCGAACCTTTGTAACATCAAAAGTAAAGTCTTGATAGGACCCGTATGCGCTGAAGCAGTATTCGCATAAAAGCCGACTTTCTCAGCATCCAAGAGAATCGGCTTCAGACGCGCTTCCTCGGCTTCATCAATAGCCTTCCCTTCATCTAAGGTGGCACAACCAGTCAAAACAGATACGAGAGCGAAGAGTAGCGGTGAAAGCGTCATCGATGTTTGAAAAACGTTCACAAGCAGACTTTATTGAACCTTTTTGAGTGCACAATGACACCAAAGTCTTTTGTGCGCTTTGTTTGAGAGCTTAGAAGTGAATCTTCTTGAAAGGATAAAAACCTATCGACAGGTGGTTTGGCGCTCAATCGCGACTAAAAAGCCAAGAGAGCTGTGTATCGGGGCCGAGTTCGTCGACAACGTGACGACGAAAAGCGCGCTTCAGTTTCGTTGCCAATTGGCCCATGCGCTGTTTTGAAACACCGTACTGATTCGCAAGCTCAACCAATGTCAGAGGGTCGTTTGATATGAGGTGTTTTGTCCACACGTCACGGTCACGGGGATTCTCAATCGTCTCACTGAAGCGCACAATCAAACCTGAAATAAACTCTTGCATCTCATGATGACCGGCAAGTTCTTCCGGCGTCCCGATATCGGCTTCAATCATGTCTCCAAGCGTCGTGTCACCTTCACCCACCGAAGCCGACAAGCTCGCTTCTCGTCCTTCAAGGCGATTCATAATCAAGCGCACCTCACGCTCATCCTCATCAATGATCTCTGCGACATTCTTTGCATTGACCGCTTCACCCGCAGCCTCAAGTTGTCGACGTATTTTAGGGTACTTGAAGTAGAGTTTACGACCCGCACGCGTATTGCCTGTATGTATCATACGCCCGTTCATCATTAAGAAGCGTGTCAGTTGCGCGCGGATCCAGTACACTGCGTAGGTCCCGAAACGTGTCCCTTGGTCCGGGTCCCATTTATCAGCAGCAATCGTCATCCCGGTTGATGCCTCTTGAACAAGGTCCATAATATTCGCCCATTGGCGACGATACTGATGCGCCATTTTGATTGCCAAACGAAGATTATGCACAACCAGCTTTTTCGCTGCTGATCGATCTCGATGATCACGAACACGGTAACCAAGTGCGCGCTCTTCTTCATCCGAAAGACGCTCATAGCGCGTCGCCTCAGACACAAATGATCGATAGAGTTCTTGAACTTCTTTCGAAGGAGGCGAGGGTTCTCGAGAGCGGAACCATTCCCCTTGATCATTGGCCAGTCGATGGCTTTGTCTCAACACAAGAGCATTGCTTTCATTGGATTCTGAATTGTTTTCGTTGTCTTCAGGCGGCGCGGGTGCGTCTTCGATTGCCGCACGTTCTTCCGAGAGAAGATCGCCCAACATCGCATCGCTTTCATCGATCAAAATCTCTGGAACCAGTGCTTTTGCAGAAACCCCCTCTTCTTGATCGATCGACATCTCATCATCAACATGTTGCGCAGACATGACACCTTCTCTTTAAGCTCTAAGGAACTTAAACACCTCACCCATGAGGTCAAATTCAACATCTACAGATATTCAATATCGTACAGGACCTTAAAGAGAACTCTCTATTGGACGCTCTCAAACTCGAGCGTCAGGAGATCTCGACTCATCGCGTCCAAGAAGCGCATACCAGTTGTTGTTGGGTACACTCGCGTGTTAAAATCCAGCGTTGCGCCCTCGTACTCGATCCACTGAGACGCATGAAAATTATACCACACGTGCTTAAGTGCCTGCTGGCCTTCGCTTGACACCTCAAGCTGAAGTCGCTTTGCAAGATCTGCGGCGCAAACCCCATGCAGCTTATCGCGAAGACCAAAGGCAAGATTTTCACGCCAACATTCTTTAACACTCAAGGCGTTGAGTTCTGACAATGCGCTTCGCTTTTCGCGCAAAGCGTGTTCACGACTTTCTATTATAAGGCCGTCTTCACTATTGTCTTTCCATAGCTGAAGCCATTGTTGTATGTCACTGGTATTGGCACTCCTACAAAAGTGAAGTGTTGAAGCGGTCACTGAGTTGAGTGGGTTCCATAAAGTTAAGCTATGGGCACCGGGTCCAAGACCGAGATAGGAGCCCCGCCCCCAGTAAATTCTATTGTGAACGGGCTCAAAGCCCTCTTTGGCATAATTCGATACTTCAACTTGGCGGTACCCAACTTCGTCGAGTAGGTTTTGAGCCAAAATATAAGCGTCTGCATGATCGTCGTCATCAAGAACTTTTAAGCTTCCCGATTCGACCCGCTTATCGAAGTTTGTTCCCCTTTCGATCGTTAGCGAGTACGCACTTACGCCATGGGCGCCAAGTGAATCTGCTTGAGAGATGTCCTGCTTGAGTCGACCTTCACTCTCAAAAGGCGTTCCGATAATCAAGTCCATATGAACACGCCCCCAATTGCGCAATGATGCAAGAGCGTCTTTGGCCTCTGAAGCGCTATGTGCGCGCCCCAGTCCTCTGAGTACCCTGTCGTCGAAAGACTGAATGCCAAGCGAATAACGATTCACGTGGCTCGTCGCAATCGAAGCAATGAAGCGTTCCCCGACATCTTCTGGGTTGACCTCTAAAGTAATCTCTAAGTCTTGAGAGTCGCGCTTCTCGAGCTCCAAAATGTTCTCAATGATCTTTTCACGTTGTGCTGCAGGAAGCATACTAGGGGTGCCACCACCAAAGTAGATCGATACAAGGGGTGGCATAGCAATACCATAAGCGCGGTATGTCGCTTCAAGCAAGCGCATGCGAGTACGGTATTCGTTCAGAACCGACTCCGCATAGTCTTGACAGGCTTGGCCAACCTCAAAAACGAAGTCACAATAGGGGCATCGTCGCCTGCACCAGGGCACATGAATGTAAATTCCGCGTTGAGGAAAAGGAGAGTGCATCAAAGTCCGAGCATATGCGTGGAAGACGTGATAAAGCAAGGAATGGTCAATGGGAATCCCATGCATTTGTTGAGACGCTGGTTTGAGAATCACGCGGATATGGCTTTCCCACTCAAAGATGCGAATGCAGCGAAGCTTCTCGGCTTTCTTTTTCGCCCCCATATCCTCGGATATCGTATTAAACGTTTTCAGAAACAGAAACTGCGCGAGCGATTGCATCAGTGGAGCCCAAACCTGGGGCCAGAGGCGCCTAGCATCGAAATTCAGTGCATCGAATGGGTTGATCGGGTACTTTCAACCGGTTTGTGTGAGCAACTTCTTGCAACACCCAACGAAAGAAGACATGCCACGCTTACCCGGATTTTACGCGACGAACTTTCTCGAGGTGTTGACGAAGAACACGCAATGCGTCGCGCACTTGTTCGAACGCGTCGACTCGATTTTTCGGACGGCGATTCAAGTGAACCTTTCGCACAAGGTCCTCGCGACCCGAAGTGGCAAAATCATGCGATGGGTCGGCGAAACATTTTACAGCGCGGATTGCAAGCGAGCAAGGGAACCCCTCTCGGAAAAGTGCTTGAACGCTCTCGTGTGTTTTCGCGGACGTATTTAGAGCAATACCTCGACGCAGATTGGCTTGACGCTTTTACACCTAAATCCTTCAGTGGGCCTGAGGCAAAGTGTTTGATTCTGCAAATCAAAGGGGCAAGCTTTGGCACGAGTAAGAATCACGCGGAGTTGCTCACTATTTTAAGGCGAGTTCCGGAGTTCACACACCTCGAAGAAGTTCGCATTGAAGTTCAACAGCAAAAGACTCTTTTCGCTCCAGCGATACCCTTAAAAAGGAAATGGTAGTTCTTCTTGCCCCAAGCACCACGCCTCGATAGCTTGTGGCATGTCTCATTTCAACTTCAGAACCCTTTGGAAACTTCTTCTTTGCAGTGGCGCCAGCCTCACGTTGCATGCTCAAACGCCAAGGCAGCCGGCAGCCACCGCGAAAGATGCATCGCTTTCTCTAGAGCTGGAAAAGTATACACTTGATAATGGTCTTGAAGTTATCTTGCATGAAGATCATCGCGTACCCGAAGTCGCGGTGAGCGTGTGGTATCATGTTGGCGCAGCAGACGAAGAAAGAGGTAAAAGTGGCTTCGCACATCTTTTTGAGCATGTGATGTTTCAAGGCACGCCGCATACGGGTGAAGACATGCATTTTGCCTATCTTGAGTCGATCGGTGGCAGCGGCATGAACGGTACCACAACCTTAGATCGCACCAATTATTTTGAGACTGTACCTTCGCATGAACTTGAACTCGCATTATGGCTGGAATCGGATCGTATGGGCTTTCTCCTTGAAGGGATGACTCAAGAGAAGCTTGATGGGCAACGCGCAGTGGTCAAAAACGAGCGCAGACAAAACTATGAAAATCGCCCCTATGCTCTCGCCAATCTTAAGCTTTGGAATGCAATTTTCAAAGAGGGTGATCCCTACCACGAAAACGTGATCGGCAGCATGAAGGATCTTGATGCCGCGACGCTAGACGATGTGGGTCAGTTTTTTGAACGTTATTACGACCCGAGCAACGCAACCCTCGTACTGGCCGGAGATTTTTCAAGCCAAGAGGTTAAAAAGCTCATCACAAAATATTTTGCAACCTTACCCACAAGAGGCTCAGCCCCAAAACGGGTGCTGCCAACACTCGAGATTTCAGAAGCGCAAGAGCTACGCAGCGAAGACCCATTGGCTCGAGTCCCGCTCTACCGAGAATGCTACCCAACCCCGCCCTTTTTCAAAGAGGGCGATGCAGAAATGGATGTCGCGGCTTCGGTATTGGGCGGCGGAGCAAGTTCACGTTTGCATCAAGCCCTTGTTAAAGAGCGAGGACTCGCTGTTCAAGTTCATGCAGCACAGGCCTCTCACGAAGACCGCTCGCTTTTTTGTATCGATGTTCTTTTTCCGAATCTTGGCGATCAGAATGCGATTCGAGGCATCATCCGAGATGAGATCGATCAATTTGTGGGTGAAAGCAAAGCGATCAAAGAGCGTGTACGACTTGTTCAACAGGTTCGCTCAATGCTCATTTTTTCACTTCAACGTGTGGGGGGTTCTTCTGGTAAAGCCGAACTGATTCAGCGTTACAATCACTATTTAAAAGAGCCGAATTCGTTGGTCTTTGACTTGTCACGCTACGAAGGTCTTAACGACGAAAACATCCGTGCAAGCGTACAAAAATTTCTCGACCCGCGTAAAGCAACAAGCATTACGGTTGAACCCAAACCCCAGTCTTAAATCGAGCTTCAACATGATTCAAAACGCACCCTCTCGTCTACTCGGACACCGACCCAAGATTCAAAGTCACAAAAAGTGTAAGACTTTATTGCCCATACATCGAAACCTGCACTCAAGTTTTGCTGCGACGATCTTCAAACCTGTCTTTTGGGCAATTGCATTTTGCCTCAGCCTTCATCTCACACTGGGTTGTGCAAGCTCTGGAGCGCAAACGAAAGGGTCAACTGCTGCGTTAATGGCAGAAGACAAAAGTGAAGCCTCTTTAAAAGCGAACTCCGGCCCTGAAACTCATGGGTTCAATCGTGAAGACGAAGTTTGGCGTGCAAAACGTCCACCAAGTGGAACGCTTCAGGAGCTGCGCTTCCCCGAGGTGCAAGAGTTCAAACTCCGAAATGGTCTTCGTGTTTTTCTTCTTGAGCGACACGACCTGCCAATCGTAAGAATGAGTCTTGTTTCAAACGCAGGTTCTTTTCGCGATACATCCTCAACATCAGGGCTTGCTTACGCGACCTACGAAATGCTCGGTGAAGGCACATCAAAGCGGTCAAAAGAAGAACTCGCAGATGCCTTTGCCACTATCGGGACCCATCTCGAGAGCAGTGTAAATCGAGAGAGTGGCAGTGTAAGCGTATCAACGCTTAAAGAACATCTTCTTGTTGCCAACGAACTTCTTTATGAAGTTGTTTCAAAACCTGCTTTTTCCTCGAAGGGATTCAGAGCATGGCAGAAGCGACACGCACAAGCGTTGAAAGCTCGCAGCGCATCACCCGAAGCGATACTTAGCGACACCTTGATGAGAGCCCTGTGGGGACGCAAACATGCCTATGCCCGCCCAGTGCCCGGCACACTGACGACTCTTAAAAAACTCTCATCGCGAAAGGCGAAGTCGTTCTGGAACAAATATGTGGGAACACGATCTTCGCGTCTCGTGATTGTAGGAGACATTAGCGAGTCTGAAGTGCGCGACTTAACACAAAGTAGTTTTGCAAAGTGGCGAAAGCGAGGCCGCACCCGTTCTAAAGTGTCGAGAGCGCGTACAACACAGAAAGCCACGACAGTGGTCGGTGGCTTCCCCAATGCACCACAAACTCAAGTCGCTTACGCTCGTGTGTTGGCTGCGCCAGACTCGCAGGTCATCCCCCAAGCGCGAGTGGCAGCAGCGGTACTGGGCGGTATGTTCACGAGCCGACTCAACCTTGCGTTACGTGAAGAACGAGGATGGACCTATGGGGCACACACCTCTATCAACTATCTGCTTGGAAAAAGTCTTTTGATTGCGGGCTCAGCGATCGAGTCCGACCATGCCCTTGAAGGTCTAGAGGTGATGCGTCAAGAGATTGCTCGTCTTCAAAAAGAGGGCATCACCGAGCAGGAACTTGAAATGGCGAAAGCCGATATCGCATCTGGATTGGGACAAGCTTTCGCGACCTTAGAGAGCTCCACCGCAACATTGGGAAGTCTCTATGCACATCAGCTCTCCACCCAAACACTTGAAAAGCAAGTTGCACAAGTTCAGGCGCTTTCGAAAAAGGAAGTCGACACGTTTTTAAGCGAATGGTTGGACGCGTCGAAATGGCGGGCGGTACTTGTCGGGGATGCAGTGCAACTGAAACGGTAGTTGATGCATCCGATTAATATGACGTCTGTACCTCAATCATAATAGTCGGACTTATTGTTAAAGCCGAAAAAACGATACCCTTTTGGCGTGCGAATAAAATCTATGGAGTCTACACCGAAATCATTCGCGGTCTTACCAGTGAGTTTGAGTAGATGATATAGATCGTCGCGCATTTCAAAACATAAGTTATAAAAGTGTCGCCACTTCTCAGGCGGGAAAAGTTGAATATCAAGCTTATGACCCGAGGTATCACTCGCAAGCTCTTCTGTCGCCCGAGCATTGATGGCCTGTGTGACTTTCTGCAAAAGACTCTTCTTTTCAGTGGTAGTAAGCTTCATTGGTATGTTTTTAATATAATAGACATCAGAACCATTCGGATTTAAGAGCTTCAGCTTTTCTTCTTCTTTGCGGACTTGCTCAAGATGCTGGAGGAACGTTTCTTCAAATGTGGGTAGTAGCGCTTTATTTTGTGTATCAATACTTACGCTATTCCAATCGATAGATCTAAACACAGGTTTTTTGTGGGTTTCGAGGCGGGCACGTACTCCATCGTCAAGAGAAATTAACTCAGCCATGCCCCCTTCAAAAACATAATGTTCACAATGATCATGGATACATTTAATCGTAGCATCTTTTAATGACTTGATAAAACGCCCATGAACTTGAGAAAGCCAAGTATAGTCTGCATCAAGTCTAATTTTGCCCCTTACATCCAATAAGCCGACTTTGTGTTCCTTCCTGCTGTCACCTTCATAAGACTCGAATCGGATATATCCATCTTGCTCACAATCCGGAGAATTCTCGAAGAAATAGGGTTCTACGTCTAAGATCTTGCCTGATTTCAACTGGTACACCGCATCAAGGCGCACACTAAGGTCTGGATTATGGTAGGTTGCTATATTTCTGAAATCCCCCCGTACAATACCCTGGTAGTACTTCGCTTCTACGACCACATTACCCGCACAATCTTTATAACCTGCAAGTCCATCTTCGTTGATATAACGAGTCCATATCTCCGGGGACCTTCCCTCTAAGCATTCGGGTGACTGAACTATCCTTCGTTTTTTTTTAACGGCATACTCTTTGTTCTGTGCGCACGACACAAAGCATAGCAACAGAAACCAATACAGCCGTTTATCTTTCATCAATAAAAACCAGATTCTCATACTTTTTAGTTCTCTCCCTGCAACCGTAAGAAACGGGTTCAATGTTTCAGTTCGCCCTCACAGCCACTTGCACTAACTATATGTCGAAGATTCCTAAAAGGTTTCAGAATGTATTATCGAAATAAGCAATTTTTGAACTACGGCGAAATGTGATTCAAAGAGCCTGTAGCGTAACAAAAGATAGACTGATTTGCTTACGATCATACAGTCCGCGCCTACATCAGTAAATACAAAGCGAAATGCCTTGGTAGATTACCATAATCGCACCTCTACCTGTGAGAACGAACTTGATATAGTGCATGAGATACTAGTTGATATAACGCTAACCATCGCGGGTAATATCAAAGTGAAAATGGTCTGCGTGCGCAGCATTGAAATCACAGGGGCAAGATATCTTCACGATAGTTTCACAGGCAGACGCAGCCTTGAAGCAAATCGATTTGAATCTCTACGCAGAGCTCAATCCTGGGAGTCTGACACATCATTGGCAGTGGCAATGTTCGTGTGAAAATAATTAGCTTGATTGAACTCAAAAGCTACGCAGTGCGAACGGGTGTAGCACTAGTACACAGATACCCACTAGCACTCATATATGAGTGTTCGATAGAAGGCTGATAATTTTACGTGTTTCTAATTGATGTATCGCGAACCACCGCGCGTAATATCGAGATGAAAATGATCGGCATGCGCAGCATTAAAGTCAGGTGTGAGAGCCGTGTCCCACCACTCGTTACCAAACCATGTGTTGACACGTTCGGCCAACCATTGACCGACACTTCCACTTGGGTTTTCGCGAGAGTCCCAATCACGAATCAGCGAGATTTCGCTACCGTCCTCCATGATGAAGCCTGCGATGTCGATAGCGTCCCCCGTGCCATGATTCGAACGCGTATTGGACCCTGCGATCGTTCGACAATTGTAGGTACCAAAGCTGACGATCGTATTTGCTCCATTGCTTTTTGCGTCACGACTACTCAAAGCAGCCGAGCGTAGCATCTCACATGAGCCAATCAGGTGCGAGAGCTGGGTGTAGGTGCCGTCCACAAAGTGAGTTCCTCCGACAACGGGTAAAGGCAAAACCACCGGTTCAATAATGAAGCAGTCATCGTCCGGGTCGCCAGGTAGTGGGTCGATCCATTCTGCTAAGGGCACCACATTGATCCCAAGCGCTGCAAGATCATCGCGACAATTGGATTGCGTCAATTCTTCTGCCAACAAGTTGTCTGGCATACAGGTACTACGAACAACCTGAGGATTCAGAACACGCTGTGTGAAAGTACAATCAAAACCGCCCGGACACCCATTCCCCGGGAAAGCCTGGTAATCGCATTGCGAAAGGCACAACCCCTCCCCCGAATCGCTACCCGCATCAACATCATAGTTCTGAGCCCATGCATCAAAGTCGACACAAAAGGTTGTTGGAACTCCAGCACGATCAGGACAAAACTCCTCACACGTCAAAGAACAAACACCACCTTGCCCTGGCAGGTCGAGACAGAGTGAATTATCGTAGTCGCAGTCCGAGCTTCCCCCGCAGCCACCGCCGATATAACCGGACACCGGATTTTCAATCGGCGGGCTTTCACCTTCAATTTGCCCATACCCCCAAGGGAAGTCAGAGCCCTCATCGACATCCATACCCGGGCTTAAATCAATGTCCGGGCCGCAGGCACCCAACAAGAGAAACGCAAGAAGAGCGAACATATTCATAGTGCAGAAAGGGTTCAATCTTCGTAGACCGAAAGGAGACCCAGCTCTACACGGAATTCTGTTAACATTGTACAATGAAATCACGATATCTCCCACGATCTTCTTTTGAGTGTCGCCGGTGAACTGCGTCGAGCGCTTGGCTCGTCTCCATGTTCTCGTGCACCACGATGCGCCACCGCCAATGCAAAGAGAATCGCGCTTGTTCCCAGTATAAAGTTGGTGGTTTTTAAGATGTGCATTTCTGAGAAAAACAACCCACTGACAATGACGGCCAATGGAATCTTAATCGTATTAAAAATTGCTAGAGTGAGGGACCCAACTTTCTGAGCGCCCCAATTCCATGCAAGAAAGCAAAGCGCAGACGATACAAGACCGAGATAAAGTAGCGTTGCGACTTCATTGGTTTTCGTCAAACTTGCGATAGGGTTTAAAGGGATCTCGCGAACAAAAGTCATGAGAATGTGGTAACACATCCCCACAACGAGTGCCCCACCAAATGCATCGGTCATCTGCCTGAGGTAGAGGGCGGGGTCGATTTTTTTCGACTTGCTTGCCCATGCAAACCATACCTGACCGTACGCAAAAGAGATATTCGCAAGCTGCAGCCACACAATACCCAGCCAGCGCGATAGCTGAAGCTCTGCGTTGTATTGGATCAATACGGTACCCAGCGCGGCACTCAAAAGTGAAGCGATAATGCGTAGCTTCGATTCATGCCGCCACACCCCCGAAAAAAATGCAACATAAATGGGTGTCGTGAGTGTTAAGATGGCCACTTCGCTGGCTCCGAGAAAGCGAAAAGACTCGGTATAGGCCACATACATGATGCCAAACTGAATGGCGCCGACGAGAAAAACTTTGAAACGCGATGCATGATTGGAGTTTTCACTTCGCAACCTCTTTGGAGGTATGATCCCTGAGCTGTACTTCAGGCTTAGCAGGCGTGCCAATATCAAGGTGAGAAGCCACGCAAGAAACAAACGTATTAAGACGATGGATGAGGCGGGTACATTTTGATAGACCACCTTAACTGCACCAAATGCAAAGGACCACACCAAGGACACACCGATTAACCAAGCCATTGTAGAGAGCTACCGCCTTTCTAGGCTGCTGAGAAGGCATCCCAAATTATTTCATGACACACTTAATTGAAAATGCTCTTTTGAACCCCGCGCAACGTCTCGCGGTCACGGACAACACAAGAGCTTTGCTCGTTCTTGCCGGTGCAGGCAGTGGTAAGACTCGGGTGATTACCTACCGTATGGCCCGTTTGCTGGAAGAAGCGACACCCGGCAGGGCAATCCTTGCTTTAACTTTTACCAACAAAGCGGCAAAGGAGATGAAAAGCCGTCTTTCAAAACTTGTCGGTCGACGCGCATGTTCGGACGTTAGCGTTGCTACATTTCACTCGTTTTGTGCCCGAACACTTCGTGCGGAAGCGCGGGAGGCAGATCTCCCCCAAGACTTCACAATTCTTGACGCACGTGAACAAAGTGCACAACTCGCCCTTGTCATGCAGGACACCTTTAGCGATCTTGATGTGAACAGCCGGGTTATTGGAAGTCGAATCAGTTGGTGGAAAAATCAAGGCTATCGCGAATACAATTCCATCCCTTATGTGCAACCTTGGGACATTCAGGCCCATGAAATCTATAAAGCGTACACCGACAGACTGGCTACGCTTAAGGCTTTGGACTTTGACGACTTGGTATTGCGAACCCTGGGGCTTTTTCAGAACTCACAACACGCTCGCGCTCGTTTTCAGAATCGATTTCAGCACATCTTGGTTGACGAGTATCAAGATACCAACCCTTTGCAATTTCAGCTTCTCAAGACGACTCTTTCCAATCGTCAAAACATTTGTGTCGTCGGGGATGACGATCAAGCCATCTACAGCTTTCGAGGAAGTGCAATTGAGAACATTCTCTCTTTTGATTCGATTTTTACACCCTGCAGGGTTATCAAGCTTCAGGACAACTATCGCTGCTCTGCGAATGTACTGAATGCGGCCAATGCGGTGATTGCAGTCAACCGTCAACGCCGCGAGAAAACACTTTCACCCACGAAAGAGGACGGTGCCCCCATTGAAATCGTTCATGCGAAAAATGGTGCGGATGAAGCTGAGCGTGTTGCGAATGCCATTGAAGCTGGATTGAGATCGCACGACGTCAACCCTGGCGATATCGCAATTCTCTACCGTGCCGGGCCACAAAGCCGTCTTTTTGAAGAAGCCTTGCGCTACCGCGGAATACCCTACCATGTGGTGGGTGGTGAAGACTTTTTTCAAAAGTACCATGTCAAAAATGTACTCGCGTTCATGCGACTCTTGATTGCTCCTGACCATGAACTGGCTTTTCGTCGCGTTATCAACCTGCCCTCACGTGGCTTGGGCGCCAAAACGATCCAAACCTGGATCGATTATTGCCGAGACCACAACCTCGCACTCACACACCTGCAAGACCACGATGAAATCGACCTTGGTGAGAACCGAGACTCAATACTGCCCTTACGCAAAGATGCACTGAAAAGCATCCATAACTTCAATCGAATTTTAGGTGCATCTCGTGAGCTGGTACAGAGCAGTGAACAGGTTGATTCTCTGCGCCGCAACTTGGCTCAGTTCATTCACAGAATCTGCTACGAGGACTTTTGCTCGCGTGTCCATCACCCTAAAGAACGGGAGGCCATCCTTGCAACCTTGGATGAAACTCTGACCACCTTTGCAGCGCGATGCGAGATTCGTCTTCGAGACGCAGAAGAACAAAAGATTAACGCGCCTTCTTCGATGACGCTCATCCGTGATTTTTTAGATCGTCTTGTTCTTGAAGAAGAAGAAGCTCGAGTCGAAAGGGACAATCAAAAACGTGTTGAAGAAAACAAACGCAAGTCAAAAGTGACACTCATGAGCTTGCATGCCTCAAAAGGCCTTGAGTACCCCTGGGTCTTTCTTGTTGGCTTTGAAGAAGGCTTGCTTCCGCATAAGAAAACTCTTGATGAACGTGAAGGCAACGATGAAGAGGAACGTCGCCTCGCCTATGTAGGTATCACCCGCGCCATGGAACGGCTTTGGGTGACTCGAGCGAAATTTAGACGTCAACGAAACAAATGGATCGGTCGCGAACCCTCTAGATTTTTCCACGATATACCGAAATCGTGTACGCGAGACCTGGAGCTTGAGATGCAAGAGACCGTCGAAGCGGAAGATTTCTTTTCATCCTTCTTAGGAGCTAACGATGAGCGTTAAAATAGAGAAAATGGCTCTTGGTGGACTGGGGTTGGCCCGAGATGAAAAGGGCGTTGTGTTTGTTGAAGGTGCTTACACAGGCGACCGTATCACATTGTCTGGAACGACTCGTAAACGCGGTACACGCTTTGCTCAAGTCAAAAAATTTGAATCGACACAACTGAACCGTAGAGATTCCGACTGCGCCAATTGGCCCGCATGCGGCGGGTGTTACGCATTGGATCTTGAAGACCACGAACGATTCGAACTCAAAAAGAGTATGTTCATCGAGGCATTGGAGCGAGCCAAACTCGTCGCACCTTCACACGTTGGTAAGACACAAGATTCGTCCCGGGCAGGCGCTCAACACTCTTTTATTTCTATCAAAGCGATTGACCTTGTGACACCACAAGATTCATCCCCGCATCGCTTTCAAGGCGCAAGACGCGCGCGGTTGTCGTCAAACGATGAAGGCGACCTTGGTTTTCGTGAAAAAGGTTCTCGCACAATCGTTGACGTTGAATCGTGTGCGCGTCTGGCCAAGCCGCTATCCTCCTGCATTGCCCAAATTAAGAATTGTGGAGTTCCGAGCAATCTCGAAATACGCATCTTGCTTGATGCAAAGGGAGACGTGCACGCAGCGTTAAAAGCACCTCGAAACCCAGACTTTCGCGAGGCGCTGGAAACATGGGCAAGTGACCTTTGTGCGCAAGGGGTCCTCAAAAATGTGCTCTTCGAATTGGATCAATCCAGCAGTGTTGAACTGAATGAACACCGAGCGGTCCTCAAAATACAATCGAGTCATAGCGATAACGCAAAACCTGAACCGAGAGCAGAGTCGAAGGAAGCACCCTCCAGCTTGACAACCTATGATGTCGATGCGGGTGTCTTTGCTCAATCGAGCGATTGGGCTGCAGAGCAAATCTGTACTCAAGTTCAAAAGTCGTTGCGTGACCATGCTCCGACAAACCCCAAGGTTTTGGAGCTTTTCTCAGGGTGTGGTGAGATATCATTTGCCTGTGTTGGTGAATCGACATCCTGGCTTGGGGTTGAAGGTGCCGCGCGTTCGGTCATGCATGCCAATGCAACACTGGGGCGTAGCCCCTATGCTATGTCGAAGCTTTCTTTTCTGCAGACATGGATCGATGCAGATTCATTGAAGCGCGTTTGCACCTCGAATCGCTTTAACACCTTAATACTCGATCCTCCTCGCGAGGGTTTTAAAGATATTATGAGCGTCGTTCAAGTTGTGAACGCTGCATGCATCATCATGGTGAGCTGTGACCCGGCGACCGCAATACGCGAAGCGAAAACACTGATGCAAAACAATTACACATGCTCATCTCTTTGTCTCATCGATGCCTTTCCAAGAAGTACCCATCTGGAGAGCATCTGGACTTTTACGCTCACCAATTCGTGATCGGACAACCGGGGAAAGTTAACGCGTAAGATAGAACCAAGTTCACGCATATTGTGCGGGTACGTTCCGGTCGCTGAGATGAAAGATTCCCGCATTATCGATGAGCCGGATTGCAGATTCAGCGCCAGGTTCTTCAGGTTCGACAGAGCATGCAACCAAATAACGGAGCGGTCCATTTTCTAAGCTTGTACTTGGCTTGAGTGTCATAGGCTCAACCAAGTCTGCGTAATGGTAAACAATCCCTCTTGCCTCACGTAGGAGCTTACGCACCTTCTCGAGGTCGTCAGCAAGCTCAATTTTCCCTTCTTGCGCTGCGTCTTGCATGATCTGAACGCTTCTTTGCAGCACGAGAGCACTTTCTCGCTGCGCTTCTGAGAGTCGTGTATTACGAGAAGAGCGTGCAAGTCCATCGGATTCACGAATAATCGGTACAGGTACAATCTCAATATTCAACTCAAAATCTCGAACCATTCGCTTAATCAGCTGGAGTTGTTGAAAATCTTTTTCGCCAAAGAATCCATGCGAGGGTGATACGTGTTGAAAAAGTTTGAAGACAACAGTCAACATGCCACTAAAATGGCCTTCTCTACTGCCTTCGTAACCTTGTCCCAACCCACCATCGATAATGCGAGTGTCGAAGCCTGAGGGGTAAAGCTCGGCATGCTGTGGACAATACACGATATCTGCACCCTCTGCTTCACAAAGTCGAAGGTCTTGCTCAAGCGTACGTGGGTAAGCGTCCAGGTCCCCTTGTTGATCAAACTGCAAGGGATTCACAAAGATACTCACCAAAGTTCTTTCACACATCAGCGTTGATTGACGTATCAATGCAGCATGACCCTCGTGGAGCGCACCCATTGTTGGCACGAAACCCAACGAACTCGCTTCAAAGCCGAGTTCCATCACGATCGTGTCGAGCTCAGATTTCGTTTTTGCGACATGCATGCTGAGTCCTCCTTTATGGGACAACGATGAACTGACCCCAAGCTTATTTCTTTGGCACCACAAAATGAAGAGTTTGATGTGCACTCTTCTTAAGGATGAGGTCTTCAAGCTCAAGGTCCATCCGATAAATTCCGGGTGGGATTGAGTCCGAGATCGCGAGATCAATCGCGACCGCTTGACGTTGATAGGGCGCGATCAGCTTGGCGCTTTTGATTCCAAAATCTTTCTGTCCCAAGAGCTTTCCTGCAGGGTCATAAAAGACTCCTCGTGCAGCAATTCGGTATTCGTATCTTTCAACTTTCTTGCCCTGGATTTTTTCGTAACCCAAACCCACCGCCTCAGCATAGGCTTGAAGCGCACTCAACTTCACTTCATTGGGTTCGAGCACGTCGACATCACCCATAGCGCGCGGCTTACCATCGATCCATGTTGCGTTTTCAACTTTAAACTCCGTGAGGCGCTCGATGGCCACTCTCTTCTTTTTCGGCAAAGTCTGTGATTCTCGATGGGTTTGCTGCACGCTTTTAAAGGGGTTACCGAGATCTGCATCACCAGCATCAAGCACTCGACCTGAAAGCACGCAAAACGTGAAAAACATCATCCAACATGTCAATCTTTTTGTCATTGCACAACCTTCAAATATCTTGCTTGATCATCGACAAGAGAGCTTATGATCACAATGCCTTCTTTGCACGTTGGACATATTTTGGGTCGAGCCCCAAGTCGATAACACGGCGATATTCTTTGCGTGCCTCTCGTTTCGCGCCCGAGGCCTCCAGAGCTTTTGCATACCAATAACCGACTTTGCTCGAGCTCAATCCAACACTAACGGCCTTTGCAAGCGCACGCTTTGCGTCATCGGTGCGGGTTGAGTTCCCTTCTTCATCCTGCACGCGAAGCAAAGCTCGACCGAGCCAGTACGAAGCTTCTCGAATTTTACTTTTGTCCTTCGAAGCATCAGCCCATTCGGACGCAATCGTTAACGTATTCACCGCTTCATCAAACTTCTTCGCAAAGACCAGTGCTCTGCCCTCTTGAATTTTATAGCTGGCCTCATCGGGCAATTGTTTAAGCAACACAGCGATCTCCGATTGAAAGCCCCGCACTTGAGTCTCAAAAGCTTCCATGTCTTTCTCTTTACGAAATTTCGAGACCATTTCCTTAAGTTTCGATGAGAGCAAAAGCGTTTCAAAAGAAACTCCAGACTCAAAATATTGTTTCCCTTTTTGTGCCAGCTGCTTCACTTCGTTGTGTTGATCCTCACCCAGGAGAAGTGATCCGAGCTCAATCCACGACCTCTTACGCCGCGGGTTGTTGCGCGTGAGTTTTTCAAAAACTTTTATTGCATCCGTGTTCTTCCCTAGATGTTTCAAGCGCAACGCCTGAAAATATTGAAAATCACTATTGTTTGCACTCAGTTTTTCCTCTGCGCTTTTCAATTCTTTATCCATGGCCCCTGAATCGCCTTGGGCTTCTTGAATGGCGGCTCGTGTAATTTTCCATAAACCACTTTCCACACGTCCAAGTTGTGCATCTCCAAAGTCTGCAATCTTTGCACTGTCTCGAAGCAAGGTAGCCATATCCCTTCGTGCGTCATCGTTAATTGCATTGAGTGCCGATTCAATCAAAACCATTACATGACGAGGCTCTGTCTTTAGGGCACGGTTAATCAAGGTCTTCGCCTTCTCTTCTTCACCCATCAAACGATGTATCCGCGCTGCCCTCCAAAGAACCATTGGGTGAGAGATTTCTCCACTCTTTGCAAGACGGGCTCGTAGCGTCTCATAATCTCCCTTTTTCCATAAGGCTTGAAGGTAAGCCGATTCGACCCCTGCACTTGTCTTTCCGCTTGATTCAATCCATGACGATCCCAATTCGACAGCCTTTGGGGCCTCGCCTTGACGAGTCAATTCTCGCATTTCAAGTGCCTGAGTTGGCCCCAATCCTGCTGCATGCTCCTTGGCACGCTTCGTGAAAGTACGTGCTTTGGACTTCAGGTCTTCGACGCCCCGATCAAAGACAAGTACATCATAAATCCATGCCAAGCGTGCGAGAGATTCAGGGTGCTCTTCATCGATCGTTAAAGCCTCTTCATACTTTTCTGCAGCATCTTTCAGACTCAATGTTGTATTTTTTACGTAATCTGTTTTTGCCTCACGAAAATAGTGTTGAAATTTCTTTTCGCGGTCGGATTGATACTTCATGTATCCAAAGCCCCCGAGTGTGAGGGCGATCAAGACTGCAAAGAGTACAAAGGAACCAAAAGCAGAACGGTTTTTACCTTTGGAGGGGCTTGTATAGAGAAAACGATGCTCGCTTATTTCACGTTTTGGCTCTTGTTCAAAGCTTGCCCCCGGAGAAGCGTTTTGATTTTGATCTGCAACAACCTGACTCCCCGGAATATTCTTGGTTGGACTTCCAGTGGCAGACAAAACTTTCGCGTTTTTTTGTGCACTAAAGTCACCCTCGCCAAGAGGCCGTTGTCGCTCGCGCACATCCGATGCTTCGTGACTCGGTGGAGCCGAAGACCATTGTGTCGCTTCTTCCATTGAGGATGCATCCTTTAATATTGCTTCATTCTCGATGCCCGGCTCACTCACTGGAGCTTTCTTTTTGATCTCCTTGGCAGATTTAACAATCGGATGGCTTGAGTCTTCTGCGAGCAACTCTTGAAGAATCTGCTGCATTCCTTCTTGGTCTTTACGTTTTTCTGCAATCGCAAAACGTAGTTCCAAAACAGGTACAACAAAATCATTGAGGCCTTCCAGGGCTTTGAGCTCCTTCTCAACTTTTTCGAACTTGTTTTGGTCTGCGAAGATT
This sequence comes from Myxococcota bacterium, assembly GCA_020630615.1. Lineage (GTDB taxonomy): Bacteria > Myxococcota > UBA727 > UBA727 > JAHDBA01 > JAHDBA01. The sequence goes on along the minus strand of JAHDBA010000001.1, from coordinate 133,600 downwards.
CGCGCTAGAACCAGAGTCCCCTCAGGTGAACCGTCTCGGGAGCGAATTCCCTTTTTGCAAACGACCATTGCCTCCATGAAGCGTTTGTCTTGACGGTAAGCATCGGCAAGCTCAAGGAACGCATCGGATGATGGGTCGCGCTGAAAAGCCAGTTCAAGTTGAATGAGGTCTGATCGTGAATCAACCATAGTTTACTCCCGCCTAAGATTACCCTTGAAGGGTACCTATAGGTCAAGAATTTCGATTTCTTATCTCTTCAAAGACACAAAGACTCGAAGCAAGCTGCTTTATAAAATAAGGCTAGCGAATTGAGTTCGACCTTAGTCGATTGCGTCTTTTAGAAGGCGGTAAAGGTATTGAATCCGCTCCCCGATAACAAGTCTTTCCAAGTTGACCATATCACTACGTTCAACAAGATCTGCGACCAACACTCCATCATGAAGTTGTTTCTTCCCAGCAATCGCGCGTTCCAGAGGATTCTCGACCAACGTAAAGGCTGCATCGTGCAGATTTGAGATAAAATTAGGGATGCGCTCTTTCAATAAAAGCTCAAAGCGTTCTTGAAGCTCACTTGGAGTCCATAAGATTCGACGAACACCAGACAAGTGCTTGATATTGGACATGAAGGTTAGGGGTTCACCTTGCTCAGACCAGAATATCATCAATTCTTGAAATTGATTCGAAACTTTTCCGAGTTCGTCTGCAGCAGTCTCAACCGCATTGATAAAGCTAACAACATCTTGTTCAAAGACCTTACGACTTTGTTCCAGAAATACCGGCAATACTTTACTGTCAACCGAGGCAACAAGCTCATCCACTTCAGTACTTTCACATATCGATCGGTTCTTTTGATCGATTTGTGTCAAGTCAAAGCTATCTGTAGCAATCCGAGTAATGAAAGGCTCTTGTGCGACCGATGATCCGTACGACATGTTTCCACGTTAACGGGTTCGGTCTCGAAGATCGATTCAACGCACGAAACGTTTCAGATTGATACAAAGCAAAACGCGCACGTAAATGTAGGTCAAACAACTACAGGAGCACCTCAGCTATTCGTCGTTTTTCCGCACGACAATCCTTTTTTCACTTTTATCGTATTCCATCGCGCCACCCGCGTCGTTGCCAGATACCTCGCTGGGTTCCGTCCTTAGCGTTTCTTGTTCCTCACTTTCTTTTTTACGGTCGATAGCATCTTGAAGTGCCTCGGGGACATCAACCTTCGGCACGCCAGAGTCTTCCTGTTTCTCTTCAAACAAAAGCTCATATTCAAAGGCGTTCAAACCGCGTAGCCACAGCGGAAAGAGGGAGTGAATATCAAGCGCAACAGATCGCGGGACAACGGCATGGGTTAGCCCGTGGTGTGACATGAATGCCACAAGGCCGGCTTCTCCAATACGAAGCTGCCCCTCTACAGCGCGGGGTACACTGAGAAAGGAGATCGCACCATCAACTTTTTGAAAAGCAAAACGCTCAAGCTCTTCATCAAAGGTAGGCCGTACTGGGTCGAGTCGTGCTTCCTTAACCCACGTGCGAATGACATCGTATTGAAGTGATTTCTCTGCTTTTGATAAAACAAGGAGCCGGTCAGCCCAACGTTTCTTATCAATCGCAAACTTGCGATCATAACGACGTGCTTCTTTTTTCTTATCCGATTGGACTTTCTTTTTCTTCTTAAACGCATCTTTACGTTGCCGTTGTGCACGTCTCTTGGCCTTTGCTTTCGCATTTTGTTCATCAACACGTTTCACATCCTCGTCATTGACCAGACCCGCTTCAAGAAGTTTTGATTTCAAATCAAGCACTGAGTTCTCCTTCCCTTGAAAAAGTCACGTCACCTGCATCCAATTCTCGATGCGCGCGAACCAAAGACCGTAGGTAGCTCCAACGATAAATTCCGGTGTTATGATGGTCGTTGAAGAAAATTTGAACTGCATAGGTACCCACCATTTCAATTGCTTCAACACCATCACATTGACTCGCAACAGCGCGGATCTCACCAACATGACCCTGACATTCAGCGCAAGGACAATAGCGACGAAGATTTGTGATTGAGACAAGCCCATCAGTGTCCTCCCATACAAAGTGGACAACGCCACGCTCATGATCCACAGAAATTGATGTCGGTACTTGATTCATTGGTTTATGGTGCACCTGGTTTTCAGCTCCTAACATACGTTTGAGGCCATAAAATAAGCATATTTAAGCGAAGGTTCAAAGACTATCACTCTCTTTTTGTATAAAATGCAACCTTCAAAGACACGTTTACGACTTTGCAACGTCCGGCCTAATCATGTTTGACCACTGCATTTAAATGCTCCACCAAAGCACGTCCCAGCGCTCGAAACCAATCTTTTTGATGAAGAGCCTTGGGGACCCATTGCATTAAGAGTTCTGGCTTGGCGCCCAACTTTGAGGACCAGCTCCGCAACCAGTCGAAGTCCTTGTTCACGACATCTCCCTGTTCGCGAAACGCTTCTTGAATCCATGCTTCAAAGGTTGGGATGTCCACCCACCAATTTCCTATTCGAACAAAACCCAAGTCTCGACAAATTTGAGGGCCAAGACCATCCTTCAATGCGTCAACTGGCATGGAAAGTCGCCCGCCGAGTCCTTCCAACGATTGTGGTTCGCTCAAAGGGCTCCATTGAAAAAGTTGCCGCCTTGCCTTCAAGGTTACAAAGGGCCGATACACCGCTAAGTACCCAACCCGAAAGCCTTTCTGTCGTAACCATTGCCTGTCTTCCCGATCGAAATCTTTGAGAAGGTCGCGCACCTCTTTTTTTAGAAGGAATCCTCGTTTCTCTTTCAGTTGCCGTGCAAGCTGATAGCACGCCTCCCCTCGCTCCAAAGCCTCGCGAAGAAAATCATCGTTATAAAGCTCACCAAAATGACGTGACAACCACGTATGAAGAAGCTTCTCTACTTCCGGCTCAATCGTTTCGAAAGACGGGTAAAAACAAAGAGCATTCACGTCTTGACTGCTTTGCGCAGCCCCTAAGTATATTTCTTCACCGAAAACTTCATGCTCTGCTGGAGCTCGCTCTTGAGTCTTCACGGTTGCGAGAACCTCCCTTTGCCAAAGAAGCTCCCGACCACGAAAGGCAATTTCTTTCAGCGTCGCATTTTTCAGAGCGTCCAAACGGGACTCCTCAAACTCGGAACGGTGTGCGTCAAAAAGGTTTCGTACCTCTTGAACTTGGTTCTCGGTCGCTTTGCCATGGCGCCAAACAAAAGCACGCACTTTGCCGAAGCGTTCTTCACCAAGGAGCGGTCCCGATTCTGACCACGAAATTTTGGGGGCCACTGAGGCATCCGTCCCTTGCTTTTCTTCTTCAATACCCATGTTCACTTCCATCGTATCTTTTCCCAAACTCAATTTATGTTGCTTTCCACGATTGAGCGGCTTCTACAACAACCTCTCCAGGTACGTTCGGGCAAATTGCATGGTGCGCATTCAGCATTGAAGATTCCAAAAGTGTTGTAATAGAAGCGCGATCATCCTCTTTGCACTCGACCACCAGTTCATCGTGAATCGTGTTCACCAGAGCAGCACCGTCAAAAGCTTTGAGTTCCGCATGAAGCGAAACCATAGCAAGCTTAAGCATGTCTGCTCCGCTTCCTTGGATCGGCATATTGCGTGCGATTCGTTTTTGTCCTCCCGCCCAGGTTTTCAATTCGTCACGCGAAAACCAATAGCGCCGCCCCATGATACTCTTTGCATATCCAAGACGACGTGCCGCTTCTTCTTGTTCTCGCAAGAAACTCGTGACACGCAAAAATCTCAATTCATAGGACTGCTTAAGGGTGTACGCGTGCTTTGCATCAACGCCCATGGACGCTGCCAAAGCTTTTGCCCCCATGCCATAAAGAAGCCCAAAATTCATCGCTTTTGCGCGCGCACGAAGCTCAGGGTGCGACTCACGGGTGACTTCGTGTTCAAAGAGCATTGAAGCCACACGTGCATGAAGGTCTTGTTTTTTTTGAAACGAATCGAGGAAAACAGGTTCTTTTGAGAGTTCGGCCAAAATACGAAGCTCGCATGCGCCGTAATCCGCTGAAAGTAAGATTTTCCCTTTTGCGACCCGAATACAATCACGAAAGTCTGGGCGCTTCGGCAGATTTTGCAAGTTGGTTTGCGATGATGAAAAGCGACCCGTCGATGTCCCCAAGGGATCAAAATGTCCGAAGAGCCTTGTTGCATCTGCGAAATCCAAGAAGCGTTCGCCGTAGGTTGATACCATTTTCTCATTGGCACGAATGCTTGCGATTTTCTGTGAGAGCGCTTCGCTTCTTCCTTCATCACAAAGTTGAGACCACGATTTGACTTCTTGACCCAAGGTTTGGCTTGCTCGGAAGAAAAGCTCATTTTTTCGTTCGTTCAACTCTGTTTTCGAGTCGGCTTCGCCCAGGAAATCATCAAAAAGTGTCTCTTGAGGGCTACGAATATCAAGCTTTAGAAAGGTCGCAAGAGCAGTTAGTGCATCACTCAACTCTTCTTGAATGGCCAGTAAGCGCTCGGACCATTGCTCCCGAAGAAATGGAAGCCCTTGAACCTCCATCGCAGCCACAACCGGTATCACGCGATGTTCAAGACGCGAAATTTCACGCAAGTCCTCGCGCTGCAAACGCTCCAACAAGTTAACTAGGGCAAGTCTAAATTCACCCAAGTCGATCTTTGGCGTACCCACTTGAAGACTCGTAATTATCTTTTGAACCGTGGCATCATTTTTAAGATTCAAAAGTGAACACAAAATATGAAGGCTGATGAAACGAAATTCAATCTTCACACACATACGAGTGCAACGCCTGAAAAAAGATAGGGCATCGTGAAAGACATAGATACTAGCGCCTTGCTCACTATTGAGTTTCAGAAGCCCTTCTTCAAAGGTTCTTGGGCGCTCGAGAGACGGATCCCATGCATCGGACCAGATTAACTCTTCGTCCCATACTACGCGTTTGAAGTGATATTGATCGAGTTCCATATCATGCCGCTATCGCCTGCCTTACCCTACCACAAAGTTAAGGGAGTGACTCCCAGAGCTTTAACGTTTCGACCATTTCACGCATTTCATCAAAATGCCCATCCGGAACCGGCATGTAACCGGTAATTGAATGCATGTCCTCTAAAATATCTGCGCCTTTGGGGTCGTGAATGGATAAGGTTAAAAATGCTCTCTGAAGTCGGTAGGTAAGCCATGGAGAGACTTCAGGATGCGCAACGATGGCATCATGCGGAAGACGACCCGCTTTTGCTAAAATACGAAAACGCCCCCGAACCCCGAGCGACGAGGTGTTCGTTAAGGTTTCGGAAGACACCGCCGCAACATCGACTTGTCCTCGCTTTAACGCTTTCAATGCTCGGTCGTGTTGACGTAAAGGGACAATCTGAAAATCACGCTCAGGAACATAACCTTGGCGTACCAGCCAAGCCATCGGTTTAACATACCCTGAGCTCGACCACGCTTGCGTAAGAGCAATCTTCTTACCTAAAACATCGTTAAACTTTTCGATGGGAGAATTCTCCCTCACAATAAAATAACTCGCGTAAGTGACACCACCTTCTGACACGGCAGCTGCCAGTGTTTTCATTTCGGGCAAGCGACGCTCTGCCATGACCCACGCGACCGAGGGAAGCGACACCAATTGGATTTCACCACGAATAAAGCGTTCAACCACTTCCCGATACGAGTCGGCGATCACAATCTCAACTGGACGCTCAACTTCGATTTCCAAATAAGCTCGGAGCTTGTCCATCATTTCAAGTTGATGTTTGCGGGAATAAAAAGGTGGAAGCCCAAAGATGATGGGTTCACTCATCTGATCACTTGCAATCCGTTCAGGCTCTTCACCGGGCGACCAGCGCGTCGGGTCAAAGGACTCGAACACGGATGCTTGTTGCAAAGGGAAGCGTTCGAGCTCCGCTTTGCAGCCGAAAAAAAACAAAGCAGTGGTCAAAACTATCCAGTAGCGATTTCGGATATGCCAAAAGTTAAGCATCTGCTGCTCCTGCAATAATCTCTTCTGGCAACGCGCGATAGCCGGCCAATGAGACACAGTTTCGTCCTTGCCGTTTACTGCGGTAAAGTGCACGATCGGCAGCCTCTAGGAGTTGTTGCGGTGTATCGCCATGGTCAGGCCAACTTGCGACACCGATTGACACAGAGACACAGCCAAGGGGTTGTTCCTCTGCATGGTGAAATGCAAAGGTGCTTACAGCTTGTCGTATTTTTTCACCATGATGCATCGCATCTTCAAAGCTTGCCCCAAGGAGAAGAATCGAAAATTCCTCACCACCATAACGTGCAACAATATCAGTAGCCCGCGTATGGTCCCGAAACAACTTTGAAATCTGCACCAAAAGTTCATCGCCGGCAGGGTGTCCGTGATTGTCGTTGTAATGTTTAAAATCATCGACATCAATCATGAGCACTGCGAAAACACGTCCCTCACGTCGTTGACGTTCAAACTCTCGTTCCAATAAAATCTGGAAGTGCCGATGGTTGTAGAGTGTCGTGAGCCCGTCCGTGATTGCAAGCAACTCGAGATTCGCATTCGCTTCACGGAGTTCGTCATTGGCACGCGCAAGAGCCTGCGTCCGACTGGAAACAGCATCTTCAAGTTCTTGAGTATAGTTTTGAAGACGATGCGCAGCTTGATTGAGGGCATTCCCAAGTTCTTCAAGCTCTCGACCTTCTTTTTGTAAAGGTACCCGTGCATCGAGATCGCCTTGCGCGAGTCGTACCGCAACGTGGCTAAGTTCCCGTACCGGTCGAACAATGAAACGTGAAAGCAGCCCGAGGAGTACAAGCATGGAAAGCACTCCCAAGACAAATGCCACTGCAATAAAACGGCGACGACGGTAGGATAAACTCTGGTTGATTTGGTCTGTGTTCAAAACGACAACCAGTGTTCCCCAGCGAATACCATTATCAATGGGCACAGCGATTCGTGTTGGCAAACCGTCAAAACGTTCAACATAGGCTCTTGTGTGTTGGAGTGCTTCGCGAACAAAAGTATCTTCAGTCCGCGCAAGGTTTTCTCCAAACCGTGTTCCGCCACCATCGCCCAGCACAACACCGAGGTGATTGACGATCACAATATCGCGAAAGTTAAGTGCTGCACGGCGTTCATGTGTTGCCGTGAGGAGATTATGCAGATCGGGTAATCGACCTTGTGCAATCGACATTGCAGCAGAGGTTGAGAGAGGTTGTGACCACGCCCTTGTTCTTTCAATCAATGCTCGAGATTGAACGCTACGATCGACTGATAATACGACAGTTAAGGCAATAGCCATCGAAAGCGTCGTAAACACGCCCAGCGTTAATAGAAGTCGAACTCGAATTCCCACCTTAGCGATCTGACACAACGACCACAGGTTGCAAAGCAATCAACGCTTTTTCTACGAATATGTTAGGATGAAGAGATGACACTTAGACCCACCTCTGAATACACCATTCTTGTTGTCGATGATGAACCTGCACACCGGGATTCCCTTGGCCGCATCTTTGAACGCGCTGGGTACACCTGTTTTACTGCACACAGTGGCGCCGTTGCACAAGACTATTTAGAACAACAAAAAATCGATATTATTCTCACCGATCTCGTCATGCCGAATGTCGATGGGCTTCAGCTTGTCGAATTTGTGAAGAAAAACCACGATCACATTTCAATCGTATTGATGACCGCGTATGGAACAATCGAAAATGCTGTTGAAGCAATCCGTAAAGGCGCGAGCGACTTTCTTGTTAAGCCCATTCAGCGCCGTGAAGTCTTGAACGTTATCGAACGAACACTGGAGCGTCATGCCCTTCTTCTTGAAAACCAAGAGCTCCACGCACTAATGGAAGAGATCTTGAAAAAGTTGGAAACAATCAACTCGAGTGATCAAAGTATTGGTGGTGAAGAGTTGAGTTCGAGCGAATTGCAATGGAGAGGAACGAATCCTACCGAGCTTAGTAGAGAGTTAATGAGTTTAGAAAAAGCAATCTCTCAATTTCGTCTGAGCGAAGGCAAGCATGAGAACCCAAGAGAAAATCAAGAGCATCATCAGCTCAAAGAGGACAGCGCCTTCAGCCAAACCACAACATCCAATGAAAGTGTCAGCGCTCAAACCGTCCACGAAATTGTCTTCCGTGTCGGAATGAAACTTTCAGAAATGGAAGAACGTGCAATCCAAAGTACACTCAAAAGTGTCAAAGGCGATAAGCGAGCAGCGGCAAAGAAACTTGGAATCGGCCTACGCACACTCTACCGAAAGCTTGACACCTATCAAAGTATTGGCGTCTACGAATAAGACAAAGCTGCGCGTCCCACAAAACACCAATTAAGTAAGGAGCCTGAGTAAGGCTCCTAGCTTTATGTGCACGCTTTTTAATATGCTCTCGTTTAGAAAGGCAAGTCATCATCGTAGAACGCTGATCCGCCACCGTTGTTTTGAGCCGCCGGGGCTGAGGGAGCGAAGCCTCCTCCCTGCATGCCACCACCTTGCATCGCGCCCCCCTGCATTCCAGCATTCGGTGCGTTCGAAGAAGGAGCATCACCACCACGTGAACTTAAGAAGAGGATTTGATTCGCAACCACTTCAGTAGACCAGCGATCGTTACCTTCACGATCTTGATACTTTCGCGTTTGAAGACGCCCTTCAACGTAAACCTGACGCCCTTTGGCAAGATATTGTCCTACATTTTCTGCAGTTTTGCCAAAGCAAACCACGTTGCACCATTCCGTGTGCTCGACCCATTGCTCGCCGTCTTTTCTGCGTTCACCGACCGCAAGCCGAATGTTCGAAACTGCTGTCCCAGTCTGTGTGTAGCGAACCTCTGGATCCTTGCCTAAGTTACCTACCAATATCACCTTATTTACGCCCGTTGCCATATTCTGATCTCCTGTAGTGAACACGTGATCAAGGATTTGGGATTAAAAAGCAATAACAATTGTAAAGAGTTAGTTCCCTTCAAAACAAATGCAACAAATGTACGCAATAGAGCATTGAATAAGGTGTTCACATCATGAATCGCCTATCTCCTCTTAGGTTGACAACACCATAGACTGCGTAAAATACAAAAACCACCGCATGAAGCAGTGGTTTTAAGTTTCACACAGGCGTTCACTTTTTTACGCTAAATTTTCACGCTCAGCGCGAAGGTCAGAAATATAATCATTAACTTCACTCTTCTTAATCTTGCCACCGTCACTAAGTGAGTTTGTATCAAAACCCATTTCCTCGAGCTTATCCAGAATATATTGTCCCTCTTGCAATCGCTTCTTGTTTGGCGATAGACCGCCACCTAGATCTCTCAGCACTTTCAGCAACTCGATAGCTTCACTATACTCAGCATGTGTGAAGACTCTGTCTTGATCGAGTGCGTATTGGCTGACATTTAAAGATGAACTTTCATCATTGACAGGAGAAGCTTCCTCAGTTTCCTTAGCTTGTGCAACAGCGTCTTGCCAGCTTGCCTCACTCGTCGAGCCCTCCGCAAAACCTTTCACAAAGTCTTTAAAGTTGTCTTGCAAGTCGTTAATTTCTTGACCCACGGCTTTTAGCCTATTCTCAAGGGTTTTGACCATTGGATGGTCATCGCCCACTTTGGCCACTAACGCTTTGATAGAGTCTTTAAGCTCCGAAAACTTATCAATCAAAACTTGAAGATCTTGTTTGAACTTACTTTGTCCTTCGACAAGTAAATCTCTTTGGCTCTCACTTAAATTTGTAAAGGAATAGACTTCTCGAGCTCGGGATAACACTCCGCCTTGAGAGTCTGGCTTCACCGAAACTGAAATATCGTAAGTTCCATCGCTGTTGACTTTTTCGTGTATTCCATCGGGTATTAAACCTGCGGCCCTAAGCTGCGGAAAGGCCATCATTTCAGTCGAATATTCGATCCCGCTCTCTTGATTTGTTGCGTCATCGACAACCACGTGTGCATCAACTTCGCTGGTTTGTGCTGTATTTGGCGCAGGTGTTGGCTGTGAGTTCGTGGTCGGCAAGTTGGGTTTCAACTGCTGCATTGTGTTCATCAACAACATCATCATCATCATTTGTGCAGGGCCGGCGCCCTGCATTGTACTGCTAGGGTATTGCCCAGCGTTCCACTGACCATAAGGATTGACTTGAGGAAAGGTTTGTGGCCCTGGAAAACCAAACTGGGATGGGTCAAATCCTTGAGCCGTGGCACCTTGCATCATGCTTGCGTAAAGTTGTTGCAGAGCTTCCTGATATTGAGTCATTGCATCTTGATACAAGGGTACTTCGCCACTTTGTGCACCCATAGCGTTGCCCATTTTTCCGGCAATTTCTTCATTAAGGCTTTGAAGATCACTCGCGAACTGATCGACAACCTCTGTGGCGTCACTCCATTCCCCCAGAGCATCACCACCGTACCGGTTCATCAACTCATTGACATTTAATCGCCATCCATGTTCGGTTTTGTCATCATTGACCAAAAGGTCTAAAATAATTTGCTCCCGATCTGAAAGGGCGATCTCCTGTCCACCGACCGAAAGAATGCCATCTTCAAACTTCACGTCTGGGTTATTCAATAGCTTGGTTAAATCGTTGATCACACCACTGTTTAAGTCTTTGTAACTGTCCCATGCAGCATTATTTGTTCCCCAATTCACTTCAGTCATAGTTTCTCCTTCATTTTATCTTTAACGTGTTTATATTATCGCCCAAAGATTGAAATATTGTGGTGTGTGATCCGACATACACAAATAGCTCCGTCGGTTCACTGTGCGACATGTCGCACTCTCACACACGTCGAATCGGCGGTATGAATGTTGTCTCACTCTTTTTCTTTTCATCTAAAGTCGGTGCTTTTAACCCACCACGCCCTTGCATTTTATCAAAGGCTTTTGCGCTGCTGGCACCCGCTTCACTTTTCGCAATATCACGCTTTTCATAGGCCTTAATAATGACATCAACCACTTCTTGTGCAACGTCTTTAAAACCGGTCATCACAAGAATACCTGTCACTTCGTTTAATATATACTGAGCGATTTCTTCGCCCTCGCCATCAATTGCTTTTAAAAATGCATTTTGAAGAATATCAGGGCGTTGCAACTCAGCGGTATTTTTCTCTGCATTAAAATTGACGCAGCCGATCACGGCGCCGACCAGTGTATTCACGCGTAAAGCCCAATCCGATGACATAAGTCCTCCAGGTGATCATTGAGATCTTACACCTAAAGGATAGACGAAGCGCTAAACCACTATCAAAAAGCGTCTCGAGTCGTATCGTTCTGAAGCACTTTTAATAAGGTGCGCTAAAGTCTCTATGAAACGCCCACTGGACCTTTTCAGTCGCATCGGCAGTGTGGACTCTAAGGAGACCCACATTATGCAAAAAATGATTTTAAGCGCACTGACCTGTCTAACCATGGCAACATTGGGTGCAGCATGCAACCAACCCCAGAAAACGGAAACAGGCGAAACAAAAAGCGCAACACAAAACGAGAAAGAAACTCAAGCGAAAGAGAGCGACACGACTGCAAGTACAGACTCAAAAAAGGATACAAAGACGGCAAGCGCAAAACCTACAGCAAAGAAAGGTATGCCTGCACCGGATGACCTTTTGACACCACCAGCAGACGCGAGTGTGTCCGGTTTGAAATCACGTGTTCTGATAACGGGAACAGGTAAGGTTAAGCCGACTGCTGATGACACTGTTGTTGTTCATTATTCTGGGTGGGACCTCAAAGGGAAAAACTTTGACTCAAGTTATAAACGCAAACGCCCGGCAAGCTTTCCGCTTCGTGGTGTCATCAAAGGGTGGACAGAAGGTGTCCAACTGATGGTTGAAGGTGAAAAACGCCGCTTCTGGATCCCAGCCGACCTCGCCTATGGCGAAAAACCAAAGCGACCTGGCGCACCTGCCGGTGACCTGGTTTTTGATGTGGAACTCATCTATATTGATAAGCCACTTCCTGCACCGAAAGATGTCGCGAAAGCACCCTCAAACGCCAAAACAACACCTTCAGGCCTGAAATACATTGTCCTGAAAGAAGGTAGTGGTGCAAAGCCCAAAGCGAGCGATAAAGTGAAAGTGAATTATTCCGGTTGGACAAAAGACGGTAAGAACTTTGATAACTCCAAAAAACGTGGTGTTCCTGCCGAGTTTGGTTTGGACCGTGTCATCCCAGGCTGGACCGAAGGTGTTCAACTCATGTCGATTGGCTCCAGCTACCGCTTTTGGATTCCTGGTGACTTGGCGTACGGCGATACGCCTTCTCGCCCAGGTGCTCCGGCTGGAACCCTTGTCTTTGATATCGATCTCTTGGATATCCTAAAATAAAAATTTGCTCTTTTAATAGTCGATAAGGCCAGGCAAATCGCCTGGTTTTTTCATGCGTACTCAAGACACGTACCAGCGCTATCTCAAGCTACGCTTTGCTTTGAACGTTCACGCTCCCACTTGTCTTGCGGTAGCTTTCCTAAACACGTCAAGGTCATTGGCTCTCGAAACGTTGACCATAATGCTTTTTGAGGGCTTTTCGCGGTGCCCTCACAGATACCTTGCTCACGATGCCAATAGGGTTCTTGACCTGGCTCCAACATACAAAAACCACTCTGAACTGGGCCGATAATATGGGTATGACCAGCAACACGGCAATTGAAAAAATCTGCCGCTCGCTGTGCAAATGCATGTCCCAAGTCCCCACCAAAGGTTTCGCAGGTTCGAAACCAAAGTGTACTCTCAGCGCTTAAACATCTCTGCAGTGCTAAGAGACCATTATAGTGAGGGTGGCTCTCTTCAAAGGATGAAATACGAAGCCGTTCACAACCAACTCGAACCTCACCCCATTTGCCATGTCCCCAATATTCAAGTGAAGAGATGGTAGAGTTTTGACCACACTCTTTCAAAAAGTCGAAAGCTTCTGCCCAAGTTTTGACACCTGCATAACGATCGACGCGCCCCAATGACTTAAAAAGACTTGCACCCCAAATCCACGAATGCGTAAGCCCCAATCTCAGAGGGCCAAGAGAAAACTCTTGGCGACAGGTATCATCGTAAAGCACAACACGCATTGCAGAGTCTCCCCTAATTCGATTCGAGGAGATGCCGATTCAGAAAGTTTACGATTGAGTTAAAGACATGTTTGTGCGTGTTTTCACCTCGCAAGCCGTGGGCACGACCAGGGTATGCCATAAAATCGAATGGCTTTTGTGCCTCTTGTAAAGCATAGGTTAACTTTAGGGTATGTTCAAAAAGCACATTGTCATCCGCCATACCATGAATCAAAAAGAGAGGTTTATTCAATCGTGAAGCTCGGCCCACAAGGTTGCTTGCAGCGTAGATTTTTGCTCTCTCACTTGGGTTACCCATGTAGCGCTCGGTATAGTGGGTGTCGTAGAGCTTCCAATCGGTTACCGGTGCCACTGCAACACCTGCAGCAAAGGGTGTCTCTTCATTCAACATCAAGGCAGACGTCAAGTAACCACCGTAGCTCCACCCGAAAACACCGATCCGATTGTCGTCAACCCAATCCTGTGACTGGAGCCATTGAACTCCTTGAAGTTGATCTCGCACCTCAACATCACCAAAGCCATATTTGATCGAGCGGGTAAACTTCCGGTCTCGACCCGCCGATCCTCGATTGTCCAACATAAATACGCCGTAACCTTGTTGTGTTAGATAGGTCCACAGCGGCTGCATTCGATGCCACGCATTGCGTGCAACCTGTGCATGAGGGCCACCGTACACATACACAAGAATCGGTGATTTTGCACCGCGCTGAATTTGAGGTTTGTAGAGAAGACCTCTTAAAGGTGTCCCATCGTCGGCTTTGATTTCGATGCGCTCGATTTGTGCTTTCTGAATTTCAGACCATTCACTCGTCTTTTGCTTCGGTATTTCAAAAAGAATACCACCGTCACCCTCAATAACACTTTCAAGAGGTGGGTTCAGTAACGATGAACGATGCAACACAAACGCGCGCCCTTTTTTAGAGGCCTGCACATCAATCCAGCCCTCTTGTGCACTTAGAGTCTTAACCTTCAAATCAGGAGTTGAATACGCGATCCGCAAAAGCTGACGCCCTTGCCCACCTTCTGTAACTGCAACCCCATATAAAACCTTGTTCTCTCTATCATGGGCTACAACAGATTCGATGTGTCGAGTGTCAGGGCTAATGACTCGGCTTTTAACAACTTTGGTCCTTGCATTATTCATTTGATGCAAACGTATTCGTCGATAACCGTCTTTCTCGTCAGGCCAAACAAAACTATCCATGCCAACCCATGCAAAGTCGTTGTGCGCATCGATCCAAGCATCATCTCGGTCTTCGAAAATTGTGTACGTGGTCGCTCTGCCGAGGTCGATTGTCTTGAGTCGAACACGCGTTTGATTCCGGTTTTGAGTTTGCAGCCATGGCGTTTCGGCATCGCGCCACCCCGCGCGAAGAAGGTATTCGTCCTCGAGCGCTATTGTTTTCGAAAGCTTCCCTCTTTGCCTTAAATCAACAAGATGCATTTGGACGTTCGCATTTGGGGAACCCGCTGAAGGATAGCGTTGCTCAATCATCTTGGTTGCATCCGCGTAAATCATCGCACGCGTTTTGAGCGGCACTTTCGATTCATCAACGCGGGAGACTAAAATTCGAGTCGAGTCAGGAGACCACCAAAATCCTTTGTAACGACCCATTTCTTCTTGAGCCACAAATTCAGCCAAACCATAGGAAACCTCAGGAGACTGACTTTGTGCAACAATCCTTGTGTCATTCTTTTCTGTTAAAGACATCACAACCAAATTATTGTTATGGACAAAGGCAGCTTTTTGAGCATCGGGTGAACACTGGAGATTTAATGCGGGCTTCAATTGGTTCGCGATGTGACGCACATGGGGCACATATTCTTTGAGGGACTTGGCTTTTTTCAGCTCCCGCAAAGTGACATGGTAAAAATCACCCGAATACTGAATCAACAATGTATCGTTCGAGTCACCGCACCATTGGTAATTGTAGATCCCCTGAACATGAACTCGTTTGCGTTCACGCTGCATCCGCTCTGCTTCACTTAAGGACTCTTCCCCCGATGCAAGTTGCTCCGGATTCACCAACACGATTGGAATCGGCAGACCTTGATTTTCACCTTCCACGAACACGAAGGCCCATAAGGCTTGTCGCGGGTCTTCATCCGAAAGTGGCGCTAAGTAGGTCATCACACTTTCGTCATGATTAAAGCGTACGTGATTGAGTTTTGGACTCGCAAAAAATCGCCCGCCAAGTGCTTCATCTAAACTGAGTTGGCCCTTCGTCATGCTTACTCCTGATTTGGGTTGCTGGCCTACCGACTTTAAAGCACTCTTCGTGTTCGACTGCGCTCTTTTCGACGTGCAAGCTAAAAAACAAAGCATCGCTGCTAAAAGTAATATTTGCGGGACTCGAGAGCCCATCAAATCCTTGTCACTCGGAGCTTCTAAGTTGGGGGATATTGCTTGCACACAGACCTTCCTCGCTATTGCATCGCCGACTCGCATCAATGCTCTTACCTGCTAGCAAGTTTGTGCTCAAATTGGATCTTAATTTGTCCATCAAATACTCCGCCATTCCATGCATTGCAGAGCATCAAAGCGTGCTGAACTTTCCTTTTGAATATCCACTAATTTTTTCGACAACTTTCTACACGTGCCAAGGTGTCTTAACTTGACCCCTTCAAACAAGCTCTCTAAAGCTTATAGCGTAGAGTTGTCGTCCTTCACTTTCATTTGTCGAGGTTGAAATGCCAAGCCCATCCTTCCCTGAAGCTCCTTCTAAAATTGCGCCAACGTCCTTTGAAAACTTGGACCAAAAACTTTCTCGATTGAACGAAAACAAAAGAAAATGGGCTCGTCTCAATCCCGCACAACGGGTTGAGCTTTTAGAGCGAGTTGTCTCGGATCTTCAAAACGTTGCCTCCGAATGGGCTGAGGCTTCGGCACGTGCAAAAGGTTTCCATCAAGGAGACCCGCGTGAAGGTGAAGAATGGCTCGCTGGGCCCTACCAAGTTGCTCGAAGTCTCCGGCTGATGATCGAGTCACTGCAATACAATGGCGTCAAAGCTCCTTCAAAAGTGTACGATCACGCCTCCGGGCACACCGTGGCGCAAGTCTTCCCAGATACAACTTACGACCGTCTTATGTTTCAAGGTATCAAAGGTGAAGTTTGGATCCAACCCGGTCGTGCCCCAACACAGGGCTTCATCTATAAAAACCCCGAGCATCAAGACTCAGAACCCAATGGCCGAGTCACGCTCGTTCTCGGTGCTGGGAATATCTCATGCATTGGCCCGCAAGATGTTCTTGATCAACTTCTCCTTCACAACTCTGTGTGCCTTCTGAAAATGAACCCGGTCAATGATTATACCGGTCCCTATGTGGAAAAAGCATTCGCCACACTCATCGAATATGGTTTCATGGAGGTTGCCTACGGTGGTATTGAAGTGGGTCAGTACCTCAGCGCGCACGATCAAGTTGAAGCGATCCACATTACTGGGTCTGCTGCAACCCATGACGCGATTGTCTGGGGTAGCAATGCAGAAGAACAAGAACGAAACAAAGCAGCCAGCACCCCCATCAATACAAAACCTATTTCTTCAGAACTGGGTGCCGTAACACCCTTGATTGTTGTCCCGGGTGAATGGAGTCAGAAAGACATCGAATTTCAGGCCGAACATGTTGCGGGCATGATTTCTCACAATGCTAGTTTTGATTGCAACGCCGTGAAAGCAATTGTAACGCAAGCGAGCTGGCCCCAACGGCAAGCGTTTTTAGACGCACTTCGAAAAGCACTACGAAATACTCCCCAGCGTAAGGCATACTATCCGGGTGCGCAGTCACGCTACGATGCATTTTTGTCCAACTATCCTCAAGCCGAAGCGCTTGGAGAGCGCCATGACGATGTGGTTCCATGGACAATGATTCAGATTGATGAAGTGCGTGAGAATGAATACGCCCTGACACACGAAGCTTTTTGTGGGCTCGTCACTGAAGTGACCCTTGACTCCGACCGGGTTGATAATTTTTTGAGTGATGCTGTTCGCTTTTGCAATGAGAAAGTTTGGGGCTCACTCTCGTGTGCGATGCTGGTGCACCCTGAAACGATACGAGCACACCATGACGATGTCGAGCGTGCTTTGGCACGCCTTGAATACGGCGGTATTGGGCTGAATATCTGGCCCGGGACAATTTACGGTCTGGTTTCGACGACCTGGGGCGCTTACCCGAAGCATACTCTTGATGATGTGCAGTCCGGTATCGGTGTTGTTCACAACAGTTTCTTCTTTGATCACCCGCTCAAATCGATTGTGAGAGCGCCTTTTCGTATGTCGCCGAAGCCGATTTGGTTCCCTAACCATAAAACACTGACGAGCATGGCCAAAACCCTAACCTCGTTTGAAGCCAAACCGAGCTTGGGCAAGTTCATTAAGATCGTGGTTGATGCACTTCGAGGGTAACTTAGCCTTCACATTTCAGTCACTCAATAATTTGCGTACCCTAAGGTAGCATGCTTATTGTTGGGGTGATGAAAACTTTAAACTTGAAAACGATTTTGATTCCCAACAAATTTAGCAGGAATGTTCCAGTCAGGGGAAGCCTGGTAAAAAGGCTCTGCCTCTATGGTCTAACATTGAGTGTCCTTAGCGGGTGCGCAACATCAATGCAGCCGGTCAAAGCGTCTCGTAAAGTAGCGACTGTCGGCAGCACAAAAAATGTGGGCTATGCTCCGAAGGATGTCCAAATCATCGATGCCGGAACGCGAGTGACCCAAGGCCGCCTCTGGAAGAAAGAAGTTTCAAACTACACGGCCCAAACGATGGAAACCATCACCGGCAAGAACCAAAGCCCCGGTGGCGATACACTCAGTGTTGCTTTCGAAATGGGCCCAGGAAGCGCCTGGGGGGCAGGCGCCTTTCGAGAGATGTCGATTCATGTCACATCGAACCTAGCAAATGGCCAGCAAGTTCGTTCGGGGCCTGTGACCGGCTATTTGGATAAAGGTACAGAATACAAGATTGCAACCGGGCTCAATATAACATCAATGCTGCTCGGGGGCGCAGGTACAGCGTGGTTTCTCGCAGGGCGATTGGTTTTCCCCAACGTCACTCAAGAGCAGTTTATCGGTGTTGGTTTAGGGCTTATTGGAGGGGGGCTTGTCGTGCAAGGCTCGCATCTTTGGTTTAAGAATCATATGGTTCGCCTTCAAGAAAAGCGGTGGTCAAATCTCTATCTTGATGCGTTAGAATCTCATGTTGAAGATATCGCACGCGCACCAGCCCAAGCTCTGCAGCGTCAAAATACAGGGGCTGCCACGACTGCTCCGTCGAGCAGCGGGCAAGGAATCCGATTGGAAGACTATGTGAATCAAAAGCGCCAAGAGTAGCGGGGAGCAAGAAAATCGCTTTGACAACAGAGAACAAAGAGCGCCATACCTTCTCTCTGCACTTTAGTTCAGAGTGTTTCGAGCTCGACATTTAATGAATAGGTTTTCGTATCGAGCACGAATACCCGGGTTGAGCTGTGCGACCTCTTTGGCCACCTTTGAATCACAAACTCCTTCGTTCAAACGTAAGCGTATAGACTCCTCGTTGAGTTTTGCCCTGAAGCTCTTGCTTCCACCCTTTTTCTTGTATTCTTTCAAAAGGCGCAATGCTCGCCCATATTGATGCTTATCAATCGCCAAGCTCAAGGTTGCCAACTGCGCATCTTCAACATGCAGACCTTTCGGGTAGAGTTTCAAATAATCTGAGAATAATTTTTGAGCACGCCCGATTTGCCCTCGCTTCTTTGCGTCTTTGGCTTCTTGAAAGAGAACTTGCTCAATACCAAAATCATTCAATGAAGGCTCATTTTCTTGGGTCGAAACTTCCAAATTCGTACTTGGGAAATCTTCGCTTTCAAGAGAATCCAACTCTGCAATCATAACTTTAAGACCATCTTCGTGTGAGGAATCCTTACGAAGCTTCTCCGTCAACCCGAGGCTCTTTTTCTTACTTCTTTGTAAGTTCTTTAAAGCGTCGAATCTTGGAGCACGGTTTGCTTCTTTCCCAGGCTCTACTTTCGATTGATCTTTTTGAGAGTTGACCTTCGCTATTTTGACCTTTGCATTCGCTTGAACACTCGTTTCTTCTTTGGGCCCTGTGGTTAATAGCGAGACCAACCCATCACGTTCAAGCTTAAGGTCTTGAATCTCTTCTTCGTAAGCCTCGTGCATCCCAATGTATGTTGTGCATGCTGAGTTTCCAATGCCTCTAGTCTTGAATCTTGAACATTCTCCTCAATATGGAATGAATCCAAGCCGCGTGCTGAACTGTCTGCACGCGAAGGTGCCTTTAGTAAGACTCTTTGGACTTCCTCTTCTTGAAGTGTTCGTTCATGGACTCGCCCTCCCCCATAAGCAACGATACCAAGTGCTAGCCCCGCACTGAGCAATACCTTGGTTGATAGGATACTGGTCGCTGCGACCGCACCCGAACTTCCACTCGCGGCTGTGCCCGCCGAAATGGTGCTGGCAGCGCTACCAAAACTTGCGGCAGCTTTTGAAGCTCCTGCTCCGAGCGTTCCAACAGCCCCCAAACCAAGTACGGATTTTTTCAGTGAACTCAAATCTCGGTCATGCATGAATTCTCTTTCCGCACGAAGGTCAGCAAGGAGCTCTGAATCGATTCCCCTATCGTCAATCCAAGGTTTCATCTCACTCACGATGCACCTCCTTGATTCTTTGTTTTTTGGGTCCCCGCATAACGTTCTTGAACCCACCGTGCCTTAAATTGTTCACGTGCAACGCGAAGGCGTGACCAAACTGTATTTTTAGGGATCTCCAAAAGATTCGCAACTTCTGCCCCCGAACAACCTTCCAGTTCAAAAAGAATGAACACTTCTTTATGTTGTGGGGAAAGCGTGTTCAAAACTCGATGCAGTCGCTGATGGCGAGCTCTTTCCGATGTTGCATCCACCATTTGTTGCTCTATGGAATATTTATGCGCATCTTGGGGTTCACGACCGAGTGCACTTTGCAAACGAATCGTTTTGGCAAAGCTACGTTTGGCATGCATCACTTTAAACATCGCGGTACGGTACAGCCATGTTTTAAGACCGGGGCCAGCATTGAGTTCGTCGCGCTTCTTCCATGCCGTTATGAATGTTTCTTGGACAATATCATCGACGTGTTGACCTGGCCCCAAAGCACGTTCGACGGACCGAACAACAAAATGACCATAGGCATCAAAAATTTCACGGAGATCCAATGCATTTTTGGGGTGGATATCCGAGTTAGCGCCCCCATGGACAGCTGGCTCATCACATTTTTCATCGGATTCGCCTATCCCCACGTCTTGGGGTGAACTGACCAGCCGAAGCGCAGTAGAATGAGTCATGCTCGCTATCGTGTCAGGCATTGTAGCTCCTACGGGTTCGACTTCTCTTGAAAACATTCTTCTTTACCTTACCTTGCGTTCCACCGCATTCAATCCCTACTTTATCCCACACCCATTATTCCCGAATACGCCGCAAAGCTTCACCGACTGGATCGAAGTCCCCCTAAAAACAATACGAATTGTTCATGGAATCAATTTCGTATGAAGTTTTCGAGTTTGGGTGGGCATTAACTAATGGGACGTATTTGGAGTGAATATGGTTAGAACATTACTTGAGGACCTTCAGGATCGCTCACGCTTTTATGGGCGTGCGAGCTTTCGGGTTGCACTCGATAAGATATTGAAGATGCTAACAATTCTCGGTCTGACGATTGCACTTGTTTGGCTTACCACCCACTAAATTCACCCTAAAGATGGCGAAATGTAGAACATCAAGTCTGGTGGTCTGTCCCGAATAGACCCAATATCAAAGCGATACACCAGGCTGTTCTTGGTTGCAGACAGTCGGGAAAAGATCGGAAACTTAATTGAGGTTTCCATGTCCAATGTTTCCAATAACTCGACAACCAATCCCCCTAACTCAAATCTCCAATCCGTAGACAACAATGGGGTAACACCGGACGCTTTCAAACAGGCGTTCTCAACACTTACGAGGCTAGCGCACAGTCTTTTTGGTCAGCAACAGTGGTTTTCGAGTGCACAAGGGACGAACACTCCGCACCAGTTTACGCCGAATCAATGTGCAAACCCGCAACAACTCATGCAGCATATATGTGCCCAATTTTGTACCCCACATGCTCCGCAATTGTTTCACCAACCCGATTTTATGCAATCAATGTGGAACGCTTTGCAAGGATTCAACACTCAGCAGAATCCTGGCTATCAAACGATGGGATTTCATCAGAACTTTGGTGCCGACCCCATAATGATGATGATGCCCAACGCACAATTTTTTGCGCCCTTCTTTGCACAAGTCCCCCCCCACATGATGACAAGCTGGGGAATGGCCCAATCCCAAAATTCAAATATCTACTCAAGCCAAGTCACGACTTCAACTGGCTACAACGCATATGGCGCTAGGCCTAACCAGGCATCGAATATCAATATGCTCTCCAATCTGAATCAAAACTTCAGTACACTTTCCGGTGCACTTACGGGTGACAGTTACAGTCAATGGCTTTCCGCCCCAAACCAATACCCAACCAACCCTGAAGTTGCCGATTATCTGAATAAACTCTTTGGATACTCGCCTACAACATTGGGTACCCCCCAATCCACAAAAGTCACCAACGAAGACGGGAGCGTTACAACCGTGTTTACACACGATGCGAGTAACGGTGGTTACTACAATCGAACTTCTACAGAGTCCTACGGGCAAAAGGATAACGGAATTCACACCTACTCGGGTAGTACACAAACCAGTTATGATACGGGCTGGAACACCGGATTTAGCAATGGGACCTGGGGTGGTGGTCGAAGCATAGGTTCAAGTTCTGTCAAGAGTCGCGGATATAGCAACCGCTCAGCCGAAGATGCAGCAGACGCAGCGGCAGCTGCCTTTTCAGGCCCTATCGGCTATATTGATCAGTCGTACCATCAGTACTATGCCGAAGCCGCCGCTGCGCTTGAAGCAAGTGGTCAGGTCGGAAGTATCGACGGCGGACATGCGAGTTATTACGCAGGAGTCTACGCGAAGGCGGGAGCCGGCGCCTCATTTGGGCCCGATGGCCTGAACGCAAGTTTCAGTGCAGCAGTAGGTGCTGAAGTTCGGGCGCATGCTGGCTTTGGCGCTCCTGGCGAAACTGCAGTGTACGGCATCGTTGAAGCCAAGGCATTTGCGGGTGCAAGCGCCAACGGAAACCTAACGATCGGCAAAGATGGAGTGAGCGCAAACGTCAATGCATATGCAGGTGCCTACGCCGAAGTCTGCGGTGAGGTCGGGTGTGATTATGGATCGATAGGCGGTGGTGTCAAAGCTTGGGCTGGCGTTGGTGTGTCGGCTGGCGCAGATATTAAGATGAAAGACGGCAAACTCGATGTTGCCGTCAACTTGGGGGCGGCACTCGGGGTGGGTCTTGAATTCGATATCAATTTTTCCATCAACTTTAAAGCTATCGGCCATGAAGTATCGTCTTGGTTCACGAAAAAAGGCAAAGTTAATAAATGGAGCGGAAAAGTCGAGTCTGCTCAAAATAAAATTGCGCGAGCGAAAGGCGATATTCAATCCCTTGAAAGTCAACTCGCGTCCGCAAAAGGCAAGAAGAAGAAAAAGCTCAAACGCAAACTCAAGAAAGCCAAGAAACGCTTGGCAAAGGCCGAGAAAAAGCTTCGCAAGGCGGAAAAGAAGCTCAAAAAAGCCTACAAAAAATATGCGAAGAAGGCGTCAAAGAATATCAAGAAGGGCAAAAAGCTTGATGCGATGCAGCTCGCCGCGCTTCAATCGCAAGGCAAGCTCGAAGGTGCAGTGACTGATGCTGTGAGAAGCGCGGTAGAGAAAGCCAAGGCCGGTGGCGAAAGACTGAGTTCTTGGGAAAAACAAGCCTTAGAAATGGCGAACATCAACCCTGCACAACTTGGCTACTGAGCTAGACCTCAAAGCAATACAACCACTATACTGAAACAACTTAAGGACAACAACGATGATGAGCCAACCCGAAAATCCAACGCCCCCTTCCGAGCTTGATATTGAAAGACTTTTTCGTTTCGGAAAAATCGACGAAGCGATTCAAGAAGTCAGTCGCGGTCTGGCTGCGAATCCGAACGACCCTCTCTTTCAGGTTTACGACGCACGCCTTACAGCGATTATGGGCGATGCGATGAGTGCTCGGAAAAAGTTGGAGCTCATTCTTGAAAGGCATCCGGAGTTTCCCCCTGCTGAACTTTATTTGGGGACTCTTGAAATGCGCTTGGGTGATTTTGCGAAAGGTCGAGTGCGCCTTGAAGAGTTCCTAAGAAACGACGAGCGTAATCCCATCGCGCATTCGAATCTTGCGATTGCAGCGGGTGCGGAACAAGACTTTGAACGTGCGGAGTATCATCTTGAGATCGCGATTGAGAGTGACCCGAAAAACTCGCTCTTGATACTACAACGTGCTCAACTCAATTTTACAAATGAAGAATTCGGTGATGCCTATAATGACGCCTGTGAGGTCATTCAAAGGAACCCTGGCCTCTCCGAGGCTTGGATCATCGCAATCACAATCGAAGCGCGTGCGCAAAAGTTTAACACGGCACTTGAACACTGTGATGAAGCGCTGAAACTTCACATCGATCGCTATGAACTCTTCTCTCTAAAGGCGCAAGCATTATGTGAATTGGGAAAACGTGAAGAGGCAACATATTTACTCGAACAAGCAGTAACGAAATTTCAAAATACTGCTCAAGCACACTGTGAGCTTGCAATCATGTATGCCGATCTGAAGCGTTGGGATGATGCGGAAAAATTGGTACGCATCGCACTCTCGCAGAAACCCGACTATTTCAGAGCTTTTCAAACCCTCGATAGGGTTCTTCGAAGTCGAGACGGTAATGCGGCACTGGCCGAACGTGTCACTCTCTATCAAACCATGTTTAAGATTTCGCCTTTTCATTGGTGGACCTACAACAACGCAGGGCTGATGCACATCAGCGAAGAAAAGGTTCTTGACCTAAAACTTGGGGAAGAGCTTCTCACCCGGTCTATTGAACTGCTCGATGAATGTGATCTCGAAGATGATATCATTGGCCCTTATTACAACCTTGCTCTTGCCAAAGTACAGCTCGGAAAATGGGAAGAAGCCGACGAAGCACTTGATGACGTAAAAGAGCACCCGATGTATGCAGAACCCTTCATCAAAATGAGTGAAGCACTGCAGGCCAAGATTGATCAAGAGCTCGAAGCAATCGACAGCCAGGGCGAATAAGTAGAGAAGCTGTCGATAAACACGACCTGCAAGATTCACAATCGGGCTGGTCTTGGACAACAAGGTCTAAGGTAAAAAGGTCCAGAGTGCTTGCTTGTATATTTTGCGAGATTGCCTAAGTTTAGCCCATGAGCTCACAATGGAAATCCCTCGCAGAAAAAGAACTTCGTGGTCGGTCACTCGAATCGCTGACAACTGAATCCGCCGATGGAATCGCGTTGAAAGCGCTTTATACCGCTGAAGATTGTGAAGATTTGAAATCCCATCAGGACGCACTCCCTGGGATTGCACCCTTTATGCGTGGTCCACGTGCAACAATGTACGCGAACCGCCCATGGACAATACGCCAATATGCTGGATTTTCGACCGCAGAAGAAAGCAATGCCTTTTATCGAAATGCTTTGAAGAAAGGTCAAAAGGGTCTTTCGGTCGCCTTCGACCTTGCGACCCATCGCGGCTATGACTCCGATCACCCACGGGTCAGTGGTGACGTTGGCAAGGCCGGTGTCGCGATCGATTCGGTTGAAGATATGAAGCTGCTCTTTGACCAAATTCCCCTTGCTGATGTGTCGGTCTCGATGACGATGAATGGTGCGGTACTCCCAGTACTTGCCGCATATGTTGTTGCCGCTGAAGAGCAAGGTGTAGCCCAAGAGCAACTGCGCGGGACAATCCAAAACGATATTTTAAAAGAGTTCATGGTCCGTAATACGTATATTTACCCGCCGAACTCCAGTATGCGAATTGTCGGCGATATTATTGAATACACATCAAAGTCGATGCCGAAATACAACTCGGTTTCGATCAGTGGTTACCACATGCACGAGGCAGGTGCCTCAGCTGCAATTGAACTTGCCTACACATTGGCCGACGGGCTTGAGTATGTGCATGAAGCGCTTTCACGCGGACTCTCGATCGACGACTTTGCCCCGAGACTCTCTTTCTTTTTTGGCATTGGGATGGATTTCTACATGGAGATTGCCAAACTGCGTGCAGCGCGAATGGTATGGTCTGAACTCATTGCGGCGTTCAAGCCTGAAAACCCAAAATCGCAAATGCTTCGTACCCATTGCCAAACTTCAGGTTGGTCGCTGACGGCACAAGACCCTTACAACAATGTCGTGCGTACGACAATTGAAGCAATGGCTGCAACATTCGGTGGCACACAGTCACTGCATACCAATGCCTTCGACGAAGCGATTGCACTTCCAAGTGCAATGTCTGCACGCATCGCACGGAACACCCAACTGATTCTACAAGAAGAAAGTGGGATGTGCCGTGTTATCGACCCTTGGGCGGGTTCGTACATGATGGAGCGCCTCACAGCCGATCTTGCAGAACGTGCACGCGACCTCATTACTGAAATTAAAGACGCAGGCGGAATGGCCAAAGCAATCGCACAAGGCCTTCCCAAACGTCGCATCGAAGAATCTGCGGCAAAACGCCAGGCACAAATTGATTCCGGGCAAGAAACAATTGTCGGTGTCAACAAGTATCAAGTTGATGATGATGTTGAACCTGAAATTCTCAATATTGACACTGAGAAAGTTCGTGCAAGCCAAATCCATCGGCTCCAAACGCTTCGCAAGACACGTAACGAGACAGAAGTAAAGAAAGTGCTGCAAAGGTTACGCGAGGGAGCACAAGGAGATGCGAACCTTTTAGCAATTGCTATTGAGGCGATGCGAGTGCGCGCAACCCTAGGGGAAGTTTCAAGTGCACTTGAAGATGTGTTTGGCCGTCACCGTGCACGCATTGAAGGCGTACGAGGCGTATACCGCTCGCATTATGGCTCGGAGACAGCGATGGATGAATTTATTGAACGCATTGAAAAGTTTCTTAAGGCCAGTGGGCGACGGCCACGTATACTGATCGCAAAGCTTGGCCAAGATGGGCATGACCGAGGTGCGCGTGTGGTTGCCAGTGCCTTTTCCGATCTGGGCTTCGATGTTGACTTGGGCCCCCTCTTTTCAACGCCGGAAGAATGCGCGCGACAAGCCATTGATAACGATGTACACGTTGTTGGAGTTTCGTCGCTCGCAGCGGGCCATCAAAGTTTGATCCCAGCACTAATTCATGAATTGAAAGAGAAGAAAGCAGAAGATATTCTTGTCGTCTGTGGTGGGGTCATACCGAAGCAAGATTATGAGGCGCTTTATGAGGCGGGCGTGACTGAAATCTTTGCCGCAGGAACCCCTATTCTAGAATCGGCAGCACGCCTCATGAGTGCACTCGAGACACAGTTTTTAAAAAACTAAAGGCATTATTCTAAAACCATGACCCTAGCCTATCTTGACGAGCTCCAACGTGCGCAGGCGGGTGACCGACGTTCCCTTGCCCGCCTCATCTCTGCTCTATGCGACCCGCGTCTTGAAGCCCGCCCCGCACTTCATGGCTTAATCACTACGATTTATGAGTGTGAAAACCATGGTCACGTGTTTGCCTTCACGGGCCCACCGGGCGTTGGCAAAAGCTCGATTATCGAAACGATTGGTACAACGCTCTGCCAAGCAGGGGAAAAACTCGCGGTACTCAGTATCGACCCAAGTAGCCCTACGAGTGGTGGGAGCATCTTGGGTGATAAGACACGCATGCCCAATCTTGCAGCACATGCCAACGCCTACGTTCGCCCTCTTCCCTCTATTGGTGCCCTTGGAGGAGTCAACCCCTTTGCACCCGATGTATTGCGTCTTTTGATTGCGTGTCACTACCCTATTGTTTTCCTTGAAAGCGTCGGTGTCGGGCAATCGGAGTTCGAAGTGGTTGAACTCTCGGATACGGTCATCGGGTTGATGCAACCTGCAAGCGGTGATGAACTACAGATCGATAAACGCGGTTTACTGGAACTCGTGAATTGGGTCGTGGTCAACAAATGTGATTCGGAAACAGAATCAAAAGCAAAAATGCTTTTTGCATCTTTTCAAGAATGGAAGTCTCAGGTATCAACACGTAAAACCTTCCTGACGACCACAATGCCCGAACTCGCAAACTCTTCAACGGGTGCAGCAGGTCTTCAAGCATTGTGCGATGATATCGTTCGAGAGAAACCTCATACGAGAAGAGATTCTTGGGATTTAAAAAAGCGGAATCTAGCAATGTCAGGTCCAACGCGGCTGGCAATGTTATGGCTTGCGCAACACCTACATGAGAACGCACAAAGCCTCGGCCTTCATAAGGGTAAGGAAAGCACGAGTCCGACTCTGCACGCGGAGATACTGGCACAAGAGCTTATTTCCCGGATTTCAAAATCAAAAAGCTAAGGGTCGATAGGCCTGTATACTTCTCTTACATGTGCTCGAGTCATCGGGCACTATGGGTATCGGGCAAACAACCGATGTGTGGGAGTACCCACATGTAATCCTTAGAAGGTAAAAATATTTTGAGGACGATCTGTTTTGGACAGTTCGTAAGGAGTACGAGATGAAGAATGCTTCCAATAAAGACACAATTGACTTGAGTCTTTCTGAGCTCGGTTTTTCCGAACAGGATGTTTCGGATATTGCACTTTCGCTTGGCGAAGGTAGCACTGAACGTGAGCTGAACTTAAATGCTCTTGTCGACGAAGATACAGTACTGCACCCTTTTGAACTCGGTGAATTGCCTCGCCGTGTCCAGCCACCTCCACGTAAGGGTACACGAGAGCACAGCGTTGTGGCACCGGGCATGGGTCAAAGCAATCACGATCGTCAAGTTCGTCTACGCGAGCGAAAAGAGAAGCCAGGTGAATCTCTCGTTGCGCCCGATGGCACTCGCACCACTGCAAAACCAGACAAGACCGGTATCGATATTTTCGGCGAGGGTTTAATCGTGCCAAGTCGCTCCAAGCACCCACGCGCCAATGCGCGTACGACCAAGGATATCGACGATAGCATGATGAAAACATTGCTCGATATTCCCGACACCTCGGCGTTGCGAAGTGAAATGCAGAGTGCGCATTTAGCTGAACAAGCTGCCCTTCGTTATGTCGTTCGCGATGAGACTCAAGGTTCAAAGAAAGCCCTAGCTCTCATGCTGCTCACACTCTTGGCTCTTTTAATAGGCGGTGCACTTTATGCTTTTCTATTAATGCAAGACCACGCGCGGACCACTACTGATTTAACAACACAAGAACATGAAAGCGCCCAAACCAACTTGAAGGAAAGGCCCAGAGATTCGATTCAAAAGCGTGCAAGTGGACACAGCGCTGGTCATAACCTTCTTGACTCGACGGTGAACGATGATTCTAAGCAAGTGGCTGCTGAAGCGAAACCTTTTCTAGCCGAAAGTAAGCCACTGGATGACGCCGACACAACGAATATACTTTCAAAGCTCGACACCGCTCAAAGTAAGATTGTGTCAATTGAGAGTAAGAGCTCCGCTACCATTAAGACCCTTTATGTCAGGGTTGGTTCAAAGGTCAAAAAAGGGGAACGAGTTGCAACAATCATAACACCTCTTTCATCGAAGAAGCAACGTAAGGTAAGAAGTCTTGAACGCGAAGTTCGTGAACTTAACGCCGCCGCTAAATCGGGCCATGCTCGCGCTAAGAAAGATCTGATCTCTGCAAAGGCGGCGCTCTCGAAAGCAAAGCGCAATCGAAAGTCCATCACCCTTCGTGCAACAAGCACCGGTACAATCTCAAAGGTGCACGTCAAAGCTGGCAATAGAATTAAGAAAGGTCAGGCCTTGGTTTCGATTGAAGAGTAAGGGTTGCTGAATGGAGACGCAGAGCATAAAACGAAACCCCGCACACGCGGGGTTATTTCTTGAGTAGAGAAGTTCGAATCGAAGCGCATTAAATCTTATTCACCTACAAGCTGCAAAGCGAATATTACCGTTTCATCACCGACATGAGGGCCACCTATTAAAATAGTCGCACCAGGCTTCAAATGTACTTTGGTTTTAAAATTGCTCGAAGGGATCCCAACACTCACAATCGCACGACCCTCTTCATCAACCCCTAAATACCCCAGTTTAAACTCGCGCGCCTTAAGGCCGTGCTCCAAGCCAAAATGAACCTTTACTTTCCCACCCTTTGCAAGTACGCGCCGCGTCGTCTTTTGCACCATGTAATGGTTGAAAGGCATTGGGCTCAGGTCATTTTCAAGGCGTCTCAGTCTCGGGTCAATATAAGGTTCTGTGTCTTGTGCAGCACGAATCTCAAAGACTCGTGTGACAACCCTCGAAGAAGGCGATAAGGCTCGACGCGAGCGCCGTATGTTTTGCCTTCGCTGCGGTTGAGATTGCGAGCTTGAACTTTGCGCGTTTTGTGCACTCAAGCACGGTGAAACGAAAGCGACGAAGCTTGCAACGATCAATACCATAGGGAAAAACGAAAACCGGGTCATTCCCACACGTTGCCAAGAAGTCGTCACTCCATTCATCGGATGAAACTTCATCATCATAAACTTACCCTTGCCCCTCTTGTACCCAAATCACTTTGAGATGGTGCTCCCCAGTTTCAAATATCATCGTGTCATTGGTATCCGTCTCAACGGACTCGATCCATGTATGATCGTCGTTCACAACTGCAAAAAGTGACTCTTCATCGAAATCTTGATATGCAACCTCATCCTTTTGGGGCAATTCATGCTCGTCATGCCTAAGAGCAAATGCGGATGAATCGTGATTCTCCTTCCCCTCTTCAACAAAACTCAAAGTGAAGACACACAAGGCAATACACACAGCCCCAAAGCCCAATGAGAAGACCCCAATGAAACGATCAAACCAAGGTTTTTCCAGTGATGGTTGTACAACCTGCATCGCGTTAGAAGCTTCAGATTGAAAACGTTTTTCAGTTTTGATTTGATGCATCGCTCTTTGAAGAGCTGAGCGATTCTCGCTACGATCTTCGATCAAAACTCGTTCTGCTTCAAGCCCTAAATCTTTTAACGTGCTCTGAACCCACGGGCGGGACTCAAGCATCGATGACACATCATCAAACCACTCCTCTTGCTGCTTGACACTCAGAGACGATAAGGTCGCGGCAAGGACATCCGCATTCAAATCTCGCATAGAACCATCAACTAAGGATGTGCCCAAGCACTCTAACTCTTGTGTTTGCGCTAAAAGAGTACCGACATTCAGATTCGTCTCATCATCGATGCCAATTCGATGTGCCCAGGTGTTCGGGGTGATGAGATTCGTGTTTTCAACACTTTTCTCAAAAACCGATGCCCAGAGGGGTTTATCGGCCAATTCTGTGAAGAGTACTTTCTCCAGATCAGCATCAAGCTCGCCGGCCATAAAAAGCTCAAAAAGTGCCTGAAGTGCTTGGAAATGCACCTTTTCTTCAGGGTTTTTGAACTCAAAAGTCTTCATCATTAATTCTGACGCTTCAATTTTCATTTTATTCAGCCTCCGGATCGGATTCCCCGGATTCATAAGTAGTTAAAAAGTCGGCAAGTTTCTTTCTCGCATGAAATAGACGTGACATGACCGTCCCTCTGCGTATGCCAAGTCGTTCACCAATTTCATCATAGGACAGACTCTCGGCTTCTCGAAGCACGATGATCTCTCGATGCGCCTCAGACAAACTATTCAGTGCATCGTTGAGTTTACTCTTGAGCTCTCCACCTAAGATCGCAGCTTCTGGGCCACGCTCATCAAGAACTTTCTTCTCGATCACTTGTGGGCTTGACTCCAAAATTGATTCATACGAGGAAGCCGATTTTCGTTTTAGAGAGCGACGCATATCAAGACATGTATTGAAACATATTCGATACACCCACGTCGAGAACGCAGATTTACCTTCAAAGGCATCAAGCTTTCGGTACGCTTTAATCATGGTTTCTTGAACAGCATCTCTAGCGTTTTCAGGGTGTTTCAGGATTCCCAATGCAACACCATAGAGCTTACGTTCGTTGTCTGAAAGCAAAGACTCGAGCGCTTTGAGGTCCCCCGACTTCGCTTTCTCAACACGATCCTTCTCACGTCGTCGAGCTTGCGATTTGGACACAGTCGAAGTTTCTGCTCTATGGAGTTTCGTCTCGGCCGCTCGAGTGATCAGCGCATCCGTACGCTTGATGAGCTGAGTTGAAGCTTTCGGGACGCCTTCCTCAAATTGTTTCGCGTCGGGTGATGAATCCATGCTCTCTATTACCAAGGGCACGGCCAAACCGAAAGCGATACGACAAACGATTTGTCATACAAGGTCTTTAATGTCGGACTTCGTCTTACTCATGATTAACATTGGAGATGACTCGCGAATTGAGAACTTAAAATATTAATTTCTGAAACCAAAGTTGTGAGTAACATTTAAGACTGTTAACGCGTAATGAACGTGAAGGCGCATTGCAAAGGAGAAGGTCATGAATGCTTCGAAAATTTTAGTTAACATCTCAACAGCAGCACTTTTAACCACGGCGGTTGGCTGTGCTTCTACGAACAGCTCACGCCTAAAAGCGGCAGGAGCAGGTGCAAAAGAAGGTGCCATGGAACATGAAGGTTCATGTGGCGCAGATATGGCAAAAGCTGCCGGGAAAGGTGCAGTTGAAGGCGCAGTGAAAGGTGAAGCAACTTCAGATGAAGCGTCCACCGGTGAACAGAATGCCGAAGGCAGCTGTGGCGGCGACCACAAAGCAGAAGGCTCATGCGGGGAAGGGTCTTGCGGCTAGAGTCGGAGAGGGCAATCTTTGAACCGCTCATAAGAGCGGTTTTTTTTGTGGATTGATAGTGCTGATATGGATCAAGGTATTGAATCTCAATTGGATTTCCCCGTAGGCTTGGGTTTACGTTTCAGCTTCGCAAGAGAGCTTATCGAGAACGATGAAGCAGTGAAGACCATCGATTTTCTCGAGATTGCTCCTGAAAACTATATTGGCACAGGCGGATTCCGACATCGCATTTTATCGCAGGCTCGAAATGTCTATCCACTGCTTACACATGGACTCATGGGAGACTTGATTGGTCTTGCTCCATTTGATGAGGGTTATTTCTCACAACTCAAGGAATTTATTCACGAATGGAATATCCCGTGGTTTAGTGATCATCTCTGCGTGACGCGAACTCCTTCCAATGTGCTTCACGAACTTTTACCGATGCGCTTTGATGGCGAATCGCTCAAGCGATGTGTGGAGCGTATTCAACGCGTTCAAGATATCCTTGGTGTGCCTGTCGCGGTCGAGAATGTGTCCGCGTACATGCGTGTTGAAGGATCGATCATGGACGAGGCGCATTTTATCTCTGAACTCATTGCTCAAAGTGGATGCCAACTTCTTCTTGATATTAACAACGTCTATGTGAACGCAAAAAACTTTGGGCATCGAGCACACGATACAATTGATGCGCTCCCCCTTCGCAATGTTATTCAAGTTCATCTTGCAGGGCACGAAGTTGAGGACGACGGTCTACGTCTTGACACCCACGGAACGCCTATTCATCAGAATGTCTTTGAGCTTTTTCAATATGCCCTTCCTCGGTTGGTGCATGGAACTCCTATTCTTTTGGAGCGAGATAAGGCGATACCACCACTCTCTGAACTCCTGCTTGAGATTGATACGATCCGCGCCAGTGTCAGTGCTTTCATGCGTGATTCCCTCCCCACAAAAAACTCATCCTAGCATTCACCTGAATGCTATTGATACCTTAAGGCACCCATGAATATACGAAGTCTCGCGTCCATCGACTACGATGCTTTGATCTTTTCTAAAGACGAAAAGCGAGCAACGCATCGGAAAAGCACCTCTTCAACACCACCCCGTAAACAACGCGCTCACAAACTTTACCGCAGAATGGCTCGGAATTCTTTGATGAGTGTTGTTCGCGCCGCCTGCCCACAGGCCAAACGACTGAATCCCGAACTCTTGGATGTTATGATTCAAGCGTTTTTAGAGGAGAGCTCACTTCAGGAGCCCCTCTATTGGAGAATCCCAGTCGTATTTGCCGAATGGCTACGTGAATCCAACTCCTTTCAGCATCACCCTGCACTGTGCGAGTTGCTTCAATGGGAGTGCAGCCACCCCGATATTCTGAACGCCCCCAACGATAATTTTGTAGAGGATGATTTTGCTCCTCTCACCATACAAAGTCGTCTTGCGCTTTCGAACTCGTTGCGCCTTTTTGTTCATTCCTATCAATCTCACAAAATTTTGGACGACGAGAAGGTGAAAACAGAACCCTCTACTCTCCCCCATTTTGTTTTGGCCTATCGCCACGACGATTCCGTACATTGGCGAGAAGTCAGTGCACCACTTGCGAGTCTCGTTGCGCTCACGAGCGAGGGCTCTTCGATCGAAGACGCTATCAATCAACTCTCCATGTCCGGATTCGGTATCGCAAACAATAAACTCATCAAAGAGCTTCATCCATTCTATGCTCTAAAAGTAATCGCCACTCGCTAAGGTCTATTGAATCTGAACTCGCGAAGAAGTCCATAAGGTTACTAGCCCGGCGGCCAAGATACATCTCGACCACCAATCACATGGAGATGAATATGAAACACGGATTGGCCGCCGCCTTCGCCAACATTCATCACAAGACGGTGACCGCGTTCACTTAAACCTTCAAGGCGGGCAACTTCTTTTGCTGCAAGAAACATCTCACCCATTAAGCTTCGATCACTCGCGTCAATCGCGTTTGCGGTAGCAATATGTTTCTTCGGAATCACCAAGATATGGGTTGGTGCTACCGGTTGAATGTCGCGAAACGCCAACACCGCATCATTCTCATAAACAATCTCTGCAGGAATCTCTTTCGCAACAATCTTACAAAATAGACAATCCATATTCAGCCTCGCCCTTTAAAACGAACACGTGTCGAGATTCAAAGCCTGCTCCAATGCGTATGCGGCTTTCAATATTGTTGATTCATCAAAAGGCTTTCCGAGCATTTGAACACCAACAGGCAAGCCCTCTTTAGTCAGACCACCCGGTACACTTAATCCGCATGTTCCTGCAAGATTGGTACTAATCGTGAAGATGTCTGAAAGATACATCTCAAGTGGATTGGTGCTTTTTTCACCAAATTTAAAAGCGGGTGTGGGTGACGTTGGGCCAAGAATCAAATCACACTCTTCAAAAGCCTTCATAAAGTCATCATAGATTTTACGCCTGACTTTCTGCGCCTGAACATAATATTGATCTGCGTAACCCGCTGAGAGAACATAATTCCCCAATAATATACGTCGCTTGACCTCATCCCCAAACAAAGTTCCGCGAGTCTTTCGGTACATGGGCTCCAAGCCTTCGCTCTCAGCAAGGCGAGGGCCATAACGAACGCCGTCATAACGTGCAAGATTCGACGCGGCTTCTGCTGTCGCCAAGACATAGTAGGTCGCAACGGCATAATCCGTGTGCGGCAAACTCACATCAACAAGTTCGGCACCACGGTCCTCAAGTGTTTTCGCTGCAGATTTGACAATCGAGGCAACCTCTTCATCAACTCCAGACTCGGGAAAGAACTCTTTGGGAAGGCCAATCTTTAAACCTTTCACACCAGATTTCAGGCCCGCAAGCGTAGTGGCCGATTCGAGCTTTGCAGAGGTTGAATCTCGAGCATCATGACCACTGATTGCATCAAAGATTGTCGCGCAACTTTCAACATCGTTCGCAAAAGGACCTACCTGATCGAGAGAAGACGCAAAAGCAACAACACCAAAACGACTTACCCGTCCGTAGGTTGGCTTTAAGCCAACAACCCCACAAAGCGATGCGGGTTGGCGAATCGAACCACCGGTATCGGTGCCAAGGGAGCCAAAGCACATTCCTGCCGCAACCCCTGCTGCCGAACCTCCCGAACTACCACCGGGCACATGCTTGAGATTCCACGGGTTCGCACATGGCTTGTATGCACTTTTCTCATTCGAAGATCCCATTGCAAATTCATCGCAATTCATTCGTCCAAAAAGTACTGCACCTGCCTCCCTCAAGTGACGTACCGCGCCGCCGTCATAGGGCGAAATGTAACCTTCAAGAAGTTTTGAACCGGCAGAGCACGGTTGATTTTGATGTAAGAAATTATCTTTTAAACCAAGCGGGATCCCGTCCAGGGGGCCGCGTGTCTTCCCATTTCGGCGTCGTTCATCACTTGCGCGAGCCTGTGAAAGAGCGTCATCACGATCGACACTCAAAAAGGCGCCAAGCATACCATCATGGCTTTCTATCTTACTCAAACATTGCTCAGTGAGCTCGACACTCGTGATGTGCCCATCGTTTAATAACTTTTGGGCTTCTGTGATCGAGGTACTTTGAATATTAAGTTTAGTCATACCTTGCTCCGCCATTACGACCTGATGTTGATCGTGTTGCTTGGTGTGAATACGAGTACAAGCATCTCAGCCCACAATTTTGGGAACCCGAACGAGCCCCTCCTCGTAGCCTGCTGAACCTTTCAATCCTTCGCGTCCAACACCGTCCTCGATGATGTCATGGCGTTGCGGCAAAATAACTTCACCGGGGGAAATCATAGGTTGAACATCACTGAGCTCCAGCTCTTGAAGCTGGGCAACATGTGCGAGGATACTCTCAACATTATCTGCGAGAACCTTCTTTGCTTGCTCCTCAACTTCGAGTCGTGAAAGGTCAAAGAGTTCGTCAATAACTTTACGGTCGATGGACATAGATCCCCCAGTTGCACGAGGCTAACCAATCAGGCGACGAAATAAAGAGCGAAAGTACTAATCTGCAGTTGAAGAAGTAAGATGCGAGGAGATTATCGGGCGCTCTCGTGCATTTTCGTGTTTAAGAGAAGGCCACCAACGCGATTGCGGGAGCGCTTCCCCTAGTATTACCGTCTCGCCCAAGATGGGTGTCGCCAAGTCAAAATCCCGTGACTTCGCAAGGGTCACAAGACGCTCCACTGGCTCAGTCCACGTGTGCAGGGCAAGATTGAATCCTCCCCAATGAATCGGCAAAAAGATGCGAGCCTTTAAGTCAAAAAATGCGTCGACTGCTTGCTCCGGGCCCATGTGCACATTGGGCCACGCTTGATTGTATGCACCACTTTCCATCATTGCGATGTCAAAAGGTCCAAGTCGCGCACCTATCGTTTTAAAATCTGGGTGCATTCCGGTGTCACCGCTGAAGAAGACCCGATGCTCGGGACCAATGATTGCCCATGATACCCAAAGTGTTTGAAAATGGTCACTCAGAGCCCGCCCTGAGAAATGTCGAGCGGGTAAGGCTATTACCCGGTGTTCACCCAAGAGACTTTCTTGCCACCACACATGTGAAAAAATCTGTGTTGGAGAGATTCCCCATTCCTCAAAGCGTTGGTCGACACCAAGGGGGACAAAAAAACTGTTGCCAAGCTGAGCGAGTGTTTCTATCGCTTCACGATCAAGATGGTCGTAATGGTCATGACTGATAATCACGCCATCAAGTTTTGGGAGCGCATCAAGCTCAATGAGGTTCTCAGAAAAACGTTTCGGGCCCGCAAATTGAACAGGCGATGCTCGCGTTGACCATACAGGGTCAAAGAGAAAACGTTTGTTGTCAATCGATACCAGTATTGAAGAATGCCCAAGCCAGGTTATCTTCAAAGCGCTTGCGTCTTCGTGTGCTACCAATATTTCTTCGCGTGTACGCCTCGGCATAGGTCTCTTGGGTTCTTTGACTGCTCCATTGCTCCACAATTCATCGAGATAATTTTTGCTTTGCTCGCGTCCAAACTTAACTTCAGTTGGGAGCTTGTTTTGAAATCGTCCCTCAGCAAAGAACTGGGTTTCACGCGCCCTTTCGGCACGCGTTGCGTCCAATCGAAACGAAAGTTGGCGTTCAACAACGCAAGAGGCAAAGCACAAAAGCCCCAGTGCGAATAGGAATTTTATCGATCTCCATAACCATCGTGTCATCTGCAATCTTCCCCAAGTTTCAGCGCCCTCGCAAGCTAGGATCAAAGTTTGGGTTAAAAAAAGGCCCGGTATTGGGCCCCAAGCGTTACGCGTTTCGACTTCTATTCATGAAGCTACTTGACAAGTTCCGCCTCAATCGCTTTTCGCATTGCATCAGGCTTATCTTTTGAGCCAAAGCGCTTCACGATTGTTCCATCCTTCCCAATCAAGAACTTTGTAAAGTTCCACTTAATGGCCTTCGTGCCCATGATACCCGGTGCTGCACTCTTGAGCTTTGTATAGAGAGGGTGCGCATCCTCGCCATTCACATCGATTTTAGAATGCATCGGGAAACTCACCCCATAGTTTTTTCTACAATAAGTGGCAATTTCTTCGTCGGAGCCCGGGTCTTGACCACCGAACTGATTGCAAGGGAAGCCCAAAACAACGAGGCCTTGCTCTTTATAATCATCCCATAGCTTTTCGAGTCCATCAAACTGAGGCGTAAAGCCACATTTACTTGCGGTATTCACAACAACCAATACTTTCCCTTTGTAAGACTCCAATGTTCCGACTTGACCCGAAATTGATGTGACCTCTACGGAATAATCCAACACTGACATACTTTTCTCCTTGTGAGTTTGCTTGCCGACCGTCTCATTGTCTTCACTCTCTCTATCGTGCCCCCCTGCCATTGTCGATGCATTTGAAGTTGACTGACACGTGCAGCTAAAAACGACTGTTAGGCCCATGAGCAGCGAAAGATGAAAGGTTTTTGCCATAACACACCTCGAAGTCTTCGATGCGATGCGATACCAGAAGATACGCGATCAAGACGGGATTATTCCTATAGCTGCATTGCGAGCACCGACATCGCGGGCGATACAACCTTGAACATTTTGCGCGTCGGGATG
Source organism: Myxococcota bacterium (assembly GCA_020630615.1). Lineage (GTDB taxonomy): Bacteria > Myxococcota > UBA727 > UBA727 > JAHDBA01 > JAHDBA01. Next base: position 95,683 of record JAHDBA010000001.1, on the reverse strand, counting down.
AAGAGGTGATAACGACTTACAGATGTCCCTACCTATGGTACCAATGCTCATGACGCTGATTCTCAATGATATTAAGAAGCTTCTCACTCGATTCCAGCCTAGTGATGTTGACGAAGGTAGGTTTAAAGACTCGATGCTATCTTTGCTTGAGTCTCCAGAAGGAACATCGAGGAAACAAATTATCCCGGGGCATTTCACGGCGAGTGCCTTTGTGCTCTCTCCTGATCAGGATTCTTTACTTTTAATTGAGCATCCCACTCTAAAAAAACTTCTTCAGCCGGGGGGGCATATTGAAGCGCAAGACATGAGTATCGAGGCAGCAGCCCGGAGAGAGCTTCAAGAGGAAACAGGCCTTATTCAACTTGAATGTATCGCAAATCTTTTTGACCTCGATGTTCACGATATCCCGGCGAATTTAAAAAAGCAGGAGGACGCACATCAACATTTCGATCTGCGTTTACTTTTTAGGGCACAGCATGAAGTTCTGGAGAACCGAGAAGAGCATCACGCAAAGTGGGTTCACAGAAGTGCGATTGAGAAGCGTGTTTCCGACTCTTCGATTTTAAGGGTGTTGAAGAAAATAGAAACCTGATTCGTAAGCCTTTCACGCTCTTTTCTTTTAGCACCAAGAAGGCTAGAGAGGAGCGCCCGAATCTTACCAATTGAGTGTCTTTGCAATCTTCATAATTTTTTCGGCATTCGGCCGTACTTTATAGTCTTCGTTGACGCTTCCCCACACGACAGTCTTGTTTTCGTTGATATAGAAAACACCCGGGTGCGCAATCGTATGATGTTGCTCGCCAGACGCACTTTCAATATCCATACCGATCAGTCTAAGTCTTTTCAATTGTGCCTCACCAAGTTGATTCAACAAACCAAATCTACGATGAAGTTCGAGCTTTGAGTCCGACAGAATTGGGAAACTGATTTGATACTTGTCCACCGTTTCTTTTGCAGAGGCTGGGGAATCAACACTTACAAAGATCGGCACAATTCCCTGCGCCTCAAAACTGGAAATCTTCTCTTGAATATGACGGATGTGACTGTTGCAATAGGGACACCACCCACCCCGATACAATATTAGAACACGCCTTTTTGATGTTTCGATCTCTTGGAAGTTGATCGTTTGGCCCTCTCGATCGCGCATTTTTACATCGGGCACGAGTTGTCCGTGAAGTAGCCCCCAATTCAGCCCGACACATTAAAGGAGCTGAAGATGGTATTTCATTCTTATTTACAAGACGATTTAAAAGCAGTCGTTCAGCTTTTGTTCGCAACAGTGCATAACCAGATTTTCGTTTTGTACTTCCGCCTTTACGCCATGGCTTCATCTTCTCTTCACGTGAAGAATAACATGCGTACCTATTAAAGTGGGTTGTACTCCCACCTTATCTTGCTAGAAAACCGTCAAGTTTCGCACTTTTGGCCAAGAGATCATCGGAAGTAAAAGTGGCGATTTGAACACCATTTAAAACGATAAGGAGAACTTAAAATGGGTATACTTTCAAACGTCGCGAGTTACGTCTGGGTCTTCGGACTTTTGGCTCTCGCTTTTGCGTGGACCAAGTCGCAAAAGGTTAAAAAAGAAGACGTTGGCACCGAAAAAATGAAACATTTGGGTGATGCGATTGCGGATGGCGCAATGGCCTTTCTTAAGAGTGAGTATCGTGTGCTCGCAGTTTTTGTTGCTGTTGTTGCAGTCATTCTCGGCTTCACCGGGTTCATGCAGGGTGACGGTCTTTATCTCCAAGCGGGTGCATTTGTCATTGGTGCTATTTGTTCGGGTCTTGCCGGTTTTTTTGGTATGCGCATTGCGACACTCGCAAACGTTCGTACCACAAACGCTGCTCGAACAAGTTTAAACAAAGCACTCGATGTTTCCTTCTCGGGTGGAACCGTGATGGGCATGTCTGTGGTTGGTCTTGCGATCACTGGTTTTGGTCTTCTCTTTATGATGGCGCAGCTTTTCGGTTCCGATGACATGTCGCAAAAACTTGCCATTCTATCTGGATTTTCATTGGGCGCGTCATCGATTGCCCTTTTTGCACGTGTCGGCGGTGGTATTTATACCAAAGCAGCTGATGTTGGTGCTGACTTGGTTGGTAAAGTTGAAGCGGGTATTCCTGAAGATGACCCTCGTAACCCTGCGACAATCGCAGACAACGTGGGTGATAATGTCGGCGATGTTGCCGGTATGGGTGCTGACCTTTTCGAATCGTATATTGGTGCAATTATCTCAGCGATGGTTTTGGGTATTGGTGTTAGCGTTGCAGGCAACCCAAATACTAGCTTTGTATACTTCCCTCTACTTATTGCAGGCATTGGTATTCTTGCGTCGATTGTTGGTACTTTCTTCGTGTCGGTCAAAGAAGGCGGCAACGCACAGCATGCACTCGACATGGGTGCGTATATCGCGGCACTGATTTTATTGATTGGTGGTGGCGCAGCGGCAATGACGTTGCTCCCTCAGAGCTTTGTGCTTGGTGGAAAAGACTACGCAAACTGGGGAATTGTAGCAGCGATGGTTTCAGGCCTGGGTTCAGGACTTTGGATCGGTAACCGAACTGAGTATTATTGTGCAAAAGGCAAAAAGCCTGTGGGCGATATCGTTGAAGCATCGACAACAGGTTCAGCGACAAATATTATTAGCGGTCTTGCGGTGGGTATGACATCGACGGCGTGGCCAATTGTAACGATTAGTGCTGCGATTCTTCTTTCCTACAACTTTGCGGGTCTTTACGGTATTGCGATTGCAGCTGTCGGTATGCTTGCAACAACCGGTATTCAACTTGCGGTCGATGCGTTTGGACCTATCGCAGACAACGCTGGTGGTATTGCAGAAATGGCTGAACTTCCCCCTGAAGTTCGTGAGCGAACAGACAACCTTGATGCCGTTGGAAACACAACAGCAGCGATTGGTAAAGGTTTTGCGATTGGTTCCGCTGCACTCACCGCTATTTCACTTTTTACCGCCTATCAAACGACACTGGCCAAAAAATCCGGACTCTATTCAACGATTGCGGATATTAAGATCGACATCACTGACCCGAAAGTTATGGTGGGTCTATTCATTGGCGCGATGCTTCCTTTTGTGTTCTCAGCAATGGCTATGAATGCTGTGGGCCGTGCTGCAAACGACATGATTCAAGAAGTTCGTCGTCAGTTTCGAGAGATTCCTGGAATTCTCGATGGAACAGGAACACCTGACCATGCAAAATGTATTGATATTTCCACGCAAGCTTCCATTCGTGAAATGATTGCCCCGGGACTTCTAGCGCTTGCAGCACCTGTTGCTGCCGGTCTTGCAGATGGCTCTGGACTCTTATTGGGTGGCCTCTTGGCCGGTACAACTGTTTCTGGCGTTTTGCTTGCCATCTTTATGTCCAACGCTGGTGGTGCTTGGGATAACGCGAAGAAACAAATCGAAGACGAGCCGAAAGGTGAGAATAGCGGTAAAGGTTCAGACAAACACAAAGCTGCCGTAACCGGCGATACTGTGGGCGACCCCTTTAAAGACACATCAGGCCCAGCATTGAATATCTTAATCAAGTTGATGAGTGTTGTGGCCTTGGTTATCGCACCCGTTGTCGCAACCATGGGTTACGGCGCAGTGCCTGCGGGGAGTGCAGTTGCTCTAAGTACGGCAGCTTCAACCCAACCAAAGCCACCCGCTAAAAGTAATGCAGTTGTTACAGGACCTTTTACGACTCGGATTGTTAAAGCTTCTAACGGTGATTTTTCCGTGACAGGAAATATGCCTAGCGATGCAGACCTGACTTGGTTGAACCAACAAAAAGCAAAGTTCGCCCCAAAGAACAACTGGAACGTGCGTGCCAAAGCGCAAAGTGAAGGAGCTCCGGCAACTTGGAAGACCGATGTCAATGCAATCCTTGCATCGTCACGTTACCTCGATCAGTTCAGTGCGACTTTGAAAGACGGAAAATGGTCTGTGATCGGTGATTACGATGAAAGCTATAAGAAGACTCAACTTGATCGCAACTACAACAACATCAAGAGCCGTGTTGCATCGGCAAACTTCTCGTTCAAGCCAGTTCAACTGAGCGCAACGGAAGCTGCATGCAAAAAATCTTTTGACGATTTGTTGGCGAAAGAGCAAATCAACTTCAATACGGGCTCAGCAGCTATTGATGCGAAAAGCTTTAAGCTTGTCCAAGCACTTGCGGACTCCTTTAAGCAATGCCCCGAGGCAAAAGTTGAGATTGATGGTCATACCGACACCGATGGTAATGCACAGGCGAATTTGAAGCTTTCAAAAGACCGTGCGCAGGCTGTGAAGAAGCTCTTGATTAAAGATGGTGTCGCTCCAGCTCGACTTGTTTCAAATGGCTTCGGTCAAACTCGCCCGATTGCAACAAACGCCACACCTGAAGGTAAAGCTAAGAATCGCCGAATTGAGTTTAAGATCCTCCACTAATCTTAAAACCAAACATTGGTTCTTAAGCCTCGACTTCGGTCGGGGCTTTTTTATATGTTCAAACACTGGGTTTTACATTGATTTCAGATTAACCTGTTTTGGGAGATCGGAGCACTATGCAGCCTCAAACCTTCGGCCGCTACACTCTTCTTGAACGTATCGCGGTAGGCGGTATGGCAGAGGTATTTCGAGCCACGCTTCAAGAAGGCGAGTTTGAAAAAGTTATGTGTATCAAACGTATTTTGCCTTACTTTTTACAAGGCGAATCTTCGATACGTGATCGCTTTGTGTCGATGTTCATTAAAGAAGCGAAACTCGCGGCGAGCTTAAGTCATCAGAATATCGTTCAAGTCTTTGACTTCGGGGAAGAGGATGGCTGCCTCTTTATCGCCATGGAGTATATCGATGGCATCAATCTGAAAGAACTGCTCCATGCTGTGGAAGATCGTGGTCAGCTTTTCCCTCAAAGCTTTGTAATTCTAGCCGGCATTGAAGTCGCTCGCGGACTCCATTACGCTCACAAAACGACGCAACAACGTCCGCAAGGCGTGGTGCATCGAGACATAAGCCCTCACAACATACTCTTTGCGAATACGGGTGCGATTAAAGTTGCAGACTTCGGTATTGCGAAATCGCATTTGGATCAAAGTCGCACAGCGACCGGGTCGATCAAGGGGAAACTCTCCTACCTCGCGCCGGAGCAAGCACGCACTCAGGTGATCACGCCTGCAGTGGATCAATATGCACTGGGTCTCGTCCTATGGGAACTCATGACAGGGCAAAAGCGTTTTCAAGCCCCCTCGGAGGCAATGCTCTATGCTCAAATATTGAACCCCACTCCGCAGTCTTTATTGCAACGGCGAAAAGACTGTCACCCAGCTCTCGCGAAAACAATTGAGCGTATGCTCGCCGCCAAAGTAGAAGAGCGTTTCCCGGATTTGAAGCAGGTCGAGCACAGCTTACGAAGTGTCCTCTTTCAACTTGAGTTGGAAGAAGGCGAGCTTGATATTGAAAGCTATTGGGCACGCTTCAACTTGAATCAGCCAAGGCGTCAGACAACAGTCTCAAATATTGATGCACTTGTTGAAGAGGCCAAAAATGAATTAGCATACAAAACACGGGGAAGCCTCGGACTCACAGAAACTCGAGCTTTAGTATCAAAGGCTTCGGATGATAGGAATGATCGGGAGGAACCATCATCGTCGCAAATCGTATCAGACACAGAGTCTATCTCCGACTTTCGCGAAGGTGATTTGGCACCCAATGAACTGACAGCCTCTCTTGGCCAGCTGAATACACAAACTGTCTACGAAAACGATACACATCGATCCTTCATTTCAGGTACAGGACAAAGCTTGGATCCTGAACTCTTAGTCGAAACATCACGAATCGAACGCTCTGAGTTTAAATCGAATGCTCAACATGAGGACCCATCGTCGTCAACACGAATACCAATTGCTATGGGTCTCGCTTTTGTAGCGATCGTACTTTCATTGGGTTTTGGCTTCGCGTTGTCGGAGGACTCAATAGACAACAATGTCGTCAGACATGAAGATGAAAGTGTAGACTCACAAGATGAGATGCGGGCGCAAGAGAAGCTTCTGGCCGACCCACTTGCTAGCGAGATAACGAAAAAGATTGCTCGAAATGAGCCCCCGGTGCAAAACGTTAAAACTGCTGAACCGGGTCAAGAGCTCGGCTTATCCTCTGGTGAGACGGCGCTGAAAAATCCGGACCACACACCGACTCTGCCCCCCGCGAACACCGGTGTGGCTCCCACAGCGGCCTCAGAACTTCAAAGCGATACAAAACCCAAACCGGCACACGCCAACGCACGAGGCGTTGTCGCTAAAAGCAATGTGCCAAAGTCACAACTCGAATCCTCCCATGCACCTGAAAAGAAGCGCACAAAAGCAACAACCCCGAAAAGCGCGGGTTTTGGAATCATTAAACTCGATGTCAATCGCGGGTTTGGAGATATCTACGAAGGTAAGAAAAAGCTCGGCACAACACCAGGACTTATTCGCTTGAGTAGCGGCAAGCATCATTTGAGGCTTGTGAATAAAGGGGCCAAGCTGGACAAGAGTATCGTAATTACCATTGGGAAAGATAAAACAATTTCACGTACTGTGGAATGGTAAGCGTATTGGATTCGACGAAGCGCAAGTCTAACCATGGGTATAGCCACGACGAGGGAGCAATGCTCCGTTCTCGCGACATCGAACCTCGGCTTTATCGTTCTTCATGCAGCTGAGGGTCCCAATGCGACGTGCGCCCGGTGCCTTCACTTCAATCGAATCCCGTGATTCTTTCGCTGCACTAAACACGAGAAGATAATCGTCACCACCAAAGTAGATGTGATCACTTGTAAGCCATTGTCCATACTTTTGAAGCTCTTCCCCAAAGGTGTCTTGGATATGAAGTTCAGCAGAAACATTGCTTGCTTCGCATAAACGATACAAGTCCAACACCAACCCGTCAGAGACATCCATGCAAGCTTTGATCTCGGCAGCAATACTTTTACGCAGCGTGAAGTTCGGTCGTGGTAGCAAGAATGACGACACGCAATCAAGCATTTCTTCGTCAAAGTAACGATGTATGTCGCAGGTCCCTTCGGCTTCATTCCGAACATCAAGAGCACGGACAGTATATTCTTCAAGGGCTCGCATCATGGGTTCGCGAGTTTCAAGCTCAACATACGTCTCTTTTAAAAGTGTCATTCCGGTCGATGCCAAGCCCGGCACTGAACTTACCCAAAGATCGTGCCCTGCTTCACCACACCCACGCAGACCTTCTCGCGAATTGACCTTCCCGCAGAGAGATACCGATGTCGAAATCGTACTCCCTGCAACACTGGAGTCCCCACCCAGAAGTGGTATTCCATATGCCTTCGCATACAATGCTGCCCCTCTCAGCATTTGATAGAGGCGTTGATCAAGTCTCCCATCTCTATCCACCTGCGTATAGGGCTTCGGTATCGCCCAGCTCCAGATGATCCCTGTTGGAATTGCATTTGCTGCACACAAATCCGAGAGTGGACGTGCAACCATCCGTGCACCAATCGCATGAAAAGGCATCCAGTTCATATCATAATGAACACATTCGATTGTATTGTCGATGGCAATCACATTGGCCATCGATAGGGTCGAGGGACACGATGGTAAGGGGATCACATCATCATTCCATGTCGCGCTCTGCTCAAAAGCATCAAACGCGCTCTGAATGAAAAGGGATTCAAAGTCAATGCAACTCATTCGAGCAACGCCTGTATTGGGTTTGGCACGTCAAAGAAGTCACCGATATTCGCCCCAAAGATCGCGTGCCAGTTGATTGGGGACGCGGTCTCTTCGAAGCACGGAGTGTTCTTGGCGCCTTCGATAACTTCACTGACCTGGGAATGAAGATTGTTCACATGCGATTTTATATTTAAATCTTTGAGACTCTCAACACAGGCCCTGGCCATCGTAATCAAGGAATACATATCATCAATTGGACGAGGACATCCCCCTGAGAGCACCCATGGAGAACCATATTGAAGCACGTCCCCTACTGCTTCCAACTTTTCCTTTGAAAGATATGGGATCCATTGGCGAGCTCCCCAGCCCAAGATCACGACGCGTTGACCCATGACATGAACGTGGCCCGGAGACAAATAGCCATGCACCACACCATTGAAATGAAGTTGTGACAGTTGTTCCTGCAAGGTTTGAAATAGGCCTGCATAACCCAGTTGAGTAGGATTCAATCCTTGAGCCACCTCATTCATTTCTTCATACCACGCAATTCCTCGTGTCTGAGGTAAACCCTCAACACTCTCGACCCCAATCCCTTTGGTGACACCTTGCACCCGATTCATGCTCGAAAGCATTCGCAAACGTTGTTCGATTTTAATACCTTGCTCAACGCTTGTGAAACTTTGCGTGAAATGGAAAACGTCTTTGCTTTCGTGGCTTACTTTTTGACAATAGAGAGTTCCAAGCAGCTTTCCCTTTTCTATTTCAATTGATTTTTGATTGCGAAATATTGAAATCAGCTTTGCCAAATTATTGGACCCTACCGTGTCTTCAAAAACTTCGTTCTCCGATTGCAATACACTCGTTTTTTTGGCTCGCCAAACCTTGGCAGCATCATGACATTCCAATGCATCAAAAAAGTTGATGAAGATTTCTTGCAACTCTTCAGACCTTATCATGTCTCCACTCGGATACTCCTGTTGCAACGCAGATACGGAAGAGATTTTCCCAGAGCGAAATTCATTGAGCTTCAATGCAAGACGATGGAGCTCGGTGTCTTCTCCGCGAAGAAAGAGGCGCCGCGCATTCTCGATGAGGTTTCCCCAATCGTTTCTCTCGAAAGCATAATCAAAGGCCAGTGCTTCCGACGATGTCTCGAAGGCAAATGCATTCGCCTCTTCAAGGGGCAGCAAAGTGTAGCGCAAATGAACGCGTAGATCGTTACGTTTCCCTAAACGTGCCCGGGCATCCATCACATCAAATGGAAGTCCTGATGCATACTCATGAATAAACTCTCGAGCATTCAGTGCAGGCGACTCGACCAGTTCTGTCCATGCTCGTAGAAGGTCTCCTTCTGCCAGTGCAGACGCATAGCGTGTCGTTGCACCTTGACTGAGAAGATCATCAAAAGAAATCTCGTCACTCACATCACTTTACCTTTCGCATACCGAATGTTCCTCGAACATGTTCCAAGGCTACCAAAACTCAAAGGTCACACCGATATTAAAGGTGTACGGCTTCACTTCTTTCGAGGTAGCGAAGCGCTGTGAAAAGTTCAGGCCCGATGAAGAAAAATTCGATATTTCACTAAAGACAACTTCTGCATTTAGAAAGAGATGTTGAAATCCACGCGTTTGCTTTCGAGATGCCCAACCCTCATGATCTCCATTGTAAGAATCCCAGGCAGAAACCAAATCCAACCAATCGATGGAGAACATAGCCCCGATCGCGAATTCGTAACCAAATCGAAGACCGTAAGGTTTGTGCGTCGAAGAGCGTCGATCAAACTCCCCATCGCGTGTAAAGAAATAGTTCACAGCGTTCAGCCCGACCCGTGCGTATGGAAAAATAGGAATGGCGAAGCGATCCAAGAGTGGGTCTGCCCAATAGGTTAGAGAGGGCACAAGCATGAGTGTCGAAATACGATTTTTCTCATTCACATCTTCAAAGTCGTCTTCGCTTGGACACCCTGAACTTAGATTCCATGTGTCAGGCATGCTTCGCGAGTAATCTTTTTGACGCAAAAAATCCGTTTGTGCGAAGCGAACTCCTAAGCCAAGCTTAAAGCTGCCAATCCAATTAATGTCTGCCAAGTGCCATGCAGATTCAAAGCCAATTTGCGGCATGTTCTGATTGCCAAACATACAATCGTAAAGACCGCGACGACCCGCAACATTCGGAGAGCCTGTACTTTCATCGAGATTCGGCAGATAGGGCCCTCCATGAATCATGAGGTCAACTTGACCCCGGCGTGCTTCGCTTTGTCCAGACCAGGCGATTGTCACAACGAATAGCCCAACACTAAGGAGCGTCCCGATACGTGATTGTGATTGTGTTCGCGCAAGGCGAGTGCACCTTTTGCCCCGCGGTACTCGTAAACACATCAATGCCAATAGAGCGAGAAGGACCCAACCCGACGTTGATCCTGTCGAGCAGTCGCATCCATCGGCCGAAACCGAGTTTTCCTCCACCGATCCTTGCGACAAGAGTTCCAAGTACGACTGACCAATTGAGGGTGTAACAACAATGCCTTGTGAAGCCTCGCCGATATTCCCTAGATCGTCTTCACCAAAGACCACAACATAATATCCCTGATTGCTTTGGAGTTCATCGAGGGTGAGCGTATCACCTTCTTCAAAGCGTTGGGTTCGCCATGTTCCTGTTGAGGGGCAAGTCTCTTCATCAATTGTAGGCAAGTCGAGCAACGATGGTGCAACATCATTCTCTCTTTCATCGTTGTCATCTTCAAAAGAGTCGGTGCTTGGCGCCCCAGTCACAGTCGACTCGACGCTCCCATCTTCCGTAGAAGGGTCTTCTTCGTCAGCAACACTGACGACTCCCTCGTCATCAAAACACTCAATGATCGCTGCAATCACATAACTTCGATCGTCATCGTCTTGTGCAATTGAGACGGTGACGCTTCCATCGTTTTCTTCGACGGAGTTAATGGTTGCGGCCTCCGGTCCCAGCATATCTGCGTTAACTGAAATACCAAACGATTGGACATTAGTGTAGGTGACATCACTGTTGTTTGCAATGTATAGACAAAGCCCAAAACTTTCATCGTAATCATCGCTACAGACGCCATCAAAACTCGGGTCAAGTAGCGCGAGTGCGAAAAGTTCTGATGATGTCAGTGCGACTTCGTAATTTTGATTTGCGCCAATGGACTCACCAAAACTATTGGTCATTTCATAGCCTGGTACTTGAAAGCCGGGTCCACCTTGTAAATGAAATTGCCAATCCGGGCATGTCACTCGCCCATCGATAGGCGCCAGTAGATCTTCTTCGCTATAGAACACCAATGCTGTGTCATAAAATTGTGAAAGATCTCCGTCCAAAACCCAAGTGGCATTGAATACTTCAGGCTCTAAACATTCTGAGGCTCCAAAACGAATATTCACATCCGAGGTAGCGTCTAAAGTTACCTGAGCCGCCAAAGGAGAAACGAAAAGCAAGAGAAATGCCAAAGCTTGAAAAGGCAGCGCTTTCAAATACCTTTTTGGAGTCCTATCGTTGCTGCCTTTAAAATACTCTTCATACTTTTCGTTTTTACTCATTGTCTTCACCAACACTTGCAAAACCATCTCGCGGAAATACTTCTTCAGCAATTCGCACAGCATTTAATGCTGCACCCGTTCGTATATTATCACTGACCAACCATGCCAAGATTCGTTTTGGGTTTCCCGGCGCGCATCGAACTCTGCCGACGCATGTTTCGTCGGCACCCACAGCATCGATCAGCGTTGGATATTCACGCTCATCGCCCTGGTCAAACCATCGAAGACCGTCAAAAGCCTCAACTTTGGTTTTGAGCTCATCGAGATTGGGCTCATCGTTACAATCCACCATAATCGATAGACTGTGACCGTGAAATACCGGCACCCGAGAACATGTTGCGCTCACCTTCAGTTTTGATTGTCCCAATATCTTCTGTGTTTCATACTGAAGTTTTTGCTCTTCGTCCGTATGCCCATGATCGAGGTCGCAACGGGATGAAACCCAGGGTTGAACATTGAATGCGATTCGTTTTTCAAAGACCTCATTCTCTTCCGCATCTTTAAATTGAAAGACGGCACGCGTCTCGGCATCGAGGACCTCAACCCCTCTCTTACCGGCTCCTGAGACTGCCTGCATCGACGTGACATGAACTGCATCAATCGCAGAACACAAGCGAAGACATTCTAAGAATTGAACCAAGGGAATCGTCGTGCAGTTCGGTGTTGCAATCAAGGATTTGGGCCCGATATCATGTCGGGTAATCGAGTTCACGCCAGGCACAACAAGAGGAACATCATCCTCTAGACGGAAACGACTACTTTTATCAATAAAGATGGGTCTCTTTGAATAGCGATGTTTGAGACAGGCTAGCGACGCCTCTCCACCGCCTGCAAGAAAAACAAGATCGTAACCCTCGAGTTTCGACGCTTGGAGTTCTTCAACATGGACTTCGTCGTCACCAAATTCGAGACTTTGGCCCGCGGAGTTTGCCGACGCGTAAAGCCCAATCGTATCGATAGGAAAAGAGCGCTCGACTAAAATGGAACGAAGCTCAGAACCCACGAGCCCGGTGGCTCCAACAATAGCAACTTGAATACCCATTTTCAAAAGCTAATCTTTGAAGCTTCGAGACGCAAGATTCGAACCTGAGCCTTCGATCAACTCACCTTGTCAATATGACACCCACCTTCGTACTTTGTATGCGACAAAGAACTCGGGCACTTCTCAGGTAAGCACACTTAACCTTTAGAGTCCTGCAAGAACACCATCAACTTGTTCAGCGTGGTTTAGAAGTTCACCGATGGCTCTCAACGTGGGAATCATCGCCCGGTCTTGATCGATAGGGATCAAGAGTTGGGAGACAAAGGCACGACCCACTTCATTACGCCCCTTCACTCTGAAGGTTGGGTATTCATGGGGGTCCAACTCCCGAAGCTGCGCCATCAAAATCTCGACTTCACTCTTTTTCATCGGGACAAAACCGGAGGGCATCGCTACAATCGGCTCTGGGTACTCGCTTTGGTTGTCAAAATTTTCCAACCAAGCTATCTGTGAAGCATAAAGCTCATCGAGCCATGCGATGCTCTTCCATGTATGAAGGCTATTGGCACCCAAGCGCTGATGCCATTCTTTGAACATTTTTGCCTTTGATGCTGTCAGTTTGGAGCCACGCTTTTTCAAAGCCTTCAACTCGCTGAGGTAGCTTTTTTGTTCAAACTCCAAACCACGAATAAAATTCGTCTGCATTGCTCTTGAGCTTGGTAGGTTTACCAATACCCCCAACTCCTGACTGACCTCGAGTGCATAAGGAATCGTCTCAGCAATCGCAAACTTATCCATAAAGCCATTCAGAAACCAAAAGTCGCGACGAATCTCACGAGCAGTATGGGTCAAAAGTTCCTTATTGTTCGTTTTTAACGCTTGGAGTATCTCGCGATAAAAGAATGTTGCCAAGTCGTTTGCAGAGAGCTTCCCCGCATTGACTGCACGTCGACGTTGTTTTGCAGGAATACTTCGCACGCGCCAAGCTTCAGGTTCACTGTCTTGTAAATAGTGTGAAACCGCTTCATCGAGAAGATAGTGTGAATCGATAAGCGCTTTTTCCATGATTGTTCGCGCTTCATGACCAACCCGCAAGGTCGAGTCCGGCATGGAATCCGGGTTCGCAAAAACTTCGTCTCGCCAATCCCCTTTGAGTTCACGAGCGCTTAATGAAACACTACAGATTAATGTGAAGGCACATACGAGCGACACTGCCACTTGACTCGGTCGTCGGATACTGAGGTCACGGCCAAAACAACTTCTAAAATTACGCAACATATGGACCCTCTCCTGAAAGACACACTACTGGTAGCATGGGTTCATACTCGAAATGAAATTTTTGGACAAAAGTTGGCATTGCGGGGATCACATCGAAGATTTGTGATCACGCTTTGGAATCAAGCCCGCGCGTCATCAATAACCTATTGGCGTTTTTTGTATGTAAGCGCTGCACCCACAAGCCCCGCGAAAAGTGGGTGTGCCTCCCAAGGTCTCGATTTGAATTCTGGGTGTGCTTGAGACGCGATAAAATATGGGTGGGACGGCAGCTCTATCATCTCTACGAGTTCCCCATCGGGCGATTGCCCTGAAAATAAAAGCCCTTTCTCTGTTAGGAGATCCCGGTATGCATTGTTCACCTCATAACGGTGGCGGTGGCGCTCACTCACCTCATCACTCTGGTAGAGACGTTGTGCAAGAGAGCCTTCTTTCAAAGCACAAGGGTAGGCACCCAGACGCATGGAAGCCCCCTTTTTATTGACGTGCTTCTGCGATTCCATGATGTGAATGACGGGGTCTTTTGCATCGCTATCGAACTCTTCACTTGTGGCGCTCTCGATCCCTGCGACATGGCGAGCGTATTCAATAACCGCAATTTGCAAGCCTAAACATAGCCCGAGAAAAGGAATATTTTCTTCACGCGCGTGACGTACGACTTCGATTTTACCTTCCGTTCCTCGGGTCCCAAACCCTCCGGGCACGAGCACAGCATCGACACCCTTCAATGCATTTTTTAGATCTTCTCCACGTAAGTTTTCGGAGTCGAGGTTTTGTATATTAACGCGTGTGCGATGTTGCAGACCCGAATGTATCAATGCCTCATGGACACTCTTATAACTCTCTTTGAGATCCATATATTTGCCGACCATCGCAATTGTTACTTCTTCTTTCGGATTTTGGAATGCTTCGACAATGGTGTTCCAACGTTCAAGCTTGGGTGTGCGGCTCCAAATGTTAAGCAGCTCCACGACGCGATCGTCCAGGCCTTCTTCTCGTAACATCAAAGGGACTTCATAAATCGTCTTCAAATCTGGACACGAAATCACGCGTTCAACGGGGACATTGCAAAAACGCGAAATCTTCTCTTTTTGTTCGGAGGGCACCTTTTGCGCACCACGAAGAATCAAAATATCAGCTTGGATCCCAATCGAGAGCAACTCCTTCACGGAGTGCTGTGTGGGTTTCGTCTTTAACTCGTCTGCAGTGCTAATGTAGGGCATGTATGAGCAATGTACGGACACGGTGTTGTTGAGACCCAGCTCACTTTTAAGTTGTCGCAAGGCCTCTAAGAATGGCAGCGACTCGATATCACCCACCGTGCCGCCAATCTCGCAGATCAGAACATCGTGCCCTTCTGCAACTTCGAGAATCGACTTTTTAATCTCGTCAGTAATATGTGGAATCACTTGTACCGTCTTGCCGAGGTAATCGCCCCGTCGTTCTTGTTCGAGCACCCGAGAATAGACCTGCCCTGCACTGATACTGTTTTTTCGTTCAAGCTCAACCGAAAGAAAGCGTTCGTAATGTCCCAGATCAAGGTCGGTTTCAGCTCCGTCCTCAGTCACAAAGACTTCACCGTGCTGAAAAGGGCTCATCGTACCAGGGTCAACATTCAGATAGGGGTCAAGCTTCATTATGGTGACGTCAAGACCGCGGTTTTCAAGCAAGGCACCTAAAGACGCTGCGGTAATCCCTTTGCCAAGAGAGCTGACTACGCCGCCCGTCACAAAAATGATCTTGGTTTGTCGTTGACCCATGAGAACACCCCTATGGGATCGTGGTGGTCCCACGAGGGTACAGCTTTGTCAAGCGAGCCAAAACGCTTCCGAACCAAACATTACGAGCGCAAAGCCCAGAGTCGCCTCAGAAAATAGGTCGTATGAACCTCGATCCGAGTCAATTGAATCAAGCCCAACTCATTCATAAATATCGTGCGTTTCCGCAAAATCACGCATCGCGGGAATCGCGATAGGCGTCATCGCTTTACTCGCGCTACGAGATAAGTCTTCGGATTCAATTGCTAAATCCGCAATAAAGCGATTCACACGACTCTCATTATATGTTTTCAGGCAAATAAGAGTGATGCCAAGACCTAAGAGCACCAAACCGAATATAAGAAGCGCTGTACCCACAGAAAGAGTCTCAACTAAAGAGGGCCATAGTGTAACGAGGACACCCCAAAGATGATCGTTATCAATAGTAAAAAGGCTCTAAGCCGCTTTGTCCGTTTCCGAATCGCACGAAAGCTTGGTTCATAAACATATTGAAGCATGGCCAACATGACCGGTGGAATCTTATTTTGCACCAAGGGTAGATGCGTACGAACACTCTAAATAATGTGATATAACTCTTTATCCGCTCGCGAAAGCAGTTCGTGCTCTGAAATAATATCAAAGAACTCACACATTTCTTTTTTGCTATCCCAGAATGGTTCAAGGAAAGTTCGCTTCTTAGCCTTCGAAATCCTCTCGTTTGAACATACTCCAGGTTCCATAACGCCATCAATCTTTGAGATAAAAATGACCGTCGAACTCAAAGAAGCTCCATCCCCTTAATTTTAAGGGACTCGAATACGTACAACGACCGACCGTGAGTTATTTATAACCATAGAATTGTGCAGTGCCTCCACACTATTGCTATGGTTTAACAATGGTTAGTATTTTACGAAGAATTCAAAACAACCTATACTCACGACTGGTGTTTTTGCTTACTCTTGCGTCAATCGTGAGTTGCACACAGAAGCCGGATTCAGCATCGAGTCTGCCTGAAGAGAAGATTCATTTCACAAGCAATTGGACACAAGAAGAACTCACTCATTTCTGTCAGAGAAATGCCAACAATACTACAAGCGCGAATAGCTGTGGTCTTGGTATCCCTTCACTCCAGGGTCAGGTCTCACGCTTTGCCTATCAAGTGATGCATCATAATTTAAACGCTGAAGATTTTAATGACTTTAAACTTGTTTGCCATGATGAAGAGGGTGCGACGCGACTGAACTCGCGCCTCACTTTCAATACATTCACCGATGAATTTGCAACCGGCGCGTTAATCTTGTCTTCGCCTTTAACGCTTCAAATCAGTGATCAATGTAGATTAAAACTACGCTCAGAGGATATCGAACTCCTATCGGGAGTTCACACCATTACGCTAGAAGCCCTCTACCAGCATGAAGATAATCGTCGCACTTCTTCGACCTATGAAAGCGAAAGTAAGAGAATTCCATCCTTTATCCGGGCAGGCAGTGAAGACAAGAGTCTAAGTTTCGCACCTGCAGATTCTCTGCGTTCGGCTTTGACTTCGAGTCCTGTGGTAACACGCAGTGAATGGGGAGCTCGTTCAACTCGCTGTACAACGCAAAATGTTGTCAAAAAGAAGATTGCAATCCACCACACCGTCACGCCAAACACCTACCAGGGTGATGAAGCTGGTCGCCTTCGCGCGATTCAATCGTTTCATATCGATGGACGTGGGTGGTGTGATGTTGGGTATCACTATTTGATCGGTCAAAGCGGAACGCTTTATGAAGGGCGCCCCGAGTCACTCTTGGGTTCACATGTGGGCGGCAACAACACGAACAACCTTGGTGTTGCCTTAATCGGTTGTTTCGACCCGGCGGATACTGCGTGCCAAGCTCCCAATTATACCGAACCCACAAGCCCAACGTCTTCGATGCTCTCGACCTTACAAAATACACTTCGTGATGCGGCTGCATTTTATGGAATCAACTTGGATCGTTCCACCGTCAAAGGTCATCGCGAACATAGTGGTGCAACAACAGCCTGCCCTGGCTCCGAAACGATGGCGTTAATGGATTCGATCGTTTTTGATACCAATGTCGTGATCGATTCCGAACCTGTTGTGGGTGTGAATTCTCGAGTGCTCAACGGTCGCGTCTTTAATAGGAACATCCTGAGCAGCGGCATTCCAAATGCGAGGATCCTTTTTTCGAACGGCACTGAAGTTGCGACCGACTCCGAAGGGAACTACAGTCTGTCGCTGCAAGAAGGTGAGTATTATATCAGCACCAGTGCCAATGGTTTTCTCTCGGACACTCAATTTATATTTCATACGGGCTCAGCGGGTACTTCTTCAAGACTTGATATTGGTCTTGAAGAGCTTGGGAATACCACGGACCCTGGCTTTGTTGCCTTTACCGTGGTAGACCGTGAGACACGAGCAGGGATTCATTCAGCCTCGATTGAGTTTAAGAGTGCCAACCAAAACTTTGTAGATTTCACGATCGTTACCGACACCACAGGTTACGCAGAGCTTGAACTCCCTGCCAATGAGTGGGACATCTCGATCCGTGCAGCGGGATACGAAGAAAGCGATGAACGCCTGCCGATTGAAGGCGGGCAAAGCTATCTTATCGATGCGCCCCTTGTTCAAGTTGTCGATGAAAGTGCGGGTCAGAATTGGGTGCCTACAGAAGTGAACGACAACGATGTTGAGCGTATCCGGATCCTTGCTCAGCCCGATAGTCAGGGTGGGTGCCAGGCCACAAGTTCACCCCCTGGGCTTCTCGTGCTCGGGTTGTTCTTAGCCTGTGGGGTGCTTGCACGGAATGAAGGGCGTTCTAGACTTCGTCGTTATGGACGATCAACGCATCATAACACTTAACCCGCAATCACGCCCTCAACCCTGCTTGGAACCCAAACAAGATAAGATGCGTGTCACAATGCACGATCTGAAGGTCCATGCTTTGATCGGTGCATACACAGAGGAGCGTCAGATTGAGCAACCCTTGCATTTGAATTTAAACATTCTTTGCGAGACCTATCCGAAGGACTATGTCATCGACTATGCGCTGCTTGAACGCGCCTTTATCTTTATTTTGGAACGCGGGAAGTTCCGTCTACTTGAAGATGCGTGCAAAGCGCTCTTGGACTTTACCCAATGTGTGACGCAAGCCATTGCACAAGCCAAACGCTTGAAAATAGCCTGCCAAGTTCAAATCATCAAACCCAATGCGCTTGAGCAAACGTTCCCCGCATTGGAAATCTCACGCGAGTGGGATGAGTCCAATCCACGTTCACTCGTGGCTTGGGAAAATCTCATGGTCACACTCGCCCCAAAAAACGAAAACCCGCCACTCGAAATTGATCCACTCACCTCACTACGACTCTCACTCAATCACCTGGATGCAGACCCAGAAGTTGGCGTCGATTCACTGAATGAAAGTATCAACTTTGATTCTGTGATTTTGACTTCGCGAATGAGTTAGTTTGAGAAGGGGAAAATCACCCCATACCCTTCTCTCTCAAAACATCTTCAACACTCAATTCATGCCGCGATAGAATTTTATGCACGCTCATCCGATCAATGCCCGCAATCTTCGCAGCTTTCGAAACGTTTCCGTGTGTGAACGCCAACACCTCACTCACATACTTTCTTTCAAAATGGGCATTCCATTCGTTTTTCTGAGTCTTATAGGGTTTGTTCAATGCAATAAACGACGCTGCCATTTCACCCACACGACTTACATCGATTGTACTTTCTCTGGCTTGCGTCTCACTTTTTAAAGGGCTGGCGCTTTCGTCGCGGATTCCAACTTCACCCAATATTAACGCTCGCTCAACAGCATTGCGAAGCTCTCGACAGTTACCCGGCCAAGGTCGTGCTTTGAAATCCTCAACACATGAGTCTGGCAGCATCTGTAGCGTTGCGTTTTGGCGCTGCACAAAGTGTTCAATCAAGGCTGGAATATCTTCGGCACGATCCCGCAAAGGGGGAAGTTCGAGTTCGATAACCGATAGTCGGTAAAAAAGATCTTCACGGAAGTTCCCTTTGGCCACCTCAGATTTCAAATCACGATGTGTTGCGGAAATAACCCGAACATCAACCGGTATCTGACCAGCCCCACCAAGGCGTTGGATCGTTTTGCTTTCCAATACACGAAGTAATTTGGGCTGAAGCTCCAATGGAAGCTCGCCAATCTCATCTAAAAATATCGTGCCACCTTGCGCACGTTCAAAGGCTCCTATTCGCTGCTTCTCCGCACCCGTAAAAGCACCTTTCTCGTGACCAAAAAGTTCTGACTCAATTAGATTCCGTGAAATCGCACCGCAATCGATCACGACAAAGGGTTTGGAGTCGCGCTTTGAATATGAGTAAATTTCATGTGCAATGACTTCTTTACCTGTGCCCGTCTCACCACGTAAAAGTACACTGACATCACTGGGTGCCACTCGTTTCACTTTGGCAAAAATAGAACGCATCGCTGGACTTCGCCCGACTGCTTGACCAAGGTTTTCTTCTATACTCATGACTTCCTGAGTACGTTCTTCGGCAAGGGCGTATCCAATTCGTGTTGTTCCGACTTGCAGTTCTGCGCTCTGTGGTAGCCAAAGGTCTTGGACACGGAGGCCCTTAACCCATGTACCATTCGTACTACCCAAGTCACGCAGTCGTATGCCACGTGGTGAAACCTCGAGCTCGCAGTGTACAGTGGAAACACCAACATCTCGTAGCTGGATATCACAACCTGACCCTGAGCCGATCAACACCCGTGACATATCAAAATGCTCTCGACGCCCATCTGGGAAGGTCAACCAATAGGTGGGCGCCTCTAAGAAGATGTGATTCCCTTGTCGAACAACAATCGTTTCGCTGCGTATTTGCCCCATCGTAACTCCAACTCGAACAAGCCTGTTGAAGCTAACTCAAAACATGCATGCTTGAAAAGCAAAGCTCGGTTTGAACTTTAGTCCTGAATTTGCCTATACTTCGTATATGTCTTTCGTTCTTAAACACGCCTTATGCACCGCAACGCTTCCCGCGATAATTCTTGTGGGTTTTCAGAACCTTTCCTGTACGCGTTCTCAAAGTGGGGCACCATCCACTCTAAAAAGTTCTCAAGATACGACTCTGGACAACGCGAAGAGCGCATCGAGACGAAGTCATCGATCCCGGGAGCCCCTTAAGTTTCAAAAAAAGGATACAACAATGAACGCGAGATCCAACAATGCCATTATTGTACGTTTTAAATCGATCGGGAACAACGAAAACGATGCGGTATCAACATGGTTTGAAAGCAATTTAAAGTTTAACGTTTCCGATGTTCACTTTATGTACGATCAAACCTTCGTGGTTAAGCTTGGCTCTTCGAAGGATGCAGCGGCTTTGGTGAAGACTTTAAGCGAACACCAAGATGTTGATTACGCTGAAGTGGATCAGACAATTGCACTCGACTGAGTCAAAGAAGTTTTTTAATTCTTGGAGCCGAATCGCTTTCCGTAGAGTTCCATTCGATGGTGCTGCAAAATATAGCCATACGACCGAGCAACATCGTCTTGCAACTTCTCGAGTTCTGCATCGAAAAATTCAATTATTTCCCCTGTTTCTTTGCAGATCAAATGGTCGTGATGCTCCCCAGCACTTTCTGCGAGTTCATAAACGACCCGCCCTTTTGTAAAATTTTGTTTCACCAAAACGGAGTGCTCCTCGAACCATGAAAGAGCACGGTACAACGTAGCTTGCCCAAATTCGAGCGAGTCTTTTCGCATTGAAATCATCAACGATTGCGGAGTCCAATGCGGCTGATGATGGCAAATAAAGTGCAATATCTTTTCGCGTGTCTTGGAGAGCTTTTCACCACGTTCTTGAATTTTTGTTTTCGTCGCTTCGAAACGCTCGATCGGGCTTGCATGCTCGACACGATTGTTCTGGGGCCCATGGCCTCGCGACATGTGGCTGTCAAAATCAATCTCTTTCGATTTTTGTGCCTCCGGCGATAACCCGTAAAGCATCATGACATGGCCTTCGAGCGTGAACCCGAGATCCATCGCAATTTTTCGTTGTCGTTCCTCAATCTCTTCATGATGGAACTCTATGATTTCGCCACTATGCGTACAGATCAAGTGATCGTGGTGCTCCTCATCAAAACCTGTCGCTTCGAAATGTTGCTGGACCTCGTCAAAATAGTGAACAAGTGCAAAACCGAGCGTCTCAAGCTTCCGTAGCATTCGATAGACCGTCGCCAAGCCTATTTTATGTCCTTGGGCGAGCAAATTGGCATGCAAGTCTTGTGCACCGACGTGTCCATCGCACTCAAGAAAGGCACGGATGATCGTGGCTTGTTGCTGGCTCCAACGATCGCCTTGGGCGCGGATCTGCTCACGAATGTGTTCTACTTTGGCCGCTGTACTCATCACCATGGCTTTCCTCAGATGGTCCGAGCCTAACCCCAATCTTAGTTGAAGAAAAGGATCCTTATCTCCAATAAACCCGGACCACTTTGTTCCGCGCGGAGAGCTATAGCCCCGGAGCTCCCTAGAAGCTTCTGAAGATCAAAGTTCACGTTTTGCTCTGCGGACATTTCAAAGCGAATACGCCCATTTAAATTATCACGCTTTTGTTTAACAATGCATTTCTCCCAAAGGTCTTGCGAACCCGGTTGTCGGGTCGTGCGTTGACACTCACGCTCGAGCTGGCGCAATCGACGAAGCTTTTTTCTCGGTTCGAGTTTTTGTTGTGAAAGTCGAAGTTCAGATTCAATGTTGTCAAGGGTCTCTACAAGAGTTGAACTGCTGACTTTTGACGCATCGCGACGGCCCAATAGCACCACGTTGAAGGTGTCCTCTGCGACACCAAACTCTGGGCTGTGCTTTCCCGTAACTAAAGTGTATTCGCGCATGGGTGTCTGTCGTAGAATGAATCGGTGAAAGGGTGACAAACACCACAAACGATAAGCCTCTTCGAGACTGGAACTTCGCGCCAAGAGCTCAACCCAACCCTTTTCAAGCTCCATCGACTCTGATTTTCTTCGCGCAAATATCCCTGGGTGATGTCGAATCGAGTTTTCCTGAGAAAGCTCTAAAATGCGTTGCTTCGCAAGAACATGCAAGGCGTCCAAATTTCTGTGTTTCGGCAAGGTGAAACCAACAGAATCTTCGAAATCAACCTGGTTTGAGATTGCTAGGCACTGAGATCCATAGTCATTTTCATGCGCATTCAACACGCTCCATTGAATGATCTTCGGTAGTCCAAGGCCCTCATCGTCATTCGGTTGCTTCGCCCAACCATCACCCTTCTCTCCAACACGCGTTTTCACTACGGGGGGTTTCTTTTGCTTGGGGAGAAACGTACGTACAAGTTGCCAGCTTTGTATCGAATGCGCACTTTGACTTGGTAGACGCACCGTATTTTTAATGTTGCGTATCACATGCGTCGCGCCATCGCTTTGTACCCAGTAAAAATCATAGACAGCTCCTTGCTGTGCTTGCCTAAGACGAATCTCTACAAAAACCTTTTGTCGAGAAAGTTGATTTTCGCTTTTTCCTTCAACCAAGACAATGTGTTCAGGCTCCTTGCGCAAGACAACCTTGATATTTTCTTGAGGGCCTAAAAACCATCTGAAAGATCCCGCACGAATTCCAAGCTCTTGTCGTGCCTGCCAAACAAGCGCACTACCGGGTACACCTTGATGTTCGTGGAGCCAACCTGCAATAACGGAGTCCCGCACTTTGTTTGATTTTTGTGTCAACAGACTCGCATCGCCATCTTCCAAAGTGTCCATCTCCGATACGCCAGAGTCCTCGCCCTTCCCCAAATGTCGATTCCAGCTTGTATGCTTCGATGTAGAAGAATGTCCGCATGCACTGCCTAGAATAAGCATTTGCAATAGCATAACACCGATCAATCCGTTCATTCGTGCTTGATGCCTCAAACATTTTTTTTGGCATTCGTGGTTCGCCAATCGATTCTTTTTGCGCTTATATTGTGAGCGTGTCTTCATAGTGGAGTTTCAAGATGATTGTCGGATGTCCCAAAGAAATCAAATCCAAAGAGCACCGTATTGGTCTTATTCCTGCATCGGTTGCCGAACTTGTACGTACAGAGCATCAGGTACTGATTGAGAAAGGTGCTGGGCTTGGGGCCGGCATTAGCGATGCCGCGTATACTGCCGCTGGGGCAAAGATCGTGGATCGTGCCGACGAAGTGTGGGAGCGAAGTGATCTCATCGTGAAAGTCAAGGAGCCTTTACGAAGTGAGTACAAACTCATGCGAGAAGATCAGATTTTATACACCTATCTTCATTTGGCGGCGGATAAAGATCTGACTGAAGCAATGGTCAAACAAAAGGTTCATGGGGTTGCATATGAAACGATTGAAGTTGATGGACGCCTGCCCCTTCTGAAGCCAATGAGTGAGATCGCAGGCAAGATGGCAACACAAGTCGGAGCGATGAGCCTTGATAAACATCAAGGCGGTAAAGGCGTTCTTTTGGGGGGAGTCCCTGGAGTACCCCGAGGTCATGTCGTCGTGATCGGTGGAGGCGTGGTTGGCCTGAATGCTGCGAAAATCGCTGTGGGGATGGGGGCAGAAGTCACGATTCTTGACCTGAATGTCGACCGACTCGCATATCTTGATGATGTTTTCCTAGGACGTGTACGCACACTTTATTCGACCCCGAGCCATATTAATGATTATGTTCAAAAGGCAGACCTTGTTGTCGCTGCGGTACTGGTCACTGGTGCACGTGCACCTCGCTTGGTTTCGGAACAACACGTTAAAGCGATGGAGCCAGGCTCAGTCATTGTTGATGTGTCTGTTGATCAAGGCGGCTCTGTTGAAACCAGTGAAGTCACCACGCATGATCAACCTACGGTCATTAAACATGGTGTGGTGCATTATGGTGTCGCGAACATGCCTGGCGCAGTTGCACGCACATCAACCTATGCACTCAATCATGCGACCCTTCCTTACTTGATGAAGATTGCAAACCAAGGCCTCGATAGCGCAATTGATTCCGATGAAGCAATCCGTCTTGGTGTCAACACATATGGCGGCGCGCTCACCTATAAAGCTGTCGCCGACGCACACCAAATGACCTATACCTCATTGCGAGAAGCCAGAGCTTAGTTGCCAATGGTGCTGAAGGTTCGAGTATGAGTCTATTGAAAGACATCAATACCCCCGTTTTTTCACCTGAAGATATTCTTGAGCGCCATTGGAATATCAAAGACGCCACCCTGAGGCCTATCGCATCGGGGCTCATCAACGATACATTTCATGTGCGAGATTTGGATGGCAGAGGCTTTGTACTACAAAAGGTAAACCCAATTTTTGACCCGGGTGCACATCAGGACTTGGAAGACGTGCTAGGTCACCTGAAGTCCAAGGCGATGAGGGTCCCGGAGTTATTTCCTACGACCCACCGTGAATATCACGTTGTGACATCAGAGGGTACCTATCGGGTTTGGAGATATCTCGATCTTCATTCTTTTGATGCTGTGAACGCCTCTATCTCGGTCGCTTCGATGGGTGCGTTGGTTGCTCGCACACATGAAGCACTGCTCGATTATACGAAACCCTTTCAGCGCAAGCCTCGGTCAGCGCATGACCTTCCTGCCTACTTAGGGTCCTGGGAGTCTGCAAGAGATGCTCACCAAGACCACGACAATTTTAGAAGAGTCACTCAAATCGTTGAGCATGTTTGCAACGCACTGGAAGAGCTCCCAAAACTAAACTTAGAGCCCAAGGTCATCGCGCACGGGGATCTCAAAATCTCAAACATTATGTTCGATACGCAAGGCGAAGCCCAGGTGATCATCGATTGGGATACCGTTGCACCCATGCCTTGGATCTATGAAATGGGGGATGCGCTTCGTTCGTGGTGCAACGAAGCGAGTGAAGACGAAAGCCCTCGACTCAACATGCAGACTTTCGAAGATGCACGTTCGGGCTATCTGGGAGTGTTACCGCATGCTGAATCCTGGTGGGACCAAGCTCTCTTTGGTGCTGCCACAATTTCATTTGAACTCAGTTTACGTTTTGCCACGGACGCACTCAATGAAAACTACTTCGGTTGGGACCCCTCAAGATTTAAGTCCCGATCCGAGCACAACTCCATGCGTGCACAATCGATGTATCAACTCGGGTGTCTCTTTGTCGAAGCAGCAAAAAGATGACTTCGATCTATCGCGTTCAAAAAGTTAAAGTCTTCGACAGAGGACTTGTCTTAGAGACGTATGGAGAAGGTCATAAAGCGAGTTGGTTTCTCACTTTTACAGAGTTTAGCAGGTGGACGCTTTTCGATGAGAACCAAGACCGGGACCGCACGACTCTTTCCGGCAAACAAAAAGTTCTTCGAGGCTTACTCGTTGGTGCCCCGCTCCCACTGCAACGCAACAACCTAAAGCAAAGTCCTTGCAATGAAGGCGAGCAAGCAAGAGAAATGAATTGTGTACAATGGCCTTTCGAGGGTTATACACCAGAGAAGTGGGGACACACTCTTCTCTTTCATATCCGGGAAGGAGAGCTTCGCTTGAGGTGCGAAGACAGCGATGCACGAAGAGTGATTGTGACACTCAATACGAAAGGTCGTGAACAAATCGTCACTCGGCTCGGTGCATCAAAAGCATCGTGGGAAACTCGGGACCTTCGAAAAAACCAGGTCTACATTGAGCCAAAACCGGAAGATGGCAACCGAGCACAGCTCTCGTCGAATGATCACAAGACGAAGCGTATCGCTCACAAGGCTTGCAAGATTCCAAGCGTGCCGAAGACTCGCAACTCCCCCCCATCAATGCAGAGGGATGCAACGGGTTTGGCGTTCGAAAATAAGAAAGAAGCCAAACGGCTTCAACGCTTGAAACAGAATATCCTTCAAGACATTGAAAGGCTCAACACGCCTGAGTACTGGCAAGCGTGTGGCGAGGCAATTCAAATGCACCTCGCTGAAGTTCAAAGTGGGGCACAACGTTTAAACAACCTTCAATTTCACTTTCGAGACTCCCTTTCAAGTTTTGCACGCCCGAAGGGTCAATCGTGGCAGGAGTGCCTGGATCTCGTCTTCAATCGAAGGCGACGTTCAAAGCGCGGACAAAAGAGAGCCCAAGAACGCCTGAAGCGTGTTCAAGATAAACTTGAACGCTTCGAGAGAACTCGAGCAGAGCAGCCAGCAACGAACGATGGTGGCGTGTTCGCCAATACGAATATGTCTCTTGCGAAAGGCCAAAAGAAACAAGCGAATCCGAGTGAGTCGATATCAACGAAGCGTCAAAAGGATCGAAACTCGAGCGGTATCAAGGGTGTTCGCGCATTTAAGAGTCGAGGTGGTATCGGAATTTACGTTGGATCACATTCAAAAAGTAATCATGCGCTGACTTTCCGTTTTGCGAAAGGAAAAGACCTGTGGCTGCATTGGCACGATGGTCCAAGTCCCCATGTGATCATTCGGGCACATGGCCTCAAAGAACATCAAGAAGCACTCTTAGATGCCTGTGCGCTCTGCCAGCACTACTCTTCTCAGAAAGAGGAAGAGAGGTTGGTGTTTCGCTGGTGTGAGCGTAGACTTTTACGCCCCGTGAAAGGGCAACCTGGCAAGGTGATTTCCTCAAAGTTTCAAACGATTGTTTATCGCTACGATCAGGATCGAATCGAGCGACTTCTGCGACAGCGTGACAGAATCTTTCGAGAACTTTAAGGAATATTCAATATTCGAGCCATATCCAAAGTATTCACCCGCATCCAATGATCGCCTTGTTTCTCATACCATTGATCGTCACCTTCAAAGCGCGTGAAAGAAAAATCATTGCTGTGAGTATCGGTGGTCAACTTAACAATTAATTGACCGTGAAGGTCAGACTTTGAGAGCACCTGTAAGACAAAACGATCGTCTTCGGGATCAAGCGTGTGGGTCTTCCTTTCGGTAAAAACCTTGAGCCAGTCATCCACTTGATCACTGATTCGCAGCTCAGGTTTTGGACTTAACCGTCCCCATGAATTCAGGCCGTCTTTCGAAAGCCTCTCGAGTACAACTAAACTTCTATCGCTCTGCCGAAAACTAACACGCGATATGCGCTGAGATCTCTTTTGAGTATTTTCTTCACCGGGATCAACGTGAACATGTCCGTCGCCTTCTTTCAAATCGGCGGAGCGCACCAATAGAGAGGGTGTATCTTCCTTCCCAATACTCGTATCGCTTCCGTGCTCTTTATACTCAACACGGCGCGCTACAAGTGAAGCGATGGCCCCAGTGCAGACAAGACACAACATGAGCCAAGCCAGTCTCGGGATTCGAGGACCTTTCTGAAGCACAAGCTCAACACTCATACATACTCATAAACGCTAAGGGGGCATACCAACGAGTCGAGTCATGCATTCTTGTCGCTACCCTCCGGGCTTGGCTCTTTTGCCGCCACTTGAGCATCAAGATTCTTCACGCCGGGCTCGGTGACTTCGTCATTGCTCTCGTCTTCATGCCTTATGCGAGCTACAGCGATAACGTGCTCATCGTCATTCACATTGAGAATTCGCACGCCTTGCGTATTGCGCCCAATCACTGAAACCTCCGATGCGCGAAGGCGAATGGCTTTGCCCCCATTGGTGACCACCATCACGTCATCACGTTCATCGACTTGTAGTGCACTCGCGACGTGACCGTTTCTTGAGGTCGTTTTAAGTGTAATAACGCCTTTCCCACCCCGTTTTTGTGTTGGGTACTCCGAGAGCGGGGTTCGTTTACCGTACCCAAGTTGAGAGATCGTGAGCAAGGGAAGATCGGGCTCGATACGATTCATTGCAACAACACGATCGTCGTCAACAAGCGTCACACCTTTAACGCCAGCCGCAGTACGCCCCATCTCACGGACGTCGTCTTCCTTGAAGCGTACCGCTTGACCATGCGCTGTCGTCAGAAGCACTTCGTCTTTCGCCCCCATCACCCTAGCAGTTAAAAGCTCATCGCCTTCTTTGATGCCGCATGCCAGAAGCCCAGATGCACGTGGACGAGAATAGGCGATTAAATCGGTTTTCTTGACCTGGCCCAATCGAGTGCAGGTCATGATATAGGCTTCGCCTTCTGCCTTTGGAAACTCGCGAACCGGCACAATCGCTTTAATGGACTCGTCTTTGTCCAGTTTCAAAAGGTTAACGATCGGGCGCCCTTTTGATGTTGGTCCTGCCTCAGGGATTGCATGGACCTTCAGCCAAAAGACGCGTCCTCGGTCACTAAAGACCAAAATATAAGCATGCGTTGATGCCACAAAAGCACGTTCAATAAAGTCCTCGTCACGTGTTTTTGCTGCAGCACGGCCCTTACCACCCCGCTTCTGTGCCTTATAGGTCGTAAGTTTACCGCGCTTCACATACCCGCGATGCGAAACGGTTACGACAACACGCTCTTCCGCGATGAGATCCTCCAAATCAAGGTCTTCAATCGCTGAACTGAGCTTGGTCCGCCTGGGTATCGCATATTGCTCTTTGATCTCACGCAACTCATCTGAAATGACCCCCATCAATGTACTCAGGTCACCAAGTATTTTGTGCAAACGTGCCATTGAAGCCAGAATCTCTTCGCCTTCTTTTTCAAGTTTGTCGCGTTCGAGACCTACAAGACGTGCAAGACGCATATCCAAAATCGCCTGCGCTTGCGCTGCATCCAAAGTCGCATGCCCGCTCTCTTGCCAGCCCGCAATTTGCTTTGTCGGTGCAGATACAAACAAGGCAATCTGATCGACTCGTTGAAATTGTTCTTCCTGCAATCGACGTTTTGCTTCTTCACTTGTCTTCGAAGTCCGAATGATGGTGATGATACGATCAATATCATCGAGTGCGACCAAAAGTCCTGCAATAATATGAAAGCGTTTCTCCAGTTGACTCAGTTCATAGCGTGAACGACGCGTCACTACTTCGCGGCGAAAGTCCACAAAGGACTCCAAAACCTCACGCATCGATAGCGTTTTAGGTCGACCACCCACAATGGCAAGCATGTTGATCGGGAAAGAGCTTTCAAGTGCAGTGTGTTTGTACAACCGATTGAGAACAATTTCACCCACCGCGTCACGTTTCAAATCAATTGCAATGCGCATTCCATCACGATCGGATTCATCACGTATTTCTGAGATCCCATCAATCTTTTTGTCGCGAACAAGATCCGCAATCTTTTCAATCAAACGCGACTTGTTCACTTGATAGGGGATCTGATCAATTACAATTTGAGCACGCCCCTTTTTATTTTCAGTGAGTTCGGCACGGCCGCGAATGCGAATTGAACCTTTTCCGGTCTCATAGGCTTTGCGGATTCCGTTTTGTCCACAAATCATCCCGCCCGTTGGAAAGTCAGGTCCCGGCATTAAGGTCAGAAGTTTTAAGAGATCGACCTTTTCACCTTCAAAATATTGCTCTTGGATGATTGCGAGCAGTGCATCAATCACTTCGCCTAAATTATGAGGTGGGCATCGGGTTGCCATCGCCACAGCGATACCTTCAGAACCGTTGACCAAGAGATTCGGCACGCGAGTCGGAAGCACCGCAGGTTCTTCGGCCGAACCGTCAAAGTTCGGGATAAAATCCACAGTGTTTTTCCCGATGTCTGCGAGAAGTTCTTCCGCAACCTTATGAAGACGGGCTTCCGTATAACGATAGGCAGCAGCAGGATCACCATCCACCGAACCAAAGTTACCTTGCCCATTGATGAGCGGTACACCCATATTCCAAGGTTGTGCCATACGAACGAGCGCATCGTAAACCGCACTATCGCCATGGGGGTGATATTTCTTAAGAACTTCACCAACGACGCCTGCGCATTTCGAATATTTCTTATCGGAAAGCAGACCCTCGGAATGCATTGCGTATAAAATCCTGCGATGCACCGGCTTCAGACCATCGCGAATATCGGGGAGCGCACGCCCCACAATAACGCTCATCGAATAATCGCGGTATGCTTCGCGCATTTCTTTAACAATAGAGACGCCGTTCGGAAACATGCCACTATCCGAGCCTGTGGGTGCTTGTGGCGGATTTCCCGTGTCTAGAATTTCAGCGTCAATGGAACTTGTTTCAGGATTTTCGTTCGCCATGTTGTCCTCGAAGCTTTAAGATCATCTTAGGGTTTCGCCTTTATGGCGCTGAAGCAGGAGCCGGACTCGGCTTCTCTTTTCGAATCGTGCCCGCTTCAATCTTCGCCTTGGCATCGAGCAGCTTGCTTTTATTCACGCGTTTCCGTGTATTCGGCAAAGCGGAAGGTTTGCCCGTGGTGGACCCACCTGCAGCAATTCCACCCATGACCTGTGGTTGTAACGCTCGTGGTGAACCCAGTTTCAGGTCGTCGTCAAATATTTGAACGTCAGATTCCGATCGAAGCTTTCGAATCAATGTACGCTTTGCTGTCGATTTTTCCATTGCATTCAGCGTCTTTTGAATCGACTCGCGCACTTCTTCAAAAGGTTTGACACGCTCATCTTTATGACCGGTTACTTGAATCACATGAAGGCCGAACTTCGTTTCGATCGGCCCAATGACCTGGCCAACTTTCGAGGCAAATACCGCATCTTCAAATGCCTTCACCATTCGGCCCCTTGAAAAGTATCCCAAACTGCCACCGGCATTTCGTGTTGTGCCTTCCGAAAACTCTTGAGCCAGTTGAGCAAAATTACTCGGGGAACGTTTGGCTTTTTTGAGAACATCCTTTGCACGGGCTTCGATCTGCGAGCGCACTTCACTGTCAGCATTGCGTGGAACTTTGAATAAGATATGCCTCGCTTCATACTGCTCTCGATCACTGTAGCGACTTTGGTGCGTATCATAGTAGGAGCGCACTTTTTCTGGGCCGACCCTATTTGCTCCACTTTGCTCGAGCAACGCTTCCCATAATAACTTTTGCTTGAGCTCTCGCTTGACCCGATGAATGTCTTGATGGGTGCGTGCCATATAATCATCAAACGCTTTTTCCGATGCAAACTTACCTCGTTCAGCAATCAAAGCATCGTCAAGTTCTTTCGAGCTCACCCCTACTTGAAGCGCACGAGCATGTTGCTCTAAGAGGGCTTCGTCTACGAGTTTGCGTAAAATATTGTTGCGGATGTCTTTTAGAAAACGCCCCTCTGCTTTACGCCCTTTGGCTTCAAAACTTTTAAGTCGAGTCTCGAGATCTTCATTGAAAAGGCTCCGTGCAATGCGCTGACCGTTAACAGATGCAATTTGGTCTTCGTTCTCTTGATTTGCACGTTTTGCGTCTTTCGAAATCGAGTTCGTCGCATCCAAGTCCCCCGTCTTTGAGCAGGCAAAGAGTGCGAGGGTTGAGAGCATCAATATGCTCTTGAGAAAAGTGGCAATGCCTCTGTGAAAACCTACACTTTGATTCAACAAATCGGACTCCCCATCGAATAAATAACAAAACCTTCTCCCTTCGAGTACGGACTACAACCAAGTCAATCCATAACGAAAGGATCTTTTAATCTCTAAGCCTCAAAATAGAGATCGTACTCAAGTGGTGTTGGCTGTTGCTGTACAGGTGCGACTTCATTTTCTCGCTTATAATCAATCCAAGCGGAGATAAGGTCGTCACTAAAGACATCGCCTTGTGTCAAGAATGTTCGGTCTTGATTCAATGCCTCAAGCGCTGCATCCAAACTCGCCGGGATCTGAGGTACATCTTTCAACTCCTCTGGGCTCATTCCGTAAATGTCTTTATCGAGGGGTTCTCCCGGATCGATCTCATTGATCACCCCATCAAGCCCCGCCATCATTAATGCTGAGAACGCAAGATAAGGGTTTGCTACGGCATCCGGGAATCGCGCTTCAATACGCTTCGCTTTCGGGCTTTCTTGTCCAACAGGAATGCGAATCGACGCGGAGCGGTTACGCGCAGAATAGGCGAGACTTGTTGGAGCTTCAAAGCCGGGTACCAATCGTCGGTACGAATTCACACTTGGGTTTGTGAATGCAGCCAATGCAGGCGCATGCTTCAAAATACCACCAATGTAGTGAAGTGCGAGTTGCGACAACCCACCATAGCCATCCCCGGCAAAAAGAGGTGCGCCATCTTTCCATAACGATTGGTGACAGTGCATTCCCGAGCCGTTATCACCCGCCATCGGTTTGGGCATAAAGGTTGCTGCCTTGCCATAGACATGAGCAACATTGCGCACCACATACTTAAGCCACAACGTTTTGTCCGCACACGAAGTCAACGTATCAAAACGAAAATCGATCTCTGCTTGTGCGGCCGAGGCAACTTCATGATGCTCACGTTCGACATCCAAACCAAGCTCATTCATGATCGCAACCATCTCGTGTCGCATGTTTGCAGTCGCATCAATGGGCGGAACAGCAAAATAACCACCCTTGTGACGCGGCTTATAGGCAAGGTTTGGTCCTTCGTCCGCACCGGTGTTCCAAGCACCCGAAACCGAGTTGATACGATAAAAAGACTCATTCTTTGCGGTATGGAAGCGCACATCATCAAGCAAAAAGAACTCTGGCTCAGGGCCAAAATAGCATGTGTCCGCGACACCGGTTGACTTGAGGTACGCCTCTGCACGTTTGGCGACTTGACGCGGGTCACGCTCATAGCGTTCGCGCGTAATTGGGTCCACAACATCACAAAGAATCGAAACCGTTGGCGCATGAAAGAAAGGATCGATTTTTGCGCTGCTCGCATCGGGGATCAAGAGCATATCACTGTTGTGAATCGACTTCCATCCACGACAACTCGAGCCATCAAAGCCTAAGCCTTCTTCGATAGTGCTTTCTGTCACCTGAGATACAGGTGCAGAGAAGCGTTGCCAAGTCCCCAAAAGGTCAACAAACTTGAAATCAACCATTTCGACTTCAGCGTGTTTGATCAAGCCAAAGAGTTTTGAGGTATCTTGCTTGGTAGCGGACATAGTGGACTCCTAAAGCCTCTTTTCTCGTCGTAGAAATAGGCAAAACATGACACTCGTGTTTCACGTTTTAGGGCCTTCTTGTCAACGTCTCAATGGGAAAATGACAGGACTTTTCACGGACAACCATTACGCTTGGGGATACTTGGGGACGCTTTGGCGTAAGCCAAGCGGACACATAAAGACAACACTTTGATTTGATGTATTGAAGGTGAAAAAAGGAGCGATCAAAAAGGCTTCACGACAACAAGAATTACAATTCCAATGAGCAATAACACTGGGACTTCATTAAAAATTCGGAAGAAGACATGCCCTCGCTCAACCAAGCCTTGCGCAAAGCGCCGGTAGAAGCGGGCCGATAAAGCGTGATGGATTATCATTCCCAAAACGAGAAGTAGTTTTCCGTGCAGCCAATGGGATTGCCGCAAATAGGCCATGCCCCCATAGCCTGAAATCAACCAAAGCCCCAAAACGATTGCCACCACTGCACTTGGGTTCATGATGCCTCGCAAAAGCTTACGCTCCTGCGTTAAAAACCGCGTTTGTCCCAACTCGTCATCTTTGGGGCACATTGCGTGGTATACGAAGAGACGTGGGAGGTAAAAAATACCGCACATCCAGGTAATTACGGCAACGACATGAAATGCTTTCACGTACAAAAGTGTAGTGGGCTCAAACATGGACTGAGAGTGGAATAATCATTCACGAAATTCAATAGACACAGCCATTAGTTTCAAACGTTTCCAACATACACCTATCAATCAAAATCTTCATGTATGAGAACATCCAGATGTTCCCCGTTACGCTTGTCAAAAAAGATTGTCGCAGTTTCAATTTTTTCAAACATCCAAGATATCCGTGCAATACCGACATTCTTATAGTCAACATCAAAACCGTCTTCATTCTGGAAAGGAAACAGGCTTGTATATTGATGTTCTAACCTTAGCGTATCATCAAAGTTATTTGACTCTGATATTTGATATAGAAATTCAGGAGTGTGTTCTAAGCTGTTGGCATAATTCTTTAAGTGGGTGGCCCGGGCACTATCACATTCTTCAACAGCCTTTTTAAGCAAGGCGTTTAATCGAGGCTTCATGGTCATCTGAAACCATGGTGTTGTAGTTTTCATAAGACGCTTTTCAATCGATCTCTTTGAAACAACACTCTCATCTTTTGGTAGTACGTTATTGAGAATTGCGTACTCTTTAAATTTGGTGACTGAAAAAACCTCTAAATCTGCCTTTTGAAGTGCCTTGAGCAGATGTGCTTTCTCATCCTGCCGTGTTCGATTCTCATCGCCAATAAATACCAAGTCCGTTTTCGAATTGACGTTATTCTGTAAGATTGCACCGAGCTCTTCTGCAGCCCTTTTCAAAGCTAGAGTTTCTCGTCCAGCGCCAGAAATAACGACTTTCTTTTCATTTAATCTTGGCAATACCCTCGGCTCATCCATGCAAAGGCGGGCAGCAGCTATGATCCCCTCAAACTCGGGTTCAGAAATGCCAAGTGCTTCACGGTCTGCGTTATTCAGTTGAAAATCTTCGTTAACATCAAGTTTTATAAAGGTTTTTCGGTGCTCTTGCGGTAAAATCAGCAGACTCAGTTGTGAACTTGTCATTTCTCTCTCCTAAAAACAACACTACTATTGCTTTGCCGTGGATTTTGGCTAGGAGAATGCTCTAAACAGATTTCACACTATCTTGCCAACCTGCCTAAATGGGGTTAATCACAGGTTCTAAGTGAAAAGGTGAGATCATGGCAAAAAGTGCACGAGAACTAATTAAGCTCGAATCAACCGCGGGAACAGGCTATTTTTACGTCACAAGCAAGAATCGTAAAACGATGAAAGAGAAGCTTGTCTTGAAAAAATACGATCCAAAGATTCGCAAGCATGTTGAATTTAAAGAAACAAAACTCAAGTAAGTTTTGATTACATTGGAGCGATAGACTTCAGGTTTATTGCTCGTAGCATTGAGGGGCTTCGGCTCCTCTTTCTTTTTGTGCAAGATAATCGACAAGAGCGAGATAGAGATTGATGTGATCGAAGCCTGTCCACCAGTGCGACGGGCCAAGTGGCTGTCCGACTTGATCCCAATGATCTGCAGGAATACAGCCTAAAAACTCCCCATAAACCTGCGAGCTTAAGGGTATTAAACCATCATGATAACGCACATCTTGTGTCGAGAAGGAACTTTCCAAATAGGCTCCCGTAGCCCTCAATGCAAAGTTGAGTGTGTCGCTCCGACTGAAGTTCGAAAAATATGTGCCATTCTCGCAAATACCGTGTTCGATGCCTGAACTTGAGTGTCCCGCTACTGAATAGATTGGCAAAGTATTCACATTCGCGTACCTGTGTTCAATCTTTTCGCTCCCGGCTTCTGAGACTGCCTCAAGGGCTTCACGCATGCTTCCTTCAGGTGACTCGAGGTTCGAGTCCAACACTTGCGCTGCACCTTCACCCAACCATTCGACCGTACGCGATATCAATGTCGCATCACCCTCTTCAAGCAATGCATCAGTCACCGGGGTACCGCGATGTGGCGTGGCAACCGTGATGACATCAACGACCAAACTCGAGAAGTATTCATACGAAAGCAATACACGTGCATCAAGCCCACCTTGCGAGTGGACAATCAAATGGAATTTCTGAATTCCTTGTTCCTCAACGATTCGATGAAGATAGGAACCAAGCTCCAATGCTCGATGCTCCGATGAAGCAACGGGTGACAGTACTACTTCAAAGACTTGAACGCCCTTGCTTTCTAGAGCATCCCGAACACCATAAAAATAGTCGACGCCAAGACCTGCCTCGAAACCCATAAAGCCTGGCACCAAAACCACAGGATAATCTAAAGAAATCGCATTCGGGAAAACCTGAGTATTCTCCCAGCATTGACCTTGTGCACCCACTTGAGATGCATGGGTACAAAGGCCCACGATTAGAATTATATTTGCTGTAAGCT
Source organism: Myxococcota bacterium (assembly GCA_020630615.1). Classification (GTDB taxonomy): domain Bacteria; phylum Myxococcota; class UBA727; order UBA727; family JAHDBA01; genus JAHDBA01. The sequence continues at coordinate 59,622 of JAHDBA010000001.1, read as the reverse complement.
TCAGCATGAAAGTAGCGTATCAGCGAAACTTCGATCGATAAAGTCTCAAAACAATGAGTGTTCGCATATGAGAAACAAAGCTCTGGGAAAATTAGTACTCAATGAATAAACAAATGCGTTAACTGCTTTGAATCAATATATCCCTCAATCACCTCAAAGAAGTTGATACTGAGCGCAGGACATCCCAACGATAAGACAACTTCTTCATCGACTTCGTCGTCGGGAACGCCGTCCCAGTAATGTAAGACAACAGCGCGTTTGAGCATATTCGAATTGCTTTTGCACTTTTCTTCAGAGCCAGCTCTTGTGGGTGAACATTTTTACCTGCTCTTTGATCGTGAGAAGTGTGCTCTCTTTTCTGAGACCCAAAGTTTGTTTTAGGTTTTTCGTGTTGGGCGTCTTCACCTACCGCGACTTTTATGCTTCGAGTTTTTATGCCCATAACAATCATGCCAAAACAGAGGACAAGAACTGCCCTCAGAATGAGGCCCAACTTTCGTCGTCGTGCTTTGCCTTCATCAATGTTTCTATTCATTCAATGAGGGTAACTGGATGAAGGTAGGCGGGCCAAGTTCACTCTCTCCTAAGAACATACTGATCCGAGGTTGTTCATACCATTGGCATGAAAGCCCTATTTCAAGAATATAGATTCTTTCTCGCACACCGAATTTACTTTTTGGAAGAAAAAACTCTATGTTGGCCATGTGTTTCATGAGACCCATATTGCGATTCTTGCATTAACGACAGTGCTCAGCGCTTCAAGTTTAGGTGCACAACATTCCGGGGACGATAGGGGTATTGAGAGTCCTGTCGAAAGCCTACAAGATCACGACTCGAAAGAGGGTGATAGCCATCAGAACACACCCGATTCTGAGTTGCCCGATGGTGAATCGGGGCATTTTTTAGGTATGGATGCCAATCGCGCCGAGAAAGCGCAAGAAGCGATGGAAAAACTCAACAGTATTGGCTTTGAAAACACACCCGACGATGATCATCTTGAGGCTCAAACTGCAGGCCCATTGAACATAGTAACGTATTTGACACGTACCTTTCAAAATGAAGTCTCGCCGGCGCAAAGTGAGATTAACGATGCGTGTCGGTATTACGACAGTCTGCGCGATTGGCGTTGTGAACGCACCTTTTTGGATTCTTTTCATCGTATCGAAATTGCGGAGGTTCGCGCACCAACATCCATTGAAAGCAAGCTCCAGTGGCGTCTCCCTGCAGCCTCTGAATCAAACAGAACCCAAAAGGAGCAAAGTGCTTCAAACGTGCAATGTGTAAACAAAGTTCAACTCGACATCGAAGTTCAAGACGGCATGCAAATCGATTGGAAACACATGACCTGGAATGAACACGGCCACGCTCGCAGTGTGCGTGCATTTCGCAAGGAAGAGAAAGAAGGTCAACGCTCAATACTCGAAAATCTCAACCTCCCTAGCGGGAGTGGTGCGAGTGTCATCTTAGTAGCAGACGAGCATCAATGTTTTTTTTCAAGCACAACAATTGAATCGACAGAAAATGAATCAAGGGCGAATGAGCTTCGAATACCCATACAAAGCTTCTCTGGAACAGATTTAGGAATCTCGATCCAATTGAAGAGTAAGCTTGGAAGTGTGATCGAAAAGAAAGCGCTCGCGATGCGAAGTCCGCCGAGCGAAGTGAGAGCTTGGTTCCCGTGGAAGAGCGTTCTTGGTGGGTCTTTAACAGTACTTGGAGCTTCTTTTGTTGCCGTACCACTTCTCATTGAAGGTGCAGACAAAGACGATATCCCTTATGTTGCGGGTGGGGCAGCGGTGACCCTTGGTGGAATCTCGCTTTTGTCTTACGGCTTGGTGAAAGAAGTTCCTGAACATTTCGCGCGTAAAGATAGAGAAAATGCGTACAGCTCTTTTTATCGACGTATTCGCGAAGAGTGACTCCAGGTAAGCTTACTTAAAGGTCAAACCTGCAACTCAACGAAACGAAGTGTTTCATTATACAACACACTTGGTCAGGAGTTGGATCTCCACTTTGACTTGATGCTACTCAATTTATATGGGGCATCGTTTTTACCATTCTCGATCACTTTCACACGCAGCTTTGATTGCGTTGCTGGGGCGAAGATCCGCGAAAGCTTTTGGTAAAACTCACTTCATGCTTAGCGCTGGTTTGAGGTTTGCACTTCTAAGTAGTGTGGTTGGATGTGGTAGCGCGAATGACGCTTATAGTTTCGAGATTGATGCGATTGACGATTCGCACACAAACGCACAGTCGGCGAGGACACTTGAAGTCTCAAGTCTTGTTGACGCGAAGGATGAACAAGAGGGAAGCGAGTGGGAGATTGAGCAGCGTACTCGAGAGATGAGCCCCTGTGAGCAAATGGGTCACACAAGCGAATCCAACGCGCTGGTTTCTGCATGCTTTGACCGCTTCCCGGTTTTGGTGGAGGACACGACAGTTGAAGGACTGGAGGTCTTTGATGAATATGGGTGTGGCCCCGGTATTGGTGAATATGGCCCCGAACGAGTTTATGCGATTGCGCTCAAAGAACCCGGTCTTTTCCAAGCCGAACTTCTAAACACGGAAGAGGATCAAAGTGTCGATGTTGATCTTCATATTTTAAGCAACCTTGACTATGAATCCTGTCTTGATCGTGGACACCTCAACGTTGGTTCTTTTCTAGACGCAGGAACATACTACTTGGTTGCAGACTCATGGAGTGATGCCTCGGGTGTGAGTTACCCGGGTGACTTTGAAATGCTTCTCACTTTCGAAGAAGATTAACGGTTTTAATAGAAAGCGTGCCAGACTTCTGAACACTTCGATGTGACTTTCAAACTGTTTTTTCAAAAGCACCTTGGCATTTTTCTTTGCCTTCATGCTAAACCTGAAATGATCGATGAGGTGTAGTCATGAACCCACAAAGTGTTGAATCAAAGACTGGTATGAACAATGAGATACCCGGTGCATTAAACGCGCAAACGAACAAGCGTAATGATGATCCCCGGGTTGATATGCAGCTTCGAATCCGTTTTCAATCCAAGGACAATCCCACTTTAGAAGGCGAAGCACTTGCTGTTGATATTTCACCACGGGGTTTGCGCGTTGAGAGTTCTTCGCCAATTCAAGACGGTGAAGTTTTAAAACTCTTCGTTGACTCTGGTGACGAAGAGGATGGTGCGCTACACAATGAAGCAAGAGTTACATGGGTACGAAGCCGCAAGGATTTTCATGGGAATGAGATCTACGAAGCAGGGCTTCACTTGGATGAGTCGTGGTTTCACAATGAACGAGGACGACTCGCTTCAGCCCTTGCCCATCTTTTCGCTTTAAACAATGTAGAAGCATCACGACAACATGAGCGGGTTCGTGTTTCGCTCTCGATTGCGCAAGAAGATGACCCGGAGCAAAAGCTTCAAATTAGCGACCTTTCAGACGGTGGCATGCAAATTCGTGCCTTGGACAACTTTGATTTGGCCCTAAAACAAAAAAGTGAAGTGGATATTGCACTTCGTGTGAACGACCAAGAGTATCAGCTCGGCGGCCAGGTGGCCTGGGTGAAGGCCAACAATGTTAATCTACCTTCACGTTATGCATCCTTTGGGGTATCGTTTCACGACCTCGAAGAAGACGTCTGTGAAATTTTGCAAATGATACAGCGCGGTGAATGCGCACCCGCATATATTGGTCTTCGCTTGCGCAGCGAATCTTAATTTCGGGGCTGGTAGAGCACGGGTTAACAAAGGCAGTTGTAGTGGTTAAGAAGCTTATATGACTGCACAAACACCCCTCTCTGTTGTTGATCTAACTCTAAAACTTTGCTCGATAGAATCTACGACAGGTATTGAGGGTGAGGTTGGTGTTTGGTTGAAGCACTACCTTGAGGCTCTTGGTTGGCATGTTGAGACACAAGAAGTGGGTTCTTCTGAACGCAAGAATATTTTAGCGACCCAAAGTCCAGATTCAAAAGAGGGTCTTAAGATACTTTTGACCAGTCATATCGACACTGTTCCCCCCTTTTACCCTGCTGAACATCGAGAAGATCACCTTTTTGGGCGAGGTGTTTGTGATGCAAAGGGTCTTGTTGCATCGATGATCTGTGCTGCGGAGTCGTTGGATGCAGCAACCCGTGAAAAGGTCGCTCTTCTTTTTGTGGTTGGGGAGGAAACAAATTCAGACGGCGCAAAAAAGGCAGCTCAAGGTTTCGCGCCCAAAGTGGATTACTTCATCAACGGTGAACCCACAGATTCAAAACTTTGTATTGCGACCAAAGGTGCACTTGCGTTTGAGCTCAAGACCCAAGGTCAAGCAGGGCATTCTGCATATCCAGAGTTGGGGCCCTCTGCGACACATCGCTTGATCGATACGTTGAACCGACTCTTGGATCGCGATTGGCATCAAGACCCTCTTTTTGGCGAGACCACACTCAATGTTGGAACCTTAGAAGGAGGCCTTGCAGGGAATGTCATTGCTCCAAGTGCCAGCGCAAAGCTTGTGATGCGCACCTCTAAAGATCATAACGAATTGATTCATGAGATTGAAGGGGCATGCCAAGATGGGAGTGAGCTCGTCGTGCATAGTGCTTCGTCACCCATGCGACTCACTGAGGTTTCCGGTTTTGAAACGTGTACGGTTTCTTTTGGCTGTGACATCCCGCATCTCGCATCGATTGGCGAACCCTTGTTGTACGGGCCGGGCTCAATCCTTGATGCACATACCTCTCACGAAGTGATTCGAATCCACGACCTTGAAGAAAGTGTACAAACCTACGCAGAACTGTGTAGACGCCTTATGAAAGGTGATACAGCCTAGGCTCACTCAAAAGGAGAGCTTTGTGAACTACGATTCAACCCTCAACAGCCTGCTTGACCCCGAACTATCGCAATGTGATTTTGCCAGTCTTTTCGAAACTTTCCTAAGCGGGCTGGAAGAAGGTGAAATTCGTGCAGCAAGCCCGACGAAAAAGGGTTGGGAGGCCAACGCAAAAGTTAAACAAGCGATTCTGGTGGGTTTTCGAATGGGGATACTCCGAGACATGAGTGCTGCGGGCTCACTGTCATTCATCGACAAAGACACCTATCCGGCACGTCAATGGACTCTTGGAGATCAAGTTCGTATCGTGCCTGGTGGTACAAGTGTCAGAAGAGGCGCGCATCTAGGTCAAGGTGTTGTCATGATGCCTCCGAGCTATGTTAATGTTGGCGCATTTGTGGGTCAAAGCTCAATGGTTGACTCCAATGCATTGGTTGGTAGTTGTGCTCAGGTGGGGGAGAAGGTCCACATTTCGGCGGGTGCCCAGTTGGGTGGCGTTCTTGAACCTGTGGGTGCACTACCCGTCATCGTTGAAGATGACGTGCTTTTGGGTGCAAACTCCGCTGTATTGGAAGGATGCCGAGTATCAAAACGCGCTGTAATCGGCGCAGGTGTCATCATAACCCAAAGTACCCGTGTCGTGGATTTGGTTCATGAGAGGGTTTTGAGTTCTGAGAATGAGCCTTTGACTGTTCCCGAAGGCGCTGTTGTCATCCCTGGAAGCAGGCCCCACCGAAGTGAGTACGCACAATCGCTCGGGCTCCAAATTTCCACGCCCGTCATCATCAAATATCGCGACTCGAAAACCGATGGAAAAACTGCTCTAGAATCTGCTCTTCGTGAGAATCTCTGATAAGTTGAACTCATGATACAAAAGAGCTCTTCCTTTGATTTTTGCTGGTTAAAGTTAAGGGTTTTGTTGCGCCCAAGCTCGAAGTACTTCATCTGGTGTATTCTTCTCTGTTGTCACCCTCTCGTTGCAGAATCACAATCGGGAGATACTGTTGACTTCGAAGATCCTAAAGATGAATCCGATCGAAGTCTGGGACCAGACCTGAAGGCGTATCCTGAAGATGAAAGTTGTACAGCCGGGCAACTATGGTTTGAAGAAGGAACCCAAATCTATAAAACACCATCCATCCTGCACGAACTGGATAGAAGCTTGACACGTTCGGGGTGTTATCCCGTGATTGATACATTGGATAAATCTACCTTTCTTATTGAGGACAGTTTTGAGACACTTGCATGGGTTTCACGTGGGGACTCCAGTGGCCACTTCGAATCACAAGTTGATGATTCCGAAGAGTTGGCGCGGGCGGGAAAACTTAAGCTCAACTATATCAAGCCTTTCAAAGGCGTAATTACCCGATCGACTGCGATGCAAGTTGAGTCCAATGAAGCACGAGCAGCGGAAGGCATAGCGATCGTTTCAGGAACAGAGTGTTATGTTCAGGCATCCAACGACACGCGTTCACATTTTTATGTCCAAATTGGTATGAGAAAAGGCTGGATTTCTGCTTCAGATCTCTCGGCACTCGATGGTGCTTCCAAACCGTGGAGAAGACGAAGTGTCAGTGAAGAAGACTCTTCAAAAAAACCACTGCCTTTATCTGGCGAAGATACACAAGATGGAAAGGTTGAGAGTGGCCAACCAAGATTCACTTCTGACTCTAAACTTAAAGTTGGAAGTGAACTGGGGTTTCACCTTGGCCCTGAACTTGAGTCCTCGAGTTTCTCGAGCGACGCTCAGGGGCATCCGGAACCAGGATTTCAAAGCCAAAGCTTAAGCGGGGGCCTATTGCAGCTTTGGTCGGAGCGTTTTGCCGCGAAACTCACACTCTTTAGTGACCTTGCATTCAGTTTTAACGCACACAACTCGCAGACCGGCAGTGACCTTGTCGCGACTACAGTGCTACGTCTTCATATGTTGCTCTTACAACAACACGCGCCTCAACTAAGTGCTGGTTTGGGTATCGGCCTAAAAATAAATGCACAAATTCCCATTGTCGAGAGCAGCCCTTATGAACGCTATCCTTTAAATGTAGGTGGAGCTATTGGACCTGTTTTTCATCTGCGCTCGTTTCGAAAGCAGAAACTGAACCTCAGATTTCGTGGTGGTCTCTACCTTGGTGCAGCCGGGCTCTTGCCAAACCCGGGTTTGAAATATGACAGTGACGCCTCAGAGATTGGCCCTGTTACCCCGGTGCGTGACGATGTGCAAACCGCTGACGGTAATTCAAACACATCCGAAGGCGATGTTTTGAAGGGTTACGCACTCAATATTCATCCTCAACTTTTGGTGAATATTGAACTTCTCGTATCAAAAGCGATTGGAGATCGTCTTACATTTTCTTTTGGCCCACGCTTTACCATGAAGCGGATCTGGATCTTAGGGCCCGGCCTTCGTTCAATTAGTGCTTATCGCAGTGCTCATTCTGAAGGCTTTAAACTTTCACTTGTCGGTGGCCTGACTTTCTAAGCTCTCTTTCGTACCGAATGCCGATCCCAATAAAAATAACCGACATGGGTCGGTCACTTATCGTTCACGTACACCATTATAAATTCGTTTCTGAGGCATTTCTCAGCGCACAGAAACTTGAACTCATAAACTAGGGAGCGCCTGCAGCGGCATCATTGCAGAATCCAACCAATAGATCTTCGAACCCGCCGCCGCCACCGATGTCACCAATATCGGTACCAAATCCGCATGTTTGACCCGCAGGACAACATTCACCACCCCCACCTAAACCTGGAATTGGAAGGGGCACGCCACCGGTGTCACCCAGTAGCCCGCATGTTAACAAATCACATTTCTGCTTACAAACTGAGCCACCTAACACGTCGCAACCAAGACCCGCCTGACAATCTTCACAGGTAAAACATGTGTCACCGATACCCATTGTGCCAGAGTTGGTGTCGCACACACCCGTGTTCTGATCGATTGGTGTGTCACTTTGCACACAGGTATTTGAAGCACTGTCACATAAAAGGTTTGCGCTTACGTCACACTGGGTGTTGGAAGCGCATCCGCTACGACATGTTCCCGCATCTTGCTCACTCGTTGGATTATCACAATACTCGCATTGGCCCGTTGCACAATCACCACGGTTGCAATCAAAGTCTGTTGAACATGAACCGCCGCTAGGCCCTGTTTGGGTATCACCGCCTGGGGGAACGCAAGTATTTGTTGTCAGATTACAAACTTGGTCCCCGGGGCACTGCGCACTGCTTGTACATGATGATGCATTAGACAAACACACGCCGGGTGAGCCCGCACTAAAGTCACAATACTCATCGTTCTCGCAATCACTGTTGGAGACACAACCGCTAGCCGCGTTACCTTGCACGCATTGAAGGTTCGCGTCACAAACACATGGCTCTGCCGGATTCGTACAGCCAAACTGACCGGCGCAATCCGAATCGTTTTGACAGACAGCAACCTTGCATGTTTTTTGTGAACCATCATCAACGCAGAGGAGAGCGCCACAAGAGTCTTGACCTGTCGGACAGTCTTCATTGGTTAAACAAGTATCTCCTGGGCCTGCATTGGAGGCCACACAGGACGAATTGGTGCACAACTGCCCTGGCCCACAATCGCATCTGCTTTGACAGGTCGCACCATTATCAGGCTCGCCAGTGGCACCGGCTGCACAATAGCCGCCGTTACATTCGTACCCGTCTGGACATTCACTCGCATTGACACAATTAAACTGACAAAAACCGGACGCACACACATAGGCCGCGTGACCAAAGGCATCGATACAATCTTGGCTGCTTACGCAAGGTTGATTGATGCCCTCACCACTAAGTTCAGTTGAGGAGTCTTGGCTACACGAAGCTGTAAAAAGTGTGAACAGCACGAGGCCGGACCCCAATGTGAAAAGGATATGTTTGATGTTGTTCATAGAAATTCCGCCTTATAGGACAAACTGAAGCTTCATTTTAGGTTAGCCGGTCGAGCCGGGATGTCAAAAATGCTTTTTCTTTTCACGCATTGAATATAATTCTTTCTTCAAATTCATGACACGAAAGAGCTCTTGCTCTAAGATGATTTTGGAGGCTACTATGGGAAACCTTATCCAACGCCGTGAACGGGAAGAGAAAAAGAAACGCTATACCTTCCTAGGTTCAGCTGCGATTGGCTTGGGAGCGGGTGCACTCTTAGCCCCGTGGGTTGGCGGTGTTGTCCTTGTCGGAAGCGCATATGCAGGCTGGGACTGGATCAAATTCAGAGCCAAAAATGGAATGAAGTTTTAAAGCACCACCCGCATACTTTTATCAGCGCTCCTCAGTACTCTTTCTTATCCGGGCTCATTTTTCGATGGCCAAATGGGTGAACTATGTCATCGACTCTTTTTGAATCCGGTAATGATATCGATTTTGTGGCATCCTGCCCACTCGGTCTCGAGAAAGCTCTAAAATACGAACTCAAATCGTTGGGGGCCGCATCGCTGCAGGTCGAACGAGGCTGTGTCAAAGGGAGTGTGGAACGCTCGCTCATCGGAAAGTTGAACGTGTGCTCGCGAATCGCGCACACTATCATGCTGCCGATCGCTCGTGTTAAAGTGGAAAGTGAGAAAGCATTCGTTGATTGGGTGCACGACAGGGCGCACACTTGGATCTGCGAACGGGAAGAAATTCGCTTTGAGGCAGATGCCATTGCGCATAAAGACGCACCAATCAACGCTCGAAGTCTTAACTTTGTCTTCTCTGACGCACTCCGAGATTCCTTGGTAAAGGCCAAAAGACCTCGACCGACACGCTCAAAGTTCCAGCCCCAATATCGCTTTTTGGTTGTTTGGAGCCGTGACGGCGTTGAAGTGTTATTGAGTAGCTCAGGACGCCCCTTGCATATGCGTGGCTTCAGGCGTGGAGTAAAAGTCAATGCGCCAATGCGTGAAAGTGTTGCTGCAGGTCTCTTAAGCATGGGGAATGCCAGCGCACGCTTTGCATTTCATGACCCTTTTTGTGGTAGCGGAACAATTGCAATTGAGCAGACTTTAAAGGCTTTGAATATCTTTCCCGGGGCATCGCGAAAATTCGATGCGGAGTATTGGCCCGGAGATGCATGGGGTTTAAAACAAGGGTTTGGTGAAGCGAAAGCTGAAGCAAAAGCCAAAGTGCTGAGCTCTTTAGAATCGGAAATTCGTTTAAGCGATTGGCATGACAACGCGATTGAAGCAGCCACACAATGTATCGAGAACGCAGGGCTTCGTAAATATATTGAAGCCAAGCGTTTGGACGCTCGTAAGAGTATTTTGGATGACGATTCTCAAACGATTGTCTCTAATCTGCCTTTCGGAGAACGTCTCGCGACGAATCGATTGCAACTTGATGGTCTTTACCGTACTTTTGGTGAAAGATTACAACAAACAAAGTGGCATCGAGTATTAATATTTTCAGCACACCCAAAAACCGATACGTTGATGGGTTTGGGTAAGCCTGAAAAACGCTGGCCGATTCCCTCTGGAAAGATTCGCAGCTTTTTGTATCGCTGGTCACGTTAAGTCGATTTTTCCTCTGCTCAAGTGAATTGATAGACAGAGCGCCTATGCTCATAACAGCAAAGTCATACGCAAAAAAAACGCTCCGAAACCTCGGAGCGTTTTTTTCTATTAGGTCAGTTCTTAGGAGCGGCGGCGCCTTCGAAGCAGAGCCAGTCCCAAGAGGCCAGCGATCATCCCAAAGTCTGATGCACTCGTTGCACTACACCCAAAGAGGCGACCACCGATGACTTGGATATCCTCTTCATTACCATTTCGATAACTGTTGACATCTTCACAGGCATCACCTGCACCATCACCATCCGTGTAACCATTCGCATCTTCTTGACCTGGGTTTTCGACTTCTGGGCAGTTGTCTGCATTGTCATCGACACCATCGTTGTCCCCATCAACGGTTACAGGGATCTCACAAGTATGCCCTGCATTGTCGTTGTTTGGATTCGAGTCTGGCGCAACTGGCGTGATGTCTCCGCCAAAGGACCCTTGTGTCGGACTCTCATTCGGACAGACGTCGGATTGAGGGTCCACCGTGAACACAATTTCACCACTCACATCACCAGCAGGGTTGAGATTTGCCGCGTTGTCACAACTGACTACACCACCCGTCTCAGAGCATGTCCAACCTGCACCCGTGAACTCATCGAATATGACACCATTGGGTAGAGTCACCGAAATCGAAACATTGGAGTAGCATTGTCCATTACCCACGTTTCTGACGCGAACACCACATCGGTAGTTTCCGCCACAATAGAGCGTTGCTGGGCAATCAACAAACTCAATCAACTGGTCGCACCCACCATTACTCTGTAGATAGTCCGGGACGCCATCGTTGTTCTCGTCATTGGGTTCATCTGCATCTGGGATCCCATCTCCGTCGGACTCAAGATCATAGTAGCAGTTGTCGCCATCGTTATCTTGGTCAAGCCCATGCTCGCTACCTTCTTCATGCTCTTGTGAAGTTGGGATCGTATCGCCGTCATCATCGGGGTCGTTCCAGTTTGGCAAATCATCGCCATCAAGATCTGGCCACGAATCGTCATTCGAACCTTCTTCACCACCGCCCATACAGGCGTTCGTACCATCCATCCACTCATCGTTGTTGCAGAATCCATCACTATCGCAGTCAAATGGGTTCGGTGCACCAGGACAAAGCGGCGTACATGTTCCAAGGAGCATGTTCGTATCCGAACGGTAACAGAAGAGGTCACCGCGACAGTCGGCGTTTCCAACACATGGGTCATTCAACTGACAGGTTGAGCCACAACGTCCGCCTCGGTCAATCGCACTTTCATCGCCATCGAGAATACCGTTTTCACAACATTCTGCGATATCTCCACAAGACCCACCGCAGTCGACGCCTTCTTCATCGTTGTTCTGGATACCGTCAAAGCAGTTTCCTGCTGGTGGCGGAGGTTCGACAGGATCAATACACACAAAACCATTTGCAACATCACAGATTTCTGAGACACAATCTCTATCAAGAAGACAGCTGTCGCCTGTTGGGCACGGTTGACAATTGGGTCCGCCGCATTCTCCACCAGTTGCCATAACATCAGTCTCACCTTGATTGCGTACACCGTCCGTACAGGTCGGTGGTACACAAACACGACCACCAAAGCCTTCAAGGTTTCTACAGATGCCACTAATACAGTCTCGTACCCCGTCTTCACATGGGATGTAGTTGTCACAACGTGGGCAGTCGCCACCGCCACAATCAACGCCTGTCTCACTGTTGTTTAACAGCGTATCTGTACATGTAGCCTGAGTACATACTCCGGTTTCCGCGTCACAATCGTTGCTTGTGCAGTCAGCATTTGCATCACACATTTCGCCGATTTCACAGGTGTTTCCACACACCCCACCACAATCTTCGTCCGTCTCGTCTTGATTCTGAATTCCGTCCGAACACGTTGGTGCAAGACACTCATCACATTGAGCAAGGAAGCTCACACAATCTGCAGTCATCACAGGCGCCTCAGTGCAACCGGTCGGCCCGCTACCTCCCGGACATGCATCACAGTTCGGCCCACCGCAATCAACCTCAAACTCACCCTGGTTTTTCTGACCGTCACTACAACTCGGTGCAACGCAGCGACCGCTTGGCTCGTGACATAGTAGAGTCGTACAGTCATCGTCGGAATCACAACCTTCGGTCGGCTCACATGTGCTTCCACATTCGTTTCCACAGTCGACATCGCTTTCACCGCCATTTTGTATTCCATCACTACAGGATGAATCCACACAACAGCCTGCATCACAGTTGCCAGATACGCAGTCGCTATCAACGGAACAGTTTGGAGCACCACTATGGCACGTTGAATCACTAGGACACGCAGAACAGTCTGCCCCACCGCAATCCACTCCTGTTTCATCACCATTCTCCATACCATCAAAACAACTTGGAGCAGCACAGGTATCATTCGTACAGATTTCTGTCTGACAATCCCTCGCGACAACACAGCCTTGGTCCACATTACAAGGTGCACAATCTTCACCACCACAATCGACATCCGTCTCGTTACCGTTCATGAAGCCATCGTTGCAGTTCGGCTCATCACAAAGTCCATCACTACCGCACTGGTATGAAAGACAGTCGGAAGCAACGTCGCATTGTTCATCAACCTCACAACCTTGACAGTCGGGCCCACCACAATCCACGTCGGTTTCAAGACCGTTTTGATTACCATCATCACAGGTCGGTGAAACACACTCATTTTCAACACAAAGGTTTGTGACGCAATCTGAGTTATCAGCACAGACCTCACCGATAATACAATCTGGGCATGTTCCTCCACCACAATCCGTATCGGTCTCGTCACCATTCATTATGCCGTCCGTACATGTTTCTGTAACGCACGTGTTTGAAGCCGGGCATGAAAGCGAATCACAATCGCTGTTTTCCAAGCAATCTTTGCCATCATCACAACTGTCACATGTTGGGCCACCGCAATCGATGTCGGTCTCTTGACCGTTCATCACACCGTCATTGCATGCCGATGGAACGCAGAGTCCACTCGTAGCATCACAGCTTTGAGTCAAGCAATCGTTCGCATCATCACAACCTTCGTCAACTTGACAGGTCGCACCGCAAACGCCACCACAATCAATATCGGTCTCGTCTTGATTTTGAACACCATCGCTACATGTTGGTGCAACGCAACAGCCAGCATTCGTCTCACAAACACCACTGGTACAGTCGCTACCCACGTTACAGTCAGAGTTCGAAGCATTACAACTCGGGTTCACAGGGCATTGTGGGCAAAGCGGACCGCCACAATCGACGCCGCTCTCTGCACCATTCTGAACACCGTCGCTACACGTCGCCTGAGAACATGTATTGGATACCGCATCACAGATATCGCTATCGCAATCGGATGCGCCCAGACATTCAACACATCCGCCTGTCCCGTCGCAGAGGTTTCCGTCTCCACATGGGCTTGCAACGACAACATCATTTTGAGTACAAACACCTGCTTCGCTACAGACAGCAATCGTACATTCGTTCCCGTCGTCATTACAATCTGAGTTGCTCAAACAACCGACGCATTGGTTGGTTGCCAGATCGCAGATTGGCGCTCCCGCGTTGCAGTCACTGCTTGATGCACATACGACACAATGTCCATCACCGTCCGCAACGAGGCCCCCAGGGACAGATGTTCCGGAAGGAGTATTGGTGAACGAACACGTGTTTGAAACACACGTATCGTCCGTACAATCGTTGCCATCATTGCAATCGCTGTCTGCGTCACATGCAACACAGGTACCGCTTGAACAAATTGGGCTCAAACCACCGCAGTCGCTATCGTCAACACAGCCCGTACACTCATTGTTTGCTGGGTTACATACTGAGGCGCCATTGCAATTCGCATCGGAAAGGCAGCTCACACATTGACCGTTGCCATCTGCAAATCCTTCTGCACTTTGTGTACCTGCAGGAAGATTTGCATTTTCGCACGAACCATTGACGCAGCTTTCACTTGTACATGCATTTCCATCGTCAGGGCAGTGCGTATCGTTTAAGCATCCCACGCATATGTTTTGCCCCGAACAGAACTGTCCGTTCTGACAATCGGCGTCGACATTACATGGGTTACATGTTCCTGCACCATCACAAAAACCGATTTGGCCGGTCGACATCACACATGATTCTCCCTGCACCATGGGTACATCTGCACTGCAGCCACCATCTTGACAAAGTTTTTCGAAGCACTCGAGGCTAGCCGGGCAATCCTCATCGCCTTGACATGCCACACATTCGTCATTGACACAGAAGGGTTCACTACCACCGCAATGTGTGTTTCCGAGACATTCAATGCATGTTGGTGCACTTTCGGCGCCGTCACATACACCTGCTGAACACGCATCACCCGCATTGAGACTTTCAAAAGTGCAAGTCCCGTTCACACACTGGTCGGCAGTACATTCGTTGCTGTCGCTACAATCGGAGTCCGCAAGGCACGATGCACAAACGTTGTTTACAACATCGCAGAATGGGGTGCTGCCGCCACAATGTGTGTCCTCAAAGCAACCCATACATGTGAAGGTACTTGGGTTACAAACTTCACCGACGCCACAATCGTTGTCCACGAAACACTCTTCACATTGCCCTTCAACACAAGCATTGCCGCCATCCGTGCAAAGGCTTCCATTTGGAAGATTGCTAACCGGAGCACACGCTTGTGAAGCACCGCTACCGATACATGAAGAGGTTTGGCATTGGTTTGCTACGGGGCAATCCGTGTCTGCCAGACAACCCGTACAGACGTTGTTCGCGATATCACAGAACCCTGTCGCACAATCCTCATTACCAAGGCACTGAACACACTGACCGTCACCGTTCGCAACACCTGAAGGCGTATCTGTACCCGCGGCAACCGGTGCGACATCACACGTATTTGATGCTCTATTGCATGCATTAATCGTACAGTCGTTACCATCATCGCAGATTGTGTCTTCGTTGCATTCAACGCATGAGTTACCATTAACCGCATCGATAAGACACACTGGATTTGAAGGGTTGAGGTCAACACAGTCTTGATCGACGTTACAGATTTCGCATGTGCCTGCACCGTTACAAACACCACCTGAACAATCACTACCAATAGCCGTCGCATCGTTCACGCATACGTTATTTGAGCACAAATCAGTGGTACACGCATTGGCATCATTGCATTGCGAGTCAGTCAAACAGGCTACACACGTATTGCTTGGTGAACATAAAGGTTGTTCTGCGTTCAAACAATGTGCATCTTCTAAACATTCGACACAAGTTGAATCGCTGTCATTGGCACAGATCTCGCCTTGCGCAAAATCACACTGAGCACCCGCACCTTCATGTACCGCAATACAGGTGTTCAGCTGACACTCGTTACGGAAACAATCGTTTGGATTTTCTCCACAGTCCGAAGCAGCGACACATTCAACACAAGCGTTTTCAACACATAGCCCAGAAGCACAATCACTTCCGACATTGCATTCAACACAAATACCAGAGCCGTCACAAAGTGGAGTCGATGTATCACAGCGAATATCCGAACCGCCTACTGGAATATTATTGGTTTCACAGACGCTATTCACACAACTCACAGCCTCGCATGAATCACCAGAGCCACAATCCGCAGCAGTTAAACAACCAACACATTGCGCGGCACTATTACACACCCCGCTACCACTACATGTGTCACCCGTTGTAGGTAGATTCGAACATGTTCCACCATTACAGACGTCTTCGGTACATTCGTTACCGTCTTCACAGTTGACATCCGAAAGGCATTCTTGGCAGGTATTGTTGCTAAGATTGCAGAGTTCTCCATTCGAACAGTCTGAATCACTGCCGCATTCTACACAATCATCACCCAAACAAACGCCAGCTTCTCCGGCTCCATCAATACATTGAGTTCCAGCAGTGTTTACGATATTCGAACAAACGCCCGCTTCGTTACAAACATCGCTGGTACATGAAATCCCGTCGTCGCACTGAGCATTACTTTCACAAGCGACACAAGTGTTCATTGCACCACAGAACAAACCTGAAGCACATTGCGTGTCGTCTACACACTCAACACAGGTTTGAACATCACTACACACTCCACCTGTACAGGTTTCGCCCTCTTGCTCTGGCACTTGAACACATTCGTTCGCGCTACACGTCATCACGTGACATGTATCGGCCGCACCGCAGTCTGCCACCGAGTTACAGGCTACACATACATTGTTAATCGTGTCGCAAACCTCACCATTGGCAGCACACTCACTGTTGCTTAGACATTCGACACATTCACCGCTGCCATCACAAACATTCGGGCATTCCCCAGCGTCGTTGCTACCGGCAGCAACATTCGAATATTGACAGCTATTCGCAACACATGCCACGTCTGAACATACATCTGCCGCTTGACAATCTGATGCGCTTAAACACTCACATAAGCCGCCCGTTTCTGTCACGCTTGCACATGTTCCTGCATTGCATGTATTTGTTGTACATGGGTCGCCATCTTCACATTGCCCATCATCAACACATCCAACACATGTTCCAGATGTCGTGTCGCAGACTTCACCATTGGCGTTGCCGATACAATGTGAGTCTTCGTTACATTCTTGACATGTGTTGCCATTGCATACGCCCGCACCTGCAGCACACGGTGTATTAATGGTTTGGGTTGTGTTCACACATGATCCTGCAATGCATTGATCCGTTGTACATTCAAAGTCGTCGCTACAGTCTGAAGCATTCAAACATGCAACACATTGCCGTGTACTTGGGTCGCACATCTCACCATTTGGGTTGCCTGCACAATCGAAGTTATCGAGACAACCAACACAGTTATTCGCACCGTCGCATACGCCACCGGTACATGTTGTTCCAGCAGGCAATAGGCCGGCATCACAGGTATTTGTTGCTGTGCAAAATGGCGCTGCACATTCGGTCACCGAGCCGCATTGGTCGTTTGCTGAACACTCAACACAAACGCCCGCATCGCAAACCTCAGAACCTGGACAGTTTGCGTCACTGATACACTCAACACAGTTCTGACTCGCATCGCACATATTCGGTGTCACACAAGCTGTGCCTGTCAAACCCGGGTTCGCAAAGATGAGCTCACATTCTTGATCAGCGTTACACGTGAACTCGCCACACGTTGGGTTCACACCACAATCGGCTGGAGTGTTGCAACCGACACATTGGCCATCGCCACAGACACCCGCCGCACAGACCTGTCCATTATCAACAGGTTTATTCTCACATGTGTTTGCGATGCATACCGAGGCGGTACACTCGTTACCATCATCCGGGCACTGAGAATCTATCGTACACTCAACACATTCATTGCCACTACAAAGTTCTCCCGCACCACAATCTGAGTCAACCAGACATCCTTGGCACGAACCGTCGCCATCACAAACGCCATCGATACAATGGGCCCCTACCGGCAATGTTGGGTTTTGGCACTGGTTATCGATGCAAATATCAGAAGTACAAACCAAGCCATCAAAACAGTCACTGTTCGTAAAACACCCTACGCACTGGTTCGGGTTTAAGATTGTATTGCATGATTGCCCTGCAGAACACTCACTGTCAACTTGACACTCGTCACAACCCGTACAATCAGCACCGCCACAATCAACACCTGTTTCGTCTTCGTCTTGCACACCGTTCGTGCAGTGCGCGTTCGGGTTGGGTGCACAAATCCCCGCAGTACAACTTGAACCACATTTACCACCGTCAGCCTCCGAGCAAACTGGGCGGAAGGTACTACAGTCGCTATCAAAAGAACATGACACGTTACCATAAACATTCGAACAATCATTCTGTGCGCAAAAACCACTCGCACATTCCGAATCAAAAGTACAACCTTCACCGTCAGCGTTGGCAACATTTACACAAGTTCCACCGCCGCAGCCCAAGCCACAATGTCCCGACCCATTGTCACAAATATTATAAGAACCTGCGCTCTCGCACTCGGCATCCGTTGAACACTGTTGTGACACATTACGTGTACAACTTTCTTGCCCTGCACAGATTTCTCCAACACCGCAGTCATCGTCTGCGAGACACGAAACATCACAGATACCAGGGTTACAGCTTGTAGGTCGAGTACACTTACCAACAGAATTATCGCAACGTGAGTATGTTGTGCTGGTGCAGTCTTGGTCTGACTCGCATAAAGTAGAAACATGACCCGTGCATGTTTCTTCTTTACATGTTGTCCCGTTGCAGTCTGCATCCATATTGCAAGTGCCACCACCACACGCACCGCATGAGCCGCCGCAGTCGACGTTACTTTCGTCACCGTTAAAGATGCCGTCGTTACACGTCGGCCCCGGGGGGCAATTGAGAGACCCATTGACCGGGTCTTGAGAACATGGCTCGTCTGTGCTTTCAACACATTGAATATTATCAACTGCCCAATAACCCATGAAGTCTTGGTTCCCACCACCACGTGCGCAGTTCGCTGAGGCCACGAGATGACTGTAGTTCTGGTCCGCAACGAATACAGCATCAAAGCTTGACCATGAGAAAAATGGGTACGATGCTGAAGCGGCGTGCGGCGAGCATACGATCGGCGTTAATGTGCCGGCCTCAACAAGACTACACACTTCGGTGCCATCGAGATCGATTGGGCCGGTCGATGCATAAAGACATGCCGACGCATCAAGGGCGTCGCTTCTAAAATTCGTCGCAGGAGATGCAATTTGAAGCGAGGCATGATCAAAAGAACAAGAATATTTTGATCCCTCTGTCATCGGTTGGTCAAATGGGGCATAAACGGCTTCCGTTAAACGCCACTCACCGGCTTCAAATGTTGCCTGGCCACCCGCAAAACGATCTCCGCTGGAAGCTCCAAACCCCGCAGGCGGTGTCGTCAAATATGCGTTATCGGACAATTCGTAAGGATTGGTGCCACACGAGTCGGTCGTATAAAGATCGACAGTCGGGTAATTTAATCGACCGGGTTCACCTTGCCATGATCCGACGGTTGAGATTTGCCCCGGGCTTTGCGGGCACGTACCACCTTCAAAATCACCCGAGTCTGGCGAAATGTTGGCGAGCGCACTTTCACTTGAAGCTGTACTTCGCCAGTCATCAAGTCCGAGAGTCGATGTGATCTCTTCGACGTTACAACCCGAAAACCCAAGCGATGCGATCGCCATTATCGAGAGTGGAAATAGTGCATTCCTCGTCGAGAAAATACTTTTTTTGTTCATTTTATTGTGCTGCATTCGCAAGCCTCCATGATCCTTAAAGCGGAAAACAATAAGACTCTCTCACCTTATTGAAGTGAATGTCCATTCGGCAAGTTGTTGACCGAAAAGTGTCTCAAAAAGATCAAATACGGAAAAACTGTCATGAAAGGTAGGAGCACACCTACACGGTCTGGTTCGTGTCATCTCACTTTAAGACAACTTTCGGTCGAGAACGTGACATTTGCGCTAGCGATTGTTTAATCTGAATTGTGTGCAGATCGATCGTTTGAAAGTGGTCGGTATTTACATTTTTTTTAAGAGGTGCTCAGGCATGAAAAGAAGTTACGCGAAAATTTTATTGGTTCTTGGCCTCATCGGCACAGGGTGTGTCGATGAATCTGAAGATTTGGTGGGGGGGCAGTTTGTAGGGTATTCACTCGATTTCGATGCGGAGTTTGAGTGCGATAGCAATGCGCAAGTTGCAGATGTTAAGGTGAAAAGAGCGAGTCACCCTGGTGAGTCCGCTATCTTCTTTGGTGAAAACTTTATCACGCGCTCGCTGATGGTTCCCAATGAGCCGATCTCTGCTCCGGGTGAAAGTTTTGATGGTGTTCAAGCACTCGACCTATACTTTAAGTATACCGACGTGGTCGAAGCGATTACCGATAGTATTCATGGTGGTGACCCCGACTCGATTGATGAAAATATTCTTCGTTTCCATCATTCAATCTTCGGGAGCATGGCGGATGGCACTGCGAACATTCCTGGTACGTCTGACAGTGTAGAATGCCCGGAAGAACTTAATGGTTGGCCCAATGCATGCAACCGAGACGAAGATGCGGCGATTGCCTTTGATCTTGAAAAACAAAGCAATGGTGAATGGACGGAAACAATGATTCCAGTTGTTCTTGTCAATCGCTTTGATCTTGCCCCTGCAGATGGCTCGCATTGCGGTGAGTACCGAATCGTTTTTCAGCAAAACGACGAAAAGTTTCTAATCTTTGAAGCTGCCCTTCCAAACCCCTCAATCAATTCGGGTCTTGAGGGGTGTAAACCCATTGCCGAGTTTTGGGCAAACTTGAGTTCGGTTGACAGCGATATCGAACGCATCGAGTCCTTACGTGAGTTCTTTTTCGACGGACTCGATACTAATGACGACGATAAAGCAGACTTTACACCGGTGTTCACGTGGCAGAACTATGCTCGCGGCATGGGCCAAATTCGATCCAATGCGATCGAAAGTAACCGTAACTCCTTCTGGAGCCTCATGGACTTTAAACTCAATACTCTCAATGACTGTGAGATTGGTGATATCGCTTGTGCTGTCGTAGCGGAAAGGGTTCCAGTTGCAGGCAATGCACACACGGACATGCTCATCGGTACAGGTAGCCCACGTGACCCAACACTCATCGACGTCAACGAGTTTCGGGACCATTTCCATAACGTCTCGCTGCCGAATGCAGTCAATGCCCAAACTCTTTGGGATATTGACCCAGGTTTTGGTGAAAATGAAATGTGGTGGTCTGCGCAAAGTACGGACAACTTTGGATCATTTATTAATGATTCGCGCTACATCTCTGCAGCATCGGATATCGAGCAAGGTGGACTCTTTGCGGGTCAAGACCTGGGCGATAAAACAGTGCATCAAGTTCTTTCTGCTATTGAATACACGGGCTCTTGTATCGGGTGTCATCAACCCGATGTGGCTTCAGATTTAGGTGTGGGGATTGAAACTCCACAGACTCTCGGATTTATTTATACTCAAAAGATCGGGCCTGATGTTGCCTTTGCTCCAGCGCTTACTGAAACCTTCCTCCCGAAACGTGCGAAGCATCTTCTTGAATGTGGGACATGTTTTGGTGAGACCCGTACTTGCGCTGCTCGGAAATGTGGTGCCTTCGGTTTTGCGAGCGGTGCAGCCTGCCTAGAAAGTTTCTGCGGCGCAGATGACCTCGCTTCAAATCCTGAGGCATGTATGAACTTTGTATGTGAGCATGTTGAGACCAATCAACAAAACTCATGCGACCTTATTGTTCGAAATAGAAGCGCAGAAGAGTGGTGTGACGCGAGCGATAAAGTTCTTACTGGGATCGTACCAGTCGACTTCGTAGCACTCTCCGCATCAGACGCAAATGATCGTTTGTGTGGCACTACCAGTGATAGTAGCGATCAAGCGGAGTTAATTCGACAGATGATTGCGACTTCACAAAATATCGCCGCAGGTGCAGACTGGAACTGTATTAAGCCTTTGATTGACGGCCTGGCGCAGGCCCGACCTTTGGACGGTAATGTTCCTGTGGTTGAAGAAGGTGCAAGCCCTTACTCTTGGATTGGAGCTGATTTACTAAGCGATGCTACAGATACTTTAAAAATATTTAACGAGTTTGGTTGTGTCGAGAGTCGACTTGCAACTCAAGATCTTTGTGACGGTGTTGATGGTGGTATCTTTATCGGTTCGTCTTTTATTGATGGTGTACCAAGCGAAGATATTGAAACGCTGTCAAAGAACGAGCGATTTGCGACCTTCCGCGTAATGAGCACCAGCCACAATGGGACCTTACCTGGCGGACAAGCATGCAACACAGATGGTTTCAGTGTGGTGGATATGATTTGTGAATCCGGGATACCGACCGGCTCCACATGTCTAAGTCCCGAAAAATCGATCTCGGGAACCACCGATACGAATAGTACTGAAACACTCGTGATCAATGGTGATTGTGGAACCCTCACTCAAGAGACAGTTCTTTTACAAGAAGCCAAGTTCTTGAAGTTCGAGACGATCTCACATCAAGAGACTGAAACAACTCTCCTGTCGCGTGAGGCTCTTTCAACGGAAGTGACGTTGGCCAAGGAAGCAGGCGAAGATCTTAGCGAGCCCATACAATAATTAAGCTGAACACGAATACGAGAAAGGGAGCATTGCTGCTCCCTTTTTTGTATCTTGATTCCTCGTATTTTTTAAAACGTGTCCTCAAATAATAAAAAACTAAGATGTTGATGTACTCAAACGTACTTATGTCGAAGCACCGGATTAATTGACATCGAGCTTCGTTTTCAACAAACGATTCACATCAGCTGGGTCGGCCTGCCCGCGAGTCTCTTTCATGACCTGCCCAACGAAAAAGCCGAAGAGCTTTGTTTTACCTTCTTGGTAACGCGTGACTTCATCTGGGTTTGCGTTCATGACTTGATCAATAATTGCCTCAATCTTTGAATCGTCACGCTCGACACGCCAACCCTTTGATTCCACAATTTGTGATGGACTCAGCTCAACCGAAGCTTCAAGTTCCGCAAAAACCTTCTTGGCAATCTTCCCTGAAATCACTCGCTCATCAATGAGCTGAACCAGTTCGCCAATCATGGCAGCAGGGATATTCACATTGCTTATGTCTGCAGAATCTTCGCTTCGTTCTTTCGCAACGCGCAAGACTTCATTGATCACCCAGTTCGAAACGCCCTTGGCATTGCCATGCACTTTTAGGGCAGCTTCAAAGTAGTTTGCAATTGAAGCTTCGCTCACAAGAACATGTGCAGCCTCATCGCTCACACCAAGCTCTTGAACGAAGCGATGATGTTTTGCATCCGCGAGTTCAGGCAGCTCCTCACGAATACGGTCAATCTTCTTTTGCTCAACATGAAGAGGAAGCAAGTCCGGACAAGGGAAATAGCGATAATCGTCCGCGTCCTCTTTGGTTCGCATCGCACGGCTTTCTTTTCTGTTTGGATCCCAAAGACGTGTTTCTTGTCGAATGGTATTCCCCGCTTCAACTTCTAAAACCTGACGATTGGACTCAAAAACAATCGCTTGATTCAGGTATTTCGGCGAGTTAATGTTCTTGGTTTCAGTGCGTTGACCGAACTCCGGAGCACCATATTTTCGAACCGACACATTCGCGTCGGCCCGCATGGAGCCTTCTTGAAGGTTGCCGTCACAGATTTTGAGATACATGCAGATTTGGCGCAGCTTTCGATAATAGGCTTCTGCCTCATCCGCACTACGAAAGTCAGGCTCTGAAACCACTTCCAATAGCGGCGTTCCTGCACGGTTGTAATCACAGTAGGAACTCGCACCGCCTTCAACATGAATATTCTTGCCTGCGTCTTCTTCGATATGAATCCGGGTAATGCCAATCGTTTTTGTCACGCCATCAACTTCAATATCGAGAGAGCCCCCCGTGCAAATCGGCTTATCAAATTGAGAGATCTGATAGCCTTTCGGCAGGTCAGGGTAAAAATAGTGCTTTCGCGAAAACTCACTGACGGGGTGAATCGTGCAACCAAGAGCATGACCAAGTCGAATCGCAAAGTTTACTGCTTCTTCGTTCAAAACAGGTAAAACGCCAGGGAGCCCAAGGTCAACAACATCAACATTCGTGTTTGGAGCATCACCATAATTGTTTTTAGCAGGTGAGAAAAGTTTTGTGGCGGTGTCCAACTGAACGTGACATTCGAGGCCGACAACGGTTTCGTAATCTTGAAAAGGCATAGGTAAAATCTTACAAATACACCCGCGCTGTCAATCCTCCTACTCAAAGCTTCTTCCATGAAAACCCGAGCGTTTCGTGAGCGCTTAAAGAGATGGTGGTTCTCGAGCATCAGGTGTCGCGTTGCTGGCCCAATCTTCACTGCTCATGCACATCAGCGTGTTGAGCATAGAGTGAAGCCAAAAACTCATACGCCTGCGTGAGTTCGATCCATCGTTGCGTTGAATCAAGTGTCTCGAGTGACGAGGCGTCGAAGCCCTCGCTTCGAAACTCGTAGACTTCGTTTAATCCTTCAAGAAAAGCAGGATCGCTCAAGGGCATCTCGATCCCCAAACATGCCCTGGCCCACTCTTCGTCAGGATCC
Source organism: Myxococcota bacterium (assembly GCA_020630615.1). GTDB lineage: Bacteria > Myxococcota > UBA727 > UBA727 > JAHDBA01 > JAHDBA01. The sequence goes on along the minus strand of JAHDBA010000001.1, from coordinate 35,290 downwards.
TTAGAAATGAGCGCTTTCAACTCTACGATGGAAGGTGCATTCGTTATCCCCCCTTCAGTTTGACCTTGGGTCTCATTAATGCCGCGGACTTTTGCAGGCTTTTGCGGAAGCTCTTCGTCTATCTGTGCGTCACTTTGAGCTTCGACCTTCGGTGCAACTCTATTCCCTGACGATTGCGTCTCTCGACTGCTTTCGTCGCTGATTTGATCCCGGAGATTGTCCAAGTGAGCATTAAGCTCACTCTTCACTACCCGCCCTACTCGTTTTAAGATCGACATAGTCAAAAGTTAGCTTACCTTGCTCCTTTTTTCTAGAATAAGGCATGGCAAGGCGATCACAGCAGAGAAACAGAGGTGGTGCAAAACGTGCGCGAAAAGGGCGTAGTTCCAAGCGGCATCGTCGTTCTCGTGTTGGCTTGGCTCTAGCTTTGGTGGTGCGTACACTTTCGCAGATTTGTATTCTCATTGCTCTTGGCTTTTTTGGGACGCTACTCTTTCAAAATCTATCGGGCAGCAAACACTTTGATGGACTTAAAACTACTTTTGAGACATTGAAAACGCGCTTTTTGGATGACGATGTTCCTGAGCCTCCCAAAGTCTCTACTCGTAAGGTCCTTCATATTCCTGCCTCAGAACCACTAGCCCAGAATGCAGTGCAGCGAAACAAGGCCCAACGTGTGAAGCTTCAAAGTCGTGCAGATGCTCCCGTTGATCAAAAGTATGGACAAGAATCCATTGAAGTTCGAAGGGTGCCGACTCGCGCGCTTAACGCAAAGAAGACTGAACACAATGCACTTCAAGGGCTTATTGAAGAAGCCGAGCGTCAAATTTACGCGACACACTAAACTCGTACCCAAAGGTTTCATTTGCCCCCCACGATTCGCCCGGAATATCGAGTTGAGCTCAAGCGCGCCTTCGACGATCAAACTCCGCTTGCTTCTTTAATCAGACGAATCGCCTCTACGAGTTCTTCGCGGGTGTTTTGAGTTCCAATTCCAACGCGCACACTTTCACGCGCTTGCGCTGCATCAAGCCCCATCGCCCGACTGACATGATTCGCATCTTCATCGTATTGCGTACACGCAGACCCCAACGAGAGACATAGGTTCTCGCTCAATTTCGACAAAAGCTCAGCGCCGGATACCCCTGGGATTCGAAATACCCAATGACCGGGCAATCGACCTTCTTGAATGCCGACCCAAACCACATTGGGAATCGCTTGATTCATTTCCTTTTGAAAAAATGTACTCAATTCAATTAAACGGTCTCGACAGGTCACTTTTTCGCCGATCAAAAACTGCGCAGCCGCACCCATGCCGACAATCCCCGCAACATTCATCGTCCCGGCACGAAGTCCGAGTTGTTGGGTCCCACCATAAATCATCGGCTTCAATCGAGCACGGATTCGCTCGGAGTGAACCACCAAGGCACCCATACCTTTGGGCCCGTACATTTTGTGTGCACCCAAAACCGCAAAATCAACGCCCATTGTATCAACATCGAGTTCCAATCGAGCTGCACTTTGAGAACAATCTGCGAAAAAGAATCCATTGACCGCATGCGTGCGATCGGACCAATATTTTAGATCGTGGACAAAGCCATTCTCGTTGTTCCCGTGCGATAAGCACACCAAGGGAGCATCATGTTTCGCAATCGCGTCTTCCAAACCTAAGACATCCCCATTCAGAGCAACCTCCATCGTTTCAACACGTTCGCTCGGCAAGCGATGCAGTACAGGTTTCAATGTGCTTTTGTGTTCAGTTTTGGGGAGCAAAACGCTTCCTTTTTCAAAACGCGAAAACCAGTCCGCAACCCAATTGCAGCCCTCGGTTGCGCCTGATGTAAAAATAACACTTTCTGCCTGGGTACCCACCAATGCTGCAACTTGCGACCGGGCCCTCTCAATCGCATCATGTGCCTCAAGACCCATTCGATGGGTCCGATTCCCCGGGTTTGCTGGGTGTTTAAGCCAGTACACCATCTCCTCAAGGACTTTATCATTGATGGGCGTCGACGCGATATTGTCTAAGTAGATCAAGAGTTCCCTCATCTTTTGCTTCAAACAATACTTTCGTATATCTTGGTTGAAGCACAAATGAAAGCAAACGAAACCTATAATCAGGCGATGCGCCCTCAAGTAGAATCGACGCGTGTTCAGCGCTTTGGGTTTTGGGTGCTCAACAATCGCAAACCACTTATAGGGATTGCCGGTGTACTCATCGGGGTCGCGGTCGTCGGTGCTCTCGCAACTCAACTGGAGATCGATACCTTGCTTCACCCGACTGAGCTTCGCTCGCGTGTTCAACGTTATGGTTTCTGGGGCCCTTTGGTTTTCTTGGCGATTTATACTTTAAGTCAGGCGATGTTTGTCCCAATGTCGTCGACAATTGTCTTTCTAATCGCACCGAGTCTATTTCCGCCGGCAATTGGGATCCCACTTTGCGTGTTGGGAGCGAGTTTTTCCATGCTGGGTCACTTTGCCTACACACGCGTGGTCGGCGGCACCTTTGAGCCCACTCAGGTGAAACCCTGGGTCGCAAAGATTCTAACAAGTCTCGACCGCAAACCCATTCCCAAATTAATTGCGCTGCGCGCTCTTTTTCTTCCAAGTCCACTGATCTCAATCGCAATTGCTATGATGGGCGTGCGCGTGAGAGATTATGCGCTCGGCTCAATTCTAGGTGTCGCAATTCCGATCGTCGCAATCTATTTGGCGGGCCCAACCCTTACTGAAATGCTCGCGAATTTCTTGGGCGTTGCGTTATAAACGATTCGACACAGCAAAGCGATCGAATGTTCATATTAACACCAATATCGACACTCGTATGAACGCATCTACTCGGAGTCTTTTCGGATTTGCTTACGCAACCTACTCGCCTTGAGCACCATGCCTTGACGCTCATAGACTGAAATAAGTGCCATGCGCCCGTCTTTAAAGTTTGGCGCTTGCTTTAGCACTTCTTCTAAGACTTTTTGAGCCTCTGCGTCTTTTTTTTCTTCCGCGAGAACAACGCCCAAATATGCCTTTGCTTTTAAGTGCGTAGGCTCTCGTTTTAGCAATGCTCGAAAAGCGCTCTCTGCAGAAGCAACGTCGCCGCTTTTAAAGTGAATCAAAGCGAGTTTAAAAAGTGCCGGCGTATAGTTCGGGTCATCTTTAAGTGCCTTTTGATACGCACGTGCTGCTTTTGAAGATTGTTCAAGACCCATCAATGCATCGCCCAACACATAGTAGAGGTTCGCATCACCAGGAAAGTCCTGCAGCGCTTCAATGACAAGACTCTGCGCAGCCTTATAGTCTTTCTGATAGAGCTTTAAGTACGCTGCATCGCTCACGATGTCCGGTCTACGATTTGAAAGTTTTAGTGCTCGTAAAAGTTGTGCTTCAGCTTTCTTGGCATCACCACTTTCAAGCAGTGACATCCCGTAATCACGTCTCAAGTCAGACGAGTTCGGTTGATGCTTTACAGCGCTTTCAAATGCCTCGAGCAGTGCCTTTTCATCACCCTTCATATCGTATGCCATCGTCAACAATCGCCACGACTTTTCACTGCCCGCATTTAATTTTAGCGCTCGCTTGAGCGCTTCAATTGCAAGATTGATTTGTTCTTTTTGCAAGAGTGCGAGACCTTTGGCTTCGAGGGCACTGTGTAGAACTTCTGCACTGAGTTTGACATCAAGCTTCAGGTTTTTGTTGATACGTTTCAAACCCGCATCCAATTGCCCTCGCTCAATTAAAGCGACACCCAAACGGATATCTTCTTTAACCGTGCCTGCAGCCCACAGGCTTGCTGTAAAGAGAAATGAGGACAGCAGTAGCAACTTGATACGAAACATAGAAACCTCGAAGTGACTTCCCTAGCATAGAATCTCATGCCTAAAGGTCAAAATTGAGTTCTCAAGTTATTGTTGATCGATTTCAGAAAATCGATCGGGAATCTTGGCAGTCTGGCGAGACACGCTATCCAAACTCCTGAGCAAGGGCATCAATTAGACGCTGCCGTGAAATCTTGATTCCTTCACGTTCGAGCGTGGTCACAGGTCGACGCGACAGCCCGCATGGAATAATATGACTGAAATAACGTTCGAGCTCAATAGTATGATTGATTGCAAAACCGTGACGCGTGACGCCTGAGCGAGTGACACCAACCCCAATCTGTACGAGTTTGCGCGCGTGAATGTCGTGCTCCCACTGGGCGGCATTCTTCAGATCAGAGATCCAAACGCCTGTATAACCCGCTTTTGAATGCAATCCTTTCAACTCAAACGAAGATAAAGCTGCAATCACCTTTGACTCCAACCACCGAACATAGGCAACAAGATCATAATAAGGCTTCTCACTGCGCTTCGTATTAACAGGTTTTAAGGTCATGATCGGGTAACCCACAATTTGACCAGGGCCATGAAAGGTAATGTCACCACCGCGATCACTCTGTATAAGCTCGATCCCTGAGTTCTCAATCTGCTGTGGTGTACTCAAAAGGTTTTGAGCAAGCTTCGCAGATCGCGTCGTTGTGATGACCGGGCAATGCTCTTGCAAAAGAAGAATCGTGCGAGAATTGTCTTGCTCAACTTGAACCATGGCATCGCGCATTCGCCGCATGCCCTCTTCATAGGCGACGTCAGCGCCCAACCATTCCCATTGAAATCCTCGATCGTGTTGCATGCGTTTTTATGATCGATTGATCGTGGGAAACCAAATAAATTCTCCGGGGACCAATCGTAAGACACCCAACTACGAATACCAAAAAAAGCGAAAAGCGCCGCTCAGCGACGCTCTCCATTAACGCAACATGACTCTCTCCTCCTGGTTACGTCAACCCCACAGGCCACAGGACAGGCCTATAAGAAGTGGGCCCTGAGATACCTAGCGCAATCACGCCAACTACCGCTCTCATCTCCTGGCGGTACAAGTTCCTTGCACCTCAACACCCAAAACCAGAATAAAACATATTCTTATTAAACGTCAAGCGGTGGTTTATTTTGATACACTTTATAGGTCAAACAAGCTCATTGAATGACTGACCCACTGAGCTTGCTATGAAACTCCAGAAAATCGGGGCGATCTGCATTGGGTTTGGAGTAGTGATACAACTCATCAATAATCTCATCGGCTGTCGAAATCCCAAAAGGATGTCCATAGTATAAGGGTTCTCCCTGGTCGGACAGGCCAATATAAATCACGTTTTCGCCAGTCCAACCCAAAGCATCGCCTTCCGCAGTTGCATCGTTCTCAATATATCCATACGAGCCCGGTGCGCTTGGGCGTTCATCGAAGCGCTCTGTTGTCACTTCTGCCGGACGCCTCCATTCAGCAAGAACTAAATTTTGAAACTCAGCATCAAAACGATCAGCACCCATGTGGTTTTTCAGAGCTAAATAGTAGACCGCCATCATCGCTGTCGCACACTCGTACTTGTACTCTCCACCATTGATAACGATATCGTCAATCGCGTCTGAGGGTCGTACCCCGTCGCGCACACGCCCAATATGAGAATCTTTCACATCCCAAAAATCGCGATTGAAGGTTTGTCTCGAATAGACGCGATGCCATCCATCTTCGGTACGAACCCGACCAATTTTTCGGTAGGTCCAAATCTCGGGGAGGTGTTCACGACGCTTTATCAATTCGATATCAATAAAACTCACATCACTACCACCCATCGTTTCTGCAGCATCAGCAACCGCTTTTGCAAGCTTCAGGGCCTCCAAGCGAGGTTCACCAATCGACTCTGTTTTCACTTCCCCCTTTTCAATATAAAGCGCAAGATCTTCAGAAGTGATAACACCATTGAGATCAACGTCAATCAAACCTTCATGTCCTGTTTGGGCAACCCAGATTTCCTCCATCTTACGCAAATGACCATTTGTTTGATGGATTAAATCCCCAAAGAGTTCTCGCGCACCCAGGTCCAGCCGAGAGACAACGTCCGGTGAACTTGAGATGATATAGCTCAAATATGCTTTCGCTTCAGCACTCGAAAAGCGGCTTTCCATATCTTCATAGGCATCATAAAGAAGCGTCGTGATGCTTTCATCGTCGACCTCACGCATGGTCGTCACCAACTCAGCGAGCGTTGTCCCATCGCTCAAAGTGTAGGTATCCGAAGGCCGCAACGCTACATTCAACTCACTCAAGAACTGTTCCAATAGAAGAAGAGATTGGGTATTCGCGAACTTCTGTAGAGCTGATGTGTTCGACTTGAAGGCATCGTACACTTCTTGTTTTGAATATCCCTCTTCGACCGCGACGTGCTCAACGTCTTCCATAATCTTCGCGAGCTCGTTACTGCTCAACTCACCATTCAACGTGGCACGATGAAGTTTTTGAGAAAGCAATGATTTTAAGTCCATGCAAAACCCTTTTCGATTGTCATGTTACGAAGTGTGAGAGGACACTAAAAAATACCTGAGATCGAAGCCACCACTACTCAATCGCTGCACCATCAAGTCTGTACTTCCTTGTTAAGAGATGGGGTTCCGATCCAGAGTCTGCTGAATATTCTTTGAGAAATGAAATAATTTCCTCCTCAGTTGAGAGCCCAAAAGGGTGACCATAATAGAGCGGCTCACCCGCATCGGATTTCCCAACGTAAATCACGTTTTCACCCGTCCAGCCAAGTGCATCACCCTCTAAGGTTGCATCGTTTTCAATGTAACCGCGCTCTCCCGGAGCACTCGGCACCCCGTCTCGCGTCACCTCACGCATGTTCTCCGGCATATACCAGCCAGACAATGCCATGCCCTGAAAGGCCTCATCAAAAGCTTCAGCTCCCATATGGTTTTTTAATGCCAGATAATACACCGCAACCATCGCAGTTGCGCACTCGTACATGTACTCTGAACCATTTAAGACGATATCATCGATCGCCTCTGAGGGTCGAACATCTTCACGCACGACACCTGCGTAGGCCCCCTGAGTCTCCCAAAACTCGGAATTGAATTGTTGTCGATAATACAGGTGCTTCTCACCTTCTTCACTGGGTACTGTTCCACCATAGTTATAGCTTGCTTTGTCGGAAAAAAATTCATCTCGACTCACATATTGAATATCGATGAATTCAACATCACTACCGCCCATCGTTTCTGCTGCGTCTGCGATCGCTTTTGCAAGTTTAAGCGACTCCATTGCACGCTCGCCAATGGGCTTCACTTGGTAAGTTCCATTTTCAATATAGAGCGCCAGATCTTCGGACGTAATTTTACCGTTGAGATCCACATCAATAAGTCCAATATCACCTGTCTGGCCAACCCAAATTTCCTCAATCTTTTTGAGATGCGAATTGGTTTGACTCATCAGATCACCAAAAAACTCCCGCTCATTCAGATTTAAGCGATCGAGCAACCCTGGTGTGTTCTGAATCAGAAAGCCCAAGTATGCCCGTGCGTCAGCACTCGAAAAACGACTCTCGACATCACTGTACACATCATAAGCAATCGACGTTAAATGCTCTGTCGGGGCATGACTCAACTCGTCAATCAACTCAGTCGTATTTACACTTGCATGCAGTTGCCCCATCGCAAGAGAACCCATTTCGAGTTCAAGCTCTGCCAAAGTTTGATCGAGAAGCTTAATCGAAGTTGAGTTGGCCGTCTCAAGAATGGGGATTTCATTCTCCATGAAAGCGTCATGAACCTCTCGCAATGAGTATCCATTTTCGGCAGCAAAGGTTTCAACTTCTTCAACAATTCGACCAAGCTCATTGCTTGAAAGCTCCCCATCAAGGGTCGCAGTTGTGATCTTCTGGGTTAGAAAAGATTTGAGTTCCATAGCCGAAGATAACGCGAGTGTGGTTCAAAGCGCAAAGCTTGAATATCAAGTGACTCAATCAATGTAAGCGTAGGTATGCTAAAGAAGTTTGAGCTCGCTTTCTTGAGTGCTTTGTTCGGGCAGTGCTGCATCCAAATCCAAAATCTCCGCCCCGCCCAAACCTTGAACCTTACCATAGGCGCCTGCAACAAGTTCCACCATGCGATTCAATTGTGCCTCTCGCTTACCCCACGAAAGCTGCATCTGTTTGCGCTCTTTCTGCAGCTGATTCTGAAGCCCATCGAAGGTCTCCATTGTTGTTTGTATCAACGACTTAAACTCTTCACTGGTCACATAACGATAGAGTGCTGTACTCTTATCAACGACATTATGTTGAACACGCTTTTGATATGCGATTTTTAAAAGTTTACTTCTGAGTAGAGAAATAATCTGTGGGTACAAATGTGCAGGGCAAACCCACACACCGCGCATTTCAAACACTGAACTCTGACTAGCGGGCATTGCCTTCGTGATCAAAACGCCAAGATGTGCCTTCTCACGTTTCATATCATCTCGCAGCTTGGTCACCCAAGCTTCAGACCATGCTTTCGTATTCTTGCTTTCATATAAGATCGAGCCTGCCTCATTGCCCTGCGGGTCCCGCACACGTTGCAGAATATCGGCTCCACGAGCGCCGGTTTTGATCGGCTGGATATCATCGCTTGGGCAGTGACGAGTCAAAAACTCTTCAATCGTTAGCTCTTGTGCTTCACCTTGATTACGGTTGAGACCCTGATCAGCTTTCTTTTGAGTCTCGCTCGCATTTTGCTTCATTTGTGCGATTGTATCGAGCAACTCACGAACCCTCACATCATTGGCGTGCGCTTGTTTAGCCAACGCTTCACTTTCCGCACTACTCCTCGCTTCTGCGAGCTCACGGCGATGTTCCAATTCTTTCTTCTTGGTTTCCATGTCTGACGCATTCATTTTCTCCGTTAACGCGATAAGACTTTTATGCAGTTCAGCGTTTTGTTTTGCTTTTGCAGCCGCATCAGCGCGAGCAAGTTCGGCATTACGGTTCGCTTCTTTCTCGATTTCAAGTCGTTGTTTCTCACGAATCGCTTCATTTTCTTGTTCGAGTTCCAATTGCTTTTTCTTGAATTTTTCTTCTGCTATTTTTGAGGCTTGGATTTCGACTTCTTGTCTGTTCTTCTCTTGATATTCGGCATCAAATTCAGCTTTGTGTTTCTCTTTAAACTGTGCTGCAAAACTTTCATCGAGATCGATGTGTTCATGACAATGGGGGCACTTCAGATTTGACATCATACTCATGTGCTGACGTTAGCAGATTGTGGAGTCTAGCAAGAGACCCAAGATTCATAATCTCTAAACATGTCTCAAGGCTCTGAGACAACCCTTGCGTCGAGTGTCGCTGGGGGCTTATTGGTGCAATCTTAAGGTGTTCAGACCATCAACTCGTAAAGTACCTGAGATCGTTGTGCCTCAATTGACGCCAAAATTCGCCTCTCTCGAGTATTCAGAGTGAGAGGACTTTTTATATGAAAATCTCGACCTTGCGTAAGTTTGATCGACAAATTTTAACGAAAAAAAGCAATCGTAGGGAAGTCGACCACCTTGCATCTGCGATCAACAACTTCAACGCCGCATTTTCAATCAAAAATATTTCGCTCTACCAGCACCGTAAGCGCAACAAGAACTTGGGTTTTGCTGCAGTGCCGATGGGGATTGCACTTGTCATCGCGTCGCCATTTATGGGCTTAGCCCATGGCTCGAAGTACGCTTCAAAGAGCTTTGCTGAGGGTCGTGAATCGATCATCGATGGTACTTTAAGTGGTATTAAAAATACTGCAGATGCTGCCGTTCATAGTGTTGCTGCGCTGATCGACTACGTGGTTTAAATCCACAACTCAGAAGCAACGCTCAACCCTCTAATTTATGTTTGGAGTGTTGCCCTGAAGGTCTGAGCAACAGTTCTGAACGAAGTTCAGCATTACCTTGTCTCCGCAAGTTGAGACAAGTGTATTGATCGCTGCCCAATGCTTTGCACCACCGACTAAACTCAAAGTCATGAAACGAACATTGACCAAGTCACGCTATAAGCTCGCACTCGAATGCCCCACCAAACTCTTCTACACAGGTAAGCGCGACTACTTCAATGCAAAGTCACACGACCCTTTTCTTGCCGCACTTGCAGAAGGCGGGTTTCAAGTCGGCGAACTCGCGAAAGTCATGCACCCTGAGGGGCATGACATCACAACACTCAATGCCGATGAAGCACTCGCTGAAACCGAACATCATCTTGAAAACGATGAATGTACTCTATTTGAAGCAGCAATCGCCTATGAGCAATGTTTTATTCGTATCGACATTCTAAAAAAGCGTGTCACCCGATCGGGTGTCACACACTTTGACTTGATTGAAGTTAAATCAAAATCCCATGACCCAGAAGACCCGAATAAAAGCTTTCTCACAAAACAGGGTAAGCTACGCAAGTCCATCGCGCCTTATCTACACGATGTGACCTTTCAAAAGTGGGTTCTACGAAAAGCTTTTCCAGATGCGAGAATCTCAACTTATTTAATGCTCGCTGATACATCGAGAGAGTGTGATGTCGATGGCCTCAATCAAATGTTCAAAGTACATAAAGACGAGAGAGGCCGTACTTGTGTGCAAGCCAAAGAGAATATCAGTCAAGGTGACATTGGGCGTGCGATTTTATCAACCTTTAAAGTCGATTCAATTTGCGACGATATTATTGCTGGTGAGCACGGGTCTTTTGCACCCTATTCAAGTTTTGCTGAAAGAGTGAAAGCTTTGTCTGAGGCGTATTTTAAAGATATTAAGATCCCCGCAAAAATATCTTCGGTATGCAAAGACTGCGAGTTTAGATGCACGCCAGAAGAGCTCATCACGGGTCAACGCTCGGGTCTTGAAGAATGCTTTTCTGAAGCTCGTGGCCTTAGTATCTCGCAGATTCGACAACCAACACTCCTCAACCTTTGGAACAACCGAAAGATCAATCAACAGCTTGAAGCAGGCTTAATTTTTCTCAGTGATTTTACTGAAGACGATTTTGAACTTCAAGTGAATGAGATGGCTGCACTGACAACGCAAGAACGTCAGTATCTTCAAGTCAAGGCAGCCAAAGAGTCTTCCGAAGCACTCTATGTGGACCGAAAAAGTCTGCGGGAAGAAATGCTAGAGTGGACTTACCCCTACCATTGTATTGATTTCGAGACGATGATGGCAGCGTTACCCTTTAATGCAGGTATGCGCCCTTACGAAGGCGTGGCATTTCAATTCTCACATCACACCATCGATGCCTCAGGCAAGGTGACGCACGCCAATCAGTTTTTAGAGACCCGGCCCGGGCGCTTCCCCAATTTTGAGTTTCTTAGAGTGCTCAAAAAGGGTCTCGACCAAGACGATGGAACAGTTTTCTGTTACTCGCCGCATGAAAACACCTTTCTCAATCATATTCGCAAGCAACTTTGTGAGCGTTCAGATTCGGGCTCACCTGAATCTGACCACGAGGCCTTGGTGGGTTTTATTGACTCACTCACACGACGACGTGAACCCACTCAGAACACCAGTCTTCTTGGCCCGCGTGTCATGGTCGATCTCTGGGTACTAATTAAGAAGTATTACTTTGATCCGCGTTGTGCTGGCTCGAACTCAATCAAAGCCATTTTGCCCTCGTTACTTTATCGCTCTCATTTTTTACAAGAGAAGTACTCAAAACCCATCTATGGCGCACCTTCAGATACGAAAGACGCAATCTCTTCGCTCAATTTTACAAACCATACGTGGGTGCGTTTTGACGAAGATGACCAACTCGTCAACCCTTATCGCTCGCTACCCAAGGTTTTTGCTGGCGAAGATCATGCTGCGAAGGCTGAAGGTTTTGACTCACTTCTCAAAGATGGTGCTGGGGCGATGACAGCTTACGCTCGACTACAGTTTGAAGAGATTGACGATGATGTGCGCGACGCCGTCAACCAAGCACTCTTGCGTTATTGCGAGCTTGATACCCTCGCAATGGTGATGTTGATTGAAGGTTTGAAGGATTTATGTTCGCACTGACGTTGTTAAAATATGTCGATGTCGCTGATTTCAAAGATTCGAGTTCATTGTCACCAAATCTCTTCTCGAACAAATCATAAAACCCTATAAAACCTCAATTTATTGATTATATTCGACACCTTGCATGAAACTTGACACCACATGTAACAAGTGTAACACTCGTGTTACACATTAAATTTATTGAGGTCGTATGCCAACAACAAAGCAAAGAATTAATCTAAGTGTCGACAATACTTTCTATGAGACTTTAGAGCGTTTGCGCAAATATCGTAAAGCTACTTCGATTAGTGCCCTCGTTCTCGAACTTGCGCAAAAGGGTTTAGAACTTGAAGAAGATTTGTACTTTGCACAGGTTGCCGACAAACGTGAGAATCAAGATGAAATATCACATGATGAAGTCTGGTCTTAATCCCTGCATTCAATCGCGATAGTCTATGACACGCAGGCTCTGGACGATTCGATACAAGTCTTCTGTTAAGAAAGATGTTAAGCGTCTGTCACATCAAGACAGATCGATTATCAAAAAAGTAATTGAAGATAAGTTGAGAAGCGACCCACTCAAATACGGTACGCCCTTACGGGGTACACTCAAGCAATATTTTAAACTTCGTATCGGGTCTTACCGAATCATTTATAAAATCAGAAAGACCGAGGTCGTCGTACTCGTTATCAAAATTGGGCACCGCAAAGGGGTGTATGACAAAGCTATAGATTGAAGTACGCACGGGCTCTCACATCATCGCCTTTTTCGATGAACGCTTTTGAAGAGCTCCCTCGTATCAAAGCCACGCTCGATACCATCAATGTGTAGAGTGTTTACTCAACATTTAGCGAAGCCGATAACACCAATGCCTGACGATCTCTCAAGGTCTTATAGCCAAGTTCGAGTTCTTCATATCGCTTTCGCCGCTCGAGAAAACTTTCACTGACATTCTCACGCAGCCCATCAAGAGCTGGCGCACTTGACAGTGTATCTTTTTCGATGTCTCGCTTGAGACGCTGGGCAAGCTTAGCCACCGGTATATTAAAACGCTTTGCAAGGTCTTCGAGCTCTAAATCAAAATTAGCGCGAGCATAATTCACAAAACTCATCTCGCATGACTGCTGTGAAATGAAACTCTCAATCAGGTCTCGAACTAGATGAAACCTTTCATCTTGGTCTACCAGCTTTTGCACAGCGCCTTGTACCACTTCAATACTTTGATCGCCATATTCTTCGACAAGCGCAGTCAGAAAATCAAAATTGACCAACACACTTTCACCTTGCTGCTCAAGCTCAAAGTCAACGAGATGTAGAACCGAACGTTTGTCGCTCGCAGTCTTACGTGCAAGCTCTTTATAGTGACTTAAATAATGAATGTACTCTTGCTCATCGCACGACAATGTACCCCAAGAGAACTCTGGGTAGGCTTTTGCATTTGCAAGCGCTCGCTTGACATGCCGCATCGCCATCACAAAAGCTTTAATATTTTCTTCGCTTTGAATGTCACGAACATCATCTGCTGTAGGGGCAATCTGCTGTACTTCGCTGAGATGTGACTGCAATATTTTAAGAAGCTCACTAAGTTTGAGAGTGTAAAAACTCGAAGAGTCTTCTTCACCAGCAAAAAGAGCTAATGCTTTTTCAGTTGCCTCTCGTAGGTTTCGATATACTACAATATTACCATGAGGTTTCTTCGCAGAGCTTGATTTTGAAAGTACACGATTCGTGCGACTATAGGCTTGAATGAGACCATGATATCGCAGATTTTTATCGACAAAGAGCGTGTTCACTTCTTTAGCGTCAAAACCCGTCAATAACATATCAACCACAATAAGCAGGTCGACGTAAGGTGCTTCAACATTCTGGCGTTTCACGCGTCGTTGAATATCTGCGAAATAGGCACCAAAACTACGAAGCGAATGATTGGTCTTGTACGTCTGTGAATAGTCTTCAATATATTGAGCGAGCGCATTTCGATCGTTCTCTTCACCATCTGATGCTTCATGTGGCGCGTAATTAAATATCGTGGCCAGTGTTATCGGGTTTTCACTCTTTTGATTCAACTCTTGAAAGGCACTCATATAAAGGCGCAATGCTTTAATGCTATTCGTACATAATATTGCGCCGAAATTGCGGTTTTGAGTATAAGTATCAAAATTTTCATGAATATGCTCAGCGATTTTGCGTATACGCTCTGGTGACTCCATGATTTCTTTGCGTTCAATCGCATTCACTTCAAGGTCGAGCTCTTTCGAACTTTCATCGCGTATTTGATAGCGCCCGAAATAGTCAATATTAAAAGGTAATACAGAGCCATCGGCAATGGCATCAGTAATCTGGTATTTGTGAACACAATCACCAAAAAGGTCACGCGTCATCTTTTTGATCTTCAGCGTTTCTTGATTCACACCATCAGCGCTTTCGATTGCACCAACATGGCCTTTTACGGCATTCGCACCGAAAATAGGTGTACCGGTAAAGCCAAACATCTGTGCTTCACGAAAGAACTTCACAATTTCTTGATGGGCTTCACCAAATTGCGAGCGATGGCATTCATCAAAAATGAAAACCAAACGCTCATCGCGTAAATGCTTCAGTTGACTCTGCGAAGTTTTCAGAGCATTGTTCAGCTTTTGAATCGTGGTTACGACGATGTTCCCCAACGCAGCTTCGTCATTCAACTTTTCAACGAGACGCTTTGAGTTGCTGGTGCCAATAATGTCGCCAATGCTTTCGCCTTGGTCTGACTGCCCATTAAAGGCTTTGTACTCTTCAAGAGTTTGTGTGTTGAGATCTTTGCGATCGACGCAAAAGATAACTTTTTTGATTAAAGGGTCACCTTTGTCATTTTTAAGGCGCGCAATCTCTTGAGAAGCCTTAAAAGACGTCAGAGTCTTACCTGAGCCCGTCGTGTGCCATACATAGGCATTGCCCTCATGGCTTTTTGCTTTCTCAACCAAAGCATCGACGGCATGTTTTTGATAAGCGCGTAACGCAAAGAGGCTTCGTTCTTTTTTCTGCCCAGAATCATCTTGCGTGACCGTCGGTATTAGCATCGAGCTAAATAAATAATGCACTAATTTCGTAGGCTCAAAGAGCGCATCAGCAAAGTCACTCAAATCATCAACACGTGTGTTGTCAACCTCGCGCCAACGCATCGCACTATCAATGCGAACACTTGTCGACTGATTGGGTGTCGGCATGTAACGCGTCAGGTGCTGGTTGCTACCCACCAAAAGCTGAGTGAAACCCATCAGCCCTTCGTTCTTATAAAGTGTATTTTCATGGTAACTGCGAAGTTGATTGAATGCATTTTGAACTTCAACACCTGGCCGCTTGAGTTCAATCAAAACGACGGGTATGCCGTTAATTAAGAGCACCACATCGTAGCGATTTTTATTGATATCATCATTAATACCCAGTGCTCTTTTCAAAGTCACTTCTTCAATCGCTTGAAATGTATTCTTTGAGATATCACTACGGTTGATATACATCTCATCAATCGGGAGTTGATTCGCGACATTCAAACGTAGATTTTCGTTACGCAAATGAAGGGCGTGGGCAATCGCGCCTGCCTTTGACATGCGTGCGCGCGCGTCATCAAGTTCGCGCTCGGGTATTTCAAAGTCAAAACGTTTACGGGTTTGAACCCGCCAATTCTCTTCTAAAAAGTTCTCATCTTTATGGCTGAGAATTTCATAACCCATGGCTGCTAACTGTTTGAGCAAAGCATCTTGAATTTGTTTTTCAGAAGTCACACTTAAGGTTTGCACAGACTTGTATTAAGAATCTACAACCCAAAATTTCTGTCTGAAAATGTATCATCTTGTTTTTTTTACGATTTTTACACGTTAAAGAACCAAACAATTAGAACCCTTTTTCAGAGTTGCGACACGGTGTCATATGTGACACTCTTAAGGTGTGAGTAAGATTGATAAAAAAATACAAAAAGTGTGTAAAAGCTCGGGAGATATTACTTTTCAAGAGCTTTTGGATGTTTGCACTCACTATTTCGGTGAACCCAGAATACGGGGCAGTCACCATTACTTTAGAGTGCCTTGGAGCGGCGAGCCTTTGGTGAATATTCAAAGTACGGGTGGAAAGGCCAAGCGTTATCAAGTGAAACAAGTGCGTAAAGCGATTGAAAAGTTGGAGTTAGGAGAAGGTAATGGCGATTAAAACAAAAGACTATACTTTCGAGTTGATTTGGAGCGAAGACGACGAAGAGTTTGTCGGGCGTTGCTTAGAATTCCCATTATTAAGTCACTTGGACAAAAGCGAAGTCCGTGCCTTGCAAGGTATTATGAAGTTGATTGAAGATGTCTTGCAAGATTTGGCGAACGATGGGGTTGAAGCGCCAGTGCCTTTGCGGCTTCGGGATTATAGCGGTGATGTGCGGCTTCGACTCTCGCCAGAGAAACACAAGCGTGCGGCAATCGAAGCTGCCCGGCGTGGTGTGAGTATGAATAAGTTTATTGAGAGTCGGATTTAACATATTGTCGAATGCCGATTTTAATGCGGAGTTGGACGATGATATAAAGCCTTTATGTTCAGAAAACGCACTTTTTTGAGCAAAACAGAGATTATATGTTCAAAAATGGACTATTTTTATACATTAAACCACTCACACAACTGTCCACACACCCGTACACGACCATTGAATATGTGCAGCGCGATCTTCAAGTTAATCGCTTAAAGGCCTCGCGAATTTTAGAGGCTATCGTCACGCTTGGTTTGCTTCGAAAAATACGAGACGGACGCCGTGTATATTTTGTGAACGATCCTTTGGTCGATATCCTTAAATAGTAAAAGGCTCGGTACTTATGACAGAGTTTAGTCATACGTTACAGCTTCAACTTTCACCAAAAAATTCAAGCGTTCCGCAATCAAAGCTGCGCGGCGTGGTGTGAGTATGAATAAGTTTATTGAGAGTAGGATTTAGTTTCGAGCCAATCGAGGCTTTGCGTCGTAGTTTGCTTCATGCGGTACGTTGGCAGGTGTCTCGAACGCTCGGGCATCGGCGCGACATTTATCGACGGGCTTTAAGCCTTTGCGAAAAGACTCTTCTCAGAAATCGGGGGCGATATCTGTTCGGAGACGCTGGTGCAGGTTGCGGCGGTACTTTCGAGAAGGATGTGTTTGGTTTTGGGGTGATATTAAATGAGCTCAAGCCCACATAACACTAAAACTGTTGGAAATACACCATTACGCAGACTTAAGCGTTCATATCGACGTTGCGGGTGCTTATAAAGGATCTTCTTCCAAAGCACAGTTGTTCGACGCCAGTAATCGGTCATGTGAGTAGTTGCTCCAAAGAAATTTGAACGATCTTTCGACTGGTCGCCTATATTTGGTAATAACAGTGTCTAAAGGCTCGGATTGCAGCATTCTACGTCGCTTAAAGGAGAACAAATGGCTAGACGGGACGGTGATTTTACGGAGAAGGCGAAGCAGACTCTTCGCGATCGAGTCGGGGGTCGATGTTCATCACCACAGTGCACACGCCAGACTACCGGCCCACATGATGACTCATCTAAATCTGTCACGATCGGAGAGGCTGCACATATTCGCTCAAACTCGAAAAATGGCCCACGGTACGAAGCGGGCTTCGAAAAAATTGGTGAAACAGAGAATGGGATATGGTTGTGTAGGAATTGCCACAAACTCATTGATCATGAACCGGGCCGCTATCCAACGGAAATGCTCTTGGAATGGAAAGAGAGTGCCGAACAAAAGGCGCGAAGTGAAATTGAGTCGACAGCAAATGAAAACAATAACAAGTGCCTTTCAAACGAGGCCTGGGACTTTTTAAGAGTTCTAAACATATCACCGGAGCAATATGTTATCGAAAACTGGGACTTTGAAGAACGAACCCTACAGGTTGGCAAACACGCGTATCGAACAGCTTCTCGCCGTGACGTCCGAAAGGAACAGGCCATTGAAGAACTCGTTTTAGAATTACTGCGAAGTGAGTTATTGGAAGTTAGAAGTGAGGGTCGGGCCTCTCGCGAACTGAGGCCGACAAGTCGATGTTTTCGGATTCTAGATTCTCTGAAATAAGTCCAGTTTCTCGCTCGACGCATCGGACAACCTGGAAAACGATTGGTGTTTCTTGCCGTTAAATACCATAGTCATGGATTTGATATGCGAACGGGGCGGTACTCCGTCCGTTGCCATCTTCGAACGCGATCTCAATTTCTAGGAGATCAATATTATACTCAACGATTCTTTTTCGCTGGTGATTGTGGTCAATGAAAGGGACCTCAATTGTTTGGTTGGGCGCAAGGTCAAATGTCTCACATTGAGGAAGTCTTTTTTTTGGGAAAAGATGAGCGCCATGCAATACCTTCAAAGAGCAAGCTTTGGCCGCGTTTGGGCCCATATTTGTAACAGCGAGACAACGCAGTCGGCCATATGGGACACGAACCAACTTGAATCGTAAGAGAGCGCTATTTCGAAGCTCTCGATTTTGTAGCCAGTCTGAGAAAATTTTCGCGATCGACACAAATAGAACCAAACAAGCAACGAATACACTAAGCCGTCCCCAAAATAATGGGTCATCCCAAAAAATCACACAAACATCCTCTGCAAAAGACCTTTTTTCCATTTTTGAATTATTTTTAGTTGTTCTGTTAATAATGTGTGTTGATGATCAATCATTTGCAAAAAATCTGAAATTAAATTCCGTTCGTTCAATATAGGTATTTGCATAATTATTCTTCTTAATACAGGTGTATCCAACTTACCAATGCCCAGTGAACTTAGGGTTGTTTTGCTCACGAGGAAGTGATTCACACTTTGCAAAGTATAATATAGGAATTCTCTATCAATCTTTTCACATAATAGGCATTTCAGATCTTGATTAAATGAAGAGATAAGCATGGGCAACCCAATAGGGATTTGTTTGCGAATGTTTCCACGAACTAAAATTAAAAGATGATTATCATCGCAATGTGGTGCGCCAGAGAGCATTGCTTTTTTTGTAATCTTCCGTCGAGATACGGTTAAATACTTGCTCGTCATACTTTCACCACTAAACCAAGGTATGTCACCATGCCAAAAGTCCTCTTTTTTTATTGTAGGCGTTTTACCTGATCTAAAAGTACATAATTCTTCTAATCTTAAAGATTTCCACTTTCCCTCAAACCCCTCAAACCTCAACTCCGGCACACTCTCCCCAACCTTGGGGAAAAGCTTCTGCAAAAGCCCCTTCTTATATTCCTCAAGTTTCGCCTTCTTCTTCTTCAAAAGCTCAATGCGTTTGTCGACCGTGGTGAGGAAGTCGGCGATTTTTTTTTGTTCGGGGAGAGCAGGCACCTTAAGCGGATATTCGGACAAGGTTGACTTAACAATGTAGGGAGTATTGCCCTCTTTTACTTCAGAATAGAGCCGCCGCCTCAGACCTTTTTCGAGCTGGAACTTAAGCCATTTTGCATAAAGTCCGAAATTTGTAAGTACATAAGTTCGCTGATACGCGTTAAATTTCCCGACATAATAATGGATGTACCCTACGTTCGCTCCGTTACCCGATATAAGTAGAGCCTCTGTATCCCAAGCAAAACTATCAATGTGAAAGTAGTCACGAGCACAAGTATAAAAACGGAATCGGCCATTTGATACCATAGCATTAGCGTCAAGATTGCCGGTCTCAATCTTTGCCTCGTTTCCAAGCTTTGAAGGCTGCGCCGCATTTTGATATCTTGGAAATCTAAGCGCTGGAACTTTCCCACTCAAAACGCCACCTCGATCCTTAACTCATCGCAAAACCCTTTAAGTTGTTCACATCGAATCATGACTCATCTCTCTTGTTGGTTTCTAGTCTCTTAACAGAAGGGTTGCTGACCAGTATGCGCATTTGGTGAATGGCAATTTCATTTAATTTCTTTACTCTCTCACTTTGCGTATACCCTCGTCAATGAAGACGGCATTCAGGCTTTCAAGATTAGCGAGACAAACCAGCTGGCTGACGTTTGCATAGTCTCTCATATTACCTTTTTTCTTGGCATCAGAATCCGCCGACAGACTCTCTCGCCATTCTTGAGCTCTTTGACCAAACAAAGCTACATTGAGTACATCTGCTTCACTTGCGTAAACAAAGCTGATTTGCTGCTTAGAAAGATGGGGCGGTATCAAGTTGTCTTTAATGGCTTCGGTATGAATACGGTAATTGATCTTTGTAAGCTGCCTCTTAGCGTCCCAGTCGGCTTGATCCAATTCAAGATCTTTTAAGCGTTGAAATTCTTTAATCAGATATATTTTGAACTCAGCGCTAATCCACATGCCAAACTCAAAGGCAATATCTTTATGGGCATAGGTGCCGCCATAACGCCCGGCCTTTGACCTTAAACCAATCGCGTTGGTCTTTAAAACCCACTCTTTCACGCTTATTTTATAGCTATTTAGGCCTGCTTGACCCTTAATTAGGGCGAATTCGCCACAATTAAAATCAGGGTTATGTATCTTCTCCCAGATACCAACATACTCAAGCGTATTCCTATTTCTAAGCCAATCTGAAATAAAGAAATCACCATCTTTCGATTTCAACATATCGGTAAGCGAGATGTAGTCATCTGACGCAATAGTTATACGGTTATCCAGTACTGTTATTTTTTTTGATTTT
>JAHDBA010000001.1:0-14827 GCA_020630615.1 Myxococcota bacterium | reverse complement strand
TTTGCAGTCACATCGACTTAACAAGAGAAATCGGGTTGTAGAAATATACCCGGCTCAAAACGGCGCCTCTATACCGAGCTCATCGCAAAAGCCTTTGAGCTTCTCATCAATCGCGGCCATTTCTTTATCAATCTCACGTATCTCAAGTGCGACGGCATTGATATCAATCGGCTCTTCTTCTTCAAATGTGTCAACATAACGCGGGATATTCAGGTTGTAGTCATTCTCAGCAATCTCAGAGATGGGTGCTACGTACGCATATTTATCGACGAACTCCCGCTTTTGGTAGGTCTCTAAAATCTTATTAAGATGCTCATCTTTCAGATGGTTTTGCGTTTTCACCTTCTCAAACTCTGCGCTTGCATCAATAAAGAAAATATTATCTTTGTTTTTGCCCGCGTCTCGATTCTTTTTAAACACAAGCACACATGTGGGGATGCTCGTGCCATAAAAAATATTTGCCGGTAAACCAATCACACAATCAAGCGCATTCATTTTCTCGATAATATGCTTTCGTATATGCCCCTCAGCCGCACCGCGAAACAAAACTCCGTGCGGCATGACAACCGCCATCGTGCCGTCTTCACTCAAGTGATGAAGCATATGTGTGATAAATGCGTAATCGGCTTTCGATTTCGGTGCGAGCTTTGCATATGCCGAGAAGCGTTCATCTTGCGAGAAAGTCGCATCGGCCGACCATTTCGCTGAAAAAGGCGGGTTCGCGACAATCGCATCAAAGCTCTCACCACGATGCTCAGGGTCAGTGAGTGTGTCGCCTTGCGAAATTGAAAAATCTTGTACTGAGATGTGATGCATCAGCATATTCATGCGTGCCAAGTTAAAAGTCGTCGGGTTCTTTTCTTGACCCAAAAAGCGATCGACGCGCGTTGCTTCACGCTTGACCCGTAAAAGCAATGACCCAGAACCACAGGTCGGGTCATAAACACAGCGAATTCGCTCTTTGCCCTCACTCACAACACGTGCGAGCAGGGTTGAGACTTGTTGAGGTGTATAGAACTCCCCTGCTTTCTTACCTGCACCCGCTGCAAACTGCCCAATCAAGTATTCATAAGCGTCACCAAGCAAATCACTTTCTGCATTGTTCACATCGAATTTAATCGCATCGAGGTGAGCCATGATGGTACCAATCAGTTTGTTGCGATCTTCTGCGCTTTTACCAAGTTTACTTGAATCTAAATCAATCTCTTCAAAGAGCCCTTGAAAGTCACCTTCACTTTCTCGCCCCAAGGTTCGCCGCTCAATATTCGTAAAGACTTCACGAAGCTTCTTAATCAACGAGCGATTCGAGTCATGACTCAGCTTCACGACGTTTGAAAAGAGCTCGCTTGGGCTTAAGAAGAAACCCAAAACATCAGGTTTCGTCAAGCTTTGTTCAATCGCAGGCACAATTACGTCGTGAAGTTCATGATCGTCAGACAAAGTGGCGTAATCAACCTCATCATTCTCGAGAATCGTCTTCGCCTCCGCCAGAACACGGTCTGATAAGCACTTATAAAAAATGAACCCAAGAATATAATCCCTGAATTCATCAGCGTTCATATTACCGCGCAGCTCGTTTGCGATCTTCCACAGTTGGGCATGTAACTCTGCGCGCTCTTCGCTTTCATTCGATTTGGCCATGATCTCTCCCAGCACTCAAGCATAACTTTAAAGCATGAATGCGTCGAAGATTCTGCGTCAAAATACGCAGTAGAAGAGCATAAAGATTACTCCTCAAAACGAATCTGCATTCGCTGACATCTCAACGAAGACGCTTTTTCCTCTGTACAAGTATAGAGTCGCTGAATCGCACTCTTCACTTGGCCTTCACCACCAATCTGACGATCTGTTTTCACGACAACCAACCCATTATTGGGTGAGGTTGTAATGTTATCGACCGTTGAAATCGTATACGTCGATGCACAACCACTCAAAACGCTCAACACTAGACCACCCAAAAAAACTCTTTTACGCATGACTCTTACTCCTCGTTTAAGGTCAAGTGCGAGCTTAATCGAGGTGTACGGGTTGCTTGTATTCGTAATCGTGTGTTGTCTCACACCCTTGAGACAGGTTGGTTCTGCATCAAGCTGAGTCAACTCTCGAAGATTCATATTGATGAGTTCATAGTGTTTTAAACTCATAAGGTGAACAAGAAACCCAATAGCAAACTTCAAAGGCTACTCATGCTTTTGCGTTTATGTGCAGAAACACCGCATGGGTGTTCAGTCAAATCGCTTCAAGACAAGCTTGCGATCAAACGTGCTCAACTCTATCGAGACTTCACGAGCCTTGAGAGCGTGGGTTATTTATTCAACAAAGAAACGCGCGGCGGCGAAACTTTTTATTCAATCAATGAGCTCAATCTACCCGCGCCCAGTGCAGTCGCTGACCTTCGCCCCAAAGAACGACTGTCGTTATTAATCGCACGCGAATCTATGCAAGGCTTAGCGAGAACCAATATCATCCAACATTTTGATAGTGCGTTGGTCAAACTTTTAGGCTTAGATTCGGCAGCACTCAGTGCACTGAGTGGGCCCAATCCCTATCGCGTAAGTCGTCCCTACACGTCTGACGAACTTGAATGCATCGACTTGATTGAAGAGGCCATTCAAAACAAACAAGATATCGACCTTCTCTATCAATCAGCACACGAAGAGAGCGCAAGACCTCGATGCGTTCAGCCAATTGCGATTGTCATACATCAAAATGCTGCCTATTTGAGTGCAATCAAAGTACAGCCATCATCTGCAATGAATGACGACACGCCACAACATCGTTTCTATAAACTCTCTCGAATCACCGATGTCACCATACTCGATACAAAGTTTACATTCTCTGAAGAGGCTGCAAGAGCGCTCAGTGATGAAGCGATGCCCAAGCAAACAAGTTTCTACTCTGGTGATGAGATCAGGGTTGAGATTGAGTTCCCGGCTTCATATGAACGCTATGTTGAAGAGTTTCCCATCGCTTTGAATCAACAGGTACTCCCTATCGATGAGGAAACACTTTGTATTCAAGCCAAGGTTCATGGCGTTGACGTTGCGATGCGGTGGGTTCTCTCATGGGGTGATGTTGCGACGGTGCGTTCACCCGATGGTCTTCGAGCACGCCTTCGAGAGCTTACGTGCGTGTTGAGTCATCGTTATCAGTAAAATCGCAAACTCTCACATTGGTCGGCGGGCACGCACACCCCAATATCAAGTGGTATCTGACCATAAACAGCAAGCGCCCCATCGTCTTTGATCGTTGGGTCACAGCAATAGTTGTCACCGCTGCAGTCTGCGCGCGACGAGCAAGCTTGATTTTCACTCAGCTCAGCACAACTCGAGACTTCTCGACAGC
The DNA here is from genome assembly GCA_020630615.1 of Myxococcota bacterium. GTDB lineage: Bacteria > Myxococcota > UBA727 > UBA727 > JAHDBA01 > JAHDBA01. The sequence continues at coordinate 11,482 of JAHDBA010000001.1, read as the reverse complement.
GAGAATCTGCTTTGACGATTGGCCCCCCTTCTTGATCGAGCTCTACGCAACACAATTGCCCACCGCTACAGTCACTATTATCATCGCATTCAAACGACGCGCTCAAGCCTGCACATAGGGTCGAGCTTGAACATTCGCCTTGCATTGGGTTTCGACCGGAAACGCAGCAACGAGTACCCACATCACATTCTGCTAAGCTTACCCCACAACGCACACCGGCTTCTTCATCGCTGCTATACATATTGTCAGGTGGCGTAGGGTCGTTGTTCTCTTGTTCCGTATTGGGCGTCATATCCGTCTGGCTTTGGTCCCCAGCTGTTTCTTGACTTGCTCCTGATTCACTCGCTTCAGAAGAATTTTCACTGGAACTCTCGTTTGGGTTCAAGTCAACATCAGCACCGCCATCCGCTTGTTCTTCATCATTAAAACTCGGGGGCGATTCTGTTTCACTCGCATTTGAAGAGCTACCACTTGCTTCGTCCGAACCAAGATCTTCTGTCGATGAACAGCAACACAACACAACAAGACTCGTTCGAGCCAGTAGACGTAACATATGAACACTCCTATGGTTTCTAGAACTTTCCATACATCGATGGTCAAAATCAACTTCCGTCGCTGGCCACCACGATATATTTTAACCAAGGCATAAGACTTCGGCCCGAACGAGCAGGGTAATCTCGCCAAATTTCGCTCCTGCTGTATATCCTCATCGAGAAAAATAGAATCCTCAAAGGAAAGCTTTTTTATGTGCTTAAAACTCAATCGCGACGCTGAAAATTGGGACTCAAAATCGGAACAATCAAGGTTCACAGATCTGCACAAGGTCCCAACGAAGACACAAACCAAGCCAGCATATCATCCAGACCCGAATGATGACCCAAACGAAAACATCAAATAGGTCTGGAACAAAAGCTCACACAAAAATATGAAAATCCAAGCTTCCCAAATTTCTATCAATTTTCGAGCCCCCCTAACAATCCCAATATCACCACAGAAGAGTGGTTGTGAAGAATCGTCTGTAAAAGAGACACCTTGCGTCTTTAAAAACCCTCATGATTTAAAGCGCGCTGCAAAGCTTATCGGCAAACCACTCAATACGGCGAGCCTCCATCCCCGTGTTTCGAGTGTTTTAACTGGCGATAACGCAACCTCTCCCCCTACGACCAACATCGGGGAAGAACCCAGCGCAGGGGTAGGCCAAGAAGCTTCACCAGTGACACTTGCCGATGCGGTCGACGCAATGGTGAATCAAGGGTTAACAATTGATTCTACACATCTTGAATCCGTTGAGATGCTCATGCAATTTAACAATGCCGACGAGGCAAGAGATTTACTACAAGCCTTGATGGGGGCTTTGCCTTGGGTGCACACTGATTCGAGTGAAAAGCACCGAGCGCTCTGTGATGAGATTCGAGAACTGATTGCAGCGAATATCTTCCCTACTGATCCGCGAACATCACGGTTTTTTACCAACGAACTTGCGAAGTTCAAACCTGAAATACACGACGCGTTAGCCTCCTTGGTCAACTTACCTTCAAGTTTTGAAGTGTATGGCAAGAGCCGAATCATCCCAAAAGCGCTTTTGAAAGACGACTTTCAAAGTGCGCTTTATGACTTCGGTCTTCTTGGCGACTTTCAAGGTACAGGTATCGCTCTTTCCGATGGTTTGATGCTCACCGCAGGTCATGTGATCTCAAATTATTTGCCAGCGACGCACCCTTTTCAAGATTGGCCGCAAAGTGATGTCATCATGTGCGAGCGTGGTTTTGAGGCACACTACTTACCGCCACGCGGCTCCTTCACAGGCGACCAAGGTCCAAACTTTGAAGTGGCTGACGCTGGCACATGGAACGATTTCGCGCTCGTCAAAGATACAAACTCTGGTACGATGCCGAAGCACATTCTTCCTTGGCGACGAACGACAGATTTGGATTTCGGTGAACCTTTATGGGCACTCGGCGATAAAACGAACGATCGGGTGAGAGTATCGCAAGGCACTTTTGGCGGAATGTCTGGCGCCAATGCAATCCTTGAGAATATTAAGATTGAAGGCGGCTTTAGTGGCGGCCCTGTTGTTGATGTTCATGGCAACCTGGTTGGTATCACTGTCGTTGGCAATTCGGATGCTTCATGGGGGTACATGGTCTCGACCGATGCAATACTCGCGTATCTCGAGCGCGATAAGCCTGAGCTCTTAGATAGAATACCACGTGCATATCACCCCTAAGCGAATGACAGGAAATGAGTTGGATTAACCAAAAATGAGGAGAACAAATGAACATACTAAAAACAACTGGCGTCCTTGCAGGCGTCTGGGTGATGTGCGTTGTGACATCACCCTTATACGCAATGGAAGTTGAAGTTGATGATGCGATTGACCAGGAGATTGAACTACCCCGAGAACGTGGTCGAGCATTAAAATCATGGCTCGGCAAGTTAAACGATAGGGAGTTAGCTGAATTGATTGTAGTTACAGCTCTTGATTCGACTTATGCAGCGTCATGGTTGGGCTGGGATGAATCTTTTGATATTCGTGAAGCCGCGCGCCTGAGACGAGTTCACGAAGACTTTACACAAGGTATACAAGATCTCCTTGATAATGACGATGACCGCGTGTTGATCCAAGAAGAGCTCATATCAGAGCTCGAAACGCAGTTAAGCCGAAGAAAGCTAACGCGCTATGCGCGGCGAAGCTTAAAGGTGAATCGTAAGCTCAAAATATTTACAGAGATGAGCTACCCTGAAAATGCAATTCGTGCACAGATTTGGTTGCGCTTTGCTTTAAAACATCCAAAGGTATTTTACAGCTTGGCACCGATTTCCATGCCAATGACTGCCTTAGCTGAAGTCATTGATTTTGTGGGAACAGGCATCACCTTGCCCTTAGGCTATCTGGTCGTTCTCGGTACGTTGTCCGGAAGTGGTCTATAAAAACAAGCTGCCAAAGCAAAACGCTCCCAGAAGTGGGAGCGTTTCTAATTTTAGTACTTTAATGTTCAGCCGTGAATCGGCCGCCCAGCCGCGATCGCTGCAGCCTCATAAATGGCTTCATAAGTCGTCGGGTGCGCATGAACTGCAGTGGCGACATCTTCAATGGTGGTTTCCATTTGCATTGCGTATGCAGGCTCAGCGAGTAGGTCTGTCGCATTCGGGCCAATAATATGAACGCCTAGAATCTCGCCAAAATCAGCATCGGTCACAAATTTAACAAAGCCAACTTTCTTACCCAGAATCATCGCTTTTGCATTGTGGCTGAAGTTGAACTTGCCGACTTTAACGTTGTAGCCCTGCTCTTTGGCTTGAGCCTCGGTTAACCCTGACCAGGCGACAGGCGGCTCGCAGTACACACAACTTGGTGTGTGATCGTAATTCAATGCTGCGGGCGTCAACCCAGCAGCATGTTCAGCCGCAATAACACCTTCAGCTGAAGCAATATGCGCAAGCCACGGCGTGTTCACGCAATCGCCAATCGCATAAATACCCGGCTCTTCGCTTTGCATCATGCCGTCGACTTCAATGAAGCCACGCTGGTCCAGTTTTGCTTGGGTTGTCTCTAAACCAATACCATTCGTGAGCGCAGGTCGACCTGCAGCAACAAGAACAATATCTGCATTCAGGTTATGAGACGCACCCGCATTGTCTGAGAAGGTTACAGTCGCGCTGGTTCCATTCGAAGCAACATTCGAGACTCGAACTTCAGTCTTAATGTCGACACCCTCTTTCTTAAGCTCTTTCGCAAGAAGATCTGAAGCTTCGCGATCTGCCGGGCCCAAGATTTGTGGCAACATCTCGAGCACGGTGACTTGAGTCCCCAATCGTGCAAAGAGTGATGCAAACTCAATACCAATGACACCACCGCCGATGATCGCCAGCGAGCCAGGGATTTTCTCCACATTCAAAATATGGTCTGAGCTCATAATCGTTTTACCGTCATACTTCGCAAAGGGGAGCTCACGCGGCGTCGAACCCACCGCCAGAATAACGTTACGGGTGATCAGTTGAGAGGTCTGACCGTCGTCATGCTGAACAATCACCTGCCCGCCACCGTTCAACTTACCGAAGCCTTGATACACATCTACCTTATTCTTTTTCATGATGTGTGAGACACCACCCGCATTGGCTTTGACGATTTGCGCTTTATGCTTTTGCACCTTGTCCCATTCAACACGAACACCTTCAGTCATCACGCCCATCTTCGCGGCAGATTTGAGTTCAGTTAAAACATCAGCAGCGTGCAGCAAAGCTTTGGTCGGGATACAGCCACGATGCAAACATGTGCCACCCAAAAAGCTGTCTTTTTCAACAATCGCAGTCTTCAAACCTACTGAAGCTGCACGTGCAGCTGCAACATATCCACCCGGGCCAGAACCCACTACTACCATATCGTACGTAAATGCTGTCATCTTAAACTCCAAATCCGATAACCATGGGTTAGCAGACTCGGGAATGAATGGAAGATTTTGAGGCAGAAATTCTCAAAGAAGTTCAATATGCCTTTTTCGACGAGAATCGGTGGCCTGAATGCGAAAATTACATTTATCGAGCTGAAGATTTCTTCATTTCAGACTTTGAGGATAGTGTGAAATAACTTTAACTCTTTTGGAGGTCTCATGAACAAGTTATTGGCAGAAGCAATCGGAACAGCATGGCTGGTCTTTGGTGGGTGTGGCTCGGCAGTATTGGCTGCGGGCTACCCTGAGTTGGGTATTGGTTTTACGGGTGTAGCACTCGCATTTGGTCTAACGGTGGTTACAATGGCCTATGCGATTGGCCATGTTTCAGGGTGTCACTTGAATCCTGCAGTCACAGTTGGGCTCATCTCAGGCGGTCGTTTTGATGCGAAGGATTTACCTGGGTATGTTATCGCACAAGTTACAGGCGCAATGGTTGGTGCTTTTTTACTCTTACTCATAGCATCAGGTAAAAGTGGTTCCGAGGTAGGTGCTTTTGCATCGAATGGTTTCGGTGCACATTCACCCGGCGGGTACGGCTTCTTTGCGTGCATGTTGACTGAGTTTATTCTAACTTTCTTTTTTCTCTTTATTATTTTGGGCGTCACACACAAGAAAGCAACCCAAGGTTTTGCTGGCTTAGCGATTGGTCTCGGGCTTACTTTGATCCATTTGATCAGCATCCCAGTTACGAATACCTCAGTGAACCCTGCGCGCTCAACAAGTCAAGCCGTTTTTGCATTCTTGAACGGTGAGTTTTGGACAATGTGGCAGCTGCCGTTTTTCTGGCTTGCACCAATGGCTGGCGCCTTTGCTGCTGGAGTTGTTTACCGAATCGTCTGCCCTGACGAAGAGTAGTCTTTCAACGTTGCGATGCTTAACGCCCACATCAGTGGGCGTTTTTTATTGCTGAAAGTTCACAATGTCGTTCTCTGCACACGTCGCAATCGAGACGTATTCTGCGGGCCCGACACCGCGATTGATAAAACGATGTAAGCCACTTTGAGGCGGAATCATCACACACCCGCCGGGACCAACTTCGCCGACAACTTTACCATCGTGTTCGAGAGTCACGCAGCCTTGTTGTACTACAATCATTTCCTCTAGTGTAGAGTGTTCATGAGCAATTGACGCTGCGTCTCCAGGCATCAAAATTTCATGATGGACACGCATTTTCTTAAAGTTCGCGACAGAACCAAGGTCACGTGCATAAGCATAGAGCTCATTGTTCTCATTTGAGAGCTGACGCCCTTTAAGACTCTTTATTTCGGCTTCAGTCAAACACTTCATTACTCTCGGTTACCATAGCGCGTGAAACCAAGCGATTAGAGTTTAACCAGCGTTGAAAATAAAGTGTCACAAAACACCGATTTCTGCCTACCAACATGAGGTTCACTATGAAACGACTACTTTTCTCTTCCATCGCCACACTGACTCTCTTTGCTAATTGCGCGGCGGATCCTGCTCAAACCGTTAGCGAAGCGAATGACAATAGTGAACAAGATACCACTGAGAACTCTGGTGATGGTAACGAGAACGAATCAAATAGTGAGCCAAATGGCGATGTGAACTCTACCAGTCCTAGTTTAAAACGTTACGAAATCGAATTTCGCTCTACTTTTGAGGGTCAGGATTTTGAATGTGGCGAAAACTACGTCGCGGGTTCAGACAATGCTGAAATTACGCCAACGATGAATGCTTTTTATATTCATGATGTTGAAATGCAAAACTCACAAGGTGAGTGGGTTGCACTTCACCTTCCCGACGATGGTGTTTGGCAGAAAAGTGGCATCGTTCTTCTCGATTTCGATACCACAACCGGTGCTTGCAGCGCGATTACGACTGAACGCAACTCGAAAGTGGTGGGCTTTGCACCCGATGATACGTACACAAGTTTACGATATAAACTAGGAGTCCCTGGTGAGTTTAACAACCTTGACTTCTCACTACAGGAAGCACCTTTAAATGTATCATACATGTTTTGGGGTTGGATGTCCGGTTACCGCTACATCCGTCTTGAGTTTGGCGCGACCGAACGAGGCAATCCATCATTGCTTCATATCGGATCTACGGCATGTCAAGGAAACCCTTTTGAGGGCCAAAACATGACCTGTGACTACCCGAATCGCTTTGAATACGTATTGAATGACTTTGATCCTGAAGAGTCGGTTGTGAACTTCGATGTTGAGGCGTTACTTGCACCTCACGAACTTGCACCACCAAATATTCAAGGTGGCCTAATTTGCGAGGCGGGGCGTCTTGAACCCGATTGCCCGATGGTTTTTGAGACATTGGGTGATGGCGACGCTGAGCAAACCCTCTTTTATCTATCGACGCGTGAGTAACATTTATGCTGCCAATATTGCGCACATTATGTGTTTTTCCGTTAATAAGTTTTGGCATCGCGCAGATTGCATGCATTGATGAAGCTCGAATACGTCTTCATGATGCGTCGAGCAACGGTGATGATCATGAAGGTCATCTCCATGGTGAGATTGACCTTCAACCAGAGGGCTTCCCTCCTCTTAGAGCACTTGAGGACAACGATCTCTCGCGCGCAAAGGCAGAACTTGGGAGATACCTGTTTTACGATTCGGCACTCTCTCAAGACTCATCGATGAGTTGTGCCACTTGTCATAAACAAGAGTTCGCGTTTACAGACGGGGAAGCATTGAGCCCTGCACTGCACGAGGGAACATTCACGAAGCGCAATTCAATGAGTCTTACCAATGTTGCTTATACACCCTTTTTGACCTGGGTTAACCCAACAATCACGAGGCTTAAAAACCAAGCTGCTGGGGTATTCTTTGGTGAAGACCCGGCAGAGTTTGGTGTCACAGGATTTGAGAGTGAGATTTTAGGGCGTATTGAAACCAAAACGATTTACCAACAGCTTTTTCCGCCGGCTTTTCCCTATGATGAAAATCCATGGTCATACGAAAATATTTTTATAGCACTTGAAGCATTTCAAATGACATTAATCTCGAACCAGAGTCCTTATGATGCCTATATTTCGGGTGACTCGAACGCGCTTAGCGAATCCGCAAAAAGAGGACTCATCCTCTTCAATTCTGAGCGCCTCGATTGTACACATTGCCATAACGGGTTCAATTTTGCTGGGCCTGTTATTTCCGCCAATACTGCAAACGTGGAGATGGAGTTCTTCAATACCGGCCTCTACAATATTGATGGTGAAGGAGGTCTCCCTAATGGTGATTTGGGTCTTGCGGAGCACACCTCAGAGCCATACGACATTGGTAAATTTAGAGCTCCTACACTTCGCAATATTGAGCTAACAGCGCCTTATATGCACGATGGCTCGGTTGAAACCCTAGAAGATGTGATTCGTATCTATGCGCGAGGAGGACGACTGATTGAGAATGGCGCTCACGCAGGAGATGGAGCACTTAGCCCCTATAAAAGTGTTCTCATTGATGGTTTTGAAATCACCGAGTCTGAAATCGAAGATCTCATCAACTTTCTAACATCACTCACGGATGAAAAATTTATTTCAAACGAAAACTTCTCAAATCCCTTCGAAGGCTAAAAAAAAGCTCTCACAGGATGTGAGAGCTTTCAGTCAACTATCTTTCTCGTCTATTTGTTGCAGCCACAATCTTTGCTCTCGCAAGTATCGCCACATTGGCAGTCCTCACATTGACATGAGTCTTTATCACAACCACCTTTGTCATGGCCACCACATGCAAGCACTGCGCTCGCACCACACATTGTTAAACACACCGTTACCATCAAGTTCTTGAACATCAGAACCTCCTTTATTAGTTTAGGCGCGATATTCTTTTTTGTGACCGGGCGCTTTTTGCAAAACAAATGGTAAAGATACCCCGGTCACAAATATGCATATCATGCCTATAGTCAATGTATGACACAAATGGGAACTCATAGCTTACAAGAACTCTTCATCGAGTTTCGTAGCGGTGACATCACGAAACTTCATGATGCTCTCACTCTTATGCGTCCCATACTTTTAAAGTATGCTCATCAATGGTGTTTTGAACACGCGAACGCTGAGGATGCCGTGCAGAATACAATGATAAAACTATTTGAACAGTTGCATCACTATGATGGCAAGAGTTCGCCTCTCAACTGGGCAATCACGATTTTAAGTTTTGAGTGTAAGACGCTGAACAAAAAATACGCCCGCAGAAAAACGCGATCTCTCGACACTAATATCTCGAGAGAGCACGGACATCTATTTATTGGCTCAACTTCATCCGACGAACTTACACATGTAAGAGAGCTTCTTAGCAGCCTCGAGAATCTCAGTGATAAAGACAAGCAACTTATCACTGAACTTGTGAGCGAGGAGAACAAGCGACGTAATTCGGCATGGCGTAAACGAAAGAGTCGCTTTACGAGCCGACTACGCAAAATTCTATCCAATAATAACACGCAAATTTCAATTTCGGATTCAGAAAACAAAAGCTCGGAGGCGCTACAATGAATTCGCAGCAACAAAAGATTTTACAAAGCTATTACAAGGGCAGGCTTCAGTGGTTGAGCACCCAGTTATGGTGGACGCCACTGGTATCCCTTTTAGGTTTTAGCCTTGGCCAAGGTTTTGGACGGACGTCGATACTTTTGAGTGTGAGTTTTACCTTACTTGCACTTGCTTTAACTTTGCACCGCTCATTTTGGATTCGTGCCTTCCAGATAGGTTCAATGGCATCTTTTGCGGCTTTTATGATCAATACCTTGAGTCCGCATGACGGTAACATATGCACAGGTCATGTTTGTGTACAAGTATGTTTTACTCTCGCTTTTGTGTGCGGACTGGTACTGTCACTTGGTTTACATCAGCTACGTTCCTACCTGAAGCTAAGCTCAGATTGTTACCGAGCAACTCTAGCTGTGGTCACCGTAGTGTCTGGACTGGGCTGTATGGTCGTGGGCACGGGTGCGATTCTTGGTATCGCACTTGGATTCATCACGATAGGCATCCCATCAATCGTATGGAGTTCTCGTTTTCAACAAAGCTAAACTTAGAGTGCCTGGCTCTGCACGTTTTTCACCCAACTTGGCACGTCAGCGTACCATTCAGCAGCAAGTCGTGGATTAAAAGTACCAAAGCGTAACTTTGGGTGTCTTCGATGAAGCTCGCTCACGAATGCATGCATTCCCATAACTAAACCTCGTTTTTCAACAGAAGGGAGCATCGAGCGAAAGTGACCAGGGTCGACACAAAGGTTTCGAAGTTGAATCATCTGAATCCAACCTTTATCGACAAGCTCGCTGACGCGATCCATCTCTTCTATGCGATCCGTCCACCCCGGCCAAATTAAAAAGTTGATCGAGTTGTATAGCCCGCATTCGTGACCAACCTTTAAAGATTCGATCACGGTATCAAAGTCATAGTCTTGCGGACGGTAATACGCAGTATAAACGTCTGGGTCGAATGTATTGATACTCACACGCAATGCACCAAGACCCGCTGCTGCGGCACGGCGGATGACCCCAGGGCGTGAACCATTGGTATTAACGTTGATAACACCTTTTGAGGTTGCGGCACGTGTCAACGTGATAGACTCCACCATGACATCGCCATACATACAAGGCTCACCTTCACAACCTTGCCCAAAAGAGACCATGGGCTCCGGTGAGTTCTCGAGATGGTGAATCATAACTCGTGCAATGTCGTCGGCTTTGGGTGAAAACTTAAGTCGCTTTTGTGGTGTTGGCGTATCCCATTCAGGGTCTTTCGAAAGACAACCAAGACAACGCGCCGTACATGCTGGTGCACATGGCACAGCGCCTTCCCAACGTTCATAAAAAATGTTCTGAGCACAACAACACAAATAACTGCCAGCGCAATCTGCAAGTTGGTTTAAGATTTGATTGTCCGGGTCAGCTGCGAGTCGTTTTTCGATCTTAACCTTCAAATCCTCTTGATAATAAAGCTCAGGCCCCCAGCGCGTCATTTCATCGGCTACAAAAAGTGAGGCAACCGGGCCCGTCTTCCCCATACCTACTGCCGTATACGCCCATAAAGGTAATCCAGGGCGGGCACTATCGTCACCGCCACCTTTCGTATCAAGGACGTTATTCTCCTCAACTTTTTGTTGGTTTTGAACAATAGGTAGTAAACCACCACCCGATTTTTTGAACTGCTCATCAGGGTGAACGCTTTCTAAGAATCGTGCTGCGGGGTGATAAGCGCGTACGTGGCCGGGCGGAGGATGAACAGCAACAGCGGAAGGCTTAATCGTCATGCTCTCACCCGCTTCGTTCGTTGTTTGAAACGTTAAGACTTCTTCAAACTTCCCAGTCTCAGGATTGTAACCAATAGGGACGGTTCCTGGCATTCGCATCAGATCCCAACCCTGTTTGAGATCCATATAATCACGTTTGCCTGGCCGAAGCGTTTGCGCACCATCATCTATCGCCATCTCCAAAGTTGGGTGGGTGTAGATCGTATTATCGGGCCCTGCGATTAAAAGATGAGGGCGTTTGGATATGGCTTGGGTACGGGCGTTATGCGATTGGCTCTTCATCCTTACAAGTTTATGAAAACCTCAGTGAAAGTCTAGATCTTCAGCTCCCTAAACATATAAGATGCTCTAACAAACTCAATGTTAACATGTTTTTCATATCAATTTTACGTATTGTCCTTGGGCTTCAACAACCTAAAATACGATTTTTTAAGAAAGGATAACCTATGAAAACAACAAAAACGATAACATCTCTTGCTGCTCTTGTGTTGGGTGTGCTCGCTTTAGCATCACCGACTTCAAGCGCACAAAAAACGAGCTACATCGTGCAACCGTCAGGAGACATTGAACTCGCCGCTGATGGCTCGCTCACTTCATGTCAATCAAACGTGTACTGCGTTGATATTACGTTGCGAAGCCTGAGCGGACAAAGCTACTTGATGGGCACAAACTCATACCTACTCTCCTACAATGATGCTGCATTAAGCTTTAAGTCTTTTACGCCAGTTCATTATGATGGAAATGACAGTTGTATCGCGGGTGTCGCACCAGCATTCGCTCCATTGCAGTACACTACTGATG
>JAHDBA010000012.1 GCA_020630615.1 Myxococcota bacterium | reverse complement strand
CGTGAGGATATCATTTCTGAACGCTGCGGCGTTCGCCCCTTGGTTCTGCCTCGGCAAGACGATGACTCTCAAGACCAGGAATGGTTTCAACTGTCGCGTAAACATGTGACTGTGAAGCACCCAAACGCATGCTCAATCTATGGAGGGAAACTCACCGACTGTATTAATATTGGTGAAGAGATTCAATCTCTTGCAAAACAGGAGTGGGGCCTCAAACTCCGCAAAGGTTCAGTCGCTTGGTATGGCGAGCCAGGCCCTCATGTTCGTAGGCGCTTCTTTCGACAGGCGAAGATGATGGGTCTCTACGAACGCCTGGCCCCTGAATCGAAAGAGCCTTTCTCTACACGCCTGTGGCGCCGTTACAACATCGGTGCGTTTGGAATCCTCGAGGAGATTCGCTGCAACCCCGCAATGGGAGAAGTTCTCATCCCCGGAACGGATTATCTGCGGGCAGAGTTACACCACGCAGCGCGTTCAGAAATGATTGTACGCCTCAGTGATTTCCTACGTCGACGATCAGAGCTTGAGCTCATTCTTCGGGAAGAGACTTTAAAAAGCGCAGTCGGCTTACGTGAAGCTGCTGAAATACTTTTTGGTGAATGCGCTGAAGAAAAGATTCAGGAGTACTTCTCAAAAACACAGCACGTTCAAAGTCAAGTGCCTTCTCAAAAGGACAAACACGTCGAGCGAGTCCAAGCTTGAATCTAATTATACTTCAAGAATGTGACGAATTGATTGGGCCTCGAACGCTTATTGTTCGCCGAGAAAGGGTCATTAAACATGTTCGCGATATTCTTCGAGCAAGCGCTAAAGACTGGCTCAATGTTGGACGCCTGAATGGAAACATCGGGCGCGCACAAATTGAAGCCCTGGGCGATAGGTCTTTGACGCTTCGACTTGAAAAGCTTGTGACACTCGCACCGAAGAAAGTCCCCCTGCACGTAGCGCTCGCGATACCACGACCGACGGTCATCGGGCGTGTTTTACAAAATCTATGTGCAATGGGTGTCACTCAAATCACCTTTTTTCAGAGTGCGCTTTCTGAGAAGACCTATTGGAGCAGCCCGACGATCAAAGAGGACAAGATTTTGAATGCGCTGATCCTCGGGCTCGAACAAGCTCGCGATACGTGTCTTCCTCAAGTCACATTGCACCAAGAAAGTGGCTTCTTGATGAAGCTTCCAGCGAATACCGACACCTATGTAGGTGAAGCAGGAACCCCAAAAGCTCCTTTAAAGGATCCTGCCAGCGCGCAACTTCGAACGCTACTCATTGGCCCGGAGCGTGGTTGGACATCGAAGGAAGTACATCTTTTTGCATCCAAGAACTTTCAGATGCTCCCCCTCGGGTATCGCCAGCTCAAAGTTGAAAATGCTGCATACGGATTAATCGCGCGATATTTTCTATAAAATCCTTTCACAAACCTCAGGTAGAACCCGTCTCTGCAAGCCATCGAACAATGACATTGCTTCGCGCTTTCAATTTTGTGGGCTGCAGCCTTGCGACCGTCAAAATTTCGAATTACACCCACTTACCTTTGACCCGCTTTCCGACTTTGTCTTAGTGTGGGGTTGGTGTCATGAACAAGGGGGCCCTATGGGACAAGCAGATAAAAGAAAACAGTCACTTTACTTCCCAGAAGAAATGTTGAACGAAATTAAAAATGAAGCCAACCGTCAGGATCGAAGCCTGTCATGGATCGTACAGCAAGCTTGGCGTCTTGCACGTACAGATATTCAAAAATTTCCTTCACCCAACGATGTGTTCACAGAGCGCGAAGAGAGCGCTGCGACAGTGGCCACCGGTTCTACACCAAGCGTGTAGAGACTGCGTTGAAGGTTCAATCTCTTTTTAGGATTTGATTTTAGGGCTTCGCCCTTGATCGTGCCGGGCGTTGGTGCCCGGTTTTTTGTTGATTGGAAACGTTCAAAGCACGTGAAAGAGCTCTTGAATGTCAGTGGGTGAGAGCCGCGATTGGATCCCATGCCCTTGGAGCGCATCTTGGGTCTTCCTGCCAAAAGCGATGAAATCGATGCGACTCGGGTCAAAGCCGATATTTTCAAACAACTCGAACAGCGCTGAAGCACGCCTTGGGCTCGTCACGACAACTTGAAGTCTTTCTTCTATGGATGCCTTTAGCGCGCGCACCAACACATTGACCCCATTGACCTGACAATCGGTGACAGGCTCGCTTCGATAGCATTCCCATGAACTCAGATGATTAATGCCAATCTCGGCCAACATCCGCCTCAAGACCGCTGGTGGATAGGTAAGCTCTCTTCCATGGAGATAGTTTAAACCCACAACTCGCTCTTCTTTCAGTCTTTCCAATAGGGACGCCATGCTGCCTTCGCCAGCAATTTTCTTATCACCACCGAGCTCATCAAGGGGTGCCAATGTTGCCTTACCCACCCCAAAGTAGCAGTCATCTTTAGTATTCCGCCCCTGTCTGCGTACAGTTTCCACCCAAAGACGTGATGCTTTGGCAGATGAGAATAAAATATTGACTCCCGCGTCTCTTTCGAACGAACGACACAACTTGTCCACACTCGCCTTGTCTTCAATATATTCGAAAAGCGACAGAGCTTTGAACTCTAGCTTATGGGAGAGCGCAGACAGAGCCCATTGCTTCAGTTCTATGGATGAGCGCGTGACATATACAGATTTTAGATTCGCCCTCAAGCCTGTGGCCTTGAGCTGAGCTCCTTGGGTACATTCCAAAGACCCAGGTCGCAGAGAATGTCTCTTGCCCCTTGATTCAAGAGCTTGGTCGCCAACGCGGCGCCGAGAATTTCCGCACTTCTTACATCTTGGGATTCAACTTGATAGCCGGCGCTGCTCCGAGACAGTTCACATGAGGCCGTGGACATCACAATGCGCCCATCACTTGGGTGCCCAACGAATGCACGACAGGAAAGTTCATCGTCGGTGATGCTTCCGTAGGCCCCAACAGGCACCTGACACGACCCCTGAACCTCTTTTAAGAACGCACGTTCCGCCACACTTGTCAGCGTTGCATAAGGGTCAGCCAAACGCTCAAAATCGTGCAGTCGAGAGTCGTTGACACGACACTCCAACGCGAGAACCCCTTGCGCAACTGCAGGTATCATTATTTCCGGGTCGAGCACACACGAGTTCTCAGGCAGGAGCCCCAAGCGCTCAAGTCCAACTTTCGCGAGGACAATCGCATCGAGACCTTCGCTTTCAATTTTGGACAAGCGCGTTTGTACATTCCCGCGGATGGGCACGATCTCCAGGTCGGGTCTCAAGGCTTTGAGGCAGGCAGCCCGACGTAAAGAACTCGTGCCGACACGTGCCTTGTTCGCAAGGTCATTGATACTTTGTACGCCAACAAGGAGGTCTCGTGGATCCCCGCGCTTCATAAATGCAATGATCGCTGTGCCGAGTGGCAACTCTGTTGGCATATCTTTCGCTGAATGCACAATAAGATCGACCGCATCACCCAACAATGCATCTTGCAGTTCGCGTACGAAAAGCCCCTTCCCCCCAACTTTCGAGAGCGAACGGTCTAATATTTCATCCCCGCGGGTCGACATTTTGATAAGAGTGCTTGGGTAACCAAGCGTCTCCAATGCCGATGCAACATGGCGAGCTTGCCATAGTGCAAGCTCTGACTTGCGTGTACCAATACGAATGGGTTGCTCTTGAGCGTGTTCAACCATGGTCGCGCCTTTGATGTCCTGCCAAGTCAATCACCTCTGCATCGTGGCCCACAACCCGATGTTCTCCAAACATTTCGTCAAAAGCCTCCGCAAGTAGAGCTCCCCCGGCCGGGTTCTCTTCGACGATTCGTTTCAACGCTGTCGTTGGGTGATGTAAACACTTTTGAGTTTTTTGACGAAGGCCACCACGCATTCTTGCAACAAGCGCATCCGATAACTCGCCTCGATGTTCTTCAATAATTTCATCCAAGACTTTCGATACTGCATTGCTAAAATAGGTGCGAAAATCGCGTAGCCCACCACCAATTTGCTTCGAGCTCAGTCGCTTGTGATAGTTGCTCACTTCCTTTTCAACGATTCGTCCTGCTTCAAGGGCAGCTTGACGCCTGGCTTCTTTATTCTCATCCACGACCTGGCTTAAGTCATCGACATCGTAACAAAAAAGATTGTCGAGTTCTGAACACTTGGGGTCGATATCGCGAGGCACCGCAATATCGACACACAAGAGCATTCGGTTCCGCCGAGCCCTCATCACATCTTGCATCTCGCTAAACGAGACAATGTACCCAGGTGCTGCCGTAGAGCTCAAGATGACATCCGCATCAACAAGATGTGAGTGGAGGTCTTCGAAACGTAGAGCCTGAGCAGAATACCGCTCGGCAAGTTGAATCGAGCGCTCGTAGGTTCGATTCACAACTGAGAGTTTTGCACCACGATGCGCGAAATGTTCTGCCGCAAGAGCCCCCATTTCTCCCGCACCAATCAAGAGACACGAAAGTCCGTCGAGTCCCCCAAATATTTTCCGGGCAAGCTCCACGCCCGCAAAAGAGGTACTGACAGCCAGGCGCCCGATAGGAGTTTCTTCTCGTACCTTTTTGCCAACACGAATCACATCTTGAAGCAATGGGTCGAGCTCTGGCCCAATGCTTTGATGAACCTTGGCAGACCGGTACGCATCTTTAAACTGTCCTAAGATCTGGGGCTCCCCCACCACGACAGACTCCAACGATGCTGCCACACGATAAAGATGGTGTCTTGCATCTTGATTGTGCAAAACACTGATGTACGAACGATGGCCCTCAGCACATGCATTGATAAAGTCCAATACTTGATGTTCGGTCCTATCATCGCCCACACAAAGAACTTCCACTCGATTGCACGTCGATAAAACGAAGGCTTCCTCTGCCCCTAGCGCTTTGAGTTTCTGAAATGTGCCTTGGTCATCATTAAGGTTTCTGGCAAATGCTTCCCGGACCCGTAGTGGCGCACGGTGGTGATCAAGACCAAAATGTATGAGCTGCGCGCTCATACCAACCACCCTGCTCGTTGATAACTGGAGGTGTGTGTTACCAAGCTAGTTTCGGGCCAATAAAGATTCTTATCGTCGTCATCCATAATATGGAACGTGAAGTTCCCACGATGTCGCGAGACCTTTGTGCTTTCAATCCAGATGTATGCGATCAAAGAGAGTAACGATACCGTGACGATTAGGCGAGCGAGTTTCTGCCCTCGCCATGCCAACACAACTCGCATTTGGACCAACAACGTGAGCGCAATACACACACTCAAAGTCCATATGAGCTTTGGCTCCCACGCAAAAAACGTGCCCCAACGGTTTCGGGCAATCACGAAGGCTGCCAAGGTGCCAACCCAAAAAAGAAAGCTCGCGCCAACTAAAAAACGAAAGGTCATCTCATCTAACGAGTGAAGTGCTGGCATATTTTTGAACCACGTCCCAAGACGCTTTGATTTCAGTCGCTGCGCAAAAAAGATGTGAGCAAGTGCCAAAAGGGCCGCAAAAACAAAAAGCACCTCAGCGAACACTAAAAATGCGACATGCAGCGCGGTAAACCGATCTTCCAACCAAAGATCAAAGGGCGCTAGATGCGTGGATGTAAATGCCAAGGACGCCACATAGCCGGTAAGGACAAATGGCAATATAAATACGCCCAACCCCTTTAACGATGGGCGGTCGCCAAGCCCCCAAAACAGACACCCAAGAAGCAAGGCCGTCCAGCTGAGTATACCCGATGAGGTTGCAAATACTTCACTACGTTCCATCAAAACAACCAGGTTTGTGCCTGCATGGGTTAACAATGCAAAAGCAAGGAAGCGAAAGCCCCATTGAGCAAAGCGCCCCGAGTCTTGCTCACTGGCCAGTAAACGATAAAATTGGAGCGCACTCAGCCCATAGCAAATAATTGTAACGATCTCTAAGCTGGTCGCAAACATTGAACTCCCCACGCTACCAACATAGCCCAAGCGTTGAGCATGTCTATTGGCACAATAATTTGAGCACGCACCCTAGACCCAAGAGTACGGTGCATACTATGACTATAGAGAAGAACGATTCTCACGCCAAGGAGGCACCTATGTCAGGAAACGTTGTTGAACTCACGACAGATAATTTTGATTCTCACACCGGAGACGGTCTTTTCTTAGTCGATTTTTGGGCTGAGTGGTGTGCGCCATGTCGCGCCATCGCGCCGCACGTTGAAAGTATCGCCAATGAGATGAGTGATAAAGTAAAAGTTGGAAAACTCAATATTGATGATCAAGGTGAAATCTCAACCAAGTTCGGAGTTCGTTCGATTCCAACGCTAATTCTCTTCAAAAATGGAGAACCCGTGGATCAAATGGTTGGTGCACTGCCAAAAGAGAAGATCGAAGCATGGGTTCAGGCTCACGCGTAGTGGTTTACGATAAAGAGCGTCCGCGTTTCGCTCGAGCATAAGAAAAGCAGGCTCTAAGGCCTGCTTTGTTTTTTGAAGTCGAGAACTTTCGGCTACGTGCCAACACGAAGCTTCTTTGCTTTCGCGCGCATCTTTTGGATCTCAACTTTTTTCTGTCGGCCACGATAGGCTTCGAGTGCCCCAGCCCAAGCGTCATAACCATCCGCAATCAAATCGACACGCGCACGCTTCTTCTCCCATGTTTCAGTGGCCATCTTGAACGCAGCATCTGCACTTTCGTAGTCTTTTTCCGACATTCGCAACCACCCCATCTCATAGTAAACATCTGCCCACGGGCCACCTTTCTTAGCCGCTAGTGCTTCTTGGTATGTTTTTTGTGCATCCGATGAATTTTTTGCCGCCTGCAAAGCTCTGGCCTTTGCGAAAAGCGCATCCGCATGACCATCTCCTAGCTTTTCAATTGCTTTTTCCGCTGTGGTCTTTGCCGCCTCAACTTTACCAATCTTCGCATATGCAATCGCTAAGGGAGGATAAATGTTGCCGTTGTTGGGCTCCGCATTCATAATTTTTTCCAGTATTGCGACTCCCAGCTCGCCCTGGCCGCCACGATGTAGAGATGTGAACGCTGAACGACCAATCCTTATATTCGTCGGGCTCACCGCATTCGCCTGTTCGTAACTTGCTTTTGCTTCCGCATATTTCCCAAGGCGTGCGAGGGAGTCTCCTTTAAGAATCATCGCATCAATCAATGTCGCATCGTTGGCAATTGCAGTATTCGCTGCCTGGATCGCATTTTGTACTTGGCCCTGATTTAAAGCGTTCAGACCCGAAATATAAGTCAGTAAAGCATCAAGCTTTGGTGCAGCTAAGCCGATCTCGCCAATCTCATCCTTTAATCTCGAGACTTCTTTATCGATTCGATCTGGCTTACCGTTACGCGCAATTGTTTGTAGTAAAAGTTGTATCGCACGGGCATCGACATGACCGGAGTTTGATTGAAGTATCTGCTGCAGTGCGGATGCAGCCCCTGCATATTTACCTTGGGCAATCAATGTCCGAGCATGCGTAGTATGCAAGCGATAAAGCCCCTTCTTGATTCGAATGCCATCCTCAACCGCTTTCTGTGCCTCACGTGCTCGCCCTTGGGCAAGAAGCGACTCTGCCAAAGCATGATAGATTCGTGCGTCACGTACACCTTGCTTCGCCATTGCCGTCATTCTATCTTCGGCAAGCCCCGCCTCACCCTTTGCGATTTTAAGATAAGCATCTGCAACGTATCGTTCTGCAGACTCAAGGCCACGAGATGTTGATGCATCAACGTATTGTTCCGCCGGAGCTTTGCTCGAAGCGACACCGTACTGTGAATAGAGCAACGATGAAAGCTCAGCCATCGCCAAAGTGGTTTTATCTTCATTTAAAACATCACCAATCTCAGTGTACTTTGCCTTTGCAGCCGCCAGACCCGCAAAGTCATCGCTTCGGGATATCTTTTCCGCTTCTTTGGCAAGTGTATCAACACGCTCGCGCTCTCCCATCGTGTTTTTGAAGAAGAAGAGGCCTAAAGCGCCCACGAAAGCGAGTACTAAAACCGGTACGGCGCAGCCAATAAACCCACCCTTGCTTTCGCCCATTTTATAAGAGCCGGGAGCGTTATACGTATTTTCTTCACTCGGTTTTGAGTTTTGAACATCAGACATCGCTATCACCTCGCTAAGTGTTTTCTCAACACGTAGTGCTAAGGTGACCACAATTAACGGTCAATGCCCTTCATTCATTATCCCAAGACTCGCGCACCAACCTTATGTACGAGCGATGAAGGCCTTAGTACGATGCGATTCTCTGCCTTGCCGAGATATTTCGACGATCAACCTGCTGTTCAACATGACGCAGAGCTGCGTCTAAACCCGCCTCGAGGCTTGTTAAAAGAAGGCCCCGAACTCCTTCTGCACCTTTACTCAGTGCATTGAAGTATTGTTGTCGGTCTGTTCCATGAATTACGGCCGGCATATAACCTGCACCCATCAAGAAGTAATTCATCCACATCCGCCCGATACGCCCAGATAGCTTTGGAAAAGGAAAAATCTCCATAAAGTGAGCATGAAAAAGGCTGGCTTGATTTAAGGGATGTTGGCTTCGAAAATCAGCACTTTCAATATGCCCAGCCAAAGTCTTCAACGCAGGCTCAATCATCGATGGCTCGTGAAGCTGGTGGAAGTACAAGCGGTGCAGCGGCATCTCCTCTCGAAGCTTACCCGGGTCTTTCCGAGGTATACCTTGGGTCAAGGCAATATGAGACTCCACGATATCTTGGCTTGTAATGACAGGCTTAATCGCGCCTTGTTGAAAATCCCATTGCGCGCGGCTTTCAATCTTCTTTAGGAGTTTCGCTTGATTTCGAATTTCTTGATAGGCAGGAATCAAAGCAGAGTCACTCATGACACTGTTGTCGGTCGCCGCGCGAATCTCATGCTGTGTGAGGACAACACCGTCCAAGGCATTATCGTGATAGAGGTAAGCGACCGCACATCGATTCTCAAAGACTTTGGAGATCTCAGGCCCGCCGTCCGCCAATAAACGCTTTAACTCTTCATTTTTCTCTTCCACATCGCTGAAGCGAGCGCGGACATCAAAGTCATCAAGTTCAAAGTGCATCATCCCCCCAAAGCCAAACATCAAAGTTTGAGCGATCACCTTATTTGTAGTGACATGCCAACTTCGTGTCAAAGTTTTGAAGCGAAAATAAAGCGTTAGCTTAAATAAGCTCGAACTTCCTCGAGATTCTTAGCCCGCTTAGCCTAGCTTGTACTCTGAACACCAGCCTTGATATTTTTCTGTCTTCCCTCGGACGCTGTTGAGGTAGAGTTTCTGAAGCCGCTCGGTAATTTCGCCGCGGCTTCCACGACCGATTGAATGCCCATCAACTTCACGTACTGGTGTCACCTCTGCAGCTGTTCCGGTCAGAAAGATCTCATCTGAAAGGTAAAGGTCCGATCGAGTTAGTCGACGCTCCATAACGGAAAACCCCTCATCTTTAGCCATTGCAATTAATGTTGCTCGAGTGATTCCAGCCAGAATCGGAGAACTCAAAGGTGGTGTGTAGAGGGCCCCATTCTTGATAACGAAGATGTTTTCCCCTGTACCCTCTGCGACATAACCGTCATCATCCAACATCAATGCTTCATCGTAACCCGCGCCCAAAGCATCACGCTTTGCCATAATGCTGTTGACATACTGACCGCAGATCTTTCCTTTTGGCATGGATGAGCGCGAGTTCATACGTGTCCATCCGCTGATCATTGTTCGAATGCCACGCTTCATTCCTTCGTCCCCAAGGTAGGAACCCCAAGGCCAGACTACAATTGCGACCCGAACATTGTTGTTTGCAGACAAGCCACGCTGGCCATCATCCATGAAAGCGATCGGCCGCAGATAGGCTTCAGCCAGTTTGTTTGCAAGCAAGGTTTCGATGCAAGCCGCAGACAACTCTTCGACAGTGTAGGGGAGATCCATTCGCATCATTCTGCAGGACTCTTCAAGCCGTTTGAGATGTTCTTCTAAACGAAAAACAAAGGAAGCCTTCTCCCCTTGATAGGAACGTATCCCCTCAAAGGCACCCAAACCATAATGCAATGTTAGCGCCATGACTGGAACATAAGAGGCTTCACGGTCAATCAGTTTGCCGTCCATCCAAACGTAAGGGACCTTGTATGCTTCAGGTAAATTCGCCATATTGCCTCCGTGAGCTGGAGGTACACTGAAAACGCGATGAACGCTAGCCGGCTACGTCGGAACTTCGTCAATAATTTCAGCGGAAACGTCGATCGGCTCCAAGATGTTCGCTATTTTTTCAGCAACACTGCGAGACTCTTCTTCAGCGTCTCGAACAGCAGCCAAGAGATCTTTCGCATTCGGCACAACAGACAAGGGTGATAACACCTTTTTTAAACGAAGCACTTCATGACTCAACTCACGCCCACGTTCGGTCTTCGTCTCGGCAATCGCTTGAATAGGACTAAAAAACCAATTCATTTTAGCTTCGGTCGAGAACGTGTCCACCGACAGAATAAAGGGATCATGTCCAGGCATGACACCCTCCGCATCCGCATCAACAATCGCCTGCGCAGGAAGATTGTCTGCGATTCCGCCGTCGACCAGACGCCGGACACCATGCGCTTCACACCACTGCTCCCAGGCCTGCATCATCAACGGACGGTCGATATTGTAGTGAAAAACACCTGGTACCGATGCTGAATAGGCCAAGGCATCGAGCAAGAGAAAGTCTTTCGATTCGTGGTCTGCGCCGATATACAATGGCTTCCAATCCACTTGTGTCCAGCCATTCAAGACCCCTGTTAGGGCTCTAAAAGTTCGCCGCCATCGGATAGGGTTCAGTATCGAACTCATCGAAGCCAACCCCCCGGATCTCATTGATAGGGAATCCATGAGCTCCTTCTGAACAGACGCATCGTTTTCAGCAGGCAAACCTGCAACGCAAAGTCGTATCGGAATGTGAACGTCGCGAAGCCTTCTGTCAGCTCCGTGGACCATAAAACGATTTCGCAAGGCTTCATGGAGGCGTAGCTCCATGAGTGCTGGTAAACATAGTGAGCCGCCCGGACCTCCGCTTTTAAAGAGCTGTTTCCAATGCAAGTCATCCAGATATCGGAAGATTGCAGAGAGATGAAAACCCCGATGCAACGAGCGAAAAGCTCCTAAAATCGCCCCCATGGAAGTCCCGGCAAGCATGTGAGGGCGCACTCCTACTTTTTCAAGTTGTCGAAGTACTCCCAAAAAACCATAGCCGGTTCCCCCGCCTCCACCGAGCACCAGGGCAAAGGGTCGACGACGGATCGCATAAATCAGACTTTCACGGTCAATCCTTGTCTCAAAAAAAGAGCGGAGGTCCGCATACTCATCTTGACACACTGCTTTAATTTTCTTGATCAGTTTTAGGGTTGCGGACACCGAGAAGTCTTCTTGGCGCATTTCCATGAGTAGCGGCTTGAGTCGTTCGCGCAGTAACATGAGCGCGCTCTCAATATGGACGGAGTCTCCATTATTATTTTTAACACGGGTCAGTTGAGCCAAGCGCAATGCGCAACGCCACTCCGAATATGCAGCACGAAGCTGCGCTGTGCTTTGTGCGCTCCCATGCAATCGGGCCACAAAGTCCTTTTCAAACTCTGAAAATATCTTCGTGTTGGAAGGGATGCCCATTAATCTAACCCAACTCTCTTGAAGAACGCGGCGTTCCCGCCGGATAGCTTCCGGTAAGCTTCAACATCGTTTCGTTGGCGCGCGCCATCATGGACTTGCGCTCTTGATAGGGAAGGAAAGCGCTCTTGAAGCCTTGCATCGCCACAACTTTGAGTTCTTCAACACTAAAACCAACCTGCCCGTGCGCAATCTCAAACTCTCGCGTCAGGGTGGTATCGCTGATTAGTCGATTGTCGGTGCTGAGCGAAATGCGAAGGCCAAGATCAAAGTATTGCTTTGCAGGGTGGTGCGATAGGTCTTGAACAGTGTTCGTCTGCAAGTTGCTCGAGAGACAAACTTCAAGAGGAATCCTGCGATCATTCATATAGTTGAGAAGATCGGGATCTTCAAAAAGACGGGTTCCATGACCGATACGATCGGCATGACAATCAAAGAGTGCCTGACGAATACTCTCTGGCCCGTAGGCTTCACCCGCATGGATCGTGGTGAACATCGTATGCTCTCGCACCCGACGGAAGCTTTCTTGATGATCAGCAGCCGGGAATCCATGCTCGCCCCCGGCAAGGTCAAAGGCAACCACGCCACGATTTCGATAGGCAATTGCCGCGTGCGCCAATTTTAAACTTTCGCTCGGCTTCGCATTTCGGATGCCACACACGATTAAACCAAAAGACATCCCAAACTCGCGCGCACCGCGGTTCAACCCTGAAAGCACTGCTTCAATGATCGCAAAGAGCGATAGCCCCCGCTCTTGATGAAGTATTGGAGAATAGCGAACTTCGAGATGCCAAACTCCATCCGCTTTTGCATCTTCAACCAACTCATAGGCTGCTCGATCGAGAGCGATTTCTGTCTGCAACACCGAACACGTCGCACCAAAGGCTTTTAGGTACATGTTCAAGTCTTCGCTGCGCTCTCCTATCCGCAATCCGCAAGCAAGCTCTTCAATATTTTGGCCCGGTAAATCGACCTCTTGTGTCTCTGCCAGCTCCAGCATTGTTTTTAAGCGCAGACTGCCATCGAGATGACAATGAAGGTCTGTCTTTGGCATCGCTAGAAACAACTCGCGCTTCGCAACTTGCTCGTCTTTACGCACCTGAGACTCCAACGTTGTCACCCTTCACCTCTCACGTACAAGCCTACGAGCTGAGGCCGAAGACCTAAAGTACAAGACTTGAAACCGATGTCTCAAGCCGATGGACAACGCTAGAGCGAAAACCAATACAGCACAACCATCAATACGACATCAAGGTTTTGAATCGTCTATCGGCAACGTTGAGAAAGCCTCTTCGGCTTCCTTTAAGCCGTCATTCAAGGGCGCAACCCAATGATGTTCTTCGCCCGTCATGGGATGCGTAAAGAAAAGTTCCCGTGCATGGAGGGCTTGGCGCTTCACGCGCATTAGAGCATCGCGCTGCGGGGAAGGCTGCAGTCGCTTCTCAAGCTTGCCTCCGTTGTAAAGCTCGTCGTTCAGAATCGGATGCCCCAAATCCGAAAGATGTGCGCGGATCTGATGTGTTCGCCCTGTTTTAATCTCAACTTCAACCCAGGAAATTCCCAGTATCGTCTGACGCGTACGAACAATGCTCCAGGCCAATCGATTTCTACGATCGACCTCCCCATCTTCACTGGGCTCTGGGGGTGCCAAGTCCGTCGTAAAACGAAGACGGTTTTTGGGATGTCGCCGATGCCCCGTTTTAAGTTCGATCTCGTCGTCTTTAAGGCGACCCAGGCACCAAGCCCAATACACTTTTCGGATTGAACGTTCGAGAAAAAGCTGTGTGAATGCGCGCTGGGCATCGGGTGTTTTTGCACACAGAACAATACCGGAAGTGTCCCGATCGAGGCGATGGATGAGCCCAGGCCAGCGTTGATCTTCAAGTGCCCATTCGGATGCTAGATTTGAGTGCTCCAAATGACGCGCCAGATGCCCCATCATGGTCTCGAGCGGAGTCCCTGAACCCGGGTGAACAACGAGACCTGCCGGCTTATTGAAAGCCCAAACCCATTCGTCCTCATAGAGGAGGGGGAGTTCGTATTCAAAAACTTGATCGTCGTGCGTTTCAAGTTTGGGTTGTCGGGCAGCCTCTTCTTCTTTAAAAGAGTTGAGGCCTTCCAAGTCAATTTGGATGTACGCCTCGGCATTCACTTTCTGCGATGCCTTTGTGGTGACCGTCCCGTTGAGACGGATCACACCGGCCTTGATAAGTTTAACCCATTGCCCTCGCGTCAAGGATTTGAGCATCACGCAATCGTCGCGACCCAAATGCGAATCCTCTTGACAACGAGTGGGGTTGTCCTCCGCAAACTCTTTAAGGTGTTGTACGCAGCATGCGTCGAGACGCATATTTTTACCCTTATAGATAAAGCGCCAGATCTTTTTCGAGTTCATAATTTCACGTCAACAGAGTTTAAGGTTTGAGCTCCAAAACGGAAAAAGAGGTCAACGATGGCGTCGTCAAACTCTTGACGTTTTAAGTTCAAAGGCAAAAGCGCATGTGCAGATATTTCAAAGGCATGGTTCAAAGCATCTTCAAGACGCTCAAAAATGTTATCCTCGAGCAGCCCTCCCGAAATTTCCTTTTCGTAGATGAGTGAAAAGTCTTCGATACAATCTGCCAGAGTTAAGACCTGTGTCGACTCGAAATTAGTCATCACTTTTTTACTCCGAGGACGGTATTGAGAGCCTGCCGAGAGAACGACGATAGCGGAGCTCCAATTCCGTTGAATCTATTGATAGCGCCTTTGCAAGCTTTCTTAAAAAACCAAAAAGAAAGACCTCATCGGGCAAAGTGGCCACATCCATCAACTCGATTGCAGTGATGATGTTGTGCCGAATATGCGTCTGTTGCGCGAGTGCCTTGATGCTGATTCCTTGGGTTTCACGAGCATTTCGGAGCCACGTCCCTGCCGCCGGCTCATCATCCCAATCTTCAACCCTTGCTGAAGAGATCTTTGGCTTCGAGTCAATAGAGTCGTCGCTTTGAGAGGGACGCGGTATGACGCTTCGTACAGGCTCCAAAACCTCCAACCAATCCTCATCTTCTTTATGAGAACCCGTCACCCTCTTTGGGGGCGTATTCTTAGCTTTCTTTTGACGCTTGGAGCCTTTCGACATGTCTGAGGCTAAACCATCCTGGGAACATGTCAAAGGTGGACACCAAAAGGCATCAAGTACGTGCTTCCTCCTCAGAGTTTTTCGAAACCGCTAACATTTCGGCAATATCATAGGCTCGACTGCGCTCAAGTCCTTGAATCTCTTGTAGCCATTGACGAAAGGCTTTCTTTTCCCCTGCAAAATATTGAGATGCCTCGTGCAAATTCATGGTCTCACACAACGATCTGCCGACTTCATTTTTATCAAAGGACACCACGATCACGATTTCTCCACGCTCAACAAGGGGTGGCGATACACCTACACCCAATCGACCTCGATGGAAAGTCTCGTGCTCCTTGGTTAGCTCCCGCGCCACAACGACAGGTGCGTCACCATAAACCTGATGGAGGTCTTTGAGCGTCGCCTGAGTTCGTTTCGGCGATTCAAAGATCACAAGCCCTAGAGAGGAGCGAAATATTGACCTTAGCAGCGATTCCCGCGCTTTTTTCTGACGCGGTAAAAACCCGAGAAAGGCGAAATGGTTCATCGGCAAGCCGACACCCATTAATGCCGCGGTGAGTGCACTGGGCCCTGGGACAACTTCAAGTTCTTGCCCATGTTTGAGTAGCGCTTCAATCAGACGACCACCTGGGTCACTCAGGCCAGGGCAACCGGCGTCCGAGGTTAGCACCACCTGCTCACCCGCCATTAGTGCTTCCAGTACTGTATCAACCACTTGAAGTTCTCGATGTTGATCACAGCGAAGGATCTTGGCACGAATCGTCACAACTTTTTCAAGTTTACGTGTCACTCGACTGTCCTCCGCAAGGATGAGGTCCGCCCCCTCTAAAGCCTCTTTCCCACGAGAGCTTAAATCACCCAGGTTCCCGATCGGTGTCGCAAGCACTTTGAGTTTGTTCATACCATGACCCCCGTCTCCCAACCTGGAAGGTCACTCAAGTTCGACATAAGAGTCCTCGCAGTCAAGGCCTTATAGGCGGGAGCCGAAATGCGTCGCGCAGCCAAATCATCTCCAACATTCCCTGAGCCTTGTAGGCTTCAACCACATCAAAACGACAGAATCGCTGATTCAACTTGCTTCTCAACAAATAACTTTGCGCACTGCGGATGATTTTTTTCTGTTTCTTTGTGTGCACATGTTGGCGCCCATGCCCGTAACGACTTTCTTCTCGATACTTGACCTCACAGAAAATAATAAGCTCGTCCTCACGATAGATGCGATCGATCTCTCCAAAACGTGTATGGTAATTTCTTTCAACGCATTGGAGCCCTTGTGAACTTAACCATGACTCGCTTTCAGCTTCGATATAGTTTCCCCAGTGTCTCCGAGTGTAATTATGCGACTCTTCACAGAATTCTTTAGTGGTCTTTGTAGTGTAAAGCGCGTCGGACTGGCCCGTAACTTTTTCGATGTTGGGTTGTTGGACCAAGGTCGATGAGTTTTTCAAGATGCTCTCGCGTTGGGTACCCTTTGTGTCTCTCGAAACCATAACCTGGAAACTCCTTCGCCATATTTCTCATGCGTTGGTCTCGAGTCACTTTTGCAATTATTGATGCAGCCATTACACAAGGGATCAGAGTATCTCCGGAAATGATTGCACAATGGGACACATCACTCAGCGATGGCCACACATAACACCCATCAACGACCAGCCCAATATCATCATTCTTCAGCTTGATCGGCCAATCGCTATATTGCTCCCACAAATGATTTTTCGCGCGTTCCATTGCAAGCAGTGATGCATGGTGAATGTTAAGTGTATCAATTTCTGCAGGGGTACAGAGCCCGACTCCGTAGGGCCCCTGATCGCAAATCGCGGTAAAAATTTGGCCAAGGCTATTCTTGGGAACTTTTTTAGAATCTCGAAGACCAGCGACATTGCTTGACCATGGCCCAGCACAGGCAGCTATCACTGGCCCGGCTAGAGGCCCCCGTCCAACCTCATCAACACCAAAAAGAAAGTGCATACCGAAAGATCCTTGTCCAACGAAGCAAAGGGCCAATAAAAAAGGGCCCGAACCAGGCCCTCTCTACTGTAAAAATCAGCTGTACTTATTTCGTTACCCATTCGTTCTTTGCACGAATACGAGCTTTCTTACCACGCAGCTCACGAAGATAGTAAAGCTTTGAACGTCGTACGCGACCACGTTGCATCACTTCGATTTTCTCAATTCGTGGGCTCGAAAGTGGAAAAACACGCTCGACGCCCTTCTGAAATGATATTTTACGCACGGTTACGGTAGAGGCATGCCCTGCTCGCTTTCGTTTAATGCAGATACCTTCAAAGGCCTGAGTACGTTCTTTCTGACCTTCACGAATCTTTAGATGAACTTTAACCCGGTCACCTGGGCGAAACTCTGGAAGGTCGCTACGAAGATATTTGCTACCAATTTTGTCGAGTAGATTAGCCATAAAAACCTCTATTCAAGTGTAATCCGGTGATCACCACTGAGATTCGTAGCTTAATCAGGTCAGCACTGGTTCGTCAACGCCCCTTATGTCTGAGAACCAATTATTTGTATCCCACTCGAATGAAATCATTGGGAGTACGCCACGCTCCTATCGGGACTCCGTGAACACGAGGACATATATTGACAAACGATATTGCCCTATAAACAATGCCTTTGAACATTTTGGATTTGCGAATTTTTCTAGGGACAAGACATCTTAGGCTCTGAGCCTTAAGTTTCTGCTCTGGTCTCTGAGTAGTTTGTTTAAGACTTATTGAATTGAGGTACAACGAATGGTTTTTAGCGCACGCCAGCTTGAGGAACTCGAAAATATTCACGACGTCAACATTTCATTGGATGATGACAACGAAGAATCGAATAACGATGAGTCGGGTGAGTCTGCGATGGCCTGGCGTCTGGCCATGGTTGAAGAAGCAGCGAACAATGTGAAACGCTCCAAAGGCCGCCCAGTAAACCCGAGTATCACATACCCTTTGGCGACCCTACTTTTCGATTCGGAAACACGTCGCTTTGCGCGGGTAAAGCAGTCCGTACCCGGTTATTTAAAGCTGGTGTACCTTTCAGGCGGAGACCGAGAATACGGCCAACTCAACCCCGAAGACTTTGTTCGTGACTACGGGCACATGCATGCGCGTTCTTCTTTGTTGGATCAACTCGAAATTGAAGAGAGTGTGCTCGATGACCTTCTTGTCCGCTTTAAGGTCACGCCAGCGCCGGAGCCGGCTGAAGACCTTGAACTCGCGAACATTCAAGTTGAAAGTGCGCTATCGTCTTCACCGAGCGATTCCGACCACACGCCCGATGCACCCGTTAAGGCAAAATCAAGCGCTAAACGTGCACCAAAACGGACGCAAAACAAGGTTGATGCCGCTGCTAAAAAAGCCAAGCTCAATGATATCAACGAGTATATCAAGAAGAACTTCATGGCGATGTCGAACAAAGAGCTTGCACAAGAAACAGGTCTCTCGCCACACACGATTCGTCGAAAGCTCGGTGAGTGGGGCCTTAAGCGTAAGAAGGCTTAATAAAAATTCGTCCAATCGTTGCCCTCGAGATGTCCCTTGCGTGATAGAAGTGTGGCACGCGCTTTCAGGCGCATTGAAAACAAGTTTCAGCGCTTCATCCTAGTGGACTTTCGCCAGAACCCCCTGATTCGTGGTTGGATAGAACTCCAGCTTATACCATAGGGGATCGAGGTCTTCTTCCCACTCTTGATGGTATTGCGCTAGAAGTCGCTCGGAAAAACCAAGGCCCTCCTCTACATTGCGAATGAGGTCTTCCAAGAAAATCGACTCGTCATCTCCACCCGCTTGTAGTCGCTGGCGCGCCAACCCTTCGATCGACAGTTCTAAGAGTTTCTCAGCAAAACTTAGAACTTTAACGCCACGAAAGTCAGCCTTCAGTGCATCGCGTGCCACAGCCTCTTGCAAAGAGAAAAGCTCTTCTGCGCTGACCACACCAAGTAAGGCAGATGCTTTCTCACGACTGATCGGATCGTATAAAATCCCCTTCCATAAAGCGGGAAGAGCACAAATATGGCTCCACGGTCCCGCATCAGCGCTTCGCACCTCAAGATATCGTTTTAAGCGCACCTCAGGAAAAGCAACCGTCATATGATCTTCAAAGTCTCGCCAATGGGCCCGGTGTTCGCCCAAGCCATTCAATACAAAATCTTTAAACGAAGCTCCGGCGACGTTGATGAATTTTCCTTTTCGGCGGATAAAATACATGGGTACGTCAAGAAGCCAATTCAGATAGGTCTCATAACCAAAGTCACTCTCGAGAAAACTCTGCTGAAACCCACTTCGCCTTGAATCGGTATCAAGCCAAACTCGGAGCCTTTCCGATTGCCAGCCACTGGGCTTTCCTTCAACGAAAGGTGAGTTTGCGAAGAGTGCAGCAACAATAGGCGAAATTTTCATCGCACACTGCATGCTTTCTCGCATATCCATCTCATCTTCAAAGTCGAAGTTGGCCTGAATCGTTGAAGTGCGCGTCATCATGTCACGACCACGGGTGCCGACTTTTGGCATGTAGTCGTACATAATGTCATAGCGGGATTTGGGCATAAGGCGGATTTCGTCCCGAGTTGCTGAAGGGTGAAACCCGATCCCCAAAAAGCCAATCCCATTGGGCATGGCATGCTTGCGCAGGAGGTGTAAATGTTGACCCACCTCGCTTGCAGTTTGATGAATCGTTTTGAGTGGTGCTCCAGAGAGCTCCAGTTGACCACCAGGCTCGAGAGAAATTGAAGCTCCCGCTCGCGAAAGACCGATAAGAGAACCTCGCTCTTCAATGCGTGTCCATTGCCCATACCGTTCAACGTCTTCAGAATCGCAGGCAATCTTTTCTAAAAGTGCACCAATTCCACGAGCCCCTTCGTAGACCAAGGGCTCTCGGTTTTCACATGTGAACCCAAATTTTTCATGTTCCGTCCCAATACGGAAATCATCTCGTGCTTTGCCGGCACCGTCAAAGTACGCCATCAGCGAACTTAAGCTTGCAATCTCATGACCAAGGTCCAAATCTTGTCCATCATCGATCGGGGTACTCATATGCTGCTCCTTAGTCTCTTCGATGCATCAAGTCGAGGATGAGAACATCCGTGCTCAATAGGTTTATGAACGGTGACACCTAGACACAAAATGTAAATGCGCGATGCTACACTCATGTTAAAGGCTTTTACTATTGCTCTTTCAAGCCCTCGTTGGGTCTGGGCACGACCTGAACTCAGACGCTTAGCCCTTCTACCGATGTTCCTACAGGCAAGCCTTTCTATCGTTTTGATTGTCGTCGTGCTGAGTACACTCCCCACTTGGTTACCCAACTTTGATTTCTTCGCGACGGACGAAACCTGGTGGTCAGGCGTTCTCAATTGGATTGAAAAACCCTTGGCCTTTATTTTTAAAGCGCTCAGCACCCTGATCGCACTCGCCTTTGCAGTCGTTGTAGCGATGATTCTCAGTCTTGTCGCTTCAGGAACCATCTATGAACGGATTGCCGAACGCGTGATCAAGGAGTTCAATCCACATTTCGAGCAACCCCAACTCTCGCTTCGTGAATCCTTATGGACGGAAACCTCGACTACACTCGCGAACACCGCGCTTTATGTGCTTGGGTTACTCGTACTGCAAGTCTTGCACTTCATTCCTGTTGTCGGTTCAATCGCCAGTACGATCGGAGCAATGTTTTGGACATGGCGTTTCCTCACCATCGAACTTAGTGCCGCAACCTTTAGCGTTGTGGGCGTCAAACGCAAAGAACGAAGCCACGCTCTAGCCAAACACCAGCGCGCGTCATTGAGCTTTGGACTGGGCGCATGGTGTTGGATGTTTGTTCCAGGGATGCTGCCTTTTCTCGTTGCGGGAGCAACACGCTATTTACATGACTACAAGTTACTACCACGCCTAAGGCAAGACATGCTTGCAACAACTCAAGCAAAGGTTAATGCACCTTCACATGCAAGCCGAGGTCAAGCGAGTAGCCAAGACACCTAAGGACCCACGATGAAACATCTCTTTATTATCGACCCAATTGAAACCCTTAACCCAGCTGGAGATACATCCCTTGCCTTCATGGATGCTCTTCGTGTCTTGGGCTCGACAAGTTGTATCGCGACACTGAGCGATCTTTTTAGTCGAGGCGACACCGCCTTTGCGCATACTCAAGAGGTTGAAGTCAACCTGGAGCAGAGCACGAGCCCGATCAACGCACGAACATCATGCTACAAACTTGGGACAAAATCGACATTCGCGCTCAGTAACTTTGATATCATTTGGATGCGTAAAGACCCACCCGTGGATGCAGGTTTTCTCAACGCGACCATGATCCTAGACCTTGCCGAAAGCGATTGCCTCATCATGAACCGGCCCTCATCGCTACGTATCGTGAATGAAAAGATGTGGTGTTTACGCTTCCCTGAACTTATGCCCGAGACGCAAGTGATTCAAAAACAATCGGACTTCCAGTCGCTCATCGAAGAATGGGAGCATGTGGTACTCAAACCACTCGATGGTGCAGGGGGGCGTGGCATCATGGTCCTGAAAAACGGTGACCGAAATGCAAACTCTGCTTTTGAATTGTTGAGCGAAGATCAGTCGAAACTCGTGATGATACAACGTTTTATCCCCGGTGCACGAAAGGGTGACAAACGCATTCTATTGCTCGATGGTGAGCCGATTGGCTGCATGAATCGACTGCCGGCTGAGGGCGACCATCGAGCCAATATGCATGTCGGCGGTAGCGTCAACGCGATTGAGCTACGTGAAGAAGACTTGACCATTTGCAAAACCCTCAAACCACACTTACGAGCTCTCGGTCTTCACTTTGTTGGCATTGATGTAATCGGCGGGCGGCTCACTGAAGTGAACGTAACCAGCCCCACCGGCGTACAAGAGATACGGCACTTGAATCACTGGTCGCTCGACGAAAGCCCTGCCTATCGCACGGTCGTGTGGGCAGAGCAAACCCAATCAAGACGATAAGGTTGTTAACACTCAACATATTTTGCATGACACAAAAAAACCGGCAAACATGCCGGCTTTTAAACATCAAAGCTTCAAAGACTAACCAGGCTGAAAGACAATCGAGTATGAAATCTCAACGTCTCCATCGTCTGGTTTCGGGAAGCGTAGCCGTTTAAATGCGGACTTCAGACAACTTGAAACTTGTGATGAACCCACGCTGTCTTTGACGATATCTACACTCGACACTCGACCACGTTCGTTAATCACAAACACTACTTTAACTTTACCCTTCAACTTTGAGTTCGTCTTCAACGCTTTCTCATAGCAAGCTTGAAATGCTTTCGCGCGTTGCCGCAACGTACGCTTCACAGATTTAGCATCAATGGTGCCGTCAATGCGTGCCTTACCAGTCTTCATCGCGGCTTTCGGAGCTGCTTTTTTCTTCTTCTTAACCGCTGGGCCTTTACCCCCGCCAGAGCCACCTTTCAAATCAATATTCGCTCCACTTCCGCCGCCACCACCAGTGCCATTCCCTGCGCCAGCAGTACGACGTGTGACTTCTGCACCAGAACCTGCGATTCCAACACCGACCGTTCCATCGAGGCTTGCTGACACATCACCTAGAGCATTGTTGTCGGAGAAAATATCGCCGATCGCTGAATCGCCAGCCCCACCTTTAGCGCCGATCAGAGCGAGCATTGCACTTGAAGCCTGAACCTGGTTCTGAACCGCACTTCGCTCTGAAGCGGTTGGCCCGGCCTTACCTGAAGGTTTGGCCGCACCTGTATCTTTTGATGGTGCCGCTTTTTTCGTGTCGGCTTTTTTGGACGGCTTTGCCGGTTTGTCGTTATCTTTACCTTCACCTTCGTCTTCTTCGTCCTCATCAAGGGTGTCTTCCTCAACAGGTTCTTCAATGACAACTTCAGTTTCAGCTAAACGCGCCATCCACTTTCGTGCGTCTTCAGCGCTTGGTGGCGGTGGAGGTTCCACAACAAAGACGACAATCGACATGACCGAGTGCACTACAAAAGAGAATGCAAGTGCTGCCATGAAGAAGGGTTCAAGTGACTTAAGCCATCCACCACTTGCCGATGCCGGAAGCACAGTCGCTGGTGGCACCGCTTTTGCGTCCACGAAGTGAAACATCACGGTTAGATTTTCACTCAACTGTATACGACCTCGACTTTCATCATTCAGTGGAAGCGCGAAAACCGTACCGCTCTTCTTAACCTTCTCAAATTTTTGAGCCTCGGCCAGGGTGCTTTTCTTCTCTTCAAAAGTCAGTTTACCCTTCGTTGATTCCTCGAATCGCAAGACATAGGAGCCTGCAACCCGTTCAAAGAGTTCCCACTTCTTTGGCGCGTCATTGTCATTGACAACAAAAGTACATGCCGAGTCATAACCAACGCTAATCGATTCTTCGTTGTCAACAACGCGCTCCTCGATAACTTTACCATTAAGGATAATCCCAACGCGCAAGTTCTTTGCGCCTGGCCTCCCTGACTTCGACTGAGAATCTTTTTGAATACTCATAGAATCACCCAATTCTAGGTTTTAGGCTTTCGCCATTAACCTTCTGAATCCTTAATAATTGCAAAACGGAATTCTCCGAAGCCTGCTTGGCCACAGGACACCAATAGGTCCATCAAGACACGATAGGGTGTCTTTTGATCGGCTACGATTACGACTTTCCCATCAAATTCTTTATCGAGCAGGTCAGCAGCATCTTCTTGCTTCTTCTTTGCCTTCTCAAGCTGACTCACGAGCCCTTTCACGACGAAACGAGATTTCCCGTTCCCTGATTTCTTTTCATTAGAAATGCGCCAGACGACTTCCCCTGCGGCGTTCCTTTGGTTCACCAGGTCGGTCACGAGTTTCCCATCCACAAACAATGCAGGGGTATTTGGAGCGGTGATTGTCTGCCCTGCGTCGTTTCGGATGGACCGCTCGGCTCCAGTCAACATCACAACAGTTGCTTCTTCAGCGCTTTCTGTCGAAGTCGATATGGGAAGATTGGTCGCAGGGTCGTTAACCTCGATTGCACTGGTTGCAAACGACTTTAATAAATAGATGAGCACGATGGTCACAATATCCATCAAAGAGTTGATCGATAAAGGGAGAGATTCCTCTGGACTGCGTTTTTTCTTGCGCCGTCTCGGGCTACCCTCAGCAACCACAAAACCTGCGACACCTTCGCCTATTTTATCTTGTTCATGTGTTGTTTTAGACATTGCAAAATCCTAACGACGCATCACGCGCCAAGTACACCCGGTGAAAATGTCACTGCAGGGAAAAGCTCCTCGAAACTGGAACCTTTTGGAGGAACACGAGCAGCATCCATTGTTTTCACAATGTCGCCATAATCAATATCTTCATCAGCCATGATGATGACAGCAACCTCTTCCGGGAAAGCCGTCTTAATTTTATCCAGTTCACTGCTCAACCTAGAGGTGTCAAACTGACCCTTGACCTTGGGGCATAGCGTCTCGCCGGGGCGCCCATCTCGGGTGCCATCAAGAGTGGCACCCGATGCCGCAATGTTGTACCCTTCACTCTTTACGACCACCGTTAAATTAAGTGGCTTTTCTTTGGGCTTCTCAGCTGCTCCGGAACCGCTGCCGCCAACCTTGGGGGCTTGAACTGAAATAAAGCCGAGGGGTACAAGTGAAATTGTGGTAAGCAGTGCCAGAATCAACATGAAGGTCAAATTCATGATTGGCGTTAGGTCCGGCTCTGCGACCTTATCGTCACCCGTGTTACGACGTTCTGAAGGTTTTCTACGTGCCATGATTGCACTCCAAAGACTGAGCTGTTTGTACGCTTATCAATAAAATCAGACTCTATTTTTCAGCGCCCTTGCCACGCGAAATTAGTAGATTCTCTAGCTTCACAGAATACATGTCGATATCATCAACAATCTTCTTAGTGACACCCGTAAGCAACATATGGATAAATAGGGCTGGAATCGCGACCATCAGGCCAAAACCGGTGGTACCCATCGCGGCTGAAATTGCTTTATTCAATAGCGCTGGACGTTGGTCAGCAGGCGCTTCAGCAACAACTTTGAAGGCCTCAATCAGTCCCATGACGGTGCCGAGAAGGCCTAGTAGGGTCGCAAGTGATGCTAAAGTCGCAAGTGAACCGGTACGCTTTTGAAGCAATGGAATCACCTCGAGTGATGCCTCTTCAACAGCATTCTGAATTTCGATTTCACCTTTGTTAGCTCGCGTGAGGCCAGCCTTAATGATTTTGGGTAAGGCTGCATTCGGTGCTGCGTTACAAAGCTTAACACCACGGTCAATGTTATTTGCCATTACTAACTTTTTGATCTGTGCCCAAAATGCTGAACCGTTAATATTGTATTTAAAGAAGAGGAACACCACACGCTCAATCGCAATTGCCAGCACTGCTGCTGAAACGATCGCAATCGGGATCATCCATGGTCCACCTTCTAGAAAGAACGCTGCTATATTTGACATGTCTACCTCCTGAACTTTGTCAGTTTTTTACAAGAAACTTTGATCGCTTAAGAACTTTCCCACATATTTTTACTTTGATGCAAAACTTAGAATGGAGAATTTTTTACGGCATTAATGATTCGTCGCTTTAAGTCCGCCCGACGGTCAAGATCGTCGAGACTTAACGACGCACGCGGTAAAATAAAGAATGCTTCAGGCTTTTGAATCGTGCCCTCAATCACCATCTCATCGATAGAAATGGTTTCAGCGCTTGCCGAAAACGAGAGCCCTAGTGACGCCAATAAAATGACTTTGATACATTTTGGGAATGTGTTATTTTGGGACAAGTTCATTCGTGTTCCTTTTTCTATCACGCTATTCCTCGTCAAGCGCATCAAGTTCGTCAGCTAATGCTGCTGTGTCGTTTGGATCTTCGAGACTGTCATCATTATCCGCATCAGCATCGTTCGGATCTTCGAGACCGCCGTCATCATCGCCCGTGTCATTCGGATCCTCAAGACCGTCGTCATCATCGGCTTCATTTGGGTCTTCGAGTCCATCTTCATCGTCGGTGTCATTGGGATCTTCAAGACCATCGTCATCATCCTCTTCACTGGGGTCGCCCAAACCGTCATCGTCATCATCCTCGCGAGCTTTCGATGCTGCTCGTTCTCGTTTTCGAACTTCCCGTTTACGTGACTTTGCCAATGCGGATTCATAGTCTGTCAGACGTTGCTTCAGGTCCCCTTCAACCTCGCCAGAGCCTTTGAAGAGATCAAATTCAGATTGAGCCTTATCAAGCCTTACGATCAGATCCATATCCGGAAAATTTCCATCCAAATAGAGAATCCCTCGGTTGAAATACACTTGGCGCAGACTCGAATTGAGCTCTAAGGCTTTGTTGTAACGTTCAAGCGCATCGTTAAGCTTACCATTGGCGCGATATGCATTGGCTGCATGAATAATGGTTTGAGGGTTGGTGGGTTTAAGATCTTCTGCACTTTTGAGTGCATTGAGTGCAAGCTCCTTATCGCCACGCTTGAGGGACAACACACCGAATATTTCATGTGCATCGCCCAAATCGCTCCTAAGACTTCTTGCACGCCCCGCAGATTGTCTTGCTTTCTCATCGTCCTTCAGTTTCAAGTATGTTCTTGAAAGTTCAAGATGAAGAAGTGCATTGCCTGGCTCCAAAACAATCGCGTTTTCAAAAGCAAACTTCGCCGTCTCATACTGTGCTTTACGATAGAATACGATTCCCATTAAACGCATTGCCTCAACTTCGCGCTCGTTGAAACGGATTGCTGAGCGGGACTCCTGCTCAACTTTACGCATGTCATTCCGATCGAGAGCCTGATGAGCAGCCAACACATGTGAACCGGCACGGTCTGAGTGGTCGCGTAAAGCCTTCGTGACCAACTGCTCAGCCTCGCTTTGGCGTCCTTGCGACTTCAACGTTTGGTACAAAAGTACAAGCGCATGTGTATGGTAGGGTCGAATTTGCAGTGTTCTCTCAAGCGATTGGATGCCTGAATCAATATCTCTAGACGCGAGCTTGGCAAGAGCGTGGTTGTACTGTGCGATATAGAACGCTGGTTGAGAGTCTACGGCACTCTGAAACGACGCAGCTGCCATTGCATAGTCGCCCTTACGAAAGGCTTGACTACCACTCGCAAAATGCATCCCTGCAACACTTTCTTCAGGGGGGATTGGGTTTGCGTCGGTCACGTCACCAACATCACCCGTGGGGACATCCTGAGGAGCATCCTCGTTGTCCACCCCTTGATCTTGGATAGCTTCACTTACGTTATTAGTTGGGGCGGCTTGAGCGATCTCTTGCCTTTGTACTGTTGGCTGCGTGGCGCTCTTTGTCGTAGAACAGCCAATTGCGTTGGCAAGACAAATCAAACCTAGAAAATACCTTATGGCCTTGTTCGGCATTACTCGCCTCCTTCACTGTCGGCTTCATTCAGTGCAGCATCGAGTTTTTCAGTGTCACTCGTGTCGGTACGTGCTGAAGTACCCTCGGCCTCTGTGTTTGAATCCAAATCATCGTTCTCAACCTCTGTCACTTGCTCACTGGATTCACTCTCACCCTCGGCATCATTCACAATTTCTTCGCGTGCTGCCGCATTAACAAGCTCGAGTTCTTGGCTACCGCCATCCCTCATGATCACGCCAACGTTGTAGCGTTCACCGAGGTCAAGATTGGTCAAGGCCTCTTTCTCAATCGAGTACTCACCGGATCGTAAGAGATTGAGAGCCTCAACTGTTTTCTTTGTCCATTCATTCTTTAGCTTGAACTCATTGGCTTTCTCATAGGCCACTCGATACGCTTCAACCGCCTTATCTTCAATGACATAACCTTTATCCTCGAGTGCTCCAGCGTACTCATCACAAGCAAACTCTGCGATCTTTTTGATATTGTCTGGGCATGGCGCGCCAAAAAGCTTCTGTTGAAGATCATCGTAGAGGCCACCAATGCGGTACAGGGCGGCAAGGCTCCATTCTGCTTGTTTGTACTTGTTTATGATGCCTTTGAGTTTGTTCTCGACAACTTTAAGCTCCTGGCTTTTTGCAATGAGCTCTTCAACTTGCTTTTTGTCGCTTCGCGCTTTGATCGCCATGTTTTGGTAGGTCACAAAATCACGGTTGACGAGCAGAAAGTCCGATTTCGCTGCGTAGTATCGTGCATTCGGGTTGTTTGGTGCTTTTTTAAAGTAGCTTAGTGCATTCTCCCAAGCCTGCTTCGCATCGCGCTCAGCTGCACGGCGACTCGAAGCACCTTTAAATTTCTTTGCGCGTTCCGTGTGGATATCACCGATGCGTGAGTATGCCTCAACAATACGTGGCGCTTGCGAGCCATTTGAGCGATACTTCGCAATGAAGCGATTCAACGTTTTGATCTCCTCCATGGGTTTTTCACGCTTCTTCTGAACAATCGCAGCCCGGTAAAACACCGCGGGTGCGTCATCACGGTCCGGGAAAAGTGTCGCAAATCGTTCAAACTCGCGTGCTGCAGCATCGTATTGCTGCAATCCTTCCAAGGCTAATGCTGCATTGATCTGAGCGTCAACACGTCGTTCGTGATCGGGGTATTTTTTAACCAAAAGTTGATAGGCATCAATGGCTCTCTCAAACTCAAACGCCTGCTCGGACTTGGTCGCAACGCGAAATAAACCTTCAGGTGCGTATTCACTATCGGGATAGGTCTGATACAAGCGCTCATATAGTGCCGCTGCTTTCAGGGGTCGACGCGCCTTTTCATAGGAAAGCGCTGCATTGTATGCCATCGCATCCGCAAACTCTCGATTTGGATTTTCGTCAAGCAAGCGCACATATTCATTGGCGCCCTTTTCAAGCATGGTGAGGCCGTCTGTGATCTTGCCTTCATCCAATAGTTTCCCGCCTTGTTCTAACATCTGCTGTGCAAGCTTAAATTCAGCACCACTGAAAAGTTCCGCAAACTTGCCGCTGTCATCAGACATTGTGCCCTGCATTGTCGCAGCGAAATCACGAAGCTTCTCCCATTCCTGTGCGGCAAGAAGTTGATCCATGATTTGATAGGCTGCGAACTTTGCCGCTTCATGTTGGGGATAGTCTGCAATGATTGACTTGAAGCGTTGAGTTGCACCAGCCTGATCACCATAAGCGTTCACAAGCGCTGCAGCCTTATAACGAAATGCAGGCACTTGTTCATGATCGGGTGTAAACTGCGCGTATCGGTCAATTGCCGCCACGTATGCTTCCCTTAGGAGCGGCATTTCCTTGATGAGTTTTGGACTCGTAGTCGCTTCGCCATGCGCTTGGGTGTCCTCACTCTCCGTTGCACCAGGAATCGGAGAGATTTTTCCAGAAGCAAGACGCAACTCATCAATTTTTTCCACACTGTAGACAAGGTTTACCGCTGCATCGCCACGATAGGTCTTCCCCAGGGAACTGTCTCGGACTTTTGCGTATTCACGAGCGGCACGTTCGTAGTTCTCGGAATAATAGTAGGTCTCAGCAAGGTAAAAACGAAGATCGTATGCGTCTTTATCACGCGGATACAAGTCCAAGTACCGCTGGTAGTTGTCTGCTGCTGCCGAGAAGAGTTGTCCGGCTTGTTCCGACTCACCGTTCTCAGAAAATTTATTGCCTTGCTGATGATAAAATACAGCCGCCTTGTAGAGTCCGATCTTTGCGAGTTCATCTGCTTCTCGACGTGCGTCACCATCATTGATGTATTGTTGTCCCCAAGCACTTTTAACACCATACTCGGTTATAAGTTTGTCCCGCTCTATTGATGCAGCCTCAAAGTCCCGTTCGCGCTCGTACGCTTGTACAATCAGGTCTTGAATCTTTGGCCCATCTCTGTGTAAAGGATCCACCGATTGTGCCCAGCGAAATCCTTCAATGGCTTGTTGATTCTTTGATTGGGCAAAAAGGATGTCTCCAAGACGGTATGCAATTTCACGTTCGATAGGCTTTCGTTCTTCGTTGTCTTTAAAGAGTGATTTTGCATGACCGACATAATCAATATCATAGTCCGCAAATTCATCGTCACTCGTCGCTTTCATATAGCGACGCGGGCGCACCCAGTTGTCGTCCGACATCGAAATCGCAATATACTGAAGTGCCTCATCTTCGAGAACAGAACCACTGTTATCCGAGAGCTCTCCTCGCTCTTCGGCTTCTTTTTTGAGTCGTTCAGAATAAATCAGCAGGTCAAAGAACTGATCCACGGCGGTGTCAAAATCAGACGTTAAATAGTTCGTCCATGCAAGCTTGTAGAGGGCCTTATCGTAAAATTTTGAATCTTTATTGGCAACGATAGAAGAGAATTCTTTCTTGGCTCGTGCCCATTCCTCTTGTTCGAAGTAAAAATCTCCCATTCGAAAGCTGACTTCCTGTTTGAAAGGACTTTCGGGGTACTTTTTGGCAAGCCGGCGCCATGTTTTGAGCGCTTGTTCTTCCTTGTCCGTTGAGAGAAGTGAATATCCCAGAAGATAGTGTACTGCATCCCCATACTTGTAGTCCGGAAAGCGCTGGACGAGGGTTTGGTAGACTTCGATTGTGCGCTTCAGCTCTCGCTCGGGTTCATAGGGCTCCTCGCCTTTGCCATCGTTGGCGACCCACGCATCGAAAGCCTGATCGTAGTTCCGCTTGGCTTCTTGATAACTGTCTTCTGATTTTTCAAAGTGCAATTCCGCAAGTCGGAACATGGCATCCGGGGTTGCGCCTGCATTGTTTGGGTAGCGAGCAACAAAGGCTTCATAACCATCGATCGCCTTTAAGCGCTCCAGTCTTTCAGCCTCAATCACAGGACTGACCACCAGGTCATAATTCTTTTGCAAGCGTCTTTTTTCTCGTCGGTATTGTTGGTCTACTCTCATTTTGAGAGTGGACTCATACTCTTCAGCTTCGCCCTGAAACTTTGAAATGTATTCACGCAACTGCGCCATGCGCGTCTTTCGTTCTTCGGGGGTGAGCTCCGGTGCGGAGGAGCCAGACTGCGTTCCAGCGCTCATGCTACTCGTAGCGGCCCCATCGCTCGATTGCGAACCTGCAGTGAGTGAAGGCGCAACGTCACCAGAATCCGCAGTTAAGCTATTTGTGTCGTCGGTATTTTTTGCTTGTGCCGGGTCGCTCTGTTCTGTCTTGCCCGCCAAAGTTCCGCGGGCACCGATATCCCCGCTGCTTATCTCGCTTTCATTCTGTGCAAATCCAGGCGTGCTTGCAGCCGTAATAGCAATCAACAATGTTGCTCGGAGACGATATGAACTATACGTTAACATTAGATATCCTCCGAAGACAACTCTTGATACGTCTGCTCCAGCAGCATCATGGCATTCGATTGCGAACGTTGCAGTTCAGAAATCTGCTCTGTATTCTTCTGCTTTTCGCGCCATAAAACTTCGAGCATCCCTGCATCACCGCGAATGATCATATCTTCAAGATGGGTTTGGATATAGGTCAAAGCGACTCGCGTTGTTTCACGCTTAAATTGGTCGGTCTCCGCATGTACTTTTGCGAGTCCTTTTCGGTAGCTCTCAATATTGTCTTTCTCGGTATTGAGAACGTCAGAGAAGCCAGATAGCTGCTGGTTCACCAAACCATCAACCTTATTGCGAAACGCGATATTCCGATCACGCAACGCGCGGAGTTCTCGACGCTTTGACTCAAGATTGCTTGGTAAAACACCATACTGCTTCAGGAACGACTCTTCCGCCTCAAGAGCAATTCGATAGCGATTGCGCAACTTTTGCTGATAACTTCCACGGCCTTCATTCACGCGTAGCGTTTGTCGTTCCCAACGGATTTGCTCGTTGAGTTCTTCTTGCGCCCACTCCATCATCTGATGTTGCTCCGCCCAGTATTGAATCTCTCGTCGAATCTTCTCAACCATCACCGGATCGCGTGCGAGCTTTTCGCGTTGGTAATGCAGCTCTTCATCCAATACACGAATCGTTTGTTCGAAGTTCTTCAATTCAAGTCGAAGCTTTGCAAGGTCTTGGTCGAGGTTGGTTAGTTCTGAATTCCATCCCTCGAGTGCGTTTTTGAGAGCATCCCCTGTCAAAAGGTTTGCTTGCATCTCTTGGCGTAGCCCTTCTGTTGCTGCTTTTAGCTTTGATGCTTCTGAGCGTTTGCCATCGGGCACTTTGGCACGTGCGCTTTTACGAAGCTCCGATAGAAGATTACCCTCTAAAATGACCAAGCGCATGTCGATGGCAAATGCCCCCTGGTAGGCAGAGCCAATACCCGGGAAGAGCTGCCCGCGGTCGTCGCGCTCCAACAAAGAAGCGATACGTCCCCAAGCCGACTGCGCATCTTCAATTTCAGTTTCCGCGTTCTGAAGTTGGCGATAAATCGCAACTGCCTTGCTGACTTCAGGATTGGCCATGGCAAATTTTGCCGCGACCGGCGGCAAGCTCGTTTGCCCAAGTCCACCGGCACTGTTGCTTTCCAATGCCAGAATCTCATCGAGAACACGAGCTTGACTCGCACTGTTTGCGAGAATTTTCTTTAAGGAGTCCGTCGCATTTCGGTACGTGTCGATGACTGCAGTGTACGACTGTCGCGCTCCATCGGTGTCTCCTTGCATGACCTGAAGGTTTCCACGAAGAACTTCGTTTTCTGCACTTCGAATTGGATCTTCTTCCAGATACTTTAGATACCCCAAGCGCTCAATGGCTTGACTGTATTCGAGTGACGCCAATCGCTCTCGCTCGCCCAACGAAATTGATTCATCGCGTTGGATTTCTCCTGCGCGGTGCACCTGAGCCCAAACCGACTCATAGAGCATTTCTGACAGGTACTTTGAGTCGATACCGATGTCTTGATACATGTCCAGTGCGGAATCAATATCACCCAATTCATAACGCAATCGAGCG
Organism: Myxococcota bacterium; assembly: GCA_020630615.1. Lineage (GTDB taxonomy): Bacteria > Myxococcota > UBA727 > UBA727 > JAHDBA01 > JAHDBA01. The sequence goes on along the minus strand of JAHDBA010000012.1, from coordinate 55,763 downwards.
ACAGCTAAGGTAATTAGCTCTCGCACCTCAACATCTTCATCGGCAATCGTTTTTTCTTCATTCAAGAGGCGAGTGAAGTGTTCAAGTGCACCCTTGACATCGCCAGAACGCAACATAATCGAGGCGAGAATATACTGTGCTCTCAAGTAAAACGCATTGCCTTGCGGAATTTTTTGCAGTCTCGAACGTGCTTGCTTGTCTCTTTTATCTAAAAAGAGAGAGCGTCCAATCGCATAGCCAACTTCAGCCGGCATGGGTCTGCCAACGACACGCTTGTAGGTTTTGTAGTAGTGTACAACGTTCTTAAACTCTTGAAGTTTTAGTGCTATTTCAACAAGACGCATCAAAGCTTCATCGTGATGTTGATGATTTTTTGAGTTGAGTAGCACGTCAAAATAGGTTTGGGATGCCTTCCAGTTCTGGTTTTCAAAAAGCGACTGGGCAAGTCCATAAACGCTTGCAGCATATTCTTCACCTGAACTTTTACGGGTTGTTATTTGTTCAGGGGCTTCAACCGCAGCAAAATAGAGCATGCTCGCTGCATCGTACTGGCCAGACGCACGGGCAATTTGTGCCCTTCGTGCCCAGACCTCTGGTTCCAAGCGATCAAAGATTTTGGGTAGGGTTTCAAAGTCATTCTCAAGTGCGTTGAGGTCGTCGGAGACCCCTTTGACATCGTTACTCAACGACGTGGGGCGCGTTGCATTCTGACTTTGTGCACTCAGCGGTAGTGCACTGGTAATCAGCGTGAACGCACCCAGAGCACGAGACCAAGACTTAACCTTTTGGGTAATGATGCGCATCTCGAGTCCAACGAGGCTTTTTTGGGTACCCCTCACGTTGCCTTCAGTCCTTCTCATATTGCTCCCGCTTCCATACTCTCAATGTCCAACGATGCGCGAATTCCCGGCCACCTGCTTTTAATCGCGTTTAACTTCGCCTGGTCGGGGGGCTCGTTTTCTTAAACGCTACTTGGGCTCCGAAGCATCGACAGATTCTGTCGCACCTTGCTCGTTAAGCTTCGTGTCAAAACGTATTGCAGGTCGGTCTTCGGGCTCGAGTGTCAAGTTTCCTCGTTCGAAACCAATGGCATCAACGCGTAGCGCTTGTCCCGCTTCCAAAGTGAAGGTGTAGGAGTCTCTCAGTGTGAAGGAGTAGTCCTCATGGTAGTTGAAGAGTCTAAAACCGGTTCCCTTATAGACCATCTCAACTGAGAGTGTGTGGCTCCCTTCTACGATATTTCCATCCCAAACCACATGACGATCTTTTTCTTCAAGGCGCTGCCCTTCTTCGTCCGCCATTTGCCATAAGGGTGCACCGTCGAGGAAGTAGTTCACTTCTGTCAGTTTATAGGAACCGCCCATTTGGTTTTGATGAACAATCGTCAACGACGCACCTTCACCCAATGAACCACCGGTCAACGCAGCTGTAAGAAGAGTTAACTTTGCCTTGGAACGGAAGATTCGCTCTTTGAGGTCATTGACACGACCTTCAAGTTCTCGAATTCGCAAATCGTATTCATTTTTCTCATCTTTGGGTTGAGATGCATTTTTGGAAAGGTTCACCAACTCTTGGTCACCCGGCAAATTTTCACTGCCTGCACTTGAGGACCGTGTGTCATCACTTTGCTCTGTTGCACCAACAGCCTCGTCGACGACGTTAGCCACAGCGTCCGCGGCATTACCAATCGTACTCGACTCGCTTTCACCAAGGTTTTGAGCACTCAGGTTTAATGACAGCATCGTTGTAAGATACATCCCCACCACTAGATGTTTCGCTAACGTAATTTTGTTGAACATGCGGAGTCTCCAAAATTGCGCAGTGATATTTCAACTGCACACTTGTTCTATTTCAGCGAAAGAATGCCTACCTGGAACAAGGTTTTGCAAGTATTTTACTAGGTTATTTTAGAATTCGACGCAGCACCTCAAAGGATCACACAAAAACCATATAAAGATTCAACCCAACATTGCCCGCTATGAACACACAAGGGACGTCACTGGCGAGCGAAAACATGTTTTATGCAGCCCCTCTCCCAGATGTTTACAACACACTAACACTCTCGTCTTGCACTCAAAGCACTCGATAATGTTAGCCTGTCAACAAAGTGTAGCTCCTCTCCTACAGGGATTCCAGAGGCGATCCGCGTAACCCGAATATTAAGATTTTTCAATAATCCACTAAGATACATCGCGGTGGCTTCACCACCACTGTTGGGTGGAGTTGCGAGCACCACTTCTTGAAGCTCATCCTTCATCGTGTGGATCCTTTGCAAAAGTGTATGGACGCGTAGATCATCGGGGCCAATTCCATCCAATGGCGATAGAAGTCCGTGAAGGATGTGAAAGGACCACGGAGATGCGCCAGAACCATCGATTGCCTGCATGTCCTGAACCGTCGCTACAACACAAATAATGCTTGCATCGCGTTTGGTGTTGTCACACGAAATGCAAGGCGTGTTCGGTGTACGCCAAATTCCACAAACACCACACTCTTCGACATCGTTTGCTGCACTTTGGAGCATCACGCCCAGTTCGCGCATGGTCGTGCGGTCACGTTCAAGCATATGATAGATGAGTCGTCTCGCACTACGAGTCCCGATACCTGGGAGTCGCGACATCAGTTTCGCACACATTTCTACTGGGTCGTTGGCCTTCGTCATAACTATCGTTAACCTATTCGCCCCACTTCGAATAGCAAAGAAGCACACCCGCTACTGGCTCCGAGACGCGATGTGTTATGAAAGGTGAGAATGACTCCTCTAGAAAGCCCACAAGACCGCGAGACCCGGTTACGAAACATCCGGGAACGTGTTGAAGCATTGCCCTTGAGTCCCGGGTGCTATTTAATGCGCTCACGCGACGGGACAATATTTTACATTGGTAAAGCAACGCGTCTCAAAGAGCGCGTGCGCTCCTATTTTTCAGGTAGCGATACGCGTGCCTTTGTCCAGAGGCTGGATGATCTGCTCGCAGATATCGAATACCTTGAGACCTCGACGCCGCACGATGCACTCATCTTAGAACGATCGCTGATTCAACAGCACAAACCCAAATTTAATGTTCGCCTCAAAGACGATTCAAATTATATTCATCTGCGCCTCGCAAAAGCGAATACGAATGCAACGCGGAAACGAGATGTATACCCGCGCCTTGAAGTTGTGCGTCGGCCGAAATCCGACGGTGCACTCTATTTTGGCCCCTTCCCGAATGCCAGAGCACTGCGAAGGACCTTGGAGTTTGCGAACAGGACATTCCTCCTGAGGACATGCCGGGACCATGTTTTAGAGAACCGAACGCGGCCATGCTTGCAAGCGCAAATCGGACGGTGTGCAGCGCCCTGTGTGCGCGATATCGATGATTATGCAGATCAGGTTCGCGACCTCACAATGTTTCTTCGTCGAGAGTCAAAACCCTTGTTGGAGAAACTTACTCAAGACATGTGGCAGGCTGCGAATGAAGAACGCTATGAGAGAGCGGCCAAGCTTCGAGATCAAATCGAAGCACTTCAATCTCTCTTTCGCGACAAAAGAACTTTGGACGTTCATGGGACTCAGCATGCAGATGTCTTCGGTTTTGCACGCAATGCCGGTCGTGTTCATGTCGTGATTCTCTCAATGCGATCAGGCACAGTCGTGCATACCGAACATGTTTCGATCGAGGACAGTCCTTTACCTAAAACCCGTCTTCTTTCGATGGTTGTGGAGTCCTGGTGTAAAGCCAACTCAGACGACGCTCCGCAGTGGGTTCTCTTGCCTTTCGAGCTTTCCCAAGAAGACCAACGCTTTATCAAAAGTGAGCACTCAAGGTCACAGAAACTTAAATTTAAGGTGCCCAAGCGTGGCCCACAAAAACGCATCCTGGATCTTGCGCATCGCAATGCAGTGCTCGCACTCCAACAAAACGAAGCCAAACAAAACGAAAGGGAACAAACGCTGCAAGAGCTTCAAGAGTTGCTCCATTTGGATCGCGTTCCAAGACGTATTGAATGTTACGACATCTCAACCTTTCAAGGTCGAGATACAAAAGCGAGTCAGGTTGTATTCGTCGAAGGCATCCCAGCCAAAAACGACTATCGTTCGTACACGATTTCGACACACAACGCAGGTGACGATTTTTCTTCACTCAAAGAAGTCCTACGTCGCCGTATTCAACGTGCATTGAAGGAAGACTCCTTTCCCGATCTTTTCCTAATTGATGGGGGTAGACCCCAGATGCGTGCCGTACTTACCATTTTTGAAGAGCAGCGAATCGAGATGAGTGCGGTTGGCACTCACGTTATTGGTATCGCCAAAGCCCGAAAACATTTGGGGACAGACGAACGACTGGTGAGCTTAAATCCCGATTGCACGTACCCTCTCAAGCAGCGTTCGAAAGTTCGATATCTTATCGAACGCATTCGTGATGAAGCGCACCGTTTTGCGATCCATCAACATCGAAGAGCTCGCGCAAAGTCGAGTCAAAAAAGCCTTCTTGATTCAATTCAAGGCTTGGGTCCCGCAAAACGAAAAGCCCTCTTGAAGCATTTTGGTTCACTAGCATCGATCCAAAACGCCAATCGTGAGACCTTGGAAACCTGCCCAGGTATCGGCCCACGCCTTGCCAAGGAAATCCACGATTCTCTTCACCCCAAAGCATGTTAGGCTCGCATCATGAAATCACTTCGTGAAGCGCTGCAGTCAAAAATTCTAATTCTCGATGGAGCAATGGGTACCATGGTGCAAAAGCACCAACTTTCTGAGAAGGACTTTCGTGCGAGTCGCTTTGCGGACTATGAACAGGACCTCAAAGGCAACAACGACCTTCTTGTGCTCACACAACCCGAAATTATTGAGTCGATCCACCGTGGCTTTTTGGATGCTGGCTCGGATGTGATTGAAACGAATACATTTAATGCGAACGCAATTAGTCAAGCAGACTACGGCCTTTCAAGTCTTTCGGCCGAACTCAATCTTGCAGCAGCGAAGATTGCACGACGCGCCGCGGATGACTTCACCAAATCGGATCCCACACAGCCTCGTTTCGTCGCCGGTTCTCTCGGACCACTCAATCGAACCCTCTCGCTTTCTCCCGATGTTGAGAGACCCGAATATCGCGCTGTAAGCTTTGATGAAGTTTACCGAGCATACTTTGAGCAAATTGAAGCCTTGGTGCAAGGAAAAGTTGACTATCTCATCGCCGAAACAATCTTTGATACGCTCAATGCCAAAGCCTGCATTCTTGCGCATCATGATTTTTGTCTACAGCAGCGAAGTACAATTCCCTTGGCGCTTTCGGTGACAGTCAGTGATGCGAGTGGGCGAACCCTTTCGGGGCAAACGATGGATGCCTTTTACGAATCGGTTCGTCACGCCTCACCTTTTCATCTTGGTTTAAACTGTGGAACCGGTGGTGATGCAATGCGTCCTTCACTTGAGACATTTCACGCGCATTCCAAGTTTCCTCTTTGTATTTACCCCAATGCAGGACTGCCGAATCCGCTCGGAGAGTATGACGAAAGCCCATCGATCACGGCTTCTTACATTGCAGAGTACGCAGAAAAGGGTTGGTTGAATGCAGTGGGTGGCTGCTGCGGAACAACACCGGAACACATCCGAGCCATTGCTGAAAGCATAAAAGGTATTGCGCCGCGCGCGCTCGATTCCAATGCGAAAGCAAGAGAACATGCAGTGTATTCGGGGCTTGAGACCTTTAGCGTTACACCTGAAGTGAGTCTCGCAATGATTGGTGAGCGCACCAATGTTGCAGGTTCGCGGAAATTCGCCCGCCTGATTCGTGCGGGGGCTTACGACGAAGCGCTTCGAATCGCTCGGCAACAGGTTCATCGTGGTGCAAATCTCATCGATATCAATGTTGACGACGGTCTTATCGATGGCGTGGAGGCGATGCAAACCTTTCTAAACTGGATCGCTGCCGAACCGGATATTGCGCGTGTCCCTGTTGTGATCGACTCGTCACGATGGGATATTTTGGAGGCCGGACTCCAACACGTTCAAGGCAGAGCCCTCGTCAACAGCCTCTCGCTCAAGGATGGCGAAGAACAATTCATCAAACGCGCGGCGCGTGTTCGCGCCTATGGTGCCTCTGTAATCGTCATGGCTTTCGACGAAGAAGGCCAGGCAGAGACCCTTGAGCGCAAGCTTGAAATATGTTCTCGCGCATATCGTATTCTCGTCGACCAGGTCGGTTTTGAGCCCACTGATATTGTATTCGACCCCAATGTGCTTGCAATCGGCACCGGCATCCCAGAACACAACGCATTTGGTATCAACTTTATAGAAGGGACTCGAGCCATCAAAAAGGCTTGCCCGGGCGCCAACATCTCGGGCGGCATCTCAAACCTTTCTTTTGCATTTCGTGGCAAGAACCGCATCCGAGAAGCAATGCATGCCGTCTTTCTCTATCATGCAATCGAAGCTGGTTTGAACATGGCGATCGTCAATGCAGGGCAGCTCGCGCTTTTCGACACTTTGGATCCAGAGTTGCGGGCTGCATGCGAAGCTTTAATCTTCAATCAAAACGATTCCGCCACAGAGACACTCCTTGAACTTGCAACACGCATTGATGCTTCAAGCGGTGCTCAGTTGCAGGTCAACGAAAACAAGTGGAGAGAGCTTGAAGTTAATCAACGCATTGAACATGCGTTGGTGAATGGTGTCGATGACTTTATCCTTGAAGATGTTAAAGAGTCCTTGGCAGAGCTTCAAGCACCGATGCATGTCATCGAAGGCCCGCTGATGCAAGCAATGGGTGTTGTCGGAGATCTCTTCGGCGCCGGGAAGATGTTCTTGCCTCAAGTTGTGAAAAGTGCACGTGCCATGAAAAAGGCAGTCGCATACCTCACACCACTCATGGAAGCCCAGCAACAAGACGAACTCGAGAAATCAAAGAACACGATCGTCATGGCAACCGTGAAGGGTGATGTTCATGATATCGGTAAAAATATCGTGTCTGTTGTTCTTGCATGCAACAACTACACTATCGTAGATCTCGGCGTGATGGTGCCCAAAGAAAAGATATTGGACGCAGCAGTCGAACATGACGCAGTCGCCGTTGGCCTTTCTGGTTTAATCACACCATCCCTTGATGAAATGGTTTCAGTGGCTCAAGAAATGAAACGGCGAAAGCTTGTGCTTCCTCTACTCATTGGTGGTGCAACAACATCCGCGCGACACACTTCTGTTCGAATTGCGCCAGAACTTGATTCGCCCGTCGTTCATGTCAAAGATGCATCCAGAGCAGTCGCTACAGTCTCTTCGTTGTTGAACCCGGAAAGTCGTGACGCCTACGTTCTTGAAAACTCAAAAAGTCAGGAATCGCATCGCGAACTTCATGCTCAAAAGAAAGCACTGAAACTAACAAGTTATGTTGAGTCCTGTTCGAAACCCTTTCCACTTGAAATTGAGGGTAAAGTGTCTCCCGACTGGCTTGGCGAGAAAAGTTATCGCTGGTCGGTTCAGGATTTAAGACCCTTTATTGACTGGCGATTCTTTTTCTACACGTGGGGTATTAAAGGTCGTTTCCCGCAACTCTTGGAGGACCCTACACATGGCAATGCCGCACGTGATCTCTATCACGCTGCGCAAAATATGCTCGATCAATTGGAAGAGAATCCGAATGCCTTTGGCAACGCTCGCCTGGTTGTCACAGAAGCATCAAGGGATGCAGAAACAATCACACTGCGTCACAACGCTACTCGCTATGATTTCCCGATGTTGCGCCAACAGCAAAGTTTAGCCCGTAAACACGATGTGTACCGATCGCTCGCAGATTATGTTTGTGATGATGATCACTTGGGTGCCTTTGTCGTTGATTTTGGGTCTGCTCTAGAGGAGCAAATTGAAAGGTTCAAAGGTGAAGACAACGATTATGATGCGATCTTATTGCAAGCGCTTTGTGATCGACTTGCGGAGGCCGCAGCCGAAAAAATCCATCATGAGTGTCGTGTCGCTGTAGGGCTTGAAAGCGCAAACGATATTTCGTACGACGCGTTGCTCAAAGAAGAATACCAGGGAATTCGTCCAGCCTTTGGCTACCCGGCTTGTCCCGATCATGAATTGAAAAAGCCTCTCTTTGACCTTCTTCGCGCAGACGAACTTGGGATTCGGCTCACTGAAAGTTTCGCGATTTGGCCACCGGCGGCTGTGTGCGGCCTCATCTTTCTGCACCCCCAAGCCAAGTACTTCAATCTCGGCAAAGTGGGTTTGGACCAGGTCACCCACTACGCCAAGGCCCGTGGCGTTCCATTTGTCAAAGCTGAGAAGGCTCTGCGTGAAAATCTTGGTTACGCTTCCGAATCGGAGCTTTAGCTCAAATGGGTCTTTGCGGTATGAAGACGCAAACGCATCAACATTCGTGATAAAGAAAGAGACCCCTATCGGAGTCTCTTTTCATTTCATCACTGCGTTGTTATCAGTTGCTTCGAATCGTCGTCGTTCCTTCGATACGGCTGCCATTCATTTCAACAACGAGAAATTCAACACGACGATTCTTGGCCTTGCCTTCCGAAGTCGCATTGCTTGCAATCGGACGCTCTTCACCAAAGCCATGGGACTCCAAGCGTGTTGCCTCAACGCCATTGCGAATTAAGAACGCTCGCACTGCTGCTGCACGCCGCCTTGAGAGATCCATATTATAATCATGCGAAGCATCCGAATCGGTATGCCCAGCAACGTCAAGCAAGGTAATCTCATGATGCGTTTTCATAATCGCAGCAACCTGCTCTAAGAGGTTGTAAGAGCGTTCTTTAATAACATCTTTGTCGGTATCAAAGTACACCTTCTCAAGGATATCGATACGCCCGTCCGCAAGCTTCGCTTTGACTTCACCTTCATCCGGACACCCGTCTTCATCGTCAACACCATTGATAACCTCTGGCTCATCCGGGCACTTATCAATGTTATCAGGAATACCGTCATTATCACGGTCCGGGCACCCGCCGGCTCGAAGAGTTCCGGGCTCATCTGGGCATTCATCAATCGCGTTAAGGATACCATCACCATCGCGGTCATCATTTTTCGGACAGCCTTGGTTTTCCACAACACCTGGTGTCATTGGGCATTTGTCGTCAACGTCCAATACACCATCTTGATCGTTATCCGGGTCCGGACACCCATCATCGTCTTCAAACTCATCAAAGTCTTCTGGATCGTCGGGGCAAGCATCATCGTCGTCACGAATACCGTCACCATCACGGTCGTCATCTTTAGGCGCCCAACGGAAACCGGCAAAAGCACGATAGTCCGGCGTACCATAACCTTCGATGAGCCCTCCACCACCGCCGAGGAAGACCTGTGCATTTGAACCGATGTCAGCGGTAATCATCGCCAGAATCTCCATTTGATGCTCATTGACCTCTTTGAAGAATGAGTCATCGTTTGCCCCCAGGGTGCCGCCCAACGATACGCCGAGCTCAATCGGTGCAAGGTCGTGAAGACGATACGCAAGACCCAAACGATACAGAATCTCGTCATCAACCTCTAGGTCAACAACTTCAGTTCGCGGTCGAAACTTATAACCCAAGTTTGTCGCAACACGAAAATCTCCGAATGCTCTCGAAAGAAGAATCTCAGGTGTCACCGTAAAGGCAAGCCACGGAGAAGTCGTGTTGCTATCCCCCCAACTCCCGGACTCGCCCAGATACTGCTCTTTGGCCGCAATCCGGCCATCATCGAAACCATAGTTCGTAGGCAGAGTAATGTGGGGTGTAAAACCCAAATTCACAAAATGTTTTGCTTGGTTGAGAATACCGACTTTGGGGGAGAGGCGAAGATCACCGACACCCACACCGCCGAGTTCTGTTGAAGTCGATAACCCTGAAAAAGCGTTACCTTGTAAGTCACGATTTTGAAACAGAACAATCGGCAACTCGACGCCAAGCTGCAAGCGATCCCAGAGCGATATCGCCCCCAGAAGATGTGCGGTGACCCGATGATGTACCAAGTGAGCAGGCCGTGAATAGCTGCCATCGGCTTGACGCAACGCAACGTTCAGAGGGTTTAGCTGCCATCCCAAAGCCAGTGTCACATCGTAGCTCAAATGCGGTCGAACTGCTGCCCAATCGACATCGATAATACCTTCACGGTCCATTGCCAAACGCAAACGCTCCACAGGAAAGGTACCTTCTCCGTTGGATATCGCGAAGAGAGAAGTCGATGACATCAATGTTGCAAGACATACAAAGATTGCGGTTCTCAACTTCGACTTGGCGCTCGAACTGACTCGTGTCCCAATTCTCAAGTTTGACATATTATTCCTCGTGTTAAAAATACACGATCAGCCTTACATAAAAGCGTGATCAAACGCCATTTAAAAACCTAAGATTTACACGTTCACACGTTGAGGTGACTCTCAAACCCGTTAATTCGCCTTCGGCTTTGCTTCACCGCGCGCCACGGCATAGCGAACAAGGGTTCTCAACACCACATTGCGCTGAGCATTACCGAGCAAAAGCTTTAGATCCTCATAAACACTTGGATCTTTGATCAAGGCGCCTAAAGAGCCTTGCCCTTCATCAATTGCTGCGACAATTGACTTCATTTCTGACATCGTAATTTTGAGATCCTTCACCGCTTCTTGCGCATCGTTGAGGGTCTCTGCACCCTCTTGATCATAGAGTAAGGCGTGAAGCAATGTACCTTCTTGCCCGGATGCATCCCCCATGGTTTTGTTCAAATCACTGACCAAGGCGTTGACCTTCGCCAGTGTGTCCTTACCCTCGTTCCCAAACAACAATTCATTGACAAGAGACTCACTCGAGCGGACTTTGTTCAACAGTGTGTCCAAATCTTTCAAAGTTTTTGTGCCTGTCGAGAGAGCAACATGCACATCGTTCATGAGCATATTATACTGCTCTTTACCATCTTTCGAATAAATCAGCTGATGGAAAAGACCGTCTTCTTTGTTAATCGCCGCCCCCAAATCTGCCACCGAATCGATCATTCGAGCTAGAGAGGCTCCACCTCCAGCCTCTTCAAAACTTTTTAAAATAGCCTGAGTTTGTTGGGTCGCCGCAGTCAGTTCCGCAACCGCAGCCTCAGCTTGGGTCATGACGCCAGCAATACCGCCAGCGTTACTCGGCTGAATCCAAGCACCATCTTCCAGCGCCTGGGCTTCAGGCGATCCTAAAGTAATATCAACAATCTTATCGCCCAGGAGACCGATGGTTCCAACAACCGCCTCGCTATCGCTGCGAATTTGCTTGAGTGCATCGCGACCTATCAAAAGTTCAACCACCATTCGCTTGGAAATCGCTTTGGCATTTGGAACTTTTGAGAGATCGCGTTCTCCAGGAAATTCTATTTTCGTAACCTGCCCGACATTCAAGCCCGAAACCATAACAATTGAGCCTTCAACAAGACCGTTCACGTTCTCAAAGTGTGTATTCAGTCTCACCGATTTCTGAAAAAGGTTACGCTCCTGCCCCAAAATGAAGACTGTCATAAGTAGCAAGCCCAATGCGACGATTAAAAAGACGCCAACTCGAAATACACTGCGCTTGTCTTCAGCTCTCATGTCACTCGTTACCTATTTCTAATGTTGACATCAAGCGATTTTCATTGCTCCAGCAGCACCGGTGACAAAATCCTTAACTATTTTGGGCCCCGAATTCATCAACTCGTCGTAAGGTCCAATCGCCACTATCCCACCACCATAAACCATCGCAACCCGATCCGACACCTGCCGCACTAGAGCCATATCATGGGTGACCACTATACTCGTACAGGAAAGCCGGGATTTCAGCCCTTGTATCAAGTCTCCAATGCGCCGAGAATTGACCGGGTCAAGGCCGGTTGTCGGCTCATCATAAAGAACCACTTCAGGGTCACTCGCAATCGAGCGTGCAAGACCCACCCGTTTCTTCATGCCCCCTGAAAGCTCTGCGGGTCTTTTGTGCTCAATCCCAGGCAAACCAACCCATTCGAGCTTTTGAGCGACATGTGCATGCAACTCACTTTCGGGTAGCAGTCCATGTTCCCGTAGAGGATATGCGATATTATCGAAGACCGTCATCGAATCAAAGAGTGCAGCGCCCTGAAAGACCATTGCAACGCGCTGGCGGATCTTCAGAAATGCGTCATCGCTTTTAAGGGTTGCGATGTTCTGACCACACACCTCAAGCTCGCCGCCATCCGCTTCGAGTAAGCCTATCATAAGCTTTAACATGACACTCTTTCCAACCCCTGAAGGGCCAATTACGCAAAGTGTTTCACCCGGTCGCACATCAAAACTTAGATCACGATAAATCACTTGCTTGCCAAAGGCCTTTTGCACGCCCTGCATTCGTACGATTGGGTTCATGTATCAAGCTCCCAGCCTGGGCTTTGATCGTGTATCGAAATTTTAGTCAACCAAGGCAACTCGGGTGGTGGCCCTAAGGGTGAAAGGTTGGATTCACTGCTCTCAACTGCGTGCGTTCCTGCACTCGGAGTCATTGAACGTCGATTTTTTGAAGTTTCAGCCCGAGCAACGCTCTTGGCCACCGGGTGACTGGCTGTGCTGAGTTCACCGGGTGCTGATTGTCGAACACGCGTTTCTGCCGATGCGACTTTAACCAAAGGCTCAAGCCCCCTAAAAGAATCTACTGTCGCAGCGTTCACCTTGGCTCGACGATCTGGTGCTCGTTCTTCAGACTCTAGACGTTGTAAGAGCAAGGGTTCGTCTCGATCGAGTGAGGTCGAAAGCCATACATCAACCAAGGGATTGGGACTCATCTCTTGCATTTCCCGCACAACTCGGGCGGATAGAGCCCCACCCTCAACCCATACGATGCTCCCTGCAAAATCAAGTTCAAAAAGCAGTGTCGCTAAGCCAGCGTTTGTCCTTCGTGCAACCAACACATCAAGATCAGAGTCGACCAGCCATCTTTTTAAGCCTTCGTCTGTGAACCGGTGCCAGCCCTTCGCACACCCATTTGCGATACTTTCCGTGGACATGGGTGCGGTGTGAATACGGCATTGCCATTGATTTTTTTTACGAAGCTTACGCCCCTCTTCATCTTCTGGCTCGGGCGGTACTATCGAGACTTCCCCAATACATGAACTCTTTAGTTTTTCTTCGATCCAAACACGAAGTTGTTCACCCAACTCCTGACGGCGGTAGCCGCTCAACAGAACTTTAGACATTGGTCGTAACGAACGCGCGAGACATTCTTTCAGCACAAAGCCATCTCTAATCGTAGTCAAGAAAATCCCCTTCCAACTTCTGAAGTGGCAGGTCCCAAACCCGGCCCGGATCACAATCACCATTCCACTTCCCTTTTTTACACTCACACATTTTTAAAGTCAGCCCAAGCCTCGAATTCACTTTTAGGGCCTTGATGAATTTAGGGATGGGACAATTGCATGGCTGCATACGACACCCTAAGGTCAGGTTATGAAGATTCCGGGGAGCATGACCCAAGTTTTGCGTGATGTGCTTGAGTTTGTCCCAAGCAAGCTCTTGGACGATCTTGTGGCACTGCATCTCCCGGAGACAACGTACCTCGACAATCTCAATGCAATCCTTGACGAGCTCGGTTCCAGTCACCCATTGGTGCAAGCCTATATTCATGACTACTCGGTTCAAAACCCAGAAAAAATCGTAGCAACCTATGAGGCGGCGGGCGCGGCAGGTACGCTTGGGGATATCTATCTACGAAAAGGTTTTCATGAAAAGGCCTTGCGCTCTTTTATCAAAAGCAAGTCCTATGCCCGTGCCGCCTACCTCGCATGGGACCGAGGCGACACTTCTCAAGCCACAAAACATTTCGTGATGTTGGAGCAACTTAGTGAACGCAGACTTGAGTTTCAAAAACCACAACTGTCACGGCAATTGGATGTGAACGCCCAACTCTATGCCATTTTCTCACATGTTGCGCTCGTGACCCTTCGCATCGAGTCCGAAGAATCGACGACTGAAGATGTGGCCCGTGTGATTCGTTCGATTGAACTCTGCGGTTACGAACTCACACGTCAGGGTCAAAACGATGCTGCGAAGTTATGCTATTTGGCGCTCGCCGAGCTTGGAGAACTCCTCGGGCGTTATGAGCTTTTCGCGGAAGGTTTTACAAATGCAATACGTGCGTCTGACGCTCAAAAGCGTCGTTATGAGACGCTGCGTTGGTACGCCTGCTTTTCCGATGGATGCGCACGTCAAAACGAAGAGTATGCACGTGCCCAAGTCCTCGATGAAAATGCACGCTATGCTGAAAAGAACGCCTTTAACTTTTACCCTTACTTTTTTCACCTCGCAGCCGAAGCATGGAAGAAGTCCGGGCACGATCAGGCATCCGATCCTGCTCGCGCCCACTTGGTCGAGCAATGCATGACCGCCGCGGCGAGAACATATCTCAATGTTGGGGCCTGGCAACCTGCCTATCAATGCTACGAATTTCTGCTCAGTGTCGATGCGCTTTCACATAAATTTGATTCCTATCAAGAACTCGCGGCAGAGCTTGAAGATCGTATCGACGACCTTGAACTTTTGAAACGCCAACGTGCGCTTCCCGCATTTTTCTCTTCAACGACAACACATGTGCCTCGAGTGAGAGACTGGCTTATCGCACATGAATCCAAGCATGATGTGGAAGATACGTGCTTGCAGATGCTTGGTGATTATCAAAATGTATTCCGTGCGAACCGTCGCTTTGCATTAATTGTCCTTTGCGCACTTGAATGTTCACGTGTCCGCGACTCAAAAAATAAGGACAGGACTCAGCCCAATACGCAGAGCGATGCCCCCAAAAAAACCGAAAAGGATAGGGAGCCCAGTACCGCCAACGCTATTTCTTTGGAAATGCCCTTTGAATGGCGAATTGCGTTAACCAAGGTCGAGCACTCCCATTTAACAGACGCGGTACTACGAAATACAAAACGAATTACTTCAAAGGAGGCTTTTCAGATTTTGGAAGGTGTCATGAAGAGCCCGAACATCAATGTGGTTGAAGAGACAGGGCGCTCTGTGGTTCGCGCACTTTCCAATCTCCTCCATGATGACGCACTTCGTGAGGACACACTCAAACTATGTCTAACCCACAGTCGAACGGATATGCTCAATCCACTCATTGAACTTTATGAAAATGAAAGTGCTGTTGACATCCGACACACACTTTTGCGCGCAAGTGCTCGAATCGGAACGGCACGCGCTGCGGAGTTCCTGATTGATGTCATTCACTCGGGGAGCTCCGATGAAGTGCAGAAGGCGAAAGAAGCCCTTCTTGAAGGCCTTGGGGAGAGAATGCTTCAGCCGATTCGTCAAGAAGTGCGTTTTGGTGTGAACCCTGCACTTCGTGAATACTTTGCGTCCCTGCTCCAACGCATTGAAGCGGATCGTTCCTAAGATGGTTTGCGATCAAAAAGCGGTATTCGATCACTCCTCTATGGAATCTTAGTTCACGACGACGAAGTCGCCCGCATTGATCTCTTGCACCGAACGACGAATGATTCCGACGGAGGCTTCATCGTAAACATCGACAAGCATGACAACACCGATCGCTTGACGATTTAAGTTCTTACGCTTTTTCTTCACGGGATCGTAGCCTCGCATGATGTGAAAAATGTCGCCGGCTTCTGCTCCCTCCGAACGCCCAAGATCCGTAATGATGAAATGCTCTTGAGCATACGAACGCGTAGAGTTCGATGCTGCCCCGAGTACCATTCCGCGTAAACTTGGATTGGCATTCTTCGGAACAATATTATGGAAGTTCATCACCGAGTCCTCTTTCAGCACGTATTGCCCACGTTCGATAATATCCAAGGTCCTGGTGATTCGAGCCACGGGTTGCCCATCACCGTCGCTCTTGATCACTTGCGCCTCGCCGACCAGTTTGACGACTTGCCCTACCTTCTCACGCTTTTTGGGGTGGCGGAAAACTTTTGATTGAGCATAAATCTGGAACACTTCATCGACACTTGCACTCTGCCCTTCACCCAACTCCAAATAAATCCGATCGCCCGTGCTCAACAAGAGTCGTTCCTCGGGAGAATACTTAACCCGACCGACACCTTGGAGTGCTTCACTGCTCAGAAGCAGTGTGGGGCGCAGTCGCATGGGCGTCGCATAGCGATTCCCCCAGAAATCGATCACCCCTGCACCAGCCATTTGAGCCCCAATTCCTGCAGAAATAGCTTGGCTCTCTTCACGCGTCACCCGAGGTGCACCGGTATCATCGGGGCCGAGAAGAATAAGAGTTCCAGGATAGATCCAATTCGGATTCCGAATGTGTGGATTATACGACCACAGTTTTGGCCATCGCCACGGGTCTTGGTACAAGGCTTGTGAAATACTCCACAACGTGTCGCCTTCTCGCACCACGTATCGCTTTGAACCACGTTGCCCAATATTTTGCGCGTTCAAGGCTGCATTTAACCCAACAGGACTACTGCCAAGAAGACTCATGCCAAGAAGAAGGGTATAAAAGTGGCTGACCAGTAATCCACCTTGAAGCTTGGGTTTTGGCATCCAAACCTTCTCGAAACATCGGAGCAGATGCCTTCGTGCCTGAATCGGATTCTCTTTGCGTGTCAATGGCGACCCCCAACCGAACCATACCCTCCATGCGGGACGGCTCCAAATCATTCACCCTATTTTGTTTAGAGCTTTTCCAGTTTGACCTCGTTTTTAGAAGAAAACTAAACTGTCATCCAGAATGCCGATCGGTGGTCACTCGAGTGGAAGCACACGTGGATACCACTGAGCCAGGCAAACAAAGGATATTCGCATTTTCGCATGAGATTCAGGAGTTTCTTTGCAAGGCCAACGCACAGAACATGACCCAACGAAAAAGACACGGATTCGGAAAGGATCGGTCTTTGCGCATGAGAAGTTGAACACCTTGATGCTGGGTGCATTTATTTTCTCAGCGGTATTCCTACTTGTTGCCGGTCGAGTCATTCGCGATGCGCTCTTTTTGTCCATGATTGAGGCAAGTTTTCTATCGAGAATGTATTTGGCCACTGCCATCTTAATACCCGGACCTGCCTTGGTCTATGCCTGGATGGGATCACGGATCCGGCGTGATATTCTTGGGAATATCCTTTCAATCCTCTTGCTCCTTACCCTCGTGGCTTTAACGCCTTTTCTTTTCTCAGGGGCTCAGGCGGCACCAATCGCACTTTACCTATGGGTTGAAATCAGCGGGGCAATCTTGATCTTGCACGGCTGGACGATGATAACCGATCTGTTTTCTTCTTTTGAAGGAAAATCACTTTTCCCTCGAATTAGTTTGGGCGGCATCGTCGCCGGCATTGTGGGAGGAGGTTTAGCAGGACTGAGTGCAAAACACTTTGGCATTGAAGGTGCCTTGGGCATCCTCGCAATCGACCTCGTCTTTTTTATACTCTTGAATACCACCATTGGTCGAAACCGACGCGCAACCCTAATCCAAGTACTCTTTCGTGTCCGCAAACAAAAGGTTTGCGCTTCGCCTCAGAACTCAACCCGACGCCTACAAATATTCTGGACACCTCACATTCGGGTTGTTGCCGCCATTGTAGGGCTCACCGCCTTCACGATGCCCTTTATCGATTTCCATTTTAAAGTTGCGCTTCAGGAGCTTTACCCAACCCATGGAAATCACGCGGAAGACTTGGCCTGGCTCCTCGGCTTGCTCTTTACAGGCTGCGCGATGATTGCAGCTTTGATTCAGCTTTTTATTGCAACGCCCTTGTCCAAAAAATTGGGCGTCGCCGGAACACTTGTGATCCTACCTTCATCCTTTTTGCTCGGTATGGGTATGATGATAGGGCTGGCTCCCCTTTTACTTGGTCCCGCATTTCTTACCCTCTCGTGGTTTTCCGCTTCAGCCTTCGCGAACAAAATAAACGAAAATGTATTTCGCTACTCGATATTCGATACCACCGTGCAATTGCTCTATGCACCACTCTCGGACATACGCCGAGGGCGAGCCAAAGCAGCTATCGATGGTGTCGTTAAGCCCTTTGCAATCGGACTCTCGGGTGTTGTCCTTTCGCTGCTTTCATTGTTTCAGATGGTGGGGCCCAAGGTACTTTTGACGATCGTGACTTTGGCCTCGTTAAGCCTCTGCACCATTCTGTACCGGGCCCGCTCGAGTTATCTCAGCGCATTGATTGCAAGCGTTCAGAAGGACGACCTTTCAAAACGTACCCACCCCGCAAAGGTCAATACTTTTAGTGAAGACGACCTCTTCGAATTACTCAAAAGAGGTACGCCTGAGGCACGGGGATTCTTGGTTGAAATTTTAGCGCAAAATCGTGACATGAGACTCCCACAGCCAATCGAGAGCTTTGCAAAAACACATGCGAGAGAAATTGTTCAGCAACAAATGCAGCGCCAAAAACGCTTTCACTTCACTAAAAACGAAACACCGGATGGCACATTAAAATCAGAGCGAAGCCGTCACCAGAGTCGAAAAGTTTACGGCACTACGCAATTATGGGTGGCGCTTCATGAAGAAGTTGTTTTAGAGGACGATGTTCGTCGTTTAACAGACACCCAAACAACACTCGACATCTCACATCTCGTTCCAATCTTGCATATGCTTGTCGATCCACGCTTGGCCGGTGCAGCGACGCAGGCCTTACACCAATTTAACGCAGAGTCTCTCGCGCAAGTCCTTCCCAAGATAATTCTTCGAAAAGATGAACGGCTTGATATCCGGGTGCGACTCCTCAACTACACCTTTGAACATTTGCGAAGAACTCAGAATAGAAATGGACAAGGTCTTAGCGATATCGAGCTTTTGAATTTGCTTAGGACCTTAACGACGTCACGAAGTCTACGACTTCGCTATGAAGCAGCCATTTTATTTGAGCGCCTTTATGAAGAGTCCAAAGAGGGAGCTGAAAGCACAAACTTTCTGAGTGAGGGCGAAGAAAGAATCCGTTTAGAGTTTCAGCCCTTAAAAAGAGCACACGACATTCTAAGCACTTTAGAGGTCCACCCAAAAAGTACTGACATTCAAAATCTTTGGGTCGAAGGCAAAGCACGCCATATGAAACACCTCCGTGATCATCTTTTCACGAACATTCGCAATGCAAAACCACAACCTTTTCTCAAAGACATCATGTCTTCTCTGGTTCAAGACTCCCGTCGAGACCTTCAAAATGCATTGGAGGCGATTGCACACCTTCTTCCCAGAGAGGATTTCAATAGGGTTGAAGCGTCTTTGAAATTGACCGGTCGTCCCGAGCATTCAGAGCGAGAAGAAAGTCTTCCGCCCGAGTTAAGAGGAGATGTGTATGAAGGGTGGATTGTACATGTCTTGAAGTTTGGAGATCACTGGACGCTCTTGTGCACCCTATATGCCTATCAAGACGCCGGCATTGAGCTCCCCGAGGCACTCTTTGTCGAATTACTCGAACACCGAAGTCCAAACGTTCGAGAATTGGCTTGGCGTACAATGAATACCTTTCAGCCAAATGCACTTCAGGACCAGCGTACACATGCGATGCGTTTTGAGTCGTCTCCTCGGGTACGCGCAGCACTAAATGCTCAATATCCGTGAAGCCGCAACTTGACCCTTGAGTGTTCTCTTGCATAATCTCGACACGATGCTTTCAACGATCGACCTTGTTCTCAAACTTCGCGCACTTCCGATATTTAACGCTGTCGATGCGCAAGACCTTTTGCTGATCGTGAATGTCATGAGTGAGCGCGATGGTTTATCAGGTGAACTTTTAGTGAGCCAAGAGGTTGAGAACTCAACCCTCACGATTCCGATCGATGCCACTTTAGAGTCGACACGAGACACTAAACAAGAAGTAAGCTACTTTGGCATTCACGATGTTTTGGAGCCAAGCATGCCAAAGTTTGACATTCGTTTTCGAAAAGGCGGACGTATTATCCAACTTGAACGAAAAGATCTCTTAGCATTGATGCGGTCCAATCACGATCTACATTTTGGGATCCTATTGAGCCTCAATCAAATGGCCAAAGGCACCCACACACACCACCCTTGAAACTACGAAAGATTGGCTATTCGTTCTTCCACAATTTTACGTTGTCCTAGGATGCGCTTTTGCGTTTTGACATCAAGCGGGCACGACTCTGCTTTGTCCAGTGAACTCAGAGCCTCATCAAAGTTACCATCGATTGTGGAGATCACAGCAAGCTGCAGCCAGGCTCGGGCAAAACGTGGATTGATATCCAAGGCTGTGATGAGATTGTCGCGACTTTCATCCAAGTCGCCCTGCATAAAGAGACGCATTCCAGTTTTGTAAAAGTTCTCCGACTCATCGATGACCTCAACCTCAAAAAAGGCGCGCCCAATCACGTTGACAAAAAGTCCTCGCAAAATCCCCGCGCCAAAAAATGTCGCTGCCTCCATCGCGAGCATGCCTGCAATCGGAATGTCTGGACCAATCTGTCGCCCGCGCCACTTCACGCGCACTTTCTGATAGCGTCCTTGTGCGAGCAGGCCGCGAACTCGCTCCTTAATGGCATCCAATGCATCGCCCGGTCGACTTGGGTCAAAATCAACTCGAAATCGTGTGTCATCCCTTGCCTTCTTCTTTGCGTTATCCGCGTCTTTTTCGATTTCGCGATCTTCCATGTGGCCTTCCTCTGGCTCGGTTCCTCCTCACACTAACACGCATAAGCGCCCTTCAAACAAAGGAAAGAACGAAAATAAAACGAAGGACAATCATTTGCAGTCGTACGTAGACACGCGTAGTCAAACTCGGGTATTGTGAAGACACGAAGTTGAGGCACTGTATGGCACATTCCAGCGTAACACGGATCCATGTGAACCCTGATTATCCCGAGCCGCGTAAGATTGCGCGTGCTGTCGAAGTGTTGCGACGGGGGGGAGTCATCGCGTACCCTACCGATACCAACTACGGCATCGGTTCCAGTATTTTTGAGAAGAAATCAATCGACCGAATTATCCGGCTCAAACAACTTAAGAAAGATCACCTCTTTTCAATTATCTGCCCGGACCTTTCCGATATTGCGCGCTATGCCTTGGTTGAGAATGAGGCGTACCGCATCATGCGTAGACTTTTGCCAGGCCCCTATACTTTCATTTTACGGGCGACTCCTGAGGTTCCAAAAATGTTTCAGTCAAAGCGCCGTACGGTGGGTATTCGTGTCCCAGACCACCCCGTCACATTGGCCCTTGCACGCGAGCACGTCAAACCTCTTGTCTCAACGTCGGCAAGCTTTGAGGGGAACGCACTCAACGATGGGCAAGACATTGATTTGCATCTCGGACATGGCCTGGACATGATCCTTGATGCAGGTCAGATGCCGGCTCAAAACTCCACGATCGTGGACCTGTCGGGCCCCTATCCTGAAGTCCTCAGGGAGGGTGCAGGCTCAATCGACTGGATGAAAGTTTAAGATCGCATTTCAACATGGTGTTGAGATGACAAGCCCCCGAGGGGAGCTCTCTTGCAAGAGAGTTTCAAGCAACGCGGGAGCTTTCGATATAACTCCTAGAGCTACTGGCCAATCTGAATTGGATAATCAGGACACTGCTCTTCACCCCGATATTTGGGCCAACGCGCTTTCTTGCGAACTGCTGCTCGAATGCATTTACCCAATGGGCTGTCCTGAGCAGCACGTTCAAGTATCGAAACACCCGTCGGCTTACCGTCATTGGACACACAAAATGAAATGGTAATCCTCTCGGGTACTTCTTCGTCTTGTTCCATTTGGCGCTCAATACATTTTTTCACATAGCGTGCCGACTTCATAAAACCTTTTTTCATGTCCGATGATTTGAGTTCATCGAGAATCACATCTTTCTTGGGTTCTACCTTTTTCGCTTCAATCTTCTTCACAACGACGGTTTTGGTCTCCGCTTCCTTTGGCGATTTTTCCTCCACATCGCTTTTTGAGTTCTCGCCTTTCTCCGAGTCGGGTGCACGACCTGAAATCGTACTTGCCTTTGCGCTCTGCGCAACAGTGTCGCTTCTCTTCTCGGGTGTTTCCTTGATCACCGTCTTCGAAGGTGTACTCGTAGCGAGTGAAGACTTCGCCTTCGACGCCTTCGCTTTTGAGACTTTCCCTTTTGAAGATCGCACTTTTGATGCTGGAGTCTTTGGTTTCTCCTGGAGATTTGTTTTTACAATTTTCACATCACCAGACCCCACGCTTTTTGCTTGTCCCCCGTCCACACTTGCAGAATTATTCCGACGCGCCTCAGCTTCGCGCGCGGCTTCTTCAAGGACCTTTTGTGTTGCGTCGTCTGCGCTTAGTTCTTCTTCTCCACTACGATCGTGTGTGCCTGGTTGAGGCGAGTCGATAGTCCTCAAGGTATTTGCCCTTACTTCTTCCTTTGTGCCGTCTTGTGTCTCCAAAAGTTGCTGACCGGTTTTGCTCATGGCCAAGAGCTCTCGACCCTTCGGGCTCTGTGCAAGCGCGCCTCGATTCGAATCAAGGTCCTCGACCCTTTGAATGGGCTTTATGGTCTCGGCTGGTTTGGGGGCAACCCTTGGCAATGCAGGGACTTCAGCCAACCAAATCTCTTTGTCATTCAAAAGTTTTGATTCTAAAATCGTGTTCACACCCACAAATCCCAAGAGTCCGCCCAATGCGAGTATTGCAGCGGCTAGAATTCCGCGAACGAGTGCAAAGAAATTATTTTTCCGACGTTGGCTTCGCTCTGCTGCGAGTGCTGAGAGGCGAGCCTTGCGCGTATTCACAACTTTGTGAAACTGGGGGACATCGCTCACAAAACGCCAAGTCCCGTTGGGTCTCGCAATGCTGAGATCATCTGCGAATCGCCCTTCGTCTAAAAAGGAAGCAAGAACAGAGGCACTCACTGGGCCATGGACGCGATCGTCATGTCGATAAAGCCAGTCTTGATTGTGTGTTTTTACATCGCCCACAAGTGAATCTTCGTCAAAGGTTTGTCCTGAGCCTTGATCCAAGTCCGCCAATACGTCCTGAAAAACTTGCGTTGATATTCCTTCGAAGTCATCGTTCGCCACAGTCACCCCCAAACGCGAAAGAGATCAACCCTTGGCAAGTGCAAAAAGATTGAGCATCCTCGTTAGAATAGCATCAAGTCCATAAAAACTCACAGGTTGACCCATGTCTAAACGCCTAATTTCAGAACATTTTTTTAAGTATCGGAAGAACGCCCTAGTCGTTTTTGGCTACGACGGAAGTCGTTTTTACGGCTTGCAGCCTCAAAAAGATGTCCCGAGCGCGGGTCAGGCGCTACGAAAGCGGCTTGAATCGCTGCACGGTTTTCGTGCAAAATCCCTGGCATTCTCTGCGCGCACAGACCGTGGTGTTCATGCGCGGCGTAATTTTGCAACGTGTTACTTTAGCGATCGCTTTGATCATGAAGAATGGGCAAAGGATGTCATGCGCCAACGCGATGATGGTTTAATCGTGGAACGTGTTCTCGAAGTCCCAAAGCATGTCCATGCAAGAGCATGCTCTGCCGGCAAGCACTACCGCTATCTCGTTCGTGCCGGTGTGAAATCCCCCACTAAAGATTTGAACGAGTGGCAGGTTGCACCAACGCTTGATTGCAAGCACATGCAAAGTGCTGCATCGATGCTTGAGGGTGAACACGACTTTGCCTCTTTTCGGGGGCGCAAATGCAATGCCAAATCAACGATCAAAAACCTCTACTCGATTCAAGTCACGACGTGCCCCACAGACTCGAAGCGTATTGTTGTCGATGTTCATGGCAGCGCCTTCCTTCGCTATATGATTCGAAACCTGGTCGGTCTACTCGTCGAAATTGGGAGCGGCTGGAGACGCCTCGAAGATATCCCTGGCATATTGGCTGCAAAAAGCCGTCAAGCCGCAGGCATCATGGCACCCGGCTCTGGCTTAACGCTAATGGCTGTGGGCTTTGAATACCCTGACGATGGGAGGTATTTACTCAAAGCCCCACGAGCCGAGCAAACTCGAGACCCGCTGCGGTCTTAATCGCAAAAATCTAAGACCCGGTCGATAGACTGGCCACCCCCAATCCACGAGAAGAATCCCGTACACTCGGTGGGATTGTCATAAACTCGAGATTTCTTGAATCGTCGTGCTCACGTTTCGGAATCGGTCTCGATTCAAGTGTAGCATCATCTCGCGTCGACTCTTCGCCCTCTTCATCATAACTCAGACGAGGCAACAAGGTCAGAATTGTTGAAGTGTTCATGCTCTCTTCAAGAACTTGCGCGACCGAGGGCTTCAATGTCATCGACTCGTCGCGCTGCTCCTTCGCGTATTCAATATAAATCTTCAGAAAGTTTTCAGCTTCTGCTGAGAGCGACTCAAAACGCAAGCCCATGCCTAGGCCGCGCTGGCGTTCGCACGAGAACAAATTAATACGCGCCACCTCTACAGGAATACTCATGCTCTCTGCCCCTAAAAAGAGCTCAAGCTCCGCACGTGTTCCGATAGAATCCGGTGTGGTGGTTTCAACGAAGGCGCCGGTCATGCTCACGTTTCCATATGCGGTCACACACACACGATGATCCGATACGTAACCAACCCAATCGTGTGCATTGACTCGCGTTGCGCGCTTTTGTCGTTCTTCTTTTGCCATGACCCAAGTTCAACACGTCGTGTGCGGTGACGCAAAAAATTGACCCTCCACCAAGAGGAAAAAGCGCCATGATGGGAGTTACGCTCAGTGCCACATCCAAAGATGCATTTCCCCGCTCAGGTAAAAGTGGAGTGCAATGCCCTTACGACGCGGCTTGGTTCAACAAATAGGCCTCAATAAAAGGTTGCAGTTCACCATCGAGAACGTTGTCAACCTGTGAAGTTTCATGCGAGGTTCGAAGGTCTTTCACGAGGCGATAAGGTGCCATGACATAATTGCGAATTTGAGAACCAAAAGAGTTCTCCATTTTTGCGGCTTCAAGCTTGTCTTTTTCGGCCATTTGTTTGCGGAGTTCCAGTTCGTAAAGTTTTGACTTCAGAAGCTTCATTGCCAAATTTCGGTTCTTTTGCTGACTTCGTTCTTGTGCACAGTGTACTGAGATTCCTGTTGGTAAATGTGTGAATCGAACCGCGGAGTCCGTTTTATTCACATGCTGACCACCTGCGCCACCGGCCCGCATTGTTTCCACTCTTAAGTCTTCTTTCTTCACCTCAATCTCAATCGAGTCATCAATCTCTGGAGTCACAGCAACAGCTGAGAACGAGGTATGCCTTCGCGCATTTGAATCAAATGGAGAGATGCGAACAAGTCGATGCACGCCTTGCTCTGAACGTAATGAACCATATGCGAGATCGCCGCGTACAATCAATGTTGCACTCTTCGTACCCGCCTCTTCACCCGCCCTTTTATCGACAAGCTCAACACTAAAACCGTTTCGCTCTGCAAAACGCACATACATTCGAACAAGCATCTCTGTCCAGTCGCACGCCTCAACCCCGCCTGCGCCTGCAGAAAGCTCAATAATGGCATCGCAATCGTCTTGCTCACCGCTAAACATCCGGCGCATTTCCATCGCGCGTACCAGGTTGTCTAGGGTCTCAACTTCGAGCGCTATGGCCTGAAGGCTCTCTGCATCGTCTTCAACCATTGCGAGAAGCTCAATACTATCATCAGCGATTGCTCGCGCATTTTGAAATTGCTCAAGCACTTTTATGAGCTTACTACGTTCTTGCTGGACAGCACTCGCTCGCTCGGCGTCCTCCCAAAAGCCTTCGGACTGAGCCATGGCATCCAAATCTTCCACTCGTCGCATCTTCTCTTCGACCGCCAGTGGGCCAGCAAGTGCGGCTAGGCGTTCACTTAAGTCTTCAAGCTTACGTTTCAGTTCACCACTTTGCTGCATCAAATCTTTAGACATGCCGAACGCTAGCCAAATTTACCTCTCGTGACCAGTTGGGCCCCCCCCCATTCTTACTTAAACCCTTTACATAATGAGACACGGTCGCTTTCAGGCAGAAGATATTGTTAGAGTACGTAAAGAGAGGCTTCGTTTATGGCATGGCGTTCACTTTTTGCGAAAAAGACCGGCATCGATGATGAACTCATACTACGCTTAGAAGATGCCGGCTCGCATCTTCAAGATCTACCGAAAGAGCTGCGGAACAGATTCATTAAGGCTATTCGACTCCGTAAAACTTGGACGATATTTCCCGATTCGCAAAAGCCTACTCGGTTTAGACACCCCACTACTTTTGGTCGAAGTTATGTTCGGCGATATGGACACACAAAAATAAATCTGGACTACTCGTTTTCGATTCTATTGCTTCTGCCTGTGTTATACGCCCTTATGATAACGGTGCTTCCTGATTATCTTCTCATAACAATGACATCTTTGGTTACTGCCTTATCATTATTTTTCGGGAGACATTTAAAAGAGCATGGTGCAATCACAATCATTTCAAGACTTCGCAAGACGCCTTATTTGAAAATGCACCCGTCACTCCTCCCTGCACTTGGAGCTATAGAATTATGGAAGCGCAATGGTGGTCGAGTCGGTGACGGTCAATCACGGGGCGCAGGAACACTCTCAAGTGACCCGGTCGCAGTGCCGCATGTTGTTAGCCACGAGTTAGAAAAAAAGTAGATATTCATGTTTTTCAAAAAACCCAAAGCGATTCCTCTTACAGCCGAGCAAATTCTCGAGCTTGAAAATATTGCATTCAACCTTGATAAGCTCCCAAAGAAACTACGCAAAAAGTTCGTGAAGACCTTTGTATCGTCATGCCTATTTCATGGCAGATGGATAAATAAAAAGTTCTCGCGTCAAGCACACCCGACACCAGAGATACTGCCAGAAGTTGACGATGAAATGGTTCGAGAGGTCCAATCACTGAAAGCAACCAAACTCAAACTCTTAGCACTGCACTGGCACTTGATCGTCTTAATACTTCTATTTAACGCGATGTTACTTGCTTTCGTCCTTTTTACGAATATTTCGTCATTGATGACATTGCCACTCCAAATTGCACTGCAAACATATCTTATGATGGTGATTATCACCCGAAGTAATTCGAATGCAATTAAGTTGGCTATGCAGTTGCGACGTTACCCCTTCCTTCGTATGTCGCCTGAACTTGAATCACTGATTACAGAAGCTACAACTGCAATTAAAAGCCCGAGAGTGCCTATATCGGTCGCGAAAAATTCGGGTAGCAACAACCACTCCCCTGTCGCAGTACCCTCAACCCCATTAAAAACGCCGGCCCACTCGAGCAATGCCAGCGAAAGATTCAATACCTAAAAATGTTTTTTGCAAAACGCACACGCGGAAAAGAAGCGACAGCGCTCACTAAAGAGC
This sequence comes from Myxococcota bacterium, assembly GCA_020630615.1. GTDB lineage: Bacteria > Myxococcota > UBA727 > UBA727 > JAHDBA01 > JAHDBA01. The sequence goes on along the minus strand of JAHDBA010000012.1, from coordinate 28,600 downwards.
AAATACTTCAGCTCGAAAACGTCGCAGTCAATATGCACAAGTTACCCAAAAATATTGCTAAGCGATTTGCACAAGCTTTTCATGACGCACAAGTTTTTCACGGTAAAAGAGTCCCAAAAGAGTGGCGCCGAGAAGAGCACCCATTGCCCCATAAAGTGCCCCCTATCGATGTTGAAATGCGTAAAGAAATTAAGAGTCTCAGACTTCTCTCATTGAACGCAGCCAAAGACTTCGTTTGGGTATTTGGTGGTGTATTCGTTACCTACTTTATACTTGCAACCTTGCGACATGTCTTTCACGTTCCTGAATGGCTTACAATCTTACTTGCAAGTGCAGTTGCATTTTTAGCTACTAAGCAAATCGTAAGCTCACAGACCACCGCCATCAATCGGGTTTTGATGCTAAGAAGTGCTCCTTTTTTATATTTTTCCCTAGAGCTTGAAAGCGTGCTGAAAGAGGCGACCACATTTCTAGGAGTTCAAAAAGCCGAAGGCCTGCATTTGCGTGCGCTCGGTTCAAGCGATACGTCACCTGTCGCAGTACCGAGTACTCCGGTCCAAAACTCTAAAAGCCCTGATACTCAATCCGCTTCTGAGTAGTGTTCCACAACACCTTAAAAATGTTTCGCTTTCACTTTTGAGACACCAAGCTTAATCATTTTTCGCAGCCCCCATAACTTTGGCAATAAAAAACGCGCCAAGTAGCGCGTTGGTTGAACGGTTGTAACCATAGGGCTAAACCTATCAACTTCCGTAGTTTTTTGTCTATTTCATCGTTCATTTGTACTCCGTGATTCCTACCAAAACATAGTATCGTGTTAGAAGTACCTCGGTATCCAATCAACCACTAGCTCTATGAAACAAACAAGTTAGGCTAACCTATGACCCAGATTCAACTCGGCACCAAAGTCGCGACACCCTCCAAAGAGTCTCCCATTCTTTCAGAGAATACGGGAGCACTGTCGCCCGCGATGAAACGGCGCGACTTGATGGATCACGACACACGTTACAAATTGCATCGACGCTTTGATCGACTTGCAAGACTCTATGGTGATCCGGCAGTCAGAGCATTGATGGAGTCGCGCGTTGTTATCTTTGGAGTTGGCGGTGTTGGTGGCCTCGTCGCAGAGGCTTTGGCACGTTCCGCTATTGGGCATATTAAGCTTGTCGACTTCGATGAAGTTTGTATCACCAATGTTAATCGCCAGATTCAAGCACTCAAGGGCACGGTCGGCAAAGACAAAGCAGAGCTTCTTGCTGAACGTCTCAGGCGTATCAACCCAAATACTGAGGTTGTGGTTGAGAGTATCTTTTACAATGCTGCCCGATCGGAGCGATTGCTTGAATGCCCATGGCCGGGACGAACTCAAGACTACGACTTTGTCATCGATTGCATTGATCACCTCGCATCAAAAGTACACTTGCTTTCAACATGCGTGAAGCGCGAAATTCCAATTGTTTCCTCAATGGGTGCTGCCGGGAAAACCGACCCAACCCAAATCCGAATTGCGGATCTGAGTGAAAGCAAGGGCTGCCCTCTCGCGCGTGAAGTTCGGCGCAAACTTCGCAAAGACTACGGCTTCCCTGCCTCTGGGCCATTGGGAATCACCGCAGCCTATTCGGCAGAGCAGCGTGTGTGGCCCAAGGCGCTCGATTACGATGAAGGCCAAGGCTTTAAATGTGTTTGCCCCAATTACAACCCTGAACATAACTGCGATGCGCGCCAGCTTATCGACGGTTCAGTCATGCACGTGACCGGCGCGATGGGTTTTGCCGTCGCGAGTGCTGTCGTTAATACGATTGCGAAACCGCTGATGTCAATTGCACCGGATGAACCGCAGAAACGCGATCGAGCACGCTCTTAGGGCCTGACACTCCCGTAAAGCTTTCGCCTTCTGCCTGGTAATTCGCTTCAAGCTCGACTAGCGTCTTTCAGATTGACCCGTGTTGCGACACGAAATCAAAGCCCAGCGAGGGTAGAGAAAAGGTGGTTGAATGTCCGATATTCGAATAGAAGTAAAAGACCGTATTCAAAAGATTACCCTCAATCGTGCTGATAAAAAAAATGCGCTGACACGAGCGATGTATGATGAACTTTGTGCACTGCTTCGAGATGCAGACGAGAAAAACGATATCGCATTGACACTTATAACCGGTTCGGGTGGCAGCTTTACGAGCGGTAACGATTTGATGGACTTTATGCAAGAACCACCTACTTCGTTGGACAGCCCCGTCGGTCGCTTCTTACATACACTGATTGCGATTGATAAGCCCTTGGTCGCAGCTGTGAACGGCCCCGCAGTCGGTATCGGTGCTACAATTATTGGGCATTGCGATGCCGCATACGCAACCACAAGCTCTTGGTTCCAGCTGCCCTTTGTGAACCTGGGCCTTGTCCCTGAAGCGGGTGCAACACATTGGCTTGCCGAAATGGTGGGCTCAGCAAAAGCAGGCGACTGGCTCATGACCGGTCGAAAAATTACAGCCACAGAAGCCCTCGAGTCAGGTCTACTTTCGGACGTCTTTGATGATGACTCTTTTGAAGAAAGTGTAATAAAACGCGCGACCATGATTGCGAGTGCGGCTCCCGACTCGATTCGGGTGACAAAACGCCTGATGCGACATCGCTTTCGAGACGCAATGAAGAGCGTGATGTCAGAAGAGGGTGAGATTTTCATGAAAAAACTCAACGGCCCTGAGGCGCAAGAAGCCATGGGTGCTTTTTTTGAAAAACGTAAACCGAACTTTTGGAAGTAATCGTTTTTCGATATTTTCTAAGACGAAATGTAGGTTCAAAACAAGGTAAATGATGATGGCAACACCAATGAATGAAAGTGAGATGCAAAACGAACTCAAAGAACTTCGTGCAGACATCTTAAAAATGATTACCGAAGCGGGGAGCGGTCACCCGGGCGGCTCGCTCTCGGCCGTCGATATCATCATGGCCCTCTACTCGGGCGAAATGGAGTACCGTGCGAACGAACCCAAATGGGACGATCGTGACCGCTTCGTTTTGTCAAAAGGTCATGGCGTACCCGCACTCTATGCCGTGATGGCCAACAAAGGGTTTTTCCCTCGTGGGGACCTCTTGAGCCTGCGAAAAATGGGATCAAAACTTCAAGGCCACCCTGCCAATGCAATTTTAGACGGCATTGAGGCATCCACCGGTTCGCTTGGGCAGGGTTTGAGTGTTGCACACGGAATGGCAATCGCAGCAAAGCTGAATGCCAAGTCTGGGCGTCGAGAGTTTCGCGTGTACTGCATGCTCGGTGACGGTGAAATTCAGGAAGGCCAAGTTTGGGAAGCAGCAATGTCAGCGCCACACTTGAAACTTGATAACCTCACCGCAATCATTGATTGGAACAAAGCACAAATCGATGGTCTGGTTGAAGACGTGATGGCCTTGGGTGATCTCGAAGCCAAGTGGCAAAGTTTTGGTTGGCACACGATACGTATCGATGGTCATGATATCCCTGCGATTCGCGACGCGTTGAAAGGTGCGCGTGAAAACACAAGCGCACCAACGGTCATCATTGCCGACACCATTAAAGGTAAAGGCGTAAGTTTCATGGAGTCCAACTTAGTGGGCTGGCATGGTCGCGCACCGACACACGAAGAAATGATACAAGCAGTTGAAGAAGTTTCGGCATAAGAGGTAAAAAGTATGACGCTATTAATGATTCCAAGTGAACCAACAACAGTCGCCTCTCGCAAAACTTTTGGCGATGCTCTCGTACGTTTCGGTGGCCCGAATGACAAAGTTGTCGTTCTGGATGCGGACCTCTCGAAAAGCACAATGTCAAAACATTTCGCTGAAGCACACCCGGAACGCTTTGTCGAAATGGGAATCCAAGAAGCGAATATGATCGGCACTGCTGCAGGTCTTGCCTTAAGCGGCTACACGCCCTTTTGTTGCTCTTTCGCATGTTTTCTCACTGGGCGTTTTGATCAGATTAAAATGAGTGTTGCATACTCAGAAGCCCCCGTGCGTATGATTGGTACGCATGCCGGTGTAGGAATTGGCCCCGATGGGTATTCGCAACAAGGTCTTGAAGACTTGGCACTGATGCGAACCTTGCCTCTTGTCGATGTCTTTCAACCCGCTGACGATATCGAAACGGAACAAATGATTCGCTATCTTTGTGAAAACCGTGACCGACCGGCCTACGTTCGAATGACACGCCAAGGTCTACCTCGTGTTCACAGTGACGATTACGAGTTTCAGCCCGGTCGTTTTTCGAAACTGATGGCGGGCTCAGATCTCGCGATTGTTGCAACGGGCGGTTGTGTCGCGAACGCGCTCGAAGCAGCAACAACACTCAGTGAGCACGGTAAAAGTGTGTCGGTCTACAATTCTTAGTCAATCAAGCCTCTCGATGGTGAAGCACTTGCAGAAGCCTCAAAGTGTGGGACCATCCTAACGGTGGAAGATCACAACGTGCTCGGTGGCCTTGGTGGTGCCGTCGCGGAATGGGTTGCGGAACATGCCCCCTGTCGCGTTGTTCGTCATGGCGTTCAAGATGAGTTTGGTGAGTCGGGTGAGCCCGCAGAACTTTATGCAAAACATGGTCTCGATGCAGCGGGCATCGTAGCGAAGGCACAACAGATTCTTTCGTAATCGCTTGTTTCCATACGTATTCCTTTCTATACGCCTGCAGGGCTACCGCCCTAAAGCTCAAAGCACTGCCCAGCGCGGTGCTTTCTAATGTGCGCACGAGACAAAACTGCTAGGCTTTCTTTATGCACGCTAGACATCAAATCCCACGTTCGACACGTAGCCCTGTGCATCACACCCTTCTACTCGGGTTCGCGATGCTCATGTTGGCTCTTCCCTCAAGCGCATGGTCTATCGATCACTTCAATGAACCCCACGACATTGGTCTTAACAAAGTTCCCAATAAGGGAACCTCGAATATTCTCGTGATTCCGACCACTGTGGGTGCACCCATCAATGAAGCCCGAATGGAGAGACTACGAACCTTCTTTGCGAGCGAAGGTGGCCCCGGGAGCTTTCGTGAATACTGGCAAGCGCTTTCGATAGGTGCTTACGATCCGATTCCAACGTTTACGGAACAAGTCACGTTTGACTCCTGCCCGATTGAAGGCCTGTCCATAGAAACATGTACATTTGACTTCACGAACATTTCTTTAATTACTGAGGGTAAGATCGCAGACATGATGGAGCTCCTGCTCACAACGGTTCGCGACGAGCAAGGGATCAATCTTGCAGACTTTGATATCAATGGTCCCAATTGTGAAAACGACATGGAGTGCCCGGATGGACACTTTGATGGGGTTATTCTCTATACGGATGTCGCTTCCGGTGTTGCCTTTCCAAATGCTGCACTCGGGAATTTGGTGCGTGTGAATACGAAACCCGCAGGCGCGGATGCGAGCGTCATCGACCGCGAACTCGAGATGGGTGTCGTTGCATTGATGCCACCCGCGCTTCATGAATTTGGTCACATCTTGGGCTTTGTTGATCTCTACCCGGGCGCCAACGACCCCTTGGGTGGTGACCGGGTGAACGACCTGATGGGCGAACGACCCAATGATGAAGTTCGCGGTATCAGTGCATTCTCAAGAACACAGATTGGCTGGGGAATGGAAGACGTCGTTGAAGAGCCTGGCATTATCCAGCTTGAACCTGTTTACGATAGCGGTCGGGTCTTAAGGATTGGAAGCGGACCACGTTATCTTTTGATTGAAAATCGAAGCGGCGCGATTCATGAAGCGATTGAAGGCACCCCACGCGGCCTTAATATTTATTCGGTGGACGAAGATGCTCTTCCCGAGGGCGAAACGGGATTTCTTGATATCAGCTTTAATGGCGCCGATATCTACTTACCGAATGATAGCTCCCCGTATCTCAATATCAGCATGCCTCTGGGTTGTTCAACCACTGGGAACCGCGCAGCAGAACCATGTGTCTTGGGAACCCGCGGCAGTACCCGTGACCTAATTCATTCACACGCCACATCTGCCGACCCTGGCTTCGACAACCGTGGTTCGACAGGATGGTATGTCGAGATCGAAGAAGTCGCGGCAGACGGCACAATGCAACTCCATTTCCGTGAGGGGGTCGCGCCGGACACCAACCTTGAAAACAACGCGAACTACAATGGAGACGAAGAAAGCGATACGAACGATAGTGGTGACACCCATGATGCAGATGACGATGTCAACAATGAAGGCAGCGATCTGCTCGAAGAGGAGCAAAGCTCCTGCGCATGCTCAGGGAATGAAATGCAAAGCCTCCTTGCCCTGATGGCTCTTGCCTTTCTCATGCACCACAGGCGGAAAGTTTCTATTCACTCTTCTTGAGCTTCTTGACCCACGAACTCAATGCTATCGAAACCTAAACGAGGTATGGCTTAATATGTTTCCCACACAGCCCAGTATTTTCGCAGAAATGAGTAAGCTCGCACTCGAGCACGACGCACTCAATCTCGGTCAAGGGTTTCCAAGCTTTGAAGGGCCTGCAGCAATTAAGGAGGCTGCCGCCAGGCTTCTTGTCGAAGACGGGCATCAACAATACGTGCGCATGGCAGGACACCTGCCTTTATGCGAAGCCATCGCGAGCCATCAAAAAAACTTTTACGGACTCGAGCTCAATGCCGGTGAACATATATGTGTCACCGCTGGCGCGACCGAGGGCTTGGCCGCAACGATTCTAGGGCTTGCAAAACCCGGAGACCGAATCTGCGCTTTTGAGCCTTTTTATGAGTGTTACCCGGCTTTGGTTTCGAGGGCTGGCGCGCACTTTCAAGGTCTTCGCTTGCGTGCCCCGCGGTACGAACTTGATCGAGAAGCATTCTTAAACGCATGTGAAGCGGGATGCGACGGGTTGATTCTAAATACGCCACACAACCCGACCGGGAAGGTCTTTGACGAAGACGAGCTCAACTTCATTGCAGAATGTGCTGCGAAATATGATTTCTGGATCTGCGCAGACGAGGTGTATGAACACTTAACATTCGAAGGACGTCAACATCGCCCTATTGCTTCGCTCGCAAACGCAAACGATCGTACGGTATCGCTCGGAAGCTTTGGAAAAACCTTCTCGATGACCGGATGGAAGATTGGCTGGGCAAGTGGCCCGAGTTCGCTCATGACCTCTGTCCGCGCAGCGCATCAGTTTTTAACGTTTTGCCAACCCAAAATTCTTCAAGAGGGCGCCGCGCATGCCCTCAATTCGCTTCAAAGCCCAGACTACCTTCAAAGCTTCGTCACCGGTTACAATCAGCGTCGGAAAACTCTGTGTGACGGTTTGCGTGAGCTTGGCTTTGATGTGCCCCAGGTCAATGGCGCGTACTTTGCGCTTGCCACAAATCCATGGGTCAAAAAAATTGGTGCGCGTCGGGCAGCCTCTATTTTGGCAGAAAAAGCAAAGGTGGTCGCGATCCCTTGCAACTCATTTTATATCGACCCCTTGGGTTGCCCTCAAACACTTCGCTTTGCCTTTTGCAAAGATGAGAAGACCATTCAAGGCGCATTGAAAAATCTTAAAAAGCATCAAGCTCTATTCGTATAAAGCCATCTTCGGATGAGATCCTATTCGGGTAACGCTCGACAACGGTAATCATTTCGGGCGTGGCAAAATCTCGACGTAGGCCTTGTTTCTTAAATCCATCATAAAGGATTCAAAGGCTGCCTCTGCTCGAACTTGGTAAAGCTGGTTTCGGACCAACTCGCGTCGCTCTTTGACGCTAGGCCCCTCACCTTCAACTTTTTCTTCAACCCAAATTAAATGGACACCAAAGGAAGTTTTCACGGGCCCAACAACACGTTCAATATCCGCACCAAAAGCAGCACGCTCAAAGGCCGGAACCATTTGGCCGCGCTCAAAAAGACCCAAGTCGCCTCCCCGTGGGGCCGACGGGCCTTCAGAAATTTTACGCGCGAGTTCATCAAAAGGGATTTTCTCTTCTCTCAGTCGCTCTATTGCTTTCTCTGCTAAAGCACGAGCTTCTTCATCCCCGTGGTTTTTCGCAGAAAAGAGTATATGCCGCGCGCGCACTGCTTTAATCGGTACTGTATTTTCGGCTTCTCGCGCCATTGCCGCATCGACGTCTTCATCTCGAATATGGACACGATCGCGTACACGAAACTGAAGCACTTTGGATTGCAGCAATTGTTTTTCAAGGGTCTTTTTATATTCTCCGAGAGTCATCCCCTGTTGCAACAATGCTTGGTTCAACTGCATGTCGGTTAAGCCGCGCTCGTCTTTCATACGCAAGATAATATTTTCGATTTCTGCGTCTTCAATTTTGATGGAAAGCTTCCGTGCTTCTTTTCGAATCAGCTTATCGCGAATCAAGGATTCGAGGACCTGTGTGCGATCGGCATCCGTAGCCTCGCTGCGTTTCTGGGCGCTTAACTGCTTTTGAAGCGTTTGGTGAACTTCACTTTCAAGAATAATATCACGTCCGACACGCACCGCTATCCCCTCAACAAGGCGGCCTTGTGCTGCAGAAAGCTCTAAAGCAAACATGGACACTGTCAATGCAAGCATCGATGTGCACTTCATTTTGTGTTCACCAATCGTGCCCAGGAATAGAGATCTAAAAAGAGTCATTATGAATTCCTCATGAGTTCAAGAAGTTGAGTAATGGCGCTTCGAAGAGATTCCTCATTGACTTTCACCGGATACGTGGAAGCCAATTCCTTTCGAATCTCGTGATAGCGGCGAAATGCACGCTCTGCATCACCCGCGTCTTCAGAACTTTCGCGTTCTTGACTCGTGACCACGAACGCACCCAAATGATTTTCGATGAGCCTAACCTCAGCACCTTTTCGAAGCTTGCTACGACGCAACACCTTTGGCGCTTCGTTATCGCTATTCTTTTCGAGTTCACTCTTTTCTGCTTCAAGCCAAGGCAACATTGTCTCGGATGCATGCGCCGAGAAATATAGAGCACCGGCTTCTTCCAAGTCACGTTCCCAATCTTGACTCTTTTCGAGGCTTGATAAAAATCGCTCTGCCGCACGCCGATGTGAAAAAAGCTTGTAGGAGTAATGTTTCACTTGGGCGGCAAGCTTCCCGCTTGTGTCATTGCTCACACTAGCCTTTGTGTTTTTCACATCACCGAGAAGCGAACGGGACCAAAATTGATGCCATTCACCTTGACGCGCTTCATGCTCTCTTAACTCAGCCTCTGTAAGCTGATGCCGCTCCAACATGGTATCAAAGTCCAAGGTAAAGTAGTCGTTACGCTGAATGCTCAAAGGGTCGACACCTATTTTATTTGGGTCATCGCTCGAGTCCTCGTTTTCTTTCAAGCTTAGAGCTTCGAAGCCCAGTCGTACTTGTTCTTGAAGAGCCCATTCCTGAATCAAAGGTCGCGCAAGCCTATCGAGTTGTTCCTTTGACATCGATGATTCCGCACCGTTTCGAAGCATTTTCTTCAGCAAATCGACCCGGTGCAGCGAGACATCTTTGGAGATTGTCGCCACGTTGTCGGATGGCATGTTTTCTCTGCACCCCATAAGAAAAGAAGGGGAGCTTAACGCTCCAACCAAGAGTAAGACTTTGAATACGTGGACCATACTTTTGCGCAATTCCTTCAGTACGAATACCTAATGTGCATGCCCATGATGGTCATGATGGTCATGACTCCCATGTGCATGACCGTGCCCTTGCCCGTGTCCATGCCCATCGCCGTGAGAATGGCCCCCATCAGGAGCAATCCCTGGCCGCATCGAATCTTTTATTGATTTTTCAAGCGCATTCATGACCTTTGTGTTTTCACTGTAGCCGAGCTCAGCGCGTATTTTGACCATTTCTTTTTCCAGTGCAGCTTTGAGCGCTTGAGTTGAGAGCTCACTTCGAATTGCTTTTTTGCTTACGGGTGCACCTTTCGAAGCGCTTCGTTTTTCAAACTCTCGCTCAATCTCTTTGTCGTCGACTTTAATTGTCGTAGAGATCTCTCTACGAATTCGTAGCGCCGCTTCCCTCGCTAAAAGCGAATCGATTTTTCTTTTCAAGTTTGCACTTTCTGCAAGTCCTTTTGCGTCGGCATAGGCCAAAAGGGTGGCCCGATCGAGGGTGTACGCTTTGAAGTGATCCCAGGTCTGTTTCGATGGGCTTACTGAAGACAGATACTCCAGTTTCTGGGCATCGATCGCATCGGCGGACGTCACGCGTCCACCGATCTCAAACGCAACCTTCACGGGAGGCGTACGGGGAACCGAGTGAGCAACTTTGGCATGCGCACCATCATGGGCTTCGCTCTTTGGCCCCTCAACCTTGCACGCGCTCACAAGCATCATCATCGATAACGCGAGAGCATTCAGCCCGAAAGCGATGCGAAGTTCTAGCACCTTTCGTGCTCGTTTTTGTTTTTGCGATTTTATTGTTGTCGGAATCACCATAGGATCATGCTAACTCCCCTAGTGCCTCTCGCAAGGGCAGGTACGAGCTTTCTGAGGAGCATTTCATGACCCAACCCGATCGTAGCGCGAGCGAGAAACGACGCACCATCATGACCCTTGCTGGGCCAATCGTGCTTGGGATGCTTTCGCAGAATGTCATGAATCTTGCGGATACCGCGATGGTTGGGCAGCTGGGAGAGACCGCTTTGGCGGCGGTCGGGATGTCCGGTTTTCTCCTTTTCGCCCTGAGTGCGGCCTTAACCCAGCTTTCGACTGGCGTGCAAAGTACAACTGCAAAGCTCTATGGAGCAAAAGAGTGGCGTCAAATCGCGCGTCCGCTGCATGTTGGACTTACGCTTGGACTCTTGGGTTCGATCCCGATTGCATGTTTTGTGATGTGGAAAGCCGACATTGTTTTGAGTTTTATGATCGATGATGGCGCAGTTCAAAAGCTTGGTGGAGCATACATCCAAATACGCGCTTGGGCGATCCCCGCGGTCGTGCTCAATTTCTGCTTTCGCGGATACTGGAACGCCATCAACCTCTCCCATTTTTACATGCGAACCCTTATCACGATGCACGTGGTCAATATTGTTGTCTCCAGTGTACTCATCTTTGGCATTGGGCCATTTCCAAAGCTTGGGGTTGAAGGTGCGGCACTGGGCACCACACTTTCGTTATGGGTGGGAGTATTCAGTTACATTGCATTGGGGCTTCGCCACACCCAACACTACGCATTCCTCACAAAAAAGTTTCCAATCAGCCCCGGTAAAGCTCCATTGGAAATCTCATTTTGGGGTGAAGGGAACTTCCGCAACGTTTTGGTAACCTCCATCCCTTCAGGTATCCAACAAAGTTTTTTCGCTTTTGGGCTCAGCACACTCTTCATGATCATTGGTATGGTTGGCACGACTGAAGTTGCAAGCGCACAGGTGGTCATCAACATCATGCTTGTTAGTATTTTACCCGGGATTGCATTGGGAATTGCGGGAATGTCATTGGTCGGTCAGTCGATAGGCCGTCAAAATCTTGATGAGGCCTATATGTGGGGTAACGAGGTTGTCAAAGTCTCGCTTATGGCACTTTTGGGAGTTGGCGTTCTTATTGTCCTTGGAGCGCCCTTCATTCTTCGTATTTTCACGCAAGAGGAATCGGTGCTTGAGACCGCGTTGCTACCTCTCCGACTGACGCTTTTTGTACTGGCGGGTGACGCCATTGGAGTCGTACTGCTCAGTGCTTTGATTCCGGTTGGATTCCAAACCCACGTCGCAATTGCCTCGATACTAACACAATGGGCCCTTGCGATCCCAATTCAATATGTCGGCGTGAAAACCTTTGGCTGGGGTCTCAACGAAGTTTGGGTTACACAAATTATCTATCGACTCGTATCCGCTTCAATTATGGCAATGCTCTGGCATGGGCAACGATGGCGAGCCAGCGCGCTTCAGCGCTAAAGACTTCGCCTCTCGCTCAAAGCTCTTCAATTCGAAGAACATTTGAGAGCCCACGACTGTCCGCCACGGCATAGTCGTGACTCATCAACTCTCGCGGCGCCCTGAAAAAATGCATCGGACTGTACTGAAGCATATTTGAAACTCGACTCGTATAAACGCATGCATATTGCCGAACTTCTGCACCGAAACGCGAGAGCTCATTGTTTTCACGAAAAAGCATGCCCCATGTCGGGCTAAAGTAATCTTCAAGCGTGTCTTGAAGTTTGCGGGACTCTTCATCCAGTTGACGCAGTTCGCGTTTCGCTTGGTCAACTTCCTTGTTGTACGTTTTTAAAAGTTCTGCGATTTCCTCTGCTGGTGCCAGCGCGTCTTTGAGTATTTCGACGCCCACCTTTGGCTGAGCCCCCTCTTCGAGCAAGAGTTCGAGTTGATCAATTTGTGAACGCCGCTCCGCAATCTCGCGGTCGAGTACATGCCGCTTCTCATCCACAAGGGCAAGCTCGTGAATTTCCTCACGATGTTTGACGAAAAGCCCCAGTTCCCTCTCGAGCTCTTCAACAACAAGACATGTACGCCAACGGCTATCTTTACGGCTTCTCATAATGTCACCAAAGATATGATCGCCAACGTAGAGAATCTGCCCTGCCGAATACCCGGTCAGGCGTTCAAAGTCTTTGATATTCCCTTTGTGGTAGACGTGTTCGCGACGCAGCTCGAGGGTATCAAAGGTTTGAGACTTAAAGTCCCGTCCGTCGACCACGAGCTCATCAAAGGGTTGACGCTCCGTAAAAAATGCTGGTTTGCGACCCGCAACGAGAACATAATCAAAATAGCGACGCCAGTCGGGGTAAGCCTCAAGGCGATTGTCCAAAAGGTAACTCATGACCGACTGGGTGTAAGGCCAGTGGGAGTTGGTCAATAGAAAAAGTTTCTTACCGGCTGAACGTAACTTATGGAGGGCCAAAGCCAATCCTTCATCGGGTAAAATATACGTGGGCAAGTCTGCTACAATGATCCCCTTTAGACTTCCGTCCTTATGGATACTATCAATCGCTGTCCGGACATCGTGTGCAATCTTCCACGTATTAATTCGAGTTCGGTTCTCCGTTTCGTGATGCAAGGGCAACTGTACGGGCTCAACACTCTTGTCCTCTGCAAGGCGTTGACTAAAGTAGTCGACAAGATTTGTGAAAAGACTCGCTTCCGGTAACGCGAAGAGTGTGTCGAGCGAAGCAAAATCATCCGATGTAATTTTGACGACCGTATCGTGATATTCTTCTTGAATCTGTTCAGCACTTAAGGCCGCACGACCGTGGTACGCCCGGGTTACATGGTTGTATGCATCGCTTTTAAAGATGTTTCCATTGCGTTTATCGATTGTTAATCCACGTAGAACGAAGTCCGGGTCGTAATTTAAAGCCCCGATCGCCTTGGGATACCCGAGGTTCTCAATCATGCGTTGAAGGGTGAGGTCGTATTGGAGGCGCTCCATCGGCTCTTTGTTGTACACCGCAAGCGTATAATCCATGTCAAAACCAATCATCTCAACTTTCGATAATTCGAGATCTCGATTCGCGAAAATACGCCGCGAGAGCTCGACCTCAGGACGACGCGAAAACCCTGCACCTTCAAAGACTCGGGTTGGAATTTTAGAAAATCGTTCGTGATTTGTCATTCTTGCTCACCAAAAAGAAAGAGACATGAACTTTGAGTTTTTCCATCTCTCAAAAATCGTGACAACGTCTAAAGTCCAAAGACCCAGAAGAGATTTTGACTGAAGAAAAGTGCTGTCAAAGAGATGGCCAACAACAAGAAGAAGAGATGCCAAAATAGAAACACGAAAGTCGACGCCCGGTCTGTCCCATACACCACGCGTACCAACTGAAACCATGCTGCCAAAGTCATCATTAACGATAGATTGTCACCCAAAGGTCCCAAATGCTGCGAAATCATTCCAAAGATCTGCATCAGACCGAACAAGGGTATCGCAACCAAGGCTGCCTTGCCCCACGAACCTTTCAACTGCATGATCGTCGCGCTCAGAAACGGCGCTAAGACCATTAAGAAAACAACCCAAAATAGAATTAATATCGTCATTTTGACTCCTTACTTTTTTGAACTTTTGATCCGGCGCGTTTTCGATGCAGTCGCGACTGAATCTCGTGGTGGTGTACTTCTTTTCTTCGATGCTTGCTGCCCCTCAGCTTTCGATGTCGCTTTTTTTACAGCTTTTTTGGCGACTCGTTTTCCCGCCTTCTTCTTGACTTTTGAAGGAGTGCTTTTTTTCTTGAGCGCTGCACTTGTCCCCTTCGATTTCTGTGACGATGTTTTCTTCAGAGCCTTTCGTGTTTGCTTCACCACGTGCTCACCCGGAACACTCTCCTTGGGCGCAAAGTTTTCACGACGACCACTCGGCTCAAGCTCTAACGCAATCGAACCGCCGCGAAAAACACGAACGGTTCCCGTCGACTGACTGACGGCGATTGCAATGGCATTGCTTTCACTCGTTGCTGCGGCTGCCGCAGTGTGTCGAGCCCCCAAGCCAAAGGGTACATTGAGCTTTTGTTCGCCAACTTGAATATGGCGACCTGCCGCCAAGACGGTTCCGTCATTTCGAACAATGAAGGCGCCATCCAACATTGCGAAGGCGCGGATGGCCTCACGAACCGGCATATCAAAAATGTTACGCTGGCTTTCTGCATACCCCTGAAAGGGGTTCATCATGAGGGGGCGCGAATGCTCCATCACTGTCGTTGAATCCCCCAAGATAATCATCAAACCCAACGCTCGACCTTCATAGCCCTCTCGCGCAAGTCGCAAAGCAACTTGAACACAAACTTCAAAGAGCTCCGCAGGCATCTCTTCGGGCAACGAGGCAAGCACACCTTTTCTTGAGCCCGAACCAAAATTTTTGGCCGGAACCAACATCACCGTATCGACAGCTAAATTCTCTTTTTTACCCAGTGCACAAAGCAAGGTCTCACCGTTTTGAACCAAGCCCTGAGACATCGCACTCAAAATAGCAGTTTTCACTCGATCGCTGCGACGGCCAATATATTCGGGAATATCGACGACCTGATAGCCCTTCCCTCGAAAGGCACCGGCGGCATGGGCGTCCGACGAAGCATAAATCAATTTCGTTTTCAGTGGTTTTAGCTTGGGTAACTCACGAGAGCCAATCACCAGAACATGGTCGCACTCGCGCGTCTTCCCCCCTTTGAGTAAAGACTCTACGATAGCCTCTGTGAGTTTTGATCCGGTTGAGTTCGCATTTGCCACAGCTCATTTTGCACACTACCAGCGATGGACGCAAGTTTAGGATGATGTGTTTCGATATGTAGAAAAGCCCTCGGAAGAGAGGTTCCTCCCTCACGAGCTCAATCGCTGTGTCACATGTCCCAACCCTACACGCTGCATGACCCTCAAAAGAACCGATTGTGCGACGCTTCGGGCTTTTTTCCCCCCGTCAGTGAGGATCTGGTCAAGCTCGCGTTTTCCTTCGTCTCTTTCCATCAGGCGCTGATATTCTAGGCGAGCGTCTTCAAAGGTTGTATCCATGGCGTCCATGAGGGCCTTTTTAATATGGCCATACCCGGGAGCCCCCTCGCCTCCAGACTTAACCTTTGTGGCCCATTCTTGGTACGTGGCGTCTTCAACAAAAAGCTTCAAGAGCTGCAAAGGAATAACCTCGTCAGGGTTCTTTGCCTCCTCCGGGGCTTTTGAGTCTGTCACGATCTTGTTCACACGTTTCTTCAAAGCCTTCCCGGACTCAAAGATCCAGATGTCGTTCCCATAGGATGAAGACATTTTCTCACCGTCGATTCCGACGACTTTGGGTGTTTGTGAGAGTTTCCATTCGGGACGTTTTAAGATTGATTCGTCCTGCTGGCCAAAACGGGTGTCGATGTAGGTCACCATGTCCTGCGTCATTTCAATATGTTGAATCTGATCTTTGCCCACAGGGACGATATCCGGGTCGTAAATCAAAATGTCGGCGGCCATCAAAAGCGGGTATGTGAAGAGCCCTACATTGGGCTTCATCCCTTTTGCGACCTTGTCTTTATAACTGTGGGCACGCTCCAAGAGTCCCATCCCTGTCGAAGTTGCGAGAATCCATGCAAGCTCAGTCACTTCCGGCACATCGCTCTGACGAAAAAGCACTGCACGATTCGGGTCAAGCCCCAGTGCCAAATAGGTTGCCGCAATCGCTCGAATATTTTGCTCAAGTTCGTCCGAGTTCACATTCGGGTTTGTCAGCGCATGGTAGTCCGCCACAAAATAAAAGGCTTCGCCAGGCTGGGCACTTTTTGCACATTCAATATGCTCTTTAATAGCACCAAAATAATTGCCGAGGTGCGGTTTTCCAGTGGGCTGAATTCCTGATAAATAGCGTGTCATAGGACGCATTTATGCATCTTCACCCCGCTAAGAGCAAGCTCTCTCTCTCAAATAACTGAAATAATAAGTGTTTATCGCTGCGCCGCGAATACGACCCTTTGATCTTTTGATAAAAGTCTTCACTATCTTTTTATGTTTATGAAAGATCAGCGTCTTTCCGGCCTTCGCTGGCTCTCCCTATTCTTGGGCGCGATTTGCCTTGGGTTTTCTCAGCCTTTCGTTCATGAAACCTTCGGTGAAAAACCAATCGATTCCTCGGGCCTCACTGGGCTCTTTGCGCTCGTGGGCTGGTTGCCGCTCTTACTCACTTTCAAACAAAGCACCTCACTCAAACAAATTTTTTGGCGTTCGGTTTTTGTTATCACCATTCAACGCTCCATCGTCATGTATTGGCTATTGGTAGCGATGTCGGTCTTTGGCGGGATACCACTACCCATTGCAATCTTCTTTCTATTGCTCTTGACCGGCTTCTTGGCCTGCTTCACAGCAGGCGGATTCGTGGTCGGCAAAATTATTGCAGACCGTTTCAACTGGCCTTTATGGCTTTGTCTACCAACCGGCTTTGCCTGCATGGAGTTCCTTCTCAATTTTGCACCTGCCGGCGGATACCCCTGGGGCAACGTGGGTATGTCCTTCGTGACAATTCCGATCCTTTTACAGGGTGCGGCAGTCGTTGGTGTTTACGGCCTCGCGTGGCTCGGGATGATGTGCAATGGCTTTATTGCGTCATGGTTTGAAGAGGATGCTTTTGAGCGAAGTGGTCATCGAAGCTTTCAGATCATTATTGCAGTGGGACTCGTAACTTGGCTCGCGTATGGGCTCACCCAAACATATAGCCCAAGAAAAACCCATGTTGATGCTGCGGCACAAAGCGAGACCTTGAGCAATCAAGAGCAAGGCAATCGCGTCGTGCGTATCGGCCTTTTGCAGGGCAACATTGATCAAGGTATTAAAAATAAAGTTGCGCTGTACGGTTCCGAAATACGGGATCGTTTTCATGCTTTGCAGAATCAGGCGATTGATGATGGTGCAGAACTTATCGTTTGGCCCGAGGCGTCACTCCCTTATCGTTTTTCATCCGAAGCCAAACAACTCCCTGCAAAAAAGGTAAATGGCTGGGATGAAAGCTCGACCCGCGTGATGCCGCCTGCATTGATTGGGGGTCTTGCAAAACAGACTCCGGCGGAGGCGCGTGAACGAAACCCGCATCAAAAACCATCAAAATACAACACGATCTTCGTGACGGATTCCAACCTCAATATCCTAAAGCGTTTTGATAAATCACATCTCGTTCCCTTCGGGGAATTCACGCCTTGGCCCGCAAGTTGGATCGCCGGTAAACTTGTACCCGGTATGCTCGCATCGGGAATGCTCGAAGACCCCATTAACCTAACCATTGGTGATGATGAAGTCCGTGTGGCGGGTACGGTGTGCTACGAAGGGATCTTCCCAGAGATTACGCGTCACTACACCAAGCGTGGAGCGGAGCTTTTCGTCAATGTCACCAACGATGGCTGGTATGGTGTCTCTTCGGCTGCAACACAACACCTTTACATGTACGCGATGCGTGCTGTCGAGTCTGGGCGGCCAGTGGTTCGAGTCGCCAATACCGGCATCTCAGGCTGGGTCGATATCTACGGGGAGCTTCATGATTTAACTCCAATGTATGAAACATTGGCACATATTGTCGATGTTCCGATTATCACGCGAGATACAATGTATACAACCCTTGGTGATGTTATTCCATTGACCTTGCTCTTACTCTATTGGATCTTATGGACATGGGCATTGCTAACCAAAAATGGACGATGGCTTCGAGCAACACATCGACAACGAAAGGTATCGTTGTTGTTGGTGCTTCTTGTCGCACTCATTTTCGCCTCGCACTTTATCGTTCAATGGAGCGACCCAGCAACAGCAAAACGCCAAATGGGCGCAATCGCGCTGTGGTGGCTTGCCATCGCAAACCTTGAACCCACACGACGAAAAAGACTTGCTTTTCTCTTTTCGACCCTCTTGGTACTTGGTCTCACACTCGCAAGTGGTACGTCCAACATCGTTTCAAGTTTCACCCAAGGTGCTCCCATAAATATGAGCGCAGCGTGGCTGCTTGCACTCCTGATCAGCTCCGCCATTCTTGTTGGGATAGTATCGAAGGTTATCGTACCCGCCCGAAGCTAGGCCTAGAACTCGTAACCTTTGTGCGAGCATCGCGGGTGTAAAGACAGCTCCTTCTCGAATGAAACTCGGATAGGAGCTTTCAAAGAAAAGCAACTCGTGAGGCAGAGCATCGAGATAGAGCTCCACTTTTTGCGGCATTGAAAACAACACTCGTGGATGAATCGAAACACCCAAGCCAAGTTCAGCATACTCTTTCGCAAGTTGCACGGAACCGGAAAACCCGTGCACGTAACCGGACCATTGTCTTCGAATGCTGCGTAAGCATTTGAGTGCTTGACCGTGCTCCCGCACAACGTGAAGAACGATGGGCTTGTCGACCTCTCGCGCAATGGCCAGTGCGTCACAAAAAAGCGCAACTTGGTGATGCAGAGGTGCTTGCCCTATGCGCCCATCGATACCGATTTCTCCAAGCCCCCAAATGCCCTCATGGTGTGCAAGTTCGCGAAAATCATCGAGCAACCTCGCTAAACCTTCTTGACACGCATGCATCGGGTGCAAACCAACCAATACATCGAAGCGTTCTCGATGTTCACTACAAAGGACTGCATCGAACATTGAGTCGGCAGGACATGTCGATGCAAGTCGTATTTTCCCTTGCCCCCTTAAGAGGTGCTCGTCGCCAAGTTCACTGGCTTTCAAAGCACATAACGCATCGCAAAACATCGACTTTCACCTTCGCAACGTGTTCAACTGAGAAGCTTAAGCGTCAGGCTACCGATTGCAAAAATCGAAACGTAAACGACTATAATACCGAAGAGAGTTTTGGCAAAGCGAGTCGAAATGGTGCGTTCATCTCGGGTCCGCTGCTGAAAGCGTTCCCAATGTTCTTCGCTCTCACCTGGCAACGTAAGACTCAAACTGACCCAAGTCACAAGCGAGCCAAGCGCAATCAGCAGCATTGTCTGCCACGCTTCAAATTTGACGATCGCATACCCTTGCAAAATTTGCAGGGCCAGTGTGAGAACCAAGGTTACGACCATCGCACCCAACTCCGCAAAAACATTCACTCGACGCCAAAACCAACGTATTGCACTGACAGAACCCAGCCCTGCGCCTATTGCCAAGAAGATTTTCCAGACCTCTGCGATGGAATCAATTTGGGTTGATGCGAGCCCCGCACCGGTCGCCAATGCGAAGATGAAGACGCGAGACAAAAATTTGATCTGCCGATTGGAGGCATCCGGTTTGAGCACACGAAGCACAATATCATTGATCAAATACGATGCACCCCAGTTCGTATGGGTGTCCATCGTTGACATGAAAGCGGCAACCAAGGACACCGAAGCGACACCGAGCCAGCCTGCGGGTAACAACTCTGCCATGGCCAATGAATACCCCAATTCTTTGTCCTCAAGATTGGGATATAAAACAATGAGCCCGAGTCCCACTACGATCCACGGCCATGGGCGTAGTGCATTGTGTGCAATGGCAAACCATAGGCTTGCCTTGTCCGCATCTTCTGGGCTTCGACATGCACTTAGGCGTTGAACCATGTAGCCGTTGCCTTCTGCATAGCGCCACCAACCCACACTCATCAACACACAGAAATAGATCCACGTGAGACCCGATTGTTCATGTGTCGGGAAAAACTCAAACCAAAGTTCAGATGGATGACCGCTTTCGCGGAGCGCCGATTCAACCTTGATCAGAAAGCTTTGCTCGGTTGTGCTCAAGTGCCGAACACAAAAGAATGCAAGCGCCAAAGAGCCCGACATCCCAAGTGCGAATTGAATCCCGTCGGTACGCACGACGCTCCGGAATCCACCGACACTGGTGTAGGTTGCGGAAAAAAGAACACATAGCGTCACGACCCCTAGCGAGTTGATGCTGGGGAAAAGACCTTCCGAGATTTTGACCATCGCTTTAATGACCCAAGCCATCGTCATTACATTTAAGATCACACCAAAGAAAAGTGCCTTAAAGACACGAAGTCGTAATGCCCACGGCCCACTGTATCGAAGCTCTGTGAGTTCAGCGTCGGTGACGACTCCTGAACGCTGCCAGCGACGACTAAACCAGACCGCTGCAATCACGTGTGCAATGGCGACATTCCACCACACCCAGTTTGCTGCGATTCCTTTTGCGGCGACAACACCCGCAACCCAAATCGGTGTATCCGCCGCGAAAGTTGTTGCGACCATGGATGTGCCCGCGGCAAACCATCCAAGGTTGCGCCCACCAAGGAAGAGCTCCCGGGTTTGTACAACTCCTTCTGACTCTTGTGTCGTGCTCGAATTTTCATGACTCTCGTTAGACTGTCGACGCGACCAGAATGCAAGCCCGAATGCAACCAGTGCATAAGTGATGAATATTACAATGTCGATGGTTGAGAACATTGCTTCGCTTTACCGAAGTGTTCAGAAAGTGCCAACAACCCATACCATGGGTTCCCTCAAACTTCATCGCCAACATTATTCCACAACAACTTCAAGTGCACGACCACATCCATCGCATTGGTCACAAAGCGGGTCTTCAAAAAGGATGTTTCGTTTTTTGCTCAATGGTAAAACAACGACGCATTCGTCTTTTATTCTCTTTTTCTTCTTTCATCTTCAGCTCCTAGTAGGTGTCGGGCTGAAGATGGACGATCCTCGGGAAGTGTAATGGCCCTCGGGCGGTACGAGTACACTGTCGGGTTTGACGGGGCCACTCCAGGCTGAATTGGGGGCTAGTTTCAAATGTGACAGGTCGCTAAGCCCTTCACTTGCGCATTCTCAAGTGCTATTATAGAACTATGCCAGAAATTAGTCGGTTTTATGGAATCACGATTCGAATGTATTTCGAAGATCATACGCCGCCGCATTTTCATGCTTCGTACCAAGGCCAAGAAGCACAATATAACCTTCGAACGCTCGAAGTTATAAATGGCTGTGTTCCGAGAAGAGCACATGTTCTGATTTTAGAATGGGCAACGCTTCATCGCGCTGAGCTTCTTGCGAATTGGAATCGGGCTCAAGAACCTTCGGCTCTCCAGCCCATCGATCCTTTGGAGTAGCCATGTCAAAAGTTGTTAAGATTTCGTATCTTCAGAGTGGAACTTTTCAAGTCGTCTTCGACGACGGATTCCAGGTCGAACGCAATCTCACAAAGGCCTACAATAAAGGAAAAGCTGCACAGCTAATTACCGATTCAATCGACTCGCTATTTATTGAAACATTTGGCGGTCTTGCTTGGCCGGGCGGATATGACATTTGTCCTGACACTCTGCGAAATCATTGGATGTGAAGAAGAGCTGCCGTCCGCTCTTGAGAACATTGCTTCGCTTTAACGAAGTGTTCAGAAAGTGCCAACGACCCATGCCTGGGCTCCCTTACGCTTCGTTGTCAAAGTTCATCCACAACACTTTCACGCGCACGACCACAGCCATCGCATTGGTCACAAAGCGGGTCATCATAAAGAATGGGATCGAGTTCGCAGGTCCCAGTGCTGGGCTCTATAATTTGCTCTGAAAATGAATAGCAAAGCCAGCACGCGAGATCTTGCGCGCTCCCCGGTCTGTCTGGGTGGTTGGCGGTGCCCAAGGTAAAATGTTTGTAGACCAAATAGGATTCAATCGATGTTAAACCTTGTCGCTCCACCGATGCGACAATCGAATCAAACCAGGCACGACTATCGTTTTCTTGAGCTTTGGGCACTCCCCAGTTAATCAAACGTCCATCTGCGCTATTCCCACTATGACATGACAGACAGCTGCTATCGGCGAAGCCATTGGAATCAAGGTCTAAGTCTTCTATCTGAAAGTTGTCCGCGATTCGAAGGTTTTCAAAACAAGTTTGACGGTTGGCTTCACTCGGCAGGAAGGGTTCGCAGGGTTCAATCGTACCACCCACCCCAAAAGGAGAGACGCTGTCGCCTTGAGAAAAACCTGTTGGTGTTGCCGGATCAGCCTCCCACTTTGTGCAGCCCGCGCCTGAAAAAAGCAGTGCAAATACAATCGTAAGGTTCACTGCCCACCTGAAAGCTTGTGTGGAAAGACCCAAACCTGGTTCATTAGCATTTAACTTGAGCGAAATCACAACCATACATTATTTTAGCCCTTTGTTGTCACACATGCATGCCCGCAGCACGAGTGTTTCGGACTAACACACTTCTCCACAAAGCCTGCTACCTTTAACCACCTTGCTTCCCTTAACAGATCTCTTTTGCGAACCCACTCTTCGTCTTGCCCAACACATGATTTGTAGAGTTCTATCGAAGGGACTTGCCGGACCGATTTGAATGCTTACTCTCTTTGGGTGCAATACCGTGATTATTACAAGACTCTAGGTGTCGAGCGAAGTGCCTCTCAACACGAGATCAAAAAGGCATTTCGCAAGCTTTCACTCAAGTATCATCCCGATCACAATACGGATTCAGGTGCCGAAGAGCGCTTTAAAGAAATTAATGAAGCTTACCAGGTGCTTGGCGAGCCCGACGCGCGACAACGCTACGATCAACTTGGGGCAGGTTTTCGTGCGGGGCAAGACTTTCGTCCACCACCAGGGTGGCAGGGTGTAGATTTCAATTTTCGCTCAGGATTTGGTGGGCAAAGCGGGTTTCAAGGCGGCAATACTTCGGTGTCGGGCTTCTCCGACTTCTTTGAAAGTATCTTTGGTGGGGGGGGGCCTCGTAACCAAGGTTTTAACGCAGGCTATCAAAACGCCTACGATCACCAAGGCCGCCCAAAAGGAAAACGCGGTGAAGACCACACCATCGATTTGGAGCTCAACCTTGCCGATCTTTTGCAAGGCGCAATCAAAACGCTCAACTTTCGTCTGCCAATACACGACCCACAGGGCGGACGACGCGTGGACGTTAAACGCCTTGAAGTCAAGATCCCACCAGAAACAACGGTGGGCTCCCGTATTCGACTCAAAGGCCAAGGCAGCCCTGGCATTGGCGGTGGTGCTGCTGGCGACATCCTGCTCAATATTCAAGCCAAGTGTCCATCCAACATCACCCTCGACGATCGCGATATTATTGTCCGGCACTACGTCGGAGTTCTCGATGCAATCCTCGGCAACGAGGAATACGTAGAGACCCCCCGCGGCCGTATTAAGATTACAATCCCGGCATCGACTTCGGGTGGAAAACGCTTTCGCTTCAAAGGCAAGGGCTTTGCCCCCAAGAAAGGCAGAGCCGGCAATATGATTGTGGAGCTCATGCTACACGTTCCAGAATCAATCTCGATGGAAGATCGGAAAACCCTAGAAGCGATGCGCGAACGCTTCTAAACATGAATCTACTCGAGAAGAGTTAATGACTCCCAGCATCAAGAAAGAAGGATGATTTCTCATCGGAGGTGCTTGTTTTTATAGGGGCGACGGGCAAGCGTTTTCAGATGAGTTGGGCACACGCAACGTCAAAAGTCTTTAGGCTATGCTGCCTGGTGCTCGTGTCGTTTTCGAGTGGTGTGTATGCAACCCAAGAAGACCATTTGCCAGCCCCCACACAAGCTTCTACCGGGCAATGCAAGCATTATACAAAAACCAAACAAGTCTTCTTCGGCGATCTTCATGTTCACACACGATACTCCCTTGATGCATCTACCCAAGGCGTTCGTATTTCGCCAGCGGATGCTTATGCTTTTGGTCGAGGTGAAGCGATTTCCCTACCGCCCTACACTAGTGACGGTGTTTCAACCCGAAGGAGCCAGCTGAAGCGCCCCATCGATTTTGCCGCAGTAACAGACCATGCTGAGTTTCTAGGCGAGGTACTCTTATGCAACCAAAAAGGTAGACCTGCCTACCAAAACAATCTTTGCCAACTCTTAAGGAAAAACCCCAAGGCTGCCTTCTTTCTTTTTAATTCGACCTATTTGAGCTCCGAACATCCAGAACGCTTTGGTTTTTGTGGTAGAGATGGCGCCAATTGTCTTTTTGCGAGTTATTATCCCTGGCGCGACATTCGTTCGGCTGCACAGACCTACAACGATGAAAGTTCCGAATGTACGTTCACCACTTTTGTTGCATACGAATGGACAGGTAGCCCGCAAGGCGAAAACCTCCATCGCAATGTTGTTTTCGCGACACCTGACGTCCCGCGTGAACCTGTGTCCTATGTCGATGCTTCAACACCTGAAGAACTTCTCAACAAACTCGACTCAACGTGTCGCGTCGATGAAGGCTGCGACTATCTTTCGATTCCGCATAACAGCAATCTCTCAGACGGTCGCATGTTTATGCTCCCAGAGACAACGACCCGACACGACCTCAAACTGCGAGCGAAGCGTGAACGCCTCGTTGAAATCATTCAACACAAAGGCGCATCGGAATGCTACTTCCAGCCCGGACAGGTTGATGAAGCGTGCGAGTTTGAAGCGTTACCCTATCAAAGTTTTAGCGGGCAGTTCTCGGTATTGCTGAGAGACAAGCCAAACCCACAAAGCTTTGTGCGTCACGCGCTGAAATTAGGTCTTGGGCTGCAAGAGAAAGGGCTGCGTGAAAATACAAACAAAGAAGAAAGCCCGAACCCCTTTAAGCTAGGCTTTGTCGGTGGGACAGACACGCATTTTGGTAAAGCCGGTGGAGTTGAAGAAGAAGGTTTTCAAGGCCATGGCGGTGCGGGGAAATTCCCTTCGGAAAATGGATTGCGCGTCCCTGACCGGATTGAATATAGCCCGGGCGGGTTAACAGGCGTGTGGGCAGAGGAGAACTCCAGAGCCCGCATTTTTGGTGCACTCAAACGAAGAGAATCGTTTGCAACCAGCGGGCCTCGTATTGCCCCTCGGGTCTATTGGGCACCATCACCTTTGCCTTTATTGTCGACTGTCGATGGTCTTCAACGTGCTCAAGAAGGCGGCACCCCAATGGGGCAAACTCTTGAAGTAGCAAAGAATGCAAAGACGCTCCATGCCACTGTCCATGCCGCTCCTGACTATGGCGCAGAGAAGGGGCGTAACATTGCCGCGATTGATGTCATACGAATTGGTTCACGAAATGGACTCGTCCTTGAACGTGTTTCTAGAGTTTTTGAGCGAAAATCGGTAACGAGGCCAGATTTGAGTTCATGCTTAACACCCGATGTCACGCTACATGATGTCTTCGAGCAAGTGGAGATTCCTTTACCCACCGATCAAGATGATTTTGCCATTTATTTGCGTATCCTTGAAGAACCCTCCTGCCGCTGGACCCAGCACCTTTGTGTTGAGAATGCAATTGATTGTTCAAACGAGTCTCGAAGCGATTGGAAACACGCATGTTGTAGCGAAGACGTCCCCAAAACAATCCAAGAGCGCGCCTGGACATCGCCAGTCTGGGTGCATCGCAAACCATGATGTTCCCTCGCCTCTGTGATGGGAAACGATCCAAAATGCAAAGGGCACAAATCTTTGCTGCTTTGCAATCTTTTGTGTGTCGTAGCCGAAGCTTAAGTTTGTTCCTCTTTGTTTTTGGCTTTTTAGTTCGAACAATTTTTATTGCGAGTCCCAGCAATACTGCATTGGACTGCAGACGCTCTTCATTATCAAAACCAATAGAGAGCAGCCCATCGCGCAATCCCCCGTGGACTCACGACCCGACAATCGCTCAACGACAACGCTATCTAGCAAACAAATTTGACCTGCCCAACTCGGAAGTCGATCTCAAGGGAGACCTTGTGCTCACACACCATCAAGAAAACTTAGCTTGGTTTTGGCACCATGAAATTTGCGGACACCAATCAAGTACAACAACCACGGTGCCGGGCCGATGAATCTTTATCGCATTCAATCGCGTGGCGCCCTGGTTTTAAGTTGCGTGCTTCTTCTTTGTGTTCTTGGCTGGGCAAATCTCATGCATGCGCATGCCAGTGATCCGATTCTTGTCACACACGATACGCTTTCAAAAGAGGAGGACTTGGGAGTCCGTCACCGACGTATTGTTGTCCCCAAAGGACGCCTTGAACCCAAAATGGTAACCTGGCTAGCCGAACGCCAATGTGTGAATGTTCTCGAAAGTGAATCCGGGCGTCTTCCGAGCGATGCCAAATGCTTTCGGTGTCCGAGTGAAAGTGTCTTCCGAAAAAAGAACCCTGCCCCGAAGATCGACGCGATTCCGGGGTTTGTCCTTAACCTTGAAGCGGACGGGGGGACCCGCGATCTTCACACACTTATCCAACAAGGGCTCCTCCACTTTTATTCGGGCTACGACCACATTTGCTTTGTGCTACTGGTTGTACTGATTGCACTTTCTTTTCGTGAGTGTCTTGGAGTTATTACTTGCTTTACCTTCGGTCATGCCTGCGCCTTTGCGTTCAAAAACTATGTTGCCTTTCAAATCCCCGGTTCGTGGATTGAAGCCGGTATCGCCATGAGCCTTTTAGCACTTTCGCGACCTCAGCCCGATCAAAGGCGATCCTTGATTTTCCAAATCACCCATCGACTCTTGATTGTGCTGTGGGGATTAATTCACGGCCTTGCACTCTCTTCTGAGGCTCTGGCCACGCTCGTGAACCCTCGTGATGTGCTTGCCTATCATCTTGCGCTTGAGCTCTCTCAAATCACGAGTGCGTTGCTCTTTCGCACTGTCTTGGAGCAGATATGGAAGCGCTATCCCACACGGCGTAGCCCACTCCGTGCGGCATTGCTGAGAATTTCGCATCTCCTACTCATGATCCTTTTCGGCTATCGTGTCGCACATGCTCTAATCATGTAAGCGTAAACCGGCGAAAGCGTTTAAAGAACATTCAAACGATCAACGCTGCTGATTCTCCACTTGGTGTAGTGATGCAAGGCAGCGACTTTCGCTCTCGACTGAATCGTTGGACTTCGCTGAAGCGCGTTCTCGAATTCGCACAGCTGCGTCGTTTTCCACTACAGAGTAGGGGGGTACAGACTTAATCAGCCAAACGTTGCCACCGATCACAGAATGATGTCCAACGAGTGTTTCACCACCAAGAATCGTTGCCCCTGCATAAATCGTGACGTCGTCACAAATCGTGGGGTGACGTTTCACGCCTTGCACTTTCTTTGAGACACTTAATGCACCCAAAGAGACACCTTGATAAATCTTGACTCGGTCCCCAATTGTTGTTGTTTCTCCAATGACCACACCGGTTCCATGATCGATGTAAAAAGATGCGCCAATGGTTGCAGCGGGGTGAATATCGATGCCGGTACGACTATGGCAAAGTTCAGACATGATGCGCGCGATGAGACGAAGACCGCCCTTCCAAAAAGCATTTGCGACCCGATAAACAAGGGTTGCAGCAAGACCCGGGTAGGCAAGCATCACCTCTTCACGCGATTGAACCGCCGGGTCCCCAGCACACAAAGCGTCGACATCCTTCAAAACCTGAACCCGCAACTTGGGAAGTCCTTCAAGAAACTCTTCTGCAAAGCGATTCGCCTCTTCACTCGCATTTTCATGCGTAATGGGTTGACGGTGCGAAGTGCCACTTACTTTAATCTCTCGCCGAGCTTCTCTCGCAATTAGTGATTTTAAACTGTGCAGCCTTTGCGCGACAAAATGCTGAACGCTTTCGCCGTTCACAGCTTCGTCGCGTGAGAACCCAGGAAAGATTATGGATTCAACTTCGCGCAAGATTGTGCTGACCTGTTGTCTTGAGGGTAAATCAAGGTCGCCAATATTTGCGCCGCCCTCTCGATAACCGTCAACTAAAGCTTTTGTAATCGAATCTATGGTCATGGTCTTTCCGTTCTAGCGTCTACGATTGTTGTCGCTGCGTTTTCGTTCAATGGCAAGTTCTTCGACTCGTTTTGCCTCATCGAGCAAATTCAAATAGACTTTGTAGGTGCTCGATGAAATCTCGCCTGCATCACGGCACGCAAGTACAACACACCCGGGTTCGTTCACGTGTGCACAGTTACGAAAACGACAAGGGGGCGCTTCGCTCCAATCGGGGAAATAGCGGCTCACCTCTTCGGGGCGAATACGCGTCAAACCAAAGTCCCGAATTCCAGGCGTGTCCACAAGAGAGAATCCAGCAGCGTGATCATGAAGTGAGGCATGGGTGGTTGTGTGTTTCCCTCGCCCTGTCGCCGAACTTAAGGCACCGACACGCTGACCAAGGTCGGGAAAAAGCCGATTCGTGAGCGTGGACTTCCCAACACCGGAAGGGCCCATCAAAACCAAAGTGCCCATTTTCGAGAACACTTCAATCAACGGATCTCGAGCCTTTGACGCTACATCATTTTCGTTTGTGTAGGTGATTGATGACGTGGACAAGAGCTCAAAAGGTAGCTCTCGCTTGCGCAGGTTCTCAAGAAAACTCTGG
>JAHDBA010000011.1:77416-90647 GCA_020630615.1 Myxococcota bacterium | reverse complement strand
AAGCGTTGTGGGTCTACCCCGTTGGTGATTAAAGCGGTCGGCGTGCTTGATAATGAATGTTGCCGCAGTCGTGTTTCAATTGAGTCAATAATTCCCAGCGACTGCCCAGTAACCCCCGCAGCCCTTCTGTAGAAATCAAGTTCAAGACCTTCAAGCGTGTTTGAAATGAGCCCCTCTTTTAACATGCCCATTCGTACGGCGGACTCTGGCCATAGGTCTGAAATATTCATCACGTAGGGGCACTTCCACTTACGAGACAATGACATCGCCGCCCAACCGATAAACAAGGGGGGACTTTCGACCCATAGGAGATCCGGCCGCTCTAAGAGCTTGGGCGCAAAACGTTGCGCATTGAGCAAGAAGGTTCCATAGCATGCAAGGCGTTTTAGTGTCCCTGTTTTGGCCGTATACAAGGGCACACGCAGGAGGTCGCCACCCGCCCACGACTCAAGGACCGGGCCTCGCCCCGCATACTCCGGGAAAACCTTACCTTGAGGGTAGTTGGGATGGGCTGTGATGACATCGACAAGCCACCCTCGCCGGCTTAAAAGTGTACCCAACTCCGACAGACGCGCTTGTGGCGCCCCCATTTCTGGCGGAAAGTATTGCGTCAATATGCATAAGCGCTTCATCGTAACCCCTTCCTCCCCCAAGCCAAGTTTCTCGCAGCCCCGAAATCATCCAGCCTATATGTCGTCACTTCACACGTCCAACTCTCATCCAAAAAGAACACAAAGTGTAAGGTTAAGAAATTGCTCCAGAGGCTAAGAGTGCTTCGCATAAAGCGATATCGACTTGATCGTTGATATCGACAGAGCGCGCACGCGGCATGACATAAGCCCGTGAATCCTCACCAATCAGGTCCCCCGAATCAATTGTTTGCCGAGACGAGACATACACAGAACCGTTGCGGACATAAAACTTCTCAAGTTCATGAGCCATCATTCGTCCCTCTTCTTTCATGAAGGCTGGCTCCAGTCGGCCTTCCTCTTGCAGTTTTTTGAACTTTCTTGGGTGCACATGATGTTCGACCTCCATGACAGACACAACCGAATCCGACTTCGCTTCATGGAATATTCTCAAACATTCGCGAACATCGTCCGATGTCGTAAAAGGACTCGTCGGCTGTACAATCGCGGTGCACTGCACTCGCGCCCCATGTTGACGCTCAAGCGTCTCGACCGCGTGCTGCACGTACTCAATAGCCGGGGAAAAGCTCCCTGAAATCGCTGCAGGTCGTTTCAAAAGAATAATTTCTTCGCCACTACGCTGTGAATATTCATAAGCAAGCTGCAAAGACTCATCGTCATCCGATGAAAGAACAACACACAAAGGCTGTGCTCCCAGTGCCGTCTTGAGGGCACGAACAAGAAGGGGCTCTCCGTCAAAGACCAGCTTGTTCTTGCCCGGGACCCGCTCGCTTCCCCCACGGGCAGGGACAATCGCAATACAACCCGGAAAACTCAACATCGAAAACTCCCCAATACCCGAACTAGGTTAGCACTTCTCATTCGAAGACAACTCCTGAGTCTTTTTTAACCACCATGTTTTTAATTTCATCGCCATGAAAACTTCAGTTTTCACAAAAGACTCCCGTGTATTGCCGGCGATGTGGGGTGTCAGAATAAGGTTCGAGTTTTCCTTCGCATACTCACTAAGAACCCGAATCGCCTTGTGTTCAGGCTCGCCTGCAACGACATCGAGTGCTGCTCCCGCGAGGCTCTTTCCTTTCAATGCGTCCAAGACAGCCTTTGTATCTACGATTTGCCCTCGGGCTGTGTTGATAAAGTACTGACCGCGCTTGGCCGCAGCAAAATAGGCTTCGCCAATTAAATTCACAGTGTCCTCCTCGAGCACGACGTGACACGAAGCGACATCTGCAGTTGACGCCAACTCCTCCAGGGTGTCCACAAAACGAACGTAGGGGTATGGGGCGCGCTCTTCAGCTGTCAGCAAGGGGTCAAAAGCAATAAGGCGCATTCCAAATGACTTCCCGAGCTCTGCGACAATACTCCCAAGGCGACCAAAGCCGATAATACCAAGAGTCTTTTGATAGAGTTCGGCCCCCCGAAAAGGGTCGCGCTCCCAACCACCCTGCAGTACATGAGCATGGGCATGTACCGTTTTACGTAGCAGTGTTAATGCGAGGCCGATCGTGTGTTCAGCTGTTGCTCGAACCTCTCGGAGAAATGCCCCTTCACCTTTGAGTGTTAAAACATCGATACCCTGACGCGTACACCACTCGTGATCGATATGATCACTCCCTGTTGCAGGGCAAACAATCGCGCGAATATCACCGCTCTCTCCTAGCGCCGCTTCATTCAGTCGAAACCCCAAACGAAGCCAAAGCACATCAAAAAGGTGAGCGTCGTTGCGCAGTGACTCTGTCGTTGCGGGCGTCCACGAGACGGATGCAAACTCTTCTAGAGCTCTGCGGCCTTCAATCGAAAAGTCTTTGGGTTCCAACATCCATATTCGAGGTTGCTCGCCCGTCCGTCTTTTTCTTTCAGGATTAACGGTGGACATAATCGAGCACCTTTTGTGAATAGAGTGGCGCCTTAACCATCGCTTCCACAATCCGAGGTGTCACACCACCATCACCGTAGAGGGTACTTGGTGCATAGCGCCCATGCGCAAGTTGCTTCCCAATCGCCTCGCCAATCTCGTTGTGTTGGGTTTCAGCCTTTACCACGTGTTCGTCCATCTCTCGGTGGGCTTGTCGTGCACCCACAAGCACCGTAGGGGTTCCAAAATATCCTGCATCGCGGACAAAGCTTGAGGAGTTCCCAACCAGTACACTCGCCTTGGCAATCAGTGCAAGATAGTGATCCGGTTCAAAATTGGTCATCACACGCAGCCACTCAGAGGTCTCAGGATTGGCATCTCGGAACTTTCGTATTGTTTTTGCCACCTGGCTCGAGCCCGCATCGATGTTAGGCCAAAGAAGAATCGTTGGCATACACTTTTGGTGCAAAGCAACCAGCACTTCTTCCATTTGTGATGCTGCGTCACTGTACTCCGATGTTACCGGGTGAAACACGCACAACCCGAAGGGTTGTGTTGGGTCAATCTCAGCTCCGTGTCCGCGAGAGTTTAGAGCACCCGCATCAATCTTCGGCTCGAGCGCCTTTGCAATATCACTGCTAGGGCATCCTGTCGCAAGGATTGTATCTGCGCGTTCGCCCATTTTTACAAGGTATTCGGCAGAACGTTTCGTCGCGGGGACGTGGTAATGTGCAAACTTCGAGATCGCGTGGCGAGCACATTCGTCGATGGACCCACTCACCTCACCTCCCTGAACATGGACCAAGGTGATATTCATATACGCGGCTGCAATCGCAGCTGCCAAAGCCTCATTTCGGTCACCAATCAAAAGCACCATGTCCGGAGCTTGGCGTTGAAAGAGAGAAGAAAACTCGAGGATACCAAGACCGATCGACTTGCTCATGGTCACGGGCTCAGAGCCGTCCATCTCCATGTATAGTTTCTCATCGACTGGCACACCGTCGGACTCAACAACTTTATACGCATTATCGAAACGCTCGAGCACCATTGTCCCACTGCACACCAGCGAGAAGCTCACTCTTGGGTCCTTATGAAGTGCAACAACGACCGGTTTGAGTCGTCCGTAATTTGCTCGATCAACCAAAACACAGCAAACTTTTCGTTGATGTTGTGCGCTTCCCATACCCACCTCTCTCTGTGAGGGCTAGCGCCCTACATCCTCAATCTTGATGACTTCATCGGGGTCGATATCGCGATTCAATTGTGCACCCAGAAGCGTGTTGACATCTCGCGCGAGAACACCACGCCCCGTTTTCTTATACCGGAAGTCACTTTCCGATAAGATCGCACCTGCAACAAGAGGGCGTGAGGCGACAATATATTTTTGAAAGGTGTCTCGCATCGCCTGTAATTGGTTCGCACGCTGATCCTTATCGACGTTGAAAGAACGCATCAAATCAATTTCTCGAATCTGAGAAACCATAGCGCCGAACTCTTCAACCGTTAACGACGAGGATGTATCGGGACCAAAAGCATGTTTCGACATCGCAATATGAACCTCAACCATAGAGGCCCCAAGGGCGGCCGCTGCAACACTGGGTGTTGCTGATGCTGAGTGGTCGGACAAGCCCACTGGAACCTCAAAACGCTCCATCATCTCACGAAGAACATTTAAGCCAACATTCTGCACGGGCGTGGGATACGCGCTTGTACATTGAAAGACACCACAGGGCGCCCCTTTGCCTTGAACAAGCGCGACCGCATCTTCGACCTCTTTCCATGTCGACATGCCAGAAGAGATTAAGACAGGCATACCCGTCTTGGCCATGGCTTCAATAAGGGGGAAAGTCGAGACTTCACCCGAGCCAACCTTCCAAGCTGACATATCAAGTTTTTCCAGAAGGCGAATCGCTTCAAGAGAAAACGCACTGGAGAGGAAAGTGATACCCACTTCGTTACATCGTTCTGCGATTTTCCCCCACGCCTGTGGGCTAAACTCCATACGCTTCCAGTAATCGTAACGTCGTTCATCTTCTGGGCTAAAGCGAATGCGCCAAGGCTCTTCGACTGTCGACTCTTCAGCAGCAATGTGAGTTTGAAACTTGACCGCATCTGCACCTGCCTTCTTCGCTGCATCCACAAAAGAAATCGCATGCCCAAGTGACCCATCATGTGCTTGTGCAACTTCGGCGATAACGTAGGTGCGATCACTGCGTCCAACCCCAACACTATCAATCTCAAAGCTCGAAGTGGCCGAAGCACCTGGATTGTACAAACTTTCACCTGAAGTGTTCTTCGTTGTAGAGATAGCCATATTTGCTCCTTCATCGCGTGGCAAAGGCAAGGCCTTATCCATTTTTACCCTTTTGAGCTAAAAAAGCTTCCACGCAGCGTTCAACACCTTCGTCAAAAAGAACACCCGGCTTATAACCAATTACTTCGGTGGCACGCTTAATGTCCGCAAGTGAGTGGCGCACGTCTCCCGCGCGAAAGTCTCCGTAGCGAGCGGGCGGAACATCTTTCCCGGTAAGCTTTGTGTAATGCGACGCAAGTTTAGCATGCACTTCGTTCAGCGTGGCCGCCCCACCGCATGCAACATTGAGCACTTCCGCCTGTCCTGCTTCAAGTGGTGCCGTCAGCGCTCTTAAATTCGCCTGAACCGCATTGTCAACGAAGCAAAAGTCTCTTGAAGTCTCGCCATCGCCATATATTTCACAAACTTCGCCGTCCTGCATGCACTGCAGCCAACGAGGAATCACTGCAGCATAGGGCCCTTTGGGATCCTGTCGCGCACCAAAAACGTTAAAGTAGCGCAGCCCTACGACGCTCATCCCATACGCATTTGCGTAGCTTTCTGCAAGTATCTCATTGATACGTTTCGATGCCGCATAGGGCGATAGGACTTGCCCCTCAGCCCCTTCCTGTTTCGGCAGCTCTTCGGAGTCACCAAACACGGAACTCGAAGATGCGTAGATGAAACGTTGTACGCCATTCAAACGCGCAGCGTCTAGAAGCTGCGTAAATCCTGCAACATTGTTACGCAACGTATGGAGTGGCGACTCGATAGAACGTGGGACAGAGCCCAAGGCAGCCTGATGCAATATCCCTTGGGTGCCGCAAAGTAGGTCGCCCCACTTCGAGGCATCGTTGATGTCCGACTCGACAAATGAAAAACGATTTGCCTTTGGGTGTGCTTGTAAAAAATCAATATTTGAAGGCAATCCAGTGGAGAAGTTGTCGACTCCAACAACCTCTGCTCCAATATCCAAAAGGGCGTCAACACAATGAGAGCCTATGAAGCCCGCACAGCCCGTCACAAGCCAGCGACTATTTTCCAACGCGGACCTCATCTCATCTGAAAAGTATGGCCGGACCATGATTCTTCCTTTGTCCTGTCAAATAAGCGCTAGAACTTGAGAGACTAAAGACTCCAATAAACCTGCTCGTTACTCACCACGCTAGCGCTCAATGCAGATTTCACATCAATTAGGATACCTTTCGATCCCAGTGATGCTAACAGCTCCGCGCAATCACGTTCAAGGTATGTTTGATGAGGCACAGCGAGAACAAGTGCATCCAAACCTTTCCACTCCGCGATGTCGCTTAGGTTCAAGGCCATTTCGTCTTCAACTTCATCCGCATAGGCCATGGGGTCGTGACAAACGACATTCACCCCGAACTCGACAAGCTCCTTCACGATATCCGGAACACGACTGTTGCGAATATCAGGAACATTCTCTTTAAATGTTAAGCCTAAGATCCCGACCTTTGCAGCTGCAACGGGTCGCCCTTGTTGAATAAGCAATTTCACCGTCTTCTGCGCAACAAAGCTCCCCATCGAATCGTTGATCCGGCGACCTGCCAAAATCACTTCAGGGTGATACCCTAAAGACTCCGCTTTTGATGTCAGGTAATACGGGTCAACACCAATACAGTGTCCGCCGACGAGACCCGGCCTAAAGGGGAGAAAGTTCCATTTCGTACCGGCAGCCTCCAACACATCCAAGGTTCGAAGTTCGAGACGGTCAAAAATCATCGCAATTTCATTCATCAACGCAATATTAATATCGCGCTGCGTGTTTTCGATGACCTTTGCTGCTTCAGCCGTCTTGATTGAGGCGGCTCGAAAGACGCCGGCATCAATAATAGCCTCGTAGGTCGTTGCAACTCGTTCCAATGTCGCGGGGCTGTCGCCGGCCACGACCTTGGTAATTTTGGTGATCGTATGCTCCTTATCGCCCGGGTTAATACGCTCAGGAGAATAACCAAGAAAGAAATCAACCCCTGCCTTTAGTCCAGACTCTCCTTCAAGGATTTTAGCACAAACGTCCTCTGTGACACCGGGGAATACAGTACTCTCATAGACGACCACATCACCCGTTTTGAGCGCCTTGCCCACCGTACGAGATGCGCTCTCGACAGGCTTCAAGTTGGGCTTTTTATTGCCGTCGATGGGTGTCGGCACCGCAACAACATAGAAAGTAGAATCAACAATGTCATCGGAGTTCGACGTAAACAGAGCTCCGGTAGCAGCCAATTCTTCCGAATCAAGTTCTCGAGTCGAATCGATATTTCGCCTTAACTCATCAACCCT
The DNA here is from genome assembly GCA_020630615.1 of Myxococcota bacterium. Taxonomy (GTDB): domain Bacteria; phylum Myxococcota; class UBA727; order UBA727; family JAHDBA01; genus JAHDBA01. The sequence goes on along the minus strand of JAHDBA010000011.1, from coordinate 83,548 downwards.
TGCCTCATTAATATCGAAGCCAACAACCGCATCAAACTTTGACGCAAAAGCAACACAAACAGGCAAGCCTACATAACCAAGGCCGACAACTGCAATTTTTTCAGACATCTACGTACTCCAAATCTAAAAAATAAATGTGGCTTTAGACACACCCTACCCGATTCCCTCGAGGTCCTCGATATTCTCCACCTCATCAAGGTCAGCGTCACTTTGATAGTATCCATATTGGCGGTAATAATAGTAATACTGCCCGCTTTGCCCGTACTCTTGACGGCTTAAATCAACATTATTGAGCACTGTTCCAAGCACGGGGGCCTTTGCAGCTTTCAATGCGCTGTAAGCTTTACCTGCAGCTTGCCGTGTTGTTTGATTCGCTCGCAAGACAAGTATCATTCCATCAACATAAGAGCCCACAATCAAGGGGTCAGCAACGGCTGCAATCGGGGGTGCATCAAAGACAATATAATCAAAGGCATCTTCGAGCATGGCAACGACTTCACTAAAACGCTCGGCATGCAAGAGCTCCGTTGGGTTGGGAGGGATAGGTCCCGACGTCATAATCTTAAGATTAGGCTCGCCAGACTCCTGAACCACTTCTGAGAGCGGAGTGTCCTTAATAATTAAAGTGCTAAGGCCGATATCGTTTACAAGATTAAAGGAGTTATGTAGACGTGGGCGCCGCAAATCTGCGTCAACTAACAAAACCCGGCTCCCGGCTTCTGCCATGGCATTCGCAATAAGTATTGAGCAGGTGCTTTTACCTTCTTGTGGTCCGGGCGATGTTGTCGCCAACGTCTTCAGGCGCTTGTCTGGGTTTGTGAAGAGGATATTTGTTCTAATAAATTTAACAAACTCAGCAGCAGTACTCTTGGGATTGTCCATCACGTAGCGGTCTCGCGCAGACTGAAAGGCTTGCATCTCTAGCCTTGATGCGTTTTTAGGCGGTGCCTCCTCCATCGGGATAATTGGCAGGATTCCCAAGAAGGGCCTATCGATGAGCATCTCGACGTCGTCTTGAGATTTTAACGTCCGGTCCAATACGTCTACCAAAATAGACAAAAGTATGCCGAGTATCAAACCGAGCACCAAGCCGGCAAGAAGGTTGACCGAAAGTTTTGGGCTAAACGGGCCACTAGGTACCAGTGCTGGGTCTAAAGAACGAACATTATTGAAACGATAGGCTCCAGTCAGCTCTGTCTCTTTTAGCCGGTCCGTCACCATATCGTAAAGCTTGGTGTTTTTCTCTACATCACGTTTAAGCTTATTATAATCAAAGCTCAGCCGGTTTAGCCTCGCCTCTTTCGATCGTTCATCCTCAATCACCTTATCCAAACCTTTTCGAGTGTGCGCAAGAGCTTGAAGTTCTCGCGACAACGAGATCTCAATATTTTTCAACTCTGAATCCAAGGCATGCTTAAGTTCTGCTTCCTGTGAATTCAATGCAATCATAGTCGGGTGTTGGTCTTGATATTTGGAGCTTAGTTCCATCCGCTTTGACTGAAGGCTCAATAGCGTCCCCTTAATGTTTACAATAACCACGTTGTCGCGAATCTCTGGCAGTGTGTCAAAGAGTTCTGGCTCCCCTTCCAACCGACCAAGAGCCTGCTTTGTGAGCGCACGGGATATCTCTTCAGCCTCGGTCTCTGCGCGACGGGCAATAAAAGCCGAGAGTCGCTGTTTCACTTCTTCAAATTGGCTGTCGAGGCTAGCATTCATAACACCGTTATCCTCAAGAAAGTCTTGCAGCGCAGCTTCACTCTTCTCGAGTCGGCCACGCCACTCTTGATGTTGAATCGACAGCCATTCGCTTGCGCTCGTCGTATTTGATATTCGGGTGTCCAGATTCATGTCAATATAAGTATCTGACACGGCATTGGCCAAGGAAGCGGCAAACTCGGGGTCACGATCAATTACCGATATCCGTACAACCTGGTTGTCATCTTCACTTTCAACACGATAGCGCCCGTGAATGAGGTCCGCGGCATCAAGCTGCGACACTTTTTCTTCATAGAGTTCCGGATCAACATTCTTTAGGCCTGCCAGGCCATTTCTCTCATCGTTATATCGAATATTGAGCCTTTCACCGGCTTTTCGCGCAACTTCTCGGCTCTCTAGAATTTTCAGCTGTGTATTCTTAAATTGGGTTGATCGATACCAGCCTCCAGAGGAGTCAACCACATCTGTTACTTGCGTCAAAACACGCGGGGTATTGGTATCCACAATAATCGTGGCTGATGAAGCATAGAGTTTTGGCAATCTCTTGGTATAAATGGTCGAAATTAACCCACCAAACAACATGAAAATGACAATCCACCAAATCCGTTTTCGAACAGAAAATAAATATCGACCGAAGTCCACTCCTTGGTCATCGCCTCGTGCCTCAGCCTCTTTCGGTGTTGATGTAGTTTCCCCAAGCATTGGCACAAGCATCATCGAGTTCAAATCAGTGGTCGGAACCTGTGCGTTATAACCCTTTGATGCAGGATTTGAACTTTTAGTATTTTGATTCAACGATATCCCCATCAAAACCACTCTTTTAAAACATAGACCTTGGGACGAACACAATATCACCGGGCCGCAACATAAAATCGGATTCTCGCCCACGGCCTATCTTGTTGACATCAATCTTGAAGCGTGTCTTCTCGTTATCGACCGTACGAGTAACGATCGTCCGTGATGCGTCCGCGCTATCCCCAAGCCCACCTGCCAACGCGATGGCCGCAATCACGGTCATATTTTCATCATAATCGAATGGCCCTGCCGTTCGAACTTGTCCAAGTACATATATTCGTCGAGAGTTGTAGGCCTTTACGAAGACACTTACTTGGGCGTTCTTCAAATACTTGGCGTTGTATAAGTCCGTTACCTTTACCGCGAGCTCATTCATCGAAAGCCCTTCAACAATGATTCTGCCAATTAAGGGTAAACGAAGCGTCCCCTCTGGCGAGACCTGATATTCACCCGAAAGGTCCTCTTCACCAAATACGCGCAAATCAATCACGTCCCCTGCACCAAGGGTCGCCTTGACCAATGTCGGTTGCTCGAATCGAAGTGCCGGTCCGGCCTGCTTAACGCACGATGTACCAAGAATACACGCTAGGAATGAGAGCACGATCGCGCGAAGAAAAACACACATGATAGCACCCTATCGTTCATAGGAAAAACATGAAGGGGAGACGACAAATAAGTCCGATCGCATTAATGCACAGAGAAAAAACGCCAGCAACGCTTCCCTTTTTATCAAAGCCGGCCCCTAGTAATAGAAACCGATGAAGAGCATCGCAGTGTCACGCATAAAGTTCAAGTCTACGAGCCCAGCACCGGAAGTGTCCGTCACAAGCTTATTGGACATACGATAATCAAAATCGTTTGATAGACCGATTGCCATCCAGTCAGTGAGATAGAAGGCAATATCCGCAGTCACATCAATGTGGTGATCATTTCGAGTGCCTTGTCCAAACCGAATGTCCGCGTCACTGTCGATATCATTAAAGAGCGAACGCCCAAACTGCAAATAGCTGTACCCTGCCGAAAGACGAAAGACCAAACGACGTCCAAGAAACTGTTTCCACATACCATAGGCCCTATTGTTTGTAATATGCTGAAATAAAGGCGTTGGATGAAAGGTACGGTGAACACCAAGTGCAAGGTCAGTTTTGGTTGAAGGTTCATAGCGTGCCTCGAGCTGACCTGTTAGCCCTATGTAATCCCCTGAATCCAGGTTGCCGTTATAAAAGGTAAAAGGATTCGAGTATCCAATTCGAGCCAAGCCTGAAAGTTTTTTCGTAAATCGCCCCTGCATACCCACAGCAAAGAGAGAGGGGATGCTATGTTGTTGGACATCACTGTTGTTTGGGTAAAACTGATAGCCCGAGGTTACTTCAGCAAAGAGTCCTGTTTTTGGTAAAAAGCGCCAATCTGCACGTAAGCGGCCACCAAACCCATAAGAGTCAAGCAAATTCGGGTCAATGACTGCACCCTGGTCTGCAGTCGACACTTTCACGTTGAACGAGTCAAAATACTCCTGAATATTAAAGTTAGCGTCCAGGCGAATAGTCAATGCTCCCCCACCGGGACGGAAACCGACCCCACCACGGAGATTGTTTCTTAAGTACGTATACGTCGTTCCCACATCGAAATAACCAGGAGTATTTGTAAATGTTGCATCATCACGAATAATTACATTAACTTTTCCTTTCGGGTTGATGATAATTCCACCACCCGCATTTGTTCTCGTCAAAAAATACTCTTCTGTTGGGTTATCAAGAAAACCCGGCAGAAGGCCGTATTCCAATGAACCATAGAGGTCAAAGGAAACTTTCTCTCCTGGCATGTCAAGTAAGAATCTAGGTCTTATCCGAAAGCCCACATCCCCTGATAGTTGCGTTGCGTCAACCACTGCACTCGGCACAGAATAGGGATTGAAAAAGAATCCAGCACCAATATCAAGACCAAGATGCAAGCGAGATCGACCGTTCTTTGATAGCGCCATTCCGCTATTGTTTCGCGAAGTCCTTACTCGAAGGTCTGGGTTAAAGTCCGTCCAGTAACCCAAAGACGATGGAGACATGCTCAGGAAGGGATCCCAGCTACCGCTTTCAAGATCATTATTGTCATTCGCTAAGGTTCCAGATGCTGGTGCCTCTGGAACCGCTGCTTGCTGTGCTGAGAGTGGAACACCCACAAATGCAACGAGCATACAAAGCGCCATTATTCCGCAATGGAGCGATGCAATAGAGCCAAACTCCACCAAACTCCCCTTAAGACTATAGACTAGGGTTCGCATAATTCACCTTCTCAATAACCGTTAGATGCTATCTATACTTCCATTCAGCTGCAATAAACTTCTAACAAAAATATACCAAAAACCAAATTTCATCGCCTCATCGATAAAAATGGCCGGACAAACCGACCATTCCGTAAGAAAACCAGCGATAAGGTTTCAAAATAGCATAACTTACTCCTCGCTGTGACCACCTGGTGAACCACCGCGACCATCCGAAACAGCAAAGTTCACCTTCCCATAACCGGCAACAGAGCACGTATGCAACACACGCTTTAAAACACTATAATCAACGTCTTTGTGCACCTGGATAATTACTGCATTCGACGTACACTCTTTACCTTGCGCTTCGCAAAGTGCCTGCTTAAACTCAGCATCTTCTTTGAGTTTTTCTTCCAGTTCAGCAATATTCATGTCGGCGTCGTCTTTATTGACCGTCGCCATATCTACAACGAGCTGACCATCGATAAAGAGCTCCATAGCGCCGCTTTCTTCGCTATATGTCAGCGCAACAATCGGCGCTATTTCGATATCCCCAACATTCTCCGCTTTTGGCATGTCCATGTTTTCTGACTTGAAGTTTAACTCGCCAGTAGCATCAAAGTTCATAACCAGAAAGATCACAAGAACCATCATCATGTCCACTAAGGGCACAATGTTCAGCTGAATGTCGCCGCTCTTACCACCAGCACCGTCCGAGGACAGTAACTGCATATTGTGAAAGCGATGACTCTGGCGTTCACCACGTATTTTTACTGACATAAAAAATCTCCAAAGTGCAGCTCATAAGGTTACGAGCTGCAAGTGCCAATAGTTAATCAGGACCCAGACGAAGCTGGCTCTATCGTGATACCTTTGAACTCGAGACCAGTGATAACATCAACAACACCAACAATCTTGTTATACGTGATGGCGTCTTCTGGCTTAACCTTCACATGCACTTCGTCCATTCGGTCTGAATACTGTGAAAGGTAGCTTTGCAGAGCAGCCTTAAGCTTCTCAGTATCAAAACCATCCCCGAGAGCAGGTATTTCCTTGGGCTCAGTGTCTCCTTCAACCATATATTTCAAACCATTTTCGGCAATGGTCACAAAGATTGGAGGAGGTGGCTTGTCATCTTTCTCTTCCACTTCCTCAGGCTGGCCATTGGTTGCATTCTGTACTTCCAGATTTGCGACTTTAGTCCAAACTGCGGTCATGACGAGAAAGGTCATGATGGTCATTAGTAGATCGATATACGGCACAAGGTTAATATGCGCGTCCATCGCGCGCTTACCACCCTTGCCACCGGTAGGCTGTACGCCACCCATGCTTCTACCCTACCTTATTGACAGCATCGAGTTGAAGCT
>JAHDBA010000011.1:0-77406 GCA_020630615.1 Myxococcota bacterium | reverse complement strand
GAACCATGTTGATAGTCGATGCAACACTCGCTTTGATTGAGTCCTCAAGATCCTGTGTTCGGGCTTGAAGAATCGAGAACACAACAATTGGTGGTATCGCTGTAATCAAACCATACGCTGTACAGTTCATCGCTTCAGAGATACCTTTTGATAAGGCAGACGAACGGTTGGCCGCATCCGCACCCGAAACAGCAGCAAAAACAGCAATCATGCCGAGAACAGTACCAAGAAGGCCGGCAAGAGTAGCAGCGTTAGATATCATTGCGAGGTAACCCGTTCGTTTTTCAAGCGCTGGAATCTCGTGCATTGAAGCTTCGTCCATCGCTGCCTGAACTTCTTCTTCGCCATGCTTCACTTCCAAAAGCCCCTGCTTCAAGATTCGAGTGAGAGGACTTTGAGGCTGATCGCTCAAAAAGCGAATCGCACCCATGATGTCACCTCTAAAAATGCGTTCGCGAAGGCCACCCAGGACACCCTCTTTATTCAAACGTGTTCTAATGAACAGAACATAGGTTCTTTCAATCATAAAAACGAAAGAAAAAGCTTGAAATAGGGAGATTGGGTACATCCAAAATCCGCCTTCTTTGTAGTGGTCTGCAATGGCCGTAAACATTTCCATCTTGGTCGACTCCTTATAATTTAGTCGGTTTCAAAACTATGAGAGCGGGGATACTACATTCACCCGCAAAGTGGCAAAGGGTTTTTTCCCCTAAACGTTTAAAAGAGTGTTCGTTCTAAAAGATGACAGTGTTCGTCTCGCAAAAATGCATACTCAATCGAAACACAACATAAGATTCCTTGGGGACGCGGTCAACAACACCACCATGCTGTAGGACATCAATCAATATTGGAATGCATTTCCAGTGTGTCCGCGGTCAAAGAAGTACTTCCCTTGATTCGTATCGCTAAGTCTGAACGCTGGCGTACTCGTGGGAACCTTACTCGCAAGCCTTCTTTACATAAGAAACAGCATCTCCAACGCTTTGGATGCGCTCTGCGTCTTCGTTCGGAATCTGCGTGTCGAATTCGTCTTCCATCGACATGACCAGTTCAACAATATCGAGAGAGTCTGCCCCGAGGTCTTCCACGAATCGTTTCTCGTTTGTAACTTCATCTAGAGCAATCTCAAGCTGCTCTGCGATGATTTTGCGTACTCGTTCTTCCATGCTGCCTCCAACCTAGACAACGTTCGGATATTTACTCAATAAAGACAAGGACGGCCCTCAAAAAAGTGATCATTAATTCTCCGACTTTTCACCGCAAAAATCCAAAACCGTCGCTTACCCCATATACAAACCACCGTTCACATTGATGACTTGCCCAGTGATATAAGCAGCGTCACTTGAGGTTAGAAATGCGATTGCTTTCGCAACATCTTCTGGTGTTCCCATTCGTGTTAATGGAATGCGATCGCCGACATCCTCACGCTTTGCCTCCGATAGCGTGGCTGTCATATCCGTTTCAATCCAACCGGGTGCGACTGCGTTCACTCGAATATCACGGCGTGCAAGCTCAAGTGCCAATGAACGTGTGAACCCAATTAGTGCTGCTTTACTCGCGCTGTATACACTTTGCGCCGGATTACCACACTGCGCCACAACGCTAGAAACATTGACAACGACCCCGTGCTTCCGCTTACTCATATGACGACAGACTTCGCGTGTTAGCTGGATCGTTCCTTTTATGTTGGAGTTAAGCACACGGTCGATCTCACCATCACTACAACGAAACAAGAACTCGTTACTTGCAACCCCAGCATTGTTTACAAGGATTGAAACATCCTTTAATCTCGGAAACTTAACATCTAAGTCTTGTGGTAGTGAGTTCAAATCAAAACATACCTTTTCACACTGAACCCCAAGCTCCACGATGGTTGCAAGCACACGATTGGCTCCCGCATTATTTGAGTTGTAATGGACGATAATATTATGACCACGCTTCGCATGTTCGATTGCAGTCTGAGCACCAATTCCGCGACTGCTTCCAGTTACCAACACCCATGAATTATGTTTTGAAGTCATCTCGCCCTTACCTCGTTATGTTGCAGCATGGTTCGAGTTGACGCTATTGTTTCCAAGGAATCAACTTTGAAGACTTGCCCAGAATAAGCATTCCGCCGGCACAACCCACTTAATGGGCATCTCGCGCCAAACTCGACAATATTTTCGGATAGATCGTCTGCAGCCTTTACCATTGCGGGAAAGTTTACCTCCCGAACACATTGCTGCACAAGAAGGTCTTCAATGCGCCCACTTGTATTTAGAAGTTCACCATCAAATGAAGCAATCACTTTTGTTTTAATAGGGCCCAATGGGTTGCTCTTAAAGTAACCTTGCACTTTTGATTGAGCCGCCAGCATCGCTTGTGTATGAAACGCACTCGAAACATTCAAGGGAATGACCCGTTTGGCACCATTTTTCAAAAGTTTTTCGGACGCCAGCACAAGTGTTTGTTTTGTTCCACCGATGACTATCTGGCGCTTTGAATTGATTGTTGCTACCGACACGAACTCGCTCTCCATCGATGGCAAATTCGGTAGAGTAATGTTTGTAAGAACCTCTTCAACCTCATGTCGCTCGAGTCCAATGCAGGCATTCATTCCAAGGCACTTTTTCGCGCTAAGTTGGGTCATCCATTCCGCACGTTGACATACCAAACGAAGCCCCTCTTCGATAGTTGCACCACCGCCAGCGACGACCGCTGCGTATTCCCCAAGCGAATGCCCACCAAGCGCTACCGGTGTCCCCCCTCCTGATTTCATCCACGATTGAAACAATACGCTTGAGACCAAAAAAACCGCGGGTTGAGTGTAGAGAGTTTGCGCCAGTTTTTCCTCTGGACCTGAAAGCATGACATCAAGTAAATCACTCGGAAGCCCTGGCGTACCCCGCGACTTTATGAGTATGTTTTCGATCATGCTTGAAAGCTCACGGCCCATCCCTACAAATTGAGAACCCTGCCCCGGAAACATTGCAATATAGTCTTTCATAGACATGAGGACGGTGAGAAAAAATGACACGATCGCATAAGCAGAGCTTAGGAGATATCAAGCGTGGAGCCAAGCTCTCATACGAAATCACAGGGATCGACTCTGAAGGTCGCGGGCGAGCCAATCTTCGTTTAAGCGATGGCGATGTCGACCTTGCCATTCGAGGTGCCTTTGATGGTCATGGGCGTGGTATTGTTGAACGTATTTGGGATGAAAGACGCCTGATTCAAATGCGCCCTGCCCATGACAAAGCTTCACTCGAACAAACCCATGCAGCCAACCCTGTGAGTCCCTTTGAAGGTGCATCCCCGTCTTTAGAGTATGCCTTTAAAGAGTCGCAGGTTCGCGAGATGCTAATCGAAAGCATGTGCTCAGGCGAAAATGATGGACTTTGGCAAGACACATCAAAAGACGTTGAGCTTGAAAACATTTGGGTGTCCAACAAAGCAGAAGGTTCGCGCCAAAAAGTGCGTTTTGCGATTCAACATCAAAACTCTAGACTTCGTATCGGCTACTATATTCCACATACCAAACACTTTCGCGCGGAACACTCTCTTAGCAAGTACAACCACCCAGAGTTGAACCAAGCTGCAAATGCTTTAGAACACTTCCATTTGCCGCAAGAGACTGTCGGTGAGTTGGTTTCTGCTGAGCTTAGAATCTTTAAAGAAGGTGTATCGCTTCAACTAACGCGTTCGAATGATAACGTGCCTCCGCTCTGCCACGAGGCTTTGCACCGACTTTCAGAGAAACTTTCACTGGCACATCTGTCACTGTCCACTCTCGGCACCAACCCAAACATCAAAACATATCTCCAACCGGATTTTGTAGTGGGAGCAGAGAAGCTCCATGAAATTGTGTCTGGACGAGAGGTGTCCGTTTACGCTTTTTGCCAAGCAGACCCATGGCTTGCTGCGCAGATGTACGACTACGTTGCCGGTGAGATCAAAGGTTTGGGGGCCGAGCGTGTGTTGGACGCCTTTGCGGGAAGCGGAGGTTTCTCGCAAGCTCTAAAAGCGCAAAACATCCATGTTCATGCACTTGAGCGCCATGGTAGTGCGAATGAAGATCTTGGCAATGTCGCGGACGAAATCAGTGTTGGTGATGCTTACACCACAATATCACAAGTCTTAGAGGCCGGTTTTGACGTCGCTCTTTTTGATCCTCCTCGAAGGGGCCTCATGCACATTGCTCAGCATTTGGGTGAAAGTACGCTTCGTCACGTTGTGCTTGTCAGCTGCGCTTTGAAAGCTGCTTCTCGCGATTATGCGGCACTAAAAAAGGCTGGCTTTGCATTGCGTAAAGTCCAGCCCTTCGATTTGTTTCCAGGAACAACCTCTATCGAAGTGGTTAGCTTCTGGTCACGTGAGGATTAGATGGCTTCCATCTCTGCCTTGATTTCTGCAGCTTTCGCAGCTTTCTTCGCAGCCTCTGTTTTCGACTCAGAGTGATCAAGCTGATAGTTTGCAACTTGCTTTTGAAACTCAGCCAGCTTTGCCTGATAATCAGGACCTGTCTCGCCCGTGCTGCGGCCAACCGCCTCATACTTTTCAAGCTCAGCTTGCGCCTGTGCAACCCAGATTCCGCGATCTGCTTCAACAACAGCGGCATCAGCTGCTTCGCTATTGATCTTCGCAAACGAGAGATATTTTTCAGCCTTTTTCTGATTTGTTTTCGCAGAGCTCAATGCCTCTTTCGCCATATCGACAGCATTCTTGCTTTCGCTATGCGCATTCTTTGCAGAATCAACTGCAGTTTCAGCCGCCCCTTGCGCTTCATCAGCCGTATTGTCGGCAACAGTTTTCTGATGCTTCACCAAACTCTTCGCAATCTTCTCTTTACCTTTTGCGTTCTCAAGAGTCTTTTCAGCAGCCTCGACAACACCTTTCGCTTCAGCAAGCTTGCTTTCTGCCATCGAGACCTCTTTGAACGCGGCCTCTGCCAGTGAAACCTTTTCTTGGGCACTCGACTGTGCAGATGCGATCTCGGCAACCACACTGTCAACCTTGATCCGCTCATCCGCACTGAGTTGCGCAAGCAGCTCCGGTTTCACAACGTGTTTCAAGCCACTCGACGAGCAAGCGCTCAACGCGAACACAAGCGCAAGCGCGCTACACTTTAATATTTTCATTTCTGAACCTCCGAAGAAAACGCTTACCTACTCTAAAGGGAAGTTCAAGACCTCGAACGGGAAACTTTCAAACTCCTACCCAGTCAACGCGTCGCAAGCTGCTCAAAGCATGCGTTTTCTTTGTTCTTCACAACACCGGGAAACGACAAGACTTGGTTTTGCATTACCGCATAGACTCCAGGCCCTAGGATCTGTACTGCGAGAAGCGCCTCCGTGAGGTTTTGCTCTGCATCAGAGTTCTTAAGTTCATAAGGGCGCATTGCGCCCGTAAGAACAATTGGACAGCGCGGGCCCCCATGTTTCATCGCTCGCGCAAGTATTGTCTCCCCGCTTTCGGCAAGTCGATCTGTGCCGTGAACCACGATTACACCGTCAACTTCAGCAGATTCGTCCACGACACTGGCCGCGATCCGCTTGTGGTCTTGGGGTGACATTTCTAAACTGTCTTTGTTCATGAGAGGTACGCGATAGAGCTCAACCCCGCGGAGCTCCAACTGACTCAGCATCATTTCAAGATTACTCACATGATTCGCAAGGGTACCTGAAAAGATATCGTAGGTCTTTTCAATAGTTCCCCCCGTTGTGATTAGCGCAACTCGTTTCATTGTAGGTCCCTTTGCGCTTGGTACAAAGCGCTCTCTGGTCTTTGGTGCCACATTCGCTAGCATTCGAAAATGACAAAACCAGCACCACACGAGATCACCACGACAACAGGTATCAAAGAAGAGAATACAGATTCACCTGTGGTTGCCGTTAAAGACGACTTTAAAGTAAAAGAAAGAGTCGATATTGATGGGCTCCCCATTTACGAGCCCTTACCCGGTGAGCGTCACTTTTCTTGGCGAGCGGTAGGGCTCGGGTGTTGCATCGGGACATTGCTCTCTGCAATGAATGTCTACGTCGGAAATAAAATCGGGTGGACCTTTGGGGGTTCATTGATTGCTGCGATTCTTGGCTACGCCATCATGAAAGCTTTTGAAGACAAGGAAAACCCTTTCGGTGCGCTCGAGACCAATATTGCACAGACCTCCGGCTCAGCGGCAGGCTCGATGGCTTCTGCTGCGGGTCTCGTATCGTCGATCCCGGCACTCAACATGCTAGGCGTGAACCTTGCGTGGTGGGAAATGGTTTTATGGGCACTTTGTGTGTCTTATCTTGGAGTGTTTTTCGCGGTGCCTTTGCGTGAGCAGCTTATTGTCAAAGAGCGCTTGCGCTTCCCTACCGGGACCGCTGCTGCTGAAACCATCAAAGCGATGTTCGCTTCAGGTGAGGAGGCCATGCGAAAGGCAAAAGTTCTATCGTTGTGGGCCCTAGGTTCGGGAGCCATCTCATTTGGGTTCTATTTCTTTCCTGCTTTGGAGCACCCTGCCCTTAAAGTAGGTATTTTTGCAACATGGCATGCGTGGGGCTTCTCACTTTTGTTAACGCCTGTGATGTGGGGTGCGGGCCTTCTGTCAGGTTTTCGTGTTTGCTTATCGATGCTCATTGGGTCGATCATTGCGTGGGTCTTCGCGGGCCCTTATGCGCAAAATGCAGGCTGGGTTACCGGCGAGATTATGGCCTACAAAGATGGCGCACGAGGTTGGGTTTTGTGGCCAGGTGTTGCGATTATGGTGGGTGCTGCGATGACCGACCTCGCATTTCTCACACCAACAATTCTTCGTGCTCTCAATGGCATTTTTGCGCTTGGAAAATCAGCACAACAGGGTGATGAAGACCCTTACACAATCCCTACTCCTTATTGGGTTAGTGGATTAATCGTGGCCACGATTGGGACGACGACCATTGCAAGCACGGCCTTTAGTATTCCCCCCTACATGACTGTCTTTGCGGTAGCACTCTCTTCAATTTTGGCGATGATTGCCGTTCGCTCGCAAGGCGAAACCGATATCAACCCGGTGGGGGGTATGGGCAAAGTAACCCAACTTGTTTTCGGCGCGGTCCGCCCCGAAGCAATGGCAACCGATATTGCACTCTCAACGAATCTTATGTGCGCGGGCATAACAGGTGCTGGTGCGAGCCAAGCCGGCGACATGATGCAAGACCTAAAGACCGGTTATCTTTTGCGTGCCCGACCAATTGATCAGTTTCGAGCACAGTTGGTTGGCATTTTTGCTGGCGTACTCTCGTGTGTTCCGGTGTACCTACTTTTTCAAGCAGCTTACAAAGACTCCGGTGGCGTAGGCGGTGACGAGCTTCCTTCTCCAGCAGCGCACGCATGGAAGGCGATGGCCGAACTGCTAAGCAAAGGACTGGATGCCCTACCCGCGCACGCTGAAACAGGCGTTCTTGCCGGTGCGATCCTCGGTGTTGTCTTAACCCTACTGACCAAGCTTGCCCCAAAAGACCTCAAGCGTTTTACCCCAAGTGCAATGTCCATTGGTATCGCGTTTATTATTCCTGCCTATTATTCCATCGCAATGTTTGGTGGTGCTTGCGCTTTGGTCGTGTGGCAAAAAGTAGATAAGGCCACCGCTTCTGCGCTCACTTTCGCCGTTGCTTCTGGGATTATTGCGGGTGACGGTCTTATGGGAATCGTTAAAGCGATTATGCAGCTTAGCGGTGTGCCGAGTTTCGGATAACAGGAACTGACACTACATAACAACCCAAGAAGGTCCTGGCTTTTAGGGGCTTTGTAAAATTTAAAACTGAGAGTAGCCCCCTCACTGTAGATACAAGGTTTAGAACACCATTTAAGATTTCCCACTAAGATCCAGTCACGCCAAAGTTCTGGTGACTCTGCTACTTTGTGGCGGAGGAACATAACATGTCTGTTTTTAACGAAAAAGGCCCCACGGTAATCGATAGGTGGCTGCAATTCTCAGCTCGAAACAAGTTTGATGCAGAGACGCAGCTGAATATCCCAAACCCAGAAGACCGGGTTCAAAGTGGTATTGATGCCAAAGCATCGATGATTGCAAACCTCAACTCAGCAGCAGAAGCTTGGCTGGACTTTCAAAAAGCAAGCGCCGCATCACCGCATGCGGAAACCATGATCGAACCCTTTGCTGAGATGGCCGTTAGCGCCGGGAAAGATTTGCTCGACGCGCTAATGTACGGCATAAGCTATGCCTCTCAGGTCATTTATGAATGGAAGGCAGAAGTCTAGTGCGTCCTCCCCGATAGAAGACTGGACTCTATGGCAGCCCAATACAATAGTCGTTGTCGTATTGGATACAATTTGCTTACAATCTAGCTTTGAGCAGCCGCATCCAGTTCGGCTGCAATTTTCTTTTGATAACGGCCCTGTACTATATCGACCAGTACGAGCACCACTAAGACAAAATAAAAGGTTGTTTTGCTCATCGGAACGACGTGTTCGCCAAGAATCGATATATGCGCAAGGTGGCCACCCTCAGTCACCAACATAATCCCCACAATGAAGAGCACGAAAAGGCCTAGCACTTCATACATTCGGTTTTTCCGTAAGAAGTTTGATACTTTCTCAGCCAGCGCAATCATCATAATCCCACTGATAATAATGGCAGCGACCATCACCCACATGACCTCGGTCAATGCCATTGCACTTAGGATTGAGTCGAAGGAAAAGACCAGGTTCATAATCACAATCATCGTTATGATTTTGCCCACAGAGGCCTTGCCTTCTTCTTCTTTAGCACCATGTTCAATCGACATCATATGCCAAATTTCTTTGACTGCAGTGTAAAGAATAAAGGCGCCGCCCCCCAATACAATGAGTGCGTGCCCACTGATGGCAGCCTCGAAGTATTCATTATGAATCGAAGCAAAAGGCTCCTCAAGCATTTTCACAATCTTCACAAGTACGAAAAGCAAAATGATGCGAAGAACAATCGCGAGGCCAATGCCAAACTTACGAACGAAGTTTTGCTTGTCGGCTGGCGCCCGTTTGGACTCGAGCGAGATATAAAGAAGGTTGTCAAAGCCCAGAACAGCTTGGAGCGCGACGAGCAAGAGAAGAGTCAGTAAATCTTGTGCCATGCCACAGCCTACTGTTTTTAAAAGGTGAGATGCAAGAATCGATTCACGACAATGAAGCACGAACATGCTTGAGCACATCTCAAGAGCGCCCGGGAGCTATTTTTGTTCTAACGCTAAAGCATTAACGCGATACTGGGCGGCATACATAATTTTTGTCCGCTGCCTGGAGGTGACTCGATTGATTCACACACCATATTGCCTGGACAATCAAAGGTCATACCGCCACCTTCACACAGGAACGCGCAACCTTTTTCGCCGTTCGGTGTACCCGCTTCACCGATGATACATGCTGCATAGGTCCCCTCTGGCATCGTTGGACACGCTGCGTTTTGGACTTCGCAAGACTTTGAACAAAAACCATCGTTACCGAATGGTGTTAAGCAAAACCCATCCCCAGAACAAGCATCGGGGTCGTCCATCGTGCACGCTTCTCCAAAAGCACCAACGGATTCACCACCATCATCATTCATGCTCTCTTCTTGGTGATTGTCATCATCAATGTCATTCACTTGTATATCATTATTCACATTCCCGGACTCGCTTTCACTCGCATCGACTGAGGTCTCTGTGTTGGCAATCGGATCATCGCTGTGATCACCGGTATCCTCGGCACACCCGAGCACAAGTAGGGCTACAAGAAGGGTTATCAAGGATGCTGTAAAAGAGACGCTCTCCAGCCATAGGATAGTGTTATCCATCTCGTCTTTTGAGAAGTGACATCGCGCATTGGTATATCCGGGTCGCTTGCGAGCTAAACCAACGTGGAGATATGTAGAAATGGGGACGTTGTTTGTTGTGGTTTTTGTTCTCATTCCTTTCTCCTATTAACCCTACTGCCGAAATCAAGAATTCTCCCTCGCCGGCATGCAAATTCACCCAAACCATATAGGAAAACTAATCAATGCTGCGTTCAAGAAAGGAACTTTTGGGGGGGTGGGGAACTCGGCGACACGTGTATTTACAACCCATAATATTCATTTTTGAGATGAAGAGAGCAAACAGGGATAGGCTCACCTTCGGGTGAAGCGCACTCAGGCGCACCGATACGCGCCCAGGGCTACATGTAGGTGGCCTACTCCTAGTCCCCCATCATCATTTCCTCGGACTGCAATCTCACTCAATCTTTGAAATACTAACTCTAGTTAGTCAGGGAGGCGACAATGAGAAATCATCAATTCAGTGCGACCGCTATCATGGTCACTTTTACATTTTTTTGCGCATGCGGTGATTCAGACCGGATTGAAGGCTTTGAAACGATGTCTCCGAGGTCAGACGATGTGTTTATTCATGAGCCAGACGTTCAAGTTCAGGGAGGCACGACGACCCCAGGGAATGAAAATACTGACTCACAGCACGACCAAGAAGAAAGCGTGGATCAAACTGAATCGACAGTCGAAGCCAACACTATGGACTCACCACCTTCTAACGAAAGTGAAGAGTTCATCCAGGCCGATCCTATTGATGATGAATCTGTAGAGCACCAAAGCAATACAACACCTTCAGAGATAGGAGAGACGTGCGTACGGACGTCTCAGTGTTTGGAAAACTTATCATGTGAGGCTGTGATCAATGAGAATATGGTAAATGAGAACGTGTGTTTGGAACCGGCTTTTAATAGCGACTTCTTCGTTTTAAGTTTAGATTCAACCGACCAACTCATAACCAATACCAACGACCCATGGGTTGTCTGTTTACGCATTGCCACCGATGCGCCACACCCTGACACTGGGGAAGCACATTGTGTGGGCACCGGGCCTGTCCAGTGTTTAAGCTTAAGCGAAAATACAAACCATCCAAGCATTGCAAGCGGACAAACCTTCTCAAAAGAAGAGCTAGCGCAGATGGAGATATCGGTTGCGTTTGAAAGTCAAATCGATGGGTTGATTCAGGCCAACAATAACAACTACCTCACAACCAATCCAGATGATGTGAAAAACTGGGGTTGCGGTTTTAACATTGCACCAACACATCAGTATCCTGCAGGAACATACCAAACCATGACACAGCCTGGCGTGAACTTTGGTGCGCTCGACAACACCGACTTCGCCATCACATTACGAATCTCTGGACCAGTGTATTAAACAAGGCTAGAACTCTTGGCACACATTGATGCAACACGAGAAAGGATCGCGTCGACTGTCGAGGGCATAAAATGGTCTCGACGCGCACATTGAACGCTGATGCAATCCATCTCAAGATTGCCTTGATAGAGCACACCAAACAAAACATCCCCCTGCGCAAGACCCAATATGTTTGATGCATGACTTACCTTTTCGCCCTCGGAAGGAGCGAGGCCTGAAGTTGCAATGACAAGATCTGCACCAAAGAAATGTTTCCCCGCTTGAAGCATCGCTTCCACACAATAAGTCGTGAGCGCATCGTCTCCCGTCTTCAAATGAAAGTCGATGCCCGTGCGATGAAATAAGGTATTCTTTGCATAGTGCTGATAAACGTTGGCAGAACCCACGAATACTTGTGATGCTCCAGTACAGCTCACGAAGCTTGCCCCTAAGAGCCCCCCCGTGCAACTCTCCACGCAAGCCAAGCTCTGCTCACGCTTTCTAAGAACACGAAGTATATGAGCCGCACTCAAGTCAAAACCTACACTTGTTCTTAAAAGCTTATCACTTCAAGCGGTAGTCCGATGACTTTCATCGCTAAGCACATTATCAACGCAGCAAAAACACCTGCAATGAGGTCGTCAAGCATGACTCCAAGCCCACCGTGGATTCTCTCATCAACAATTCGTATTGGCCACGGTTTGAGAATATCAAAAAATCTAAAGAGTATGAAAGCAAGCACCAACGTCACCGGGTTCATCTTGAAAATCAAAAGTGTTAACCCAAACCCAGCAGCTTCATCAATAACCGCTGACTTTGGGTCTTCCTCACTCAGACGCAAAATAACCTGGTCACAGGCCCAAATACCAACCAGTGACACAAGCGTGACGGCAACCATGCGAGTCAGTATATTTTCAGACCACCAAAACAAAAGGCCCCAAAAGGGGAGCGCAAAAAGCGTCCCCCATGTCCCCGGAGCCTTTGGAAGTAAGCCGCTCCCAAACCAAAGGCCAAGCCAGTAACCCAAATTGTTACCAGCACCTTTTGGGTTCCCACTCAATGCCTGGTGGACACTTTCGTGTTTCAAAGACGCACCTTGTGAGCTAGGCGGCTTGAGAGAGTCTTCTTTCGAAGTCAAAGCATGCCCGAAGCGAAAGGCCTAGTGTTCACTGTTGCGACGCAAGAAGGCAGGAATATCATACTCATCATCTTGTAAGGCTTCACTGTACATGGAATCAGCGGCTACTCCGCGCTTTGCCGGCTTCTGCCGTCGATCTTCATGGGGGCGACGCGTCCCACTCGTCATTCTAGCATTATGCTCCCGGTGCGATATCGCTGGAAGCACAGACATCACGGGCTCTGTTTCATTGCCCTTTCTGGCGGTCCTGGTATTGCTTTCGAGTTCGGATGCCGGCGTTGGAACAATCGAGTTCACGTGACCCGCATGTTGTCTATCCAGCGCGTTTACATTTGTTTCTGCGACATCTTTAACAAAAGAGTCGCTGTCAAGGGGCGACGTGTTTTTCTCCCAACTCTTTCGTAGATATGCAGGAACATCTGCGTTTCGACGCTTCTCTTCTTGAGTACTATTCAACGCACCAGCATGTTCATGCGCTAGTTTTGTTTTGAGTTCAGACTTTGCATTGCGTTGCTCCGCATTTTCAAAGCCAGTAGCGATAACGGTAATCGCAATTTCATCACCCATTGTTTCGTCAACAACATAACCAAAAATAATGTTTGCATCATCATCGGCTGCGTCTGTAATCAAATGGATTGCTGAGTTCACCTCATGCAATGTTAAAGTGGCTCCGCCCGTGACATTCACGAGGATCCCGGTTGCGCCGTCAACCGATACATTCTCCAGCAAGGGGCTCGACACTGCCATCTTCGCCGCTTCTTCGGCTCGATTCTTACCTTTCGAACGACCAATACCCATTAATGCTCGTCCTTGGCCACTCATCACACTCACGGCATCCGCGAAGTCAACATTAAGCACACCTTTTTGCGTAATAATATCGCTAATACCCTTCACAGCGTTATAAAGTACCTGATCTGCCAACTTAAATGCGTCCAACATCGAAGTTTCTTCAGCAGTAATCTCGAGCAATCGATCATTGGGAACCACAATCAAGGTGTCCACCGATTCGGAGAGCGCACGAATACCTT
The DNA here is from genome assembly GCA_020630615.1 of Myxococcota bacterium. GTDB lineage: Bacteria > Myxococcota > UBA727 > UBA727 > JAHDBA01 > JAHDBA01. The sequence continues at coordinate 64,100 of JAHDBA010000011.1, read as the reverse complement.
CTTCCGCTTGTTTACGGCGGCGAGCTCCTTCAAAAGAGAAAGGCTTGGTCACCACACCAACAGTTAAAGCACCTTTCTTACGAGCAACTTCGGCAACGATTGGCGCCGCTCCCGTACCGGTTCCGCCTCCCATTCCCGCTGCAATAAAGGTCATATCGGCACCCGTAAGAGTATCCTCGATCTGATCAATGCTCTCTTTTGCCGCAGCCAAGCCGACTTCTGGGCGGGCTCCTGCACCAAGGCCACGAGTCGATTCACTACCCAAGCGAACCTTGACACTCGCCTGGCTCATTTCCAGCGACTGACAATCCGTATTTGCAGCGATAAAAGTCACCCCTGCAAGTTCATGCTCAATCATGTTGTTAATGGCATTGCCACCACCGCCACCAACACCAACAACATGAATATCGGGTCCATTCTTCTCTTTACGTTCAAACTCAATCATAGTGTCCCCCATTGTGTTTGGCCCTCCATGTCTTTTTAGACATTGGAAAAGGCCGCTTGTACTCTAAAAAACTTCCTGAAGCCACGCGCCCATGCGTTTCTTGACCTTGTCATACACATTCGCTTTCACTTCAACATTTGTAGCTGTGACGGAATCAAGAAAGCCATACTTAACAAGGCCCACCCCAGTTGCATACATTGGATTGCGTATTGCTTCTGCACGACCTCGACCTAAATCCGGGATGCCCAAGCGAGCAGGCACCGACATCGTCTCTTCTGCGACCTCCAAGAGGCCGGGAAGCAAAGAGCTCCCCCCCGTAACGACGACGCCCGAGGCGAGTAACTCACTGAGACCGACCTTTTCCACTTCTCGTGCCACAAGCTCGAAAATCTCTTCAACACGCGGGCCCAAGATCTCAGGCAAAATGAGTCGACTTAGTATTCTTGTTTTTCGTGTCCCTAAGCTTGGCACCTCAATTGTCTCACCATGCTTGATATGACACTCGTGTGCGCTTCCGCTTCGACGTTTGATTTCTTCCGCTTCACTCTGGGGCGTTCGCAAGCCAACAGCAATATCATTCGTCATATGCTGCCCACCAATTGGAATCACAGCGCTATGCTGAATGGCTCCGTCACAGAAAATCGCGACGTCCGTTGTGCCGCCGCCAATGTCAACAAGAACAACACCAAGCTTCTTCTCGTCTTCCGTCAAGACCGCCAAACTCGAGGCAAGTTGTTCAAGGACGATATCGTCAACCTCTAGAGTGCATCGGTCTGTACAGGTCACGATGTTTTGAGCCGATGCATGAGCGCCAGTCACAATATGCACCTTAGCCTCAAGCCGAACGCCAGCCATCCCCAAGGGGTCTCGAATCCCATCTTCACCATCAACAATAAATTCTTGCGGCAACACATGAATAATTTCACGATCCATCGGGACCGAGACAGCTTTCGCGGCATCGATCACGCGATCAATATCGCGTTGCACAACTTCATTTCCATCCACCGCAACGATACCGTGACTATTAAAACTACGAATATGGGCGCCCGACACCCCAACATAAACGTTCTCGAGACTTCGTTCGCATTTACGTTCGGCATCTTCGAGTGCTTCCATGATCGAAGATGTGGTGGCATCGATATTAATGACAACACCTTTACGGAGCCCTCGTGATACGGCCTCTCCCACCCCGAGGATCTCCAAATCGTATTCCTTTAGAACGCTATGCGCGGACAAATCACCAAAGGCATAGAGCTCTCTCGAACAAGCGCGTGCTGAGGCATCCGAGTTAGCAGTTGAGCTTCCCCGTTTTATTTTTCGGGCGACAACAGCACAGACTTTCGTGGTTCCGACATCAAGCCCAACGATAATCTCGTCATCATTAAAACGATCAGGCATCGTGAACCCCCTTGGTGCAGAGAAACTTCTCGCATGTATTAGGGAGTCCGGGGCCCAGGAAACCAACGTACACAGAGTTGTTTCGACGCGTCCCAGTCCACAAGGACTTTGCGATTCGAAAACTCCTCTTCAGCAAGAACTTCTTGGACGCAGCTTCGAAGTGCACTTTCCGCGTTCGACTCTCGCCAGAGGTTCGGAAAACTAGCGAGGTCTTTGGGTTGAGCGCGAAGGTGAAGTCCATTTTCAAAGCCTAGCCTAACAAGTCCTGATTCGTCACGACCAAGCTCAAGAATTTTTCCGAATTTTTTCAGACTTAAACGATAGCTTTCAAGGAGGGACGTAAGTGATCGTAGCAACTCATCTTTTTCGTAAAAAGAGTTCAAACTCCAACCACTAATTATTGGTAAATCGACCGGCTCGTCCGAAAAAACTTCCTGGAAAAGTACACTTTCCTCGTCGAGAAAAAAGTTTTTTTCGCCCGCAACAACTGCAACAGGTCTTCGAAGTTGTGCTCGCACGATACATTCAACATGATCCGAGCACCCAATTGAAACGCTTCGAACACGCGGATGAATCGTTATCTTTTTCAGGTCCACCGAGCTCGGAATTTGCCACTTCCACCAGCCACGATATTCTTCCGCAATGTCGCTGAGAGCCTCGCGAACCTCGGCCTCCAAAAACTCAACCTCCGAGGTAGAGCAACCGTTCGCATCCATCTCGAAATGAAAGTCTTCGGCACGGCCAAGCCCAATACCCAAAGTCGAAAACACACCAATCGCAACAAGCAACACAATCGGGACCCACGCAACATAAGGATTTAGAAATTTCCGACGCGTTTGATTTCCCATTCCAGCTCGACTCCAAATTCTGATTTGACGCGTTGATAGGCTTCATTGGCTAGCGACACAATGTCACTCGCACGGGCATCCCCCAAGTTAACAAAAAAATTGGCGTGCACCATAGAAATCTGCGCGTTTCCGACACGGTGCCCTTTTAAGCCGACCGCTTCGATCAGGCGCCCTGCATGGTCCCCGTTCGGGTTTTTAAAGAGTGAGCCTGCCGAACGTTCCTTGGGTTGAGTGGAATGCCTTTTGCGTAAGAGTTCCTTGGCTTCACGTGAGAGCCTTTCCGCACTCATGACATTGGCCTCGGGGTCATAGAGCTCTGCTGAGAGCAGAATCTTCCCCTTCCCAAAGCCCGAACTGCGATACTGAAACGCGCATTCTTCGTGAGACCACTCGCTAATTTCGGCATTTTCTGTGTTCAACACCTGAACCGAGCGCACCACATCCCCAAGCTCACCATCGCGAGTTCCCGCATTCATCACAAGTGCACCACCCACATGTCCCGGGGTCCCAATCCATCCTTTGGCGGAGCGCATACCGAGCCCTAGACAATGCTTTGTCAGTGCTGGAAACTTTGCACGTGCCCCAACCTTGACAGTGTTTTGTGGTCCATTTTCAATCGTTGCAAACTCTTTCCCAAGTGTCACAACAAGATTATCAACGCCCTCGTCGTGCACAAGAATATTACTGCCACCACCAAGGAAGAACCAATCAATCGCATTGCCCCCTATGACTTTGGCAAAATGTATCGAGTCTTCGACCGAGTGTAAAACGACAAAGTGCTTTGCCGCACCGCCGATACGGTAAGTGGTCATTGGCGCAAGAGGAACCTCCTGCTGATAATCAAGCTTCGAGAAAAGCTGCGACACGTCTTCAAAAGAATTCGGATTGCAACGAGGGGTTGTTTTTCGTCCCCACACTTCGCTTTCCCCTGAACTCACGATAAAGCTCCATTCAATGCTCGAGGTTGCCCGTGTTTCGCGCCAGACTGAATGTTCTCTTCATCGCATTCAGCGTTCCAGAGCAGAGCCTTTTCGATCTTCGGCGCTAAATGGGTCACCTGACCCGCACCGAGCGTTAGAAAGAGAGTCGGTTCTTCATCACGGATTTTTGGGCCCAACATTCTTAGCAGGTTCTCGTCGACATCAAAGCCTGAAACGTCTGTTGTACGACGTAATGCTTCAACGAGCTCATTCTGACCCGGCCCTTCACCCTGGGTTTCACCCGCCGGGTAAATTGGAGCAATATAGACATGATCGGCTCCAGCGAGTTCGTGAACAAATTCTTTAAAAAATGCGTTCAGGCGCGAGAAACGATGCCCCTCAAAAATACATACAAGACGATGCGCCGGGAATGCCGATCGAAGACTTTGAAAAACAGCCGCCACTTCCGTTGGATGATGACCATAATCATCAACCACAATTTTTTGTCCCTTGACCGACGCGATAAGCGACATGCGCCGGTGAACACCCGGGAAACTTTCGATGACCTCGACAATACCCGCAGGGGAGAAACCAAGAAGACGCAGCATACCAAAGACACCGCATGCATTCGAGGCGTTGTGCTCCCCCATCAATGGGATTCGACATGCCACAACCTTAGCCCCTTCGAGAAATTCAACCTCTTGCCCTAGGCCTTCTTGCCCCAAAGTGCGCACTCGAAAATTGTTTCTCTCGTGAAAGCCGAAGGTATACACACGCTCTCGTATATTCGATGCCAAAGTCGCACTACCAGGGTCGTCGCCGCAGAGAACTCGATAGCCAAAGAACGGCGTATGGGACGAAAAACGATGAAAGGCTTCCTGCATCTCCCCTTCGCCACCGGACCAATGATCGACGTGATCTAGTTCAACATTGGTCACAATCATATGGGTTGGGTGTAAGAGCTCAAATGAACCATCAGACTCGTCCGCCTCTGCCACCATAAGGCGTCCGGCACCTACCACCCCGTGTTTGAGATCCACATCACCAACACCCTCTTGAGCCTTCGACTGCTGAATACGCCCCCCTAAAACAGCAGTGGGGTTTTCTCCAAGTTGAACAAGACACCAGGTCAAAAGGCTTGCAACTGTTGTTTTTCCGTGCGTGCCCGCAACGGCAATCCCTTCGCGCATTTTAAAGATCTCTGCGAGGAATGCGGCACGTGCAATGACGGCGACCCCAAGGTCGTTGGCATACTGCCATTCGACATTGGATTCGGGTATAGCAGAACTGACCACGACCACTGCGCGATTCGAGTCTGAGACCACAAGGTTTCTTCTTTGATGCCCAGCAGTGATCATAGCTCCACGCGCCATCAGCGCCTGGGTATTTTCATTAACCTTCACGTCACTGCCACTGACTTTCAGCCCCAAGTCAAGCGCGATATGGGCAAGAGCACTCATGCCAATACCGCCGACTCCTATAAAGTGGACATGGTCAATGAAGTTCCTCAGCATAGAAGAGCCTTGAGTTTATGAGCAATATCTTCATCCGCGTTCGGTTTCGCCTCACTCAGGGCAGACGAGCGCATCTTCGCACGTCGAAGAGGGTCAAGCACAAGGTCACTCAATTCGTCCACCAAAGCTTCACGTGCGCTCGTGTCTCGTAGCTTTGCCTCAGAAATCATGATTGCAGCCCCGGCGTTGACGAGGACCTGCGCGTTGGCAGTCTGATGATCATCGCTTGCAGCAGCAAATGGAACAAGAACGGAGGGCTTCCCACAAGCACAGAGTTCTGCAAGCGTCGTCGCACCCGCGCGTGCGATAACGAGATCTGCTTTCGCATATGCACTCTTCATATCTACAATAAACTCGCGTACATCCACTTTGGAATGTGTCGAAGCATATGCCTCTCGAACACCTTGGCCTCTGCCACGACCGCACTGATGCACCCATTCAACAACGTATTGCGCGGGTCGCCCTTGTGCTATCGCCTGATTGGGTGTCGATTCTTCTGGAGCTGATGGATGCTCCGATGCACTTTGTAAGTTAAGTGCAGGTGTTGTCTCAAGCTTTTGCTCGAGCTCCTTGAGGACAAGGGGCATCATCTCATTAAGAACTTTGGCCCCCTGGCTGCCGCCGAGAATGAGAACCGAAATAGTGTCGTCGATGTTCTCAGGGCTTGCCCCGGGAGTGCTATCTCTTGAGCCGGATGCCGCAGCAAGCAGCGCACGGCGAACAGGGTTTCCCACATGAAGAACTTTAGAAGACTTAAAAAAAGACCCTTGGCCACGTTGCGCCACAAAAATTGACGACGCAAAAAAAGCCAAAATCCGGTTTGTTAGCCCCGCAACAGAATTTTGCTCCGCCAAGGCAACGGGAATCCCCTTAAGCCAGGCGGCAAGGACAAGAGGCCCGGATGCGTAACCGCCAACTCCAAGAACAACATCAGGCTGCTCATCATTCAAAACACGCATCGCTTCAACAATTGACTTTGGAATTTTCAACAGCGAACGGAGTTTCTGAGAGATACCCCGTCCCTTGAGTCCTTCGACCTTGAGCGTATGGAGCCGGTAGTCCAGACTTGGTATCACGCGCGCTTCGATACCTCGCTCTGTCCCAACGAATACGCATTCATTCTTGTCACCATATTCTAGCCTTTGCCACGCCTCGACAACAGCGACTCCGGGGTAGAGATGTCCCCCCGTTCCTCCGCCTGCGACCATTAACTTTGCCATAGTTCTTCTTTAGCGAGTCCTCGCTCGGGCCGCAATGTTTAACGATAGCCCAAGTAAATATCCCGAGACGAGCATTGAGCTGCCACCATAGCTCACCAAAGGTAGCGTAAGGCCCTTGGTGGGTAAGAGGCCGACGCACACAAAAAGATTGAAAAAGGCCTGTACGAAAAAGAGTACTCCAATCGACAAAAGCATTCCTTGAAGCAAAGGCACGCTGTGCAGCACTTTCCGATATCGAAAAGACGCCAGCGCCCAAAACAGATAACCAAGGCTTAAAATCAAGAGACCCAACAAACCCAATTCTTCTGCAACAATCGATGCAATAAAATCCGTATGGGCAGCCGGCAAAAAATGTAGTTTTTGTACACTTCCTCCAAGGCCGCTACCACTAAGCCCGGAATGACCAATGGCGATAAGTGATTGAGAAATCTGATACCCTTCGTCCAAGCGATGCGACCATGGGTCAAAAAAAGCAAAAATACGCCGCATGCGATACTCACTTGAAAAGATGAGCAGGCCCGCAGCCACTGCGCCTCCGACGACCATCGTCAAAAGTGGCTTTAACGGCACATTGCCCAGATAGAGTATCAGCCAAGTCACAATCGCAATCAAGCTGGCTGTCCCAAAGTCCGGCTCTACAAGTAGAAGAACGAGCATCACGAGTAGTGTCCCGAGCTCAATTCGCAATCGGTAAACGAGACCGCGCCAATCGCTCGGCGAATGACGTGTAGGAAGGGCCCGTAATTTCAACCAGATGCTTGACCACGCAAAGAGTGCCGCCACCTTTGCAAGCTCCCCCCCTTGAACATTAAAAAATTTAAAGTTCAGCCAACGCCGTGCACCACCCGCAGCATGACCGATTCCCGGAACTAAAACTAGTATTAAAAGTGTCATTAAAAGAAGAGTGATTGGAGTACGAAATGCCCACAGCCGCCGAAGCGAAGTCATAAAACCCGCGAAGATTGCAAGAACACTTAACCCGGCAAAGATCGAATGGCGAAAGGCAAAATGGTAGGGTGTCCCCACGAGGTCAAGACTCACAGGCCAGCTCGCAGCAAAAGACATGATCGTCCCAAGCGATAAAAGTCCCAAACCCACAAGGCACATCAGAGGATCGATGGGTCCCCGGTCTATCGGTACATCATAGGTCGCATCTGAGCTCAACATCATCCGACTCCGCCCCAAAAGCATCGAGTTCCAGGCTCTCAAGCGTGGCTCATTCAAATGATTGAACCAAGAAACCTAGAGTAGGAATCCTTCTATTTCGCGTAACACATTCTCACGAGCGATGAAAAAACTTGGCCACGCTCGCTGAAATTTTCATAAGCATCAAAGCTTGCGCATGCAGGACTTAAAAGCACGACATCTCCGTGTCGTGTGGACTCCAATGCTGCCATCGTGGCCTCCTCCATTGAATCGAACACAACATAAGGGCACCCATGGGTTCGCGCCGACTCCGCGATTCGTGGACCATCGGCCCCGAAGAGATAGACCCAAGTGTCCTGTGCTTTGACGTGTTGCCACAATGGAGCAAAAGACTCTTTCTTCGCGGCACCACCCAATAAAAGATGCAAGCGCCCATGAACCTCACGTGCTCCCGATATTTTCTCCGTGGATTGCCTGCGAATTCTATTCGATTCCGTCATGAGCGCAAAACATGTCGAATGAACATTCGTTGCCTTTGAGTCATTCACAACACGCACGGGCCAAGAAAGTATCTCTTCACATCGAAAGGGTAACCCGCGAAAGCCTTCGATTCTTTTGTCAAAGTGAATCTCAGCCTCGGATTGCGCTTCAGCCCACGGCCCTTGAACTTTACGCACAAGCTGAAAGGCACGCTTCCAATTGGCATCTTTTTGCGTGATGACCTGCGCTCTTGCCTTTTGCTCAGGCACGAAGGCGCAACTCCGATACGTACGCGCGAAGGTACTGCTCCGAGCAGACCAAAAATAGGTATTGGAGACCTCTGGTAGAATGAGCTTTTCTAACGAGTATACCAAGGGCACCATCTGGCATTTTGCCGCAACGTAATTTTTAGCATTTTGATGTCGGGTGAGGTGGTCATCCGCCATGGGTAAGATCATTCCTGCGTCCAATTGAAGATCGCACCCACCCTCCAACTGGTAACTCGACATCTCGACAACCCATGCCCGAGCCTTTCGACTTTTGCCTTGTTGAGCCACCACAGCGGACCAAGCATCACCGATGTTGCCCACCGCGTAAGCCTCAATGGACTCCGCGAGCAAATGGCGCGTCATATGCGTCAACGTGGACTTTCCGTTGGTTCCCGTTATACCAATGCATACATCGTGTGGGTTGATGAGCGCATGCGCCAGCTCAAGTTCTTTGACGAGCTTCGCCTGCTCATAACACGTACTCATGCTCTCCACGAGACGCCTAGGCAAACCAGGCGAGACGACAAAGGACTCAATTGCGAATTCACTTGCTGATGTAGTGGCTTCGCTGAAAGTTAAGGTTTGGATTGATATGTCTTTCGTTCTTAGTGCGTTTTCAGAGTTGGAGGCGAGCCCCAAAGCCTGACATACTTCACTTCTTTTCGATGGCTCCGAGAAAGCATCGTCAATCAACATCAAAGATGCTGGACGCATCTGGGCTTCAGCCATGCTCGAAAGCAACAGCTGCGCTGCTCCGACACCAGAAACGCCAAGCCCTAAAATCCCTACACGACGTCCATTTACCGTTTGTTTCGTTAAGGATTGGAGAGCTTGCCGTGCGTCATGAATCGGTTCTCGATCGTGTCTCATCGCATTTTGCCTCAAAGCGCAAGGTTCTATCGGAGCTTCAAAGAGGCAAGAGCCAACAAGCCCAGCATCACACTCACAATCCAAAAGCGTACAATCACCCTTGGTTCGGGCCAGCCCAGCTCTTCAAAATGGTGATGCAGAGGCGCCATTCGAAACACGCGCTGCCCCGTACGTTTAAACCAAAAGACTTGAATCATCACACTGAGAGCTTCCACCAAGAATAAACCATGCAAAAGTGCAGACAAGAGTTCGTGTTTGGTGAACAATGCAAGCATCCCGAGGGCGCCACCCAAAGCCAAGGCACCGACGTCCCCCATAAAGATCAAAGCGGGGTACGAATTGTACCAGAGAAAACCGATCCCCGCACCGACAAGAGCAGCACAGAAAACACTGAGTTCGGAGCCCCCTTCAATATGCTGTATCCCAAGATACTCGGCAGGGTCAAAAGATCCCACTGTGGTTCCAGCGATGTAGGCAAGGATTAAAAATACGGATGCCGATACAATCGTCGGACCAATCGCTAAACCGTCAAGGCCGTCAGTCAGATTCACAGCGTTCGAAGTCCCCACCAAGAGCAGCCATGCCAAACCGATATAAATTGCTATTGGCAGCACGGGGGAAAAGTATTTCCGCGGAACAAAAGGCATAATAACTTCACTGGTGAAGGGAATCGATGCGTAGTCAAAAACATAGAGTAGAATTGCTATGAGCCCTATCAACCCGAGCCAGAACATCTTCCAACGGCCGGCAAGGCCGTCCGTAGATTTGTAACGGATTTTCCGGTAGTCGTCGACAAAACCTACAACACCATAACCCAAGGTCACAAAGAGTAAGATCCAAATCGCATTAAGATCCAAGCGAGCCCATAAAAGAGTTGATAGTGTGAGGCTCAAAAGAATAAGGACTCCACCCATGGTCGGTGTACCTTGCTTTTGAAAGTGTGACTCAGGCCCATCTTTGCGAACAACCTGCCCGTATTTAAAAACTTGTAAGCGTCGAATCAACGGCGGGTACGCGGCTACCGAAAGAATGAGTGCTGTCAATGCAGCCATAAGAATCCGAAAGGAAGGATAGCGCAGAACATTCAAAATAGAAAATGACGATGCCCAAGGCAGCACAAGATGAAAAAACATCAGGCCTCCAAAAATGCAGAAACTACGTTTTCCATCTTACTGCCACGAGAGCCTTTTACCAAGATTGTGGTCTGCGCAGGCACATCTTGCCTCTTCGCCCACTCGGCAAGCTTACGACTATCTTCTGCCCAGTAGCTTTTCAGATTTGATGTGACAGATTTTGAAAAAGCGTCGGATACTTTTCTCATCATGGGACCGCAGCACCCAAGATGGGTAACCCGAGATTCGTTCTTAACCTTTTCGATAATCCGAAAGACAACCTCGTCTTCAAAAGAACCCAACTCCAAAAAATCACCAAGCATAATCCAAAGCTTGCTCCCCGCAAAGGCTTCCCCATTGAGGATTTGTTCAAAGCCAACCTCAAAGGAGTCCCAATTCGCATTGTAAGTATCGTTGACCACTCGAACATTACGCTCGTGATCGAGTGTCAGTACTTCTGCCCTACCCGAATTCTCAATTTTAACTTTGGGCGCCGCGTCGCAAATCTCCTGCAAGTCAAAGCCGCACGCTTGCAGTACACCAAATGCGCCCAACCAGTTCCCTAAATGTGCGCGTGTTTCTGCAGGTGCGGGGATTCCCCAATCAACCTCTGTGCTTGAAGGAGAATAAAGCTGAAGTTCCCCGCGTGAATGTTTGGCAATAAGCCCTTGTCGACCTTCAAAAGTCCCAGGCTCGTTTTTCGTCGCATTAAAGTCTGAAACTTCTGCGGTGTCCAGCAAGCGAACAAAAAGACTCGCCCCCCCGAACTCTTCCGCCTGACGCACACACAACGAATCATTCGAGTTTACGATGGCTACACCGTCAGACTTTAATCCTTTGTAAACCTCACCCTTCGCCCGCGCAATTTCATCTTTCGAGCCGAGCTCCCCAATATGCGCCGTACCAATATTGGTAATGTAAGCAATATCGGGCATCGCCCACCGGCAATAGGACTGAATTTCAAAACGGTGATTCATCCCCATTTCAATAACGGCATAACGATGTTGGCTCGTCAGGCGCAACAAAGTCAAAGGGACGCCAAGATGATTGTTAAGGTTCCCTTCTGTGGCAAGAATCGCCTTCGGGGTTTGAGTGATTTCATTCAGCAAGGCGGCTACGATTTCTTTTGTGGTTGTCTTCCCGTTAGAACCGGTAATCGCTAACACTTTCGGGTTCAGGCGTAGACGGTGTTGCTTCGCCCATTCTTGCAGTGCGGCTTCGACGTTAGGGACCTGAATCACCCGACTTAGGGTTTCGTCGCTTGCCTTTCCCCAAGGACCCGTCTCGTTGCCTACATAATCCAAGCCTACCACTGCGCTCGCCCCTTTTGCGACAACATCGGCCACAAACTCATAGCCATGTCGGTGCTCACCCGGGAGCGCAAAAAAGAGGTCCCCGTCATTGCACTTTCTAGAATCGATAAAGGCATTCCCGAATGTTGCAGGTACCTCCATACCCACCACAACTTTCGAATCCGCTGAACTCTCGACAAGAAAGTCGGCGAGTAGAAGATGATGATTGCTTTCGTGTTTATTGTCTATCACAGGGCCCCGTTGTCTTTATACACCGGAAAATCTCTTAGGGGTAAATCAAGACCTCTTGAATAATGCGATATCTGTCTACTTGTTTTGCGTCTGGATATTTAATAATAAGAACGTGTCCAGGATAACCAACCCTCTCTAATGTTTCGACCATAATCTCTACGGAACTGTCAACATTGAAACCACCAGAACCTGCTCCAATCGCAGGAAATGCTACCGACTCAAAACGATTATCATTACCTATATCTATTGCACTTCGAACTGAAGTTTGAATCGAGCTGGTGGAAGCTCGCCACAAGGCGTTGTTCCCTGCAACATGAATGATACCTTTTAGTGGAAGTCTCCCTGCAGATGTCAACACTGCTTCGCCCAACGGGATTGAACGGAATCTAGGTAACTCTTTAAAAGGTTTATACCCTGCTCTCTTTTTAATAGCGCCGGACACCCTTGCGGAATCAGCAGCCACCAAGGAATGATGTTTCTATTCCACGGGTTGACGATGACATCCACATTTTGTTCAATCAAGTCACCGAACACAATTTTCAAATGCATTTATGTATCCTTTCGATGTAACAAAATCGACGAAATCAAATTATTGTAGTCCGCGCAAGCGCAACGTCTTTATACCCCTTCAAAGCAGGCAGCCTTCAACTTCAAACCGGATTCAGGTTGCCAAAGCAGTCCAAGTTTATTCCACCTCTCGAACTTGATTCGTGCCTGTCAAAACTTTAAACTTGTTTCGTGACAATGGTCTCTACCCTTCCAACTTTCCAAATGCGCACATGCGACGAGGCTGGTGAAGCGACGATGACGTTTATTGCACCTCTCGCATTCATAGTCTCTGCGATATTCGGCGCTTCGTCAGGGGGCTATACACAAAAAACTCCGCGTCATGATATTAAGTCGTCGAAGACCGTTGTTTTAGATACTAGCACATTATCCAAACTTGAAGGGTCTGGACTCGCATTTGAAGACCATATGCTTGAAGACAAAAGCCCCTACCGCAGCGATGTGCTTTTAACGAATGACCAACTCTATTTCAATAGTGCAGCGTACCGTAGTCTTGTCGATTTGACGTACTTTGATGAGGCCCCCAACCTGCCAACCGGTGATATTCATGAAATACGAACCACGCTCTCTGGCTTTAATGATGATGGTGCTTGGGCATCAGAGCAAACCCGCAAACCCTATCGTATTAGCGAAGCAACCTTTGATGCTGCACGACCTTATTTATTAGAGCGCGAGGGTGACGAACCGCGCATCTTTGACCCACGTTGGCTCAAATCACCATTTGCACGCCACCAGTTAATCGCACTTGTCAATCGTATGGATAAACGTGACTTCGGGCACGGCAGATGTGGTGAGATAAGGCTCATCTACCGTCTCAGCTATCGCACAAAAACGACACAATCGACACTGCCGCACTTTATTAACGTGGTACGGCGCTGGAGCGATAGCAAGCCATGTGTTGAACATGGACGTTCATGGATGCGACTTGTAGAAAATCTTGAGACACAGTCCAAATCGCAGCAACAGCGTCACGATAATCTTGTGCGACTCTTACTTGAATCTTCAGACCTTCACCAGATAGAACTCAACTATCAAAGTGTACGCTTCACCTCTGGTTACATGACAGACCTGGGTGGGCAGGCCATGTACATTCAGCGTGTGCTGAGAAAGAAAAAAAGTCGATTCGAACCGATGCCCCTTGAAAATACTCCCAATGTTGAGGCTTTGCTCGAATCGAAACATTTACTTGATATACTTTTAAATGAACTTAAAGACCCAAAGAATCTTCATGCAATCGATCAAGGCACATGGGTCTTCCCTGACAAACTCGAGAAAGCCAACGAAGTTCTAGCGACGCGTTCAATCTCGTGGTCGACGATGGGTCATGCTCGGAAGATCAATAAACCTTATGCCCGAATCTTTGATGGTCGAGAAGGGCTGCTCGCTGATATCGATTATCATCAGCTTGATTTCATTAAGAATGAACGAGGGCTTATTGAGCGTCTTGATAATATGACATGCATGGGCTGCCATCAAAGTGGCGGTACTGCTGGCTTTCATATTCTTGGCCGCGCAAATCAAAATACTTCTCACAGCTTTAATCGCCAGCAGTTTCCTGTATCACCTCATTTGAGAGACGAGTTGATGTTTCGCGAACTCTATCTCGACAACGTAATAAACAACCAAGAGAACGACTCTTTTCGCTCACTCTCCGCTTTTAGACACGATGCGTCACTTGAACGTGGAAGTTTATGCTTGAATCACCTAGGGCAAAATACATTTCGTGAAAGCGCTTCGTGTGCACATAGCACAACTTGTCACACGACAGTCAAAGGTAGGGATAGTATTTATGGCGAATGTGTTGTCACCGAAAGCGGGGATCACAGGGACTTATATGCTGGTGGTGCATGCTTTGAGGGCACCTTGATTGAATATAATCGTAAACAAGAACACTCCTCGTCAAGCCTCGTTGCATTTCAAGATCGCTTTAAAGTTGAGCGCAAAGTCCATGACAATTATGGCAGAGGCGACCGACGTAAACGCTATTCATGTGCATCACCTAAAAGTGGTGCTCCCCTTGGCCGGCGTGGGCGACAATGTTCGAAAGCAGAAGAAACCTTCAAGGTTTTTGACGAGCTTCACCCAGACAATGTGAGTGCAGAGCCTGAGCGTAGGCCAGACTATCCCAATGAGATTTGCGCACACCAAGGCGGCCGAGGCTTCGATGCGTGCGCCGCGGGTAGTAATGCCGGCGCATGTCTTGAAAAGCTTGTGGCACGTGCAATGCTCGACACCTGTAATGCTGATCGGTTGTGTCGCGAAGATTATATTTGTCAGCAAATACCTCGCTATGATTTGAGTGCACGAGAGCCCTATGAACGAACAAAGAAGGGCATCAGAGTCAACAAGGCAAGCCCGGGCGATATAGATTCGAAGATTATCGAAGACCTACATCGAGACGATGTTGGGTTTTGTGTGCCGACCTATTTTCTGTTTAATATGCGGGTTGATGGACATCCCGATCCAATGAGCGGTCTCTCACAAAAACTACGGTATCCAAAAAAGCTTGCTCCGTTACGCGGACAGCTATGAAAGTGATTTCACGTACTCAGCGCGACTTCCACCTCACCTCGGTCCGAAAAAGGAAACTTCTCACCGGCAACTTCTTGCGTCGTTTCATGCCCCTTCCCAGCAACGACGACAATATCATCGGGCCCTGCCGCATGAATACTTTCTCGAATTGCATCGCGTCGGTTCAAGCACACAACATATGAGAATGAATGTGTTGCCTTGGACGTCCCTGAGCTCTTTTTAGATGCACCCGCATCAACGACCCTGGAACATGCATGACCCAGGGTTCCAAAACCTTGAACGATTGACGCCGCAATAAAACTCGGGTCCTCATCTCTAGGGTTATCGTTACAGACGACAACAACATCTGCCAAGGATGCCACCCTTCCCATTTCAGGTCGTTTTTGTGCGTCCCTATTGCCGCCGCATCCAAAGAGTACCCAGAGTCGACCATTGCACACTTCGCGCGCTGAGGTCAGCAAGGTCTCGAGTGCATCGGGGCTGTGCGCAAAGTCAATCCAAACTTCAGGTTGACCTTCAACCTTCACGCGTTCCAATCGCCCCGGGGGCAATGTGAGTTCTTCTTGCAAGCATGAACGAAGTTCTGATTTTCGGCCGAGATGCACCCACGCCGCAAGGCAAGCCGCAAGGTTCGAGCGATTGTGTGCCCCCGCGAGAACCCAATCGAGCTCAAACACATCTTCCTTAATTGTGACCCGCATACCTTTGCTCTTGCCCTCTTTCAGGGCAATTTGCACATTGCCCGAGGTCTCTCCGAATGAGAGTGCGTCAAAGTCATCGGCATCGCAGCCAGCATCCCAAAAAGCATGCCGGCGAAGTGCCTCAGGATAAACAATTTTTCCTTGTTGAGAATCATGCGCGGAAGACTTCTTCAAGTAATCGCTAAAGAGCAAGCGTTTTGCGGCGTAATAGCGTTCTAAGGTTTGATGTACGTCCAAGTGATCCGAACCCAGTTGAGTTAGAATACCAACATCAAAGGCAAGCCCTGCGACGCGAGAGGTCTCGAGCGCTATCGATGACACCTCCATAATCAAACTCTTCTTTGGGCTGGATTGCGCGTCGCTTTGTGTTTGCTTCCACGCGTTTATCGTAAGCGCAAGGTCGGAGGCCTCGGGTGTTGTAAACCCGTCGTAACTTAAGTCGCCAACCGGGCCATGTCCAAGTGTCCCAACAGAATACCCTGGCTCCCCCAGTCTTGCGGCAATCTGGGAAAAAAGCCACGCAACTGTGGTCTTGCCATTGGTGCCTGTAACACCGACAGACGCGAAAGCCTCCGCGGGATTTCCAAACAATGCGTGGGTTAAAAGACCCGCAAGTGCGCGCGGGGCATCGACCAGCAGACACAGTATGTCTGCTTGTGCGCATGTTTTGATCACCGATGCACGTTCGGGATACGTGTGTTCAAGCAAGACGAGCGTCGCGCCTTTTTGCAGCGCACTGTCTACGAACTCCCCGCCATGTGCAGAAGTTTTTGTGGCACCGGCCGCTGCGATAAAGATTGAGTTCGGCTCAACGCGCCTGGAGTCCAGACACACATTAATAAAATGCATTGAACGCAAACTTACAAAGTCAACCTCGCTTACCAGCAAGGAACCATCGAGAGCCTTATTATGGTGGCTTCGAATTCCTTCAGCGACCTTTTTCCCTGAAAGGCCCTTGGGGAGGCTTTGTGGCCTTCGAATCCGCCCTCTAGTCTCTATGGACATCTTAACGCCCCTCGTTGTGGAGAGAAGGCCATGCATCAACCCATGCATCACTCAACTTCAAATGTATTTTTCCTTGAACATTCTTTTGACCGACAACATTACCAACACCCTCGAAACGCAGCTCTACACCGAGTTGACTCGCGCGTGTGAGTGCTGAACGCGGATCAAGACCACAGAAGTCAACAGACTCCGCGTTTGCGCTGAGGTCTGAACCCGGCAAGATATTCTGTGGGTTCTTCTCAATGTAGAGGGGCAAACATGCGTAGGTCTCCTTCGTTGTGTTCGATGCACTTTCAAATGTCTCGTCCAGTGTTTCACTGCCCACTAAAACACCATTGCCATTACGAAGGGGAGCCCCGGCTCTCGGAATCGCTTTCTTCTCTTCTTCCAACGCTAGGAGGCTTCGAGCGTCGTCCATTGATCGTACAATCTTTCGATTGTTATCGATCGCGTAGCGCAGGCCATACTCGACAGCATCTGCCCATAAGGGCCCTGCAACACTACCGCCAAACTGGATACCTTGAGGCTCGTCGACAACGACATAAGCGACGAGTCGCGGTTGTTCTGCCGGGGCGAAACCCACAAAGGATGCCATGTGGTGACTACGACTGTATTGTCCACTTTCAGGGTCAACTTTTTCAGCCGTTCCGGTCTTACCGGCAACACGAATACCTGGGATACGAGCGCCTCCTCCTGTCCCACCCTTTTCGGTCACGCGCTCCATAAGTCGCGTTAAACGCAATGCCGATTTCTTCGATAGAACGCGTCGTGGTTCTGAAATATCACCGGTTAAAGCGTGCTCACTTTCCTCATGAGGTGCAGAGTTCGAAATGAGCTTGAGTTTCCTTCGCAACCCACCCGAGGCAATCGTCAACCCCATCGAGGCCAACTGCAGAGGTGTCGCCATGAGACCATGGCCATAACTGATTGTTGCACGGCGAACCTTGCCCCATTTTTTCCGTTTCGGAAGTCGCCCTCGGGCTTCTTCACGCATTCCCAATCCCGTACTTTCACCAAAGCCAAAATCTCGAAGCATCGACTGTGTTTGTGTCTCACTAAGCTCCAGCGCAAGCTTTAAGGTTCCAATGTTGCTTGATTTTTTATAGACGTCTTCCGACGTCAAAACGTCGTAACGATGTGTGTCACGAATCGTGAAATCACCCAGGGAAAGTTTACCCTGCTCGCAATCAATCTTCTTCCCGGCTCGGAAGAGTCCGTGTTCAATCAACGATGCAAAGGCAACCGTTTTCATTGTCGAGCCCGGTTCAAACATGTCGGAGAGCGCATGAATCCTGGGATTCCCCTCTCGTCGGTTCGGGTCGAATGAAGGGTAAGAGGCCAGCCCGCGCAACTCACCCTCTTCAACGTCCAAGACCACGACTGAAATTGACTTTGGATTCAGACGTGCACCGGCTTCTTGCACCAAAATATCTAGATGACTTTGAAGATTGAGATCCAAGGTCGTGTGGACGTCTTCGCCGTCACGCACATCGTAAGCAAAACCACCAGCAAGATAGCCAAGGCGCCCTCGATTGTCTCGACGCATCGGGAGTTTCAAGTCGTGTCCGCGCAGCGTCTCTTCCCATTTGGCTTCCAGACCACTTTGCCCCACGCCATCAATATTCACTGTTCCCAGGAGAGCCCCCGCGACATCCCCATGGGGATAAAAGCGTTGATGCAAGGGATGAAAATCAATACCATTCACTTTCAATTCACGAAGTTGATGCACTTCGCTTTCCGTCGCACGGCGTCGAAGCCAGGTAAAACGGGAATCCGAGTTCACTTTAGTCGCCAACTCCTCGGGCTTCATCGCCAAGATCTGCGCAACGCTCAAGAATTCCTCTTTGCTCCATCGAACCAGTTGCGGCCTCAACGACACCGACCAGCCTTCGACATCCATCGCCATGATGTGCCCCGCTCGATCCCGTATTGCCCCGCGGCGACCACGCAATGTGTGCACGCGCTTCGATTGTGCTTCGGACCATCCTTCTAAGGACGTATGAAGATGCGTCTGAAGACGCGCAGACTTTAAAACAAATGCGCTCGCAACAAGCACGAAAAGAACCATGACGCTCCAGATTCGCCTTTCATTCATGAAGGCCACCTTCGACGCGCATTTCAAGCCCTAAAGATTTCGCAATTTCTTCCAAGCGCTGTGGGCTCGAGAGTCGCTGTTCTTCAATACTCAAACGTCTCAAGTGGACATCTGCTGCATCGACAGCAATCTGCAGCCGCCTTAACTCGAAACCCATGACTTCTTGAGCCTTGAGCCGCTTGAGCCGTAGCACGCACCACCCCGTGACCATTGAGAATGCGAGCGTGGCAAGAATGAGTGTACTTAGGCCGCGCATTCGTTCACCCCAGTGGAGCGCTATCCATCCGGCCTTATCGCGCGCGGTAGCAACTCGTGAAGCGTGATGTTTTGGTGTCGTTGCCGGGCGGGTGTCCAAGTCAAGCGGGTGTACAGATTTCCTCCTATTCCCTGTCATCTTGCCTCCGAATCAAGACCCGAAATTTAGCGCTGCGGGCACGCGGATTCTCTTGTACTTCGAATGGGCTCGGTGTCAGAGGCTTTTTTGAGAAGAGCTGGAAGTTTTTACTCTCGCGTACGAAGTTGCGAAATTTGTTTTTTACAATGCGATCCTCAAGGGAATGGAAAGTAATAATTCCGAGGCGGCCTCCGGGTACAAGAAGAGCAGCAGCACTTTCGATAAACGTTTCCAGGACATCCAACTCTCGATTTACAGCCATGCGCAACGCCTGAAAAGTCTTTGTCGCAGGGTGCCGGCGTGACCTTACAGCTCCAGGAACAGCGTCTTGCACACGCTTTGCAAGCTCAAGTGTCGAGTTAGGCATGGGCCACTTCGACTTAATGGATCGCGCAATACGTCGCGAGAAACGCTCCTCGCCGAGCTCGAAGATTAAGTCTGCAAGTTGGTCTTGTTTGAGGCGAGCAAGAAGGTCGTAGGCATTCTCACCCTGGCGGGTATCCATTCGCATGTCGATTGGCCCATCATGCCTGAACGAGAAGCCCCTCTCCATTTCATCAAAATGCATTGAAGAGACGCCCAAATCGGCCAAAATGCCATCAAAGCCTTCAAGACCTTGTTTACGCGCGCATGCTGCGATCTCTTCGAAGTTTGCGCGAAGCAATACACTGTTCTTTGGAAAGCGAGCGACAACACCACCCGCAGCATCGTCCTGAAAAGCGCGCTCATCTTGATCCAAGGCCATAACATAGCCCGATGGCGCGATGCGCTCGCAGATTGCAGCCAAATGGCCACCCGCCCCCGCGGTCACATCGGCAAAATTCGCGCCATCAACTGGGGACAAGGCTTCAACCACCGAGTGCAGCATAACCGGGATATGGGGTTTGTTCACATTCACGCAGTCAATGCTAAAGAAGCTATTGATAGGGGTCAAAAAATCAGCATATTCGCGCCTCGGCTCCGTGAATTGCTGCGCTGTGCCATAACCCGTTGATCCTTTGCGCAAAACCATTAACTTTTGGTCATGGCAAGCGAAATTCTGATCAAGCGGTACGCAAATCGAAAACTCTATGATACCGAGCACAGTCGATATGTCACCTTAGATGACATTGCAGATATGGTCCGCGAGCATAACGAAATTCGCGTCATCGACAATAAAAGTGGCGATGACCTCACCGCCATAACTTTCGCGCAAGTTATTCTTGAAGAAGAGAAACGCTCTGCACGAACGCCATTGACCCTACTAAAAGGTATCATTCGAGACTCCAACCACGTACTTAATGACTTCTATCAGCACCGAATTCATGACCCCGTGATGCAGATCACCGAAGACGTAGAGCGTCGCGTCGAGCAACTGTGGAAGAAACCGCAAAAGAAAGACTCAAAAAAACAAGACGAGCTCAAGGTTGAGAATGATAACAATTCCAGCGAGGCTCAAGACCTGTCCAACCCAACATGCATTGACGACACGAAGCACGATGCGGCAGCGCGTGACGCCGATAGTGAGACCCAACAAAGTTCAGAGTCCTTGAGCGCCGCAGTCATTGAAGATCGGATCCACGATTTGGCAAAGCGTATCGCAGATCTTGAACGGGGCCCCAAGTCATAACTTTGCTTGATGCAATCCTTTGGGGGCTCCTCTCGCTCCTTGCAATAGCGCTGGTCGTCACATCGTCGATTACCTTTTACCTTCTTATTTGTACTTTCATTCGCCTGATGAAGGGAGAACACCCGGCCTTCCGAACATCGACCCCTTTTCACTTTTCAGCTCTCCATCTTATCGATGAGCTCGGCTCAATACTTCGGGCAACAGGGTACCGTCTTCTACCAGAAGACTCGCGCTCAAAGCAGCATGACACTTCCGACAGGGAAGAAAACCCCGTCGTTGTATGCGTCCACGGCTTCATGGGACATCCAGCGAACTTTAGAACACTTAAAAAGAGTCTTTCCGCGTTCGCACTGGATGTCGTCTGCCCCCGAGTCCATGGCCCAACCCATGGATTCGGAGCAGGCCTCGAAAAGTTATCGTTAGACCTTGAAAAACAAATCGACACAACGATTGCAGATGAACGCCCGATTATCTGGGTTGCGCACTCGATGGGTGGTGTTCTGGTGACTCGCATTCTTGAAAGATCCCACGCGCTCCAGAAACGGACACGCGCGTTCGTAACCCTTGCGAGCCCACACTTTGGGACTCCGCTCGCGAAGTTTCTACCTCTTCTTCGCGAAGGCAAAGAACAAAGGCCCCAAGAAAAGCGGCTCTACGCAACAGATTGGGTCGATGAAGGTATCCCGAGAAACGCAATGAGCCTTGCAGCCACATACGACACGACGGTGTACCCCTCTGAAACGACCCGCCTCGGTAGCACACTTGAACATTTTGAGATTCCTACTGGACATGCTGGAATCCTTTTTCACGAAAAGACGATTGAGGTCATCCTGTCGCTCGTTCATAAAACACTTGAGAAGAAAATTGACAGTGTGCACGTTGAAGACAAAACTCCAAGCTATGAACGCTCGTAAAAATCCCTTGCGCATACGCACTGCTCGAAGCCACCTCCGCACCCTCACTCTTCTTGGCCTCATCCTCGGCTCTTTGGCCTGCTCCACGACACGATCGAGTGTAGCGAAGACATCGTCGGCTGAGGCCTTGCCCGATGGTTTTGAAACCCACGATGCAGACTCACTCCTCAGCCGTGCAGACGAGTTGCTCCAAGCAGACTCTTGTGAGAGCGCGAAGCCCTATCTCGAATCCTTTATCGAAGCATACCCCGAAGACAAACGTTATCCCGACGTTCTTCTTGAACTTGCAGACTGCAATATTGAACTCGAGCATTTTGAAAGCGCGCTGAACCAGCTCCTGTCACTTGAAGGTCGTTTCCCAAAAGCGACACGCAAAGAGCATTATCGAAACTTTCAAAGTGCAGTGGCACACGCGGGTCTCAAAGACTTTCGTGCGAGCGCCCGTGTTTTTGACAGGCTTCTTGTTGAAGAGCTTGGTAATGTCGAACGTATTGAAGCGCTGGTAAGCTCGGCCGTTGCATATTACATGCTTGAAGACCTCGCGACTTCTGAATCACGAATGCTTGAAGCATTACGTCGCGAAAAGAACCTAAAGCCGGGTATCTCCGTGCGAAATTACTACATCGCTCAAGCCAACTTCTACCTTGGTGAAATGCAACGCCGTACTTTTGAGTCCATGACACTGACGACACTCGCTGATACTCAAGACATCCATGACGAAGACCCTAACTTCTTGGAAAAAGTCATCGGACGGAGACTCGAAGAAAAGTGCCAACAGCTTCTCCGCGCAGAGAACCAATACGTCAAAGCAATTCGCAGTGAACACCCCGGGTGGGCATCTGCTGCTGGAGTTCAAGTCGCGAATCTTTACGAGACACTCTTTAACGAAGTCAATGCGCTGCCGATGCCGGCCGAACTTGATGATGCCGGTCAGGCTCTCTACCGAAGCGCCTTACACAGTCGCACCAAGGTGCTCCTCGAAAAAGCAATCTCGATTTTTGAATCTACAGAAGCCATGGCGACGCGAACCGGGCAAGACAATCAATGGCTTGATAAAGGTAAGGCCCAACTGACTCAGTTGAGGGCGCGAATCGAGAACGTCGAAGCGAGCGCACACGAACTCAACTCCAATGAAAGCTAGATTCTATGATCAGAGACCACTCATGATCGCTTATCCATGATGAAATCCGACACAAAACTTGAAACGATTTGTCCGGTGCTCGCCATAGACCTTGGCTTAAAACGGTGCGGCCTTGCCATCTCGGACCCACTTGGCATTAGTGTACGCGCACTGCCAAGCTACTCTGCCTCCAAACGTGACGATGACCGTAAGCGACTTGAGGCTTTGGTTGTTGAGAACAGCGTTGTGACATTGCTTCTAGGCTTCCCAAAGAAGGATGGGTCAAAAGAGAGCGTCATTGGAGTCCGTGCAAAATCGTTTGCGCGATATCTATCAACCTTTGAAACAATTTCTTCTCAATGCACTATTTTTCTGGTCGATGAGGCGCAATCTTCGAAGCGCGCATCGATGCGCCTTGCCCAGCAAGGCAAAGCAATTCGCAATAAGCGACACGCACGAGACCGACTTGACTCTGCTGCCGCCGCAATTCTTGTTGAAGATTTTCTCACCGAGGGCCATTGGTTGTGGCAAGCTGAAGGCGGGTCATTGCGCGAGAACACATTATGTTGAAAAAAGTTATCATTGGTGGATTTCTCTTTTGTCTTGGTGTGGCGGGCATCGCGTCCTTTGCCTACCTCAAAACTTCAGACGGTACTTTTGCGGGGCCGGCGCATGGCGGTGAATCCATGGCAACCCATGTCGAGATACCCCGAGGTGCAGGGGGCAAGCTTGTGGCGAAGAGGCTTGAAGACGCAGGGGTTATTGAGAGCTCAAGACGCTTCTATCTTTTCGCACGCTTTTTTAGTGACAAGCTTAAGGGTATTGAAGCGGGTTCCTTCACCATACCTGCCAAAGCGTCCTATTCTCAAATACTCGACATCTTGCAACATGCCGAAGTCGAAGAGCGTAGCGTCACCATCCCAGAGGGCCTGCGCAAGGAAGAAATCTATGGGCTCCTTGTGCAGGCTGGGTTCGGGTCTCTTGACGACTACACTACACTTGAAAAAGACAGTGCCTTACGCAAAGAGTTCGGGGTTCCTAGAGTCGGTGCCAATGGCCAAGCGCGCATCCCCGGCGGGATTGAAGGCTATCTGTACCCCGACACGTATAAGTTCCCCAAACGCTTTACTCCCAAACAAGTCCTCGTTGCGATGCGCAAACAGCTTGACGCGAAAGTAACACCCAAAATGCGGGCGCGTATGAAAGAGATGCGCTGGTCTCTTCACAAGGTCTTAACCCTTGCGGCAATCGTTGAAAAAGAGACGGCGGCCCCCGAAGAACGCCCGAAAATCTCAGGCGTATTTCATAACCGAATCAAGAAAGGGATGAAGATGCAAACCGACCCTTCGATTATATATGGCATCAAAAACTACGATGGCAACATCCGAAAAAAAGACATTCTCGACCCGCACCCTTACAACACCTACGTCATTAAAGGCCTTCCCCCAGGGCCAATTGCTGCACCCGGCTACGATGCAATTCATGCAGTGCTTTACCCCGAGGAAACCGATGCACTCTTCTTCGTCAGTCGCAACAACGGCACCCATGTCTTTTGTCCAACACTGGCATGTCATGAGGCCGCAGTTCAGAAGTGGCAAGTCGAATATTTTAGGAAGAAGCGCTAAAGATTGTTTCAACGAAGTCCGTGGTCGCAGGAAGTTCCGACAGCATATGAACAATACGACCTTCGTCAACACTCCCACCCAAAATGCTTCTAAAGCTGAAGAGGCTTCAGAACGATTTTCTTCGCATGCAAAGTTGATTCTTCGCTCGCTCAAGACCATGCCGCTTGAGCTGGCGCATTTGAACGCTTACTTCGTCTATTTGAACCTTGCGAAAAGTATTCTGGTGAAGGTGCACGGTGTCCCCTTCATTGAGAAAGTGCATCATGGCGTCACCACAAAAGACGCGATGCAAATGGGCGGAAGCTTCCACGATGAAACACTCTACATCAAAAAGAAAGGCGTGCTGCCCAGCATACTCCTTGAGTGCTTCCAGCTTCAACTGAAAGGGTTCGAAGCCGATCGCCTTCATGTCCGAGTCCATGAGTTTTCATCCCCCAAGCCGAGCTACAATCTCTTGGGCACTGTACTCGGCGAGCCACCCAATTCTGAAGCAAACGCGTTTTGTGCAGAAGTCTTACGCTTGTATTACGCATCGAATCTGATGCGTTACAACCCACATGTTCTTGCATCCATAATCACTGAGCACAAGGATACCTTTGTCCATCGGGCGCCGTCTCTAAAGCATGTATTACGGGTGTTAACCGGCGAAGCATTCGAGTCCCCTCAGCTCTAGCGTTCATTCCGAAACCACGCAGAATACGGCCCATATCAAGGCCGCATTGTTTCAATGTTTAATCGTTTTCTACTTACGGGCTTTCTTCAAGACGCGTCTTCGATGCATCGAGTGCCAGACCCGGCATTGCGACTGAAGTCACCAAACCATTGTGCGCTTCATCGCTCACCCCAGCTATAGCCAGCTCATCCCACTTGAGTTTACGTGTCGCAATCATGACCACAGACAAGAGCGCAAAGAGCAAGAGCGAACCACTTAAGAGTGCGTGATCTTCTGAGTTCACGACACCAAAGATCGCAGCCATCGACCCTCCGAGCGCCACGATCAAGCCAAAGCGGTTACGCCTCTGCTCGATAAACCCAGAAGCATAGAAGCCGTTCAATGCGCAAAGCGCAAAGGCAGCACCACCATAAGCTGTCGTAAACCCAACATGTTCAGAACACGATACGACCAGAAGCAAGAACACAACCAGACTCACTCCCATAAGAAGATAGTTCATTAAGTGCAGACGCTCTTTCATCACAACCTCAAAACCAAAGAGCGTACAAAAGAGTACGAGAATCAAAAGAATCCCATATTCAACAACTCGATAAAACTTTGTGTAGACATCGACACCATTCTGCAAGCCAACTCCAAACATGCGACTCGACGATAATAATGTAGCAACCGACATTTCACTCTTCATTTGTAGCGTTGTCGACAGAATCGATGATTGCCAGGACGCAGAGAACAACTCCGATGTCACTTTTCTACTACTCGGCAAGCCTTGTCCTGCAAAGCTTGGATGCGGCCAATTTCCTGAGATCTCAAGTTGACCTTCTTTGCCAATGGGGTCCCAAGCAATCCTTTCTGAACCTCGAACTACCAATGAGATTGCGTACTCTATTGTCTTGTGCCGGGCCTCTTCAAAAGTAATATCGCTCACGAGTCCAACTGCATCGGTTGCAACTGACATGCTATTATTGTTCACCGCAACATTAGCGATTTGCAGCCCTTCAATACTGCTTAATGGTAAATGTAACTTGAGCTTGTAGAGCTCGCCCTCGATGTCCGGCATTTCAATCTCACCCGTCACATTGATTTGCGCTGTGTACACAGGTTGTAAAAAGAGTCCAAGTTGCCGTTTTTCAACGTCAATGATGATTTGTGTATCGGCCACATGGCTCAGCAGCGTAGAGTCGACCACATAAACTTCCTCTTGACGTTCCGTGTAAAATTTACCTTTTTCATTTTTGAGCGTTTTCTCAATTTCTCTCGTTCTTCGTTCCCCAAGCACCAGTACTGGATTCATTCCGTTGAGAACCGGTGCCCAACTCTCTTTAATTCGTTGCTCAGCATAGGTGGCTTGTTCACTTCGATCGCTGACCACTCCACCGACACTGCAGGTTGCAACCCAACACATGACAGCCAAAACACTAAGTGGCAGCACCTTTGTGACAATAATCGACTTCCGAAAACCTAAATTCCGTTTCTTTCTCTTTGTTGTTTGCATAAAAAACTCCTTTGCAGAGTTCAGTATGCTCTGAAGTTCTCAAAGATGTTCTTGGTGCGCAAAAAGTGCGTAAAGTTTGCACACAAATTGCACCATTGTAGAAGGTCGCAGCACGAATTGGTCCACAAAGCTAGCGCACTGAAGGTTCACTCTAGTGTCATTCAAGACGGGCCGCTACAATCTCGAGCTCAAAACAAGCTCCATGTTCACTCTCGACAGCCTGAATCGATGCACCCGAGCGCTCAAGCAAGCTCTTTACTATGGGCAGGCCAAGTCCTGTCCCACCTTTCTCTCGACGCCCTGTAAAGAAGGGAGTAAAGAGCTTTTGGATATCTCCGGAGTGAAAACCATTCCCATTGTCACAACACTTCACAACGAAGCGACCGGCGTCCTGACTGAAAATCAGTGTCACCTTCGATGCACCATGCTCTGAGCTGTTCGAGAAAAGATTTTTGAAAACTGTTCGCAGGTCTTCACGTGCAATCGCAACCCGGTAGGCCCTCTTCGGTGACTCCAACTCAATCGGAAGCCCAAGCTCATGCCCCACATCGCGTGCAACCTCAACCACGTCACAGACACCCTTATGATGGCGCACGGAATCGGCGCGAGCAAGCTCAAGAAAACGATGCACCAGTCGTTCAAGGCGTGAGACACCTTTTGATAGGGTTGCGAGGAACTGACTCTCCTCTTCCGCAGAGAGGTCCCCATCGTCAAGATATTCCAATGCGCCGCGCATGCTCGTCAAAGGTGTCTTGAACTCGTGCGAGACGTGACCCGCGAAGCGTTCAAGATTGTCGAGGCGCCCCGTCAATTGCATTGCAAGATTTTGAAACGAGCTCTCGATCATTGCGAGTTCTTCTGTCCCTAGAAATCGTTGCGAAGTCGGCAACTGCATCGGGTTCGACTCATAGCTCTCGAGGCGCTTGGCCAGAGATTGCATCGGATATGTCAGAAAAAGATAAAGGAGCAAAAGAACCAGAACTCCACCGAGCATCAGAAGGCCCAATGCGAGTCCCAGTTGTGTGCGAAAGTCATACAAGACTTCAACGACCCTTTTCGGCGTACGGCTCGAATAAACGACACCCAAAACTTCTTCTTTAAAGGGGTGAGGGATCGGCATCGCAATAAAGAGTCGCACTTGGGCTCCTCTACTCAGTGAGCTTAGCTTGGGAATGGGCTCGTCTGACACACGCTTTCTCAAACGAGCACTCAAAGTGCCCTGAAGCGCTAAGCGCACTTCCTCAATTTGACCAAAATACTTACCAGCCTCACTTGGAGAGCCCGCAACCTGTACACCTCGACTGTCAAGGATTTTCAGACTCGCGAGTGTTAACGCTCGCGCCTCACGCACAACCGGAGTTAAGGACTCTCCAATAGACATCGCCTCAGTATGCGCATTCATCATCTTGGTGACATAGGGGCGCGGCGGAAGTGTGTCATGCGCAAAAACATCCAGGTTGACCACTGCCGGGTCAATACGGGTATCGCTGAAGCTGCGTGCTCTCCATTCTTCAATAGCGCTTTCGTTTGAGGGATGAATACGCACGTACTCGTTTTGATACGCCGCAACAAGCATTGCACTTTGGGCTAAGAGTTCGCGTTCGGTTTGCCGCATCACTGTCGTGTCAAACACGCGAAAGAAAGTGAGTACCCCCCAGGGTGCACTCAAAGCAAGCACCGCGATTACGACAACCAGTGTTCGAACCTTTGGCCATTGATGAACGCGACTGCTGCGCCGAAGAGCCTTGTTCATCGCTATGCGCCTACCCGCAAACGAAAACCCTTTGCGTGAAGCGTTTCGAGAATATTTTCCGCCCCCGCTCGATTGAGCTTTTGGCGCAAACGTCGAATGTGACTGTCAACCGTACGGCTGCTCACCTGCAGACCATCGTAAACATGATTTTGAATATCCTCTCGGGTCACGACCTTGAGATTGTTTTCAGCGAAAAGCTTTAAGAGTCCGAACTCCGTCACGGTGAGAGTCACATCGTTGCCATCCCATTGTACCTCAAAGGTATCCAAGTCGAGCACCAAGAGACCGACATCAATCCGATGGAGCTCAAGTGCTCCCTGGGGCTTATGTGCAATACGCCGCAATATGGCCTTCACGCGAGCGACAAGTTCACGCGGACTAAAGGGCTTTGTAATGTAATCATCACCACCAAGTTCCAGTCCCAGAATTTTATCAAGTTCCTCATCGCGCGAAGAAACAAAAAGCACAGGGGTCTCTGAACGCGAGCGAACATTCCGACACACCTCGAGACCATCAACTTTGGGCATATTAATATCCAACACCAAAACATCGGGCGACTCTTCTGCGTAGAGTCCCAACGCTTCTTCACCGTCTGACGCAAGCAGCATCTCCCAGCCTTCTCGTCTAAACGCATATTGAATAACCGCGCGAATCTCTGGATCATCATCTGCAATAAGTATCGTTGGCGTCATTCGAACCCTCACTCATGCTCTTCACTAGCACAAGCACTCAAGAGTCGTCGACAATCTTGAGTTCAAAGCGCAGCATCGTTCGCTCGAGGAATCCCCGATAACGATAGCGGCCCCGCAAATCATCGGCCGTCCACGTACGGGTTGGAGCGTAGAGACGTGATTCGCCATCGTGGGCATTACCCGGCCTGGCACATTCCGCTTGCGCATTATCCATCCTATCTTTGGCACCAGCCATAAAACATCCGTGTCTTATGTTGTTGAGTTGAGTCGTCTTGAAGGCGTGCGCATGGTAACCCACTCTTCAGCTACCGTTGGGTGAATGCCAATCACTCGATCCAAGTCCTTCTTGCGTGCGCCCGCTGAGAGTGCCGCAGCCATTCCCTGCAGCATTTCACCTGCGCCATTGCCAACCATGTGTAACCCCATCACCTCATTCGTTTCGACATTAACAAGCATTTTCAGTAGACATCGCTCGCCTTCCGGATTGAGTACGGTGTCCATCGGCCTGAACGAAGACTGAAAAACGTCCACTTCGATGCCGCTATCCAGACACTCGTCCTCCGTCATGCCAAGTGCGCCAAGCTGAGGGTCTGAGAAGACCGCGGTCGCAACGTTCTGAAAGTCAGGCTCTGGCCAAACCTGGCCGCCACCAAAAAGCCTACGCGCAAGAGTCATACCTTGATTTAATGCGACCGGCGTGAGCTGCGGACCACCGATAACATCTCCAAGCGCATAAATGCCCTCGACATTCGTCTTGCCTTCTGCGCTCACGACAATCTCGCCTCGCTCACCCACGCGAACTCCTGCTTTTGCAAGGTCCAATCCCTCGGTATTGGGTACGCGCCCCAATGTCGCAAACACCACATCGGCTGCAATACTTTGCTGATTGCCGAGCACCGCATGATAACGACCTGCATCTTTGACAATCTCTTGGATTTGGGCTTCGAAATGAAAATGTACACCCCGTCCCTTCATAGATTTTTCCAGAGCAGAGGCGCATTCACGATCGAAACCCGAGAGAATCCCCTGGCTACGGTTCACTACATGAACCTCACATCCAAAGTTCCGAAGGATCGATGCAAACTCAACTCCAATGTACCCTGCTCCAAGAATTACTGCTCGGTCGGGTCGTTCGTCTAAACTAAAGAACGCATCGGAGTCGCGCGCGTATTCAGACCCTTTAAAGTCTACCGGACGCGCTCTAGCCCCTGTTGCAATAAGAATATGTTCTGCGCTGAATTGCCGGTCACCAACACAAAGAGTACCGGGCGAAAGAAAAGACGCACGGCCACGAACAATCTCAACCGAAGCATTCTCAAGGGTTCGCGTGTAAGCGGCATTGAGGCGGCGAATTTCACGAGCGACACGTTCACGCATGAAGGTCCAATCGTGTCGTGCACCAACATCGGTCCACCCAAAAGATTCTGCTTCGCGCATTCGAGTCGAAAAGTGGCTTGCAATAGCATACAACTTTTTGGGAACACACCCTACATTGACGCACGTCCCGCCAAGCCGACTTTCTTCCACTACGAGTGTTCGTGCGCCCAAGGCCGAAGCGATCCGCGCAGAACGAACACCCGCAGACCCGCCACCAATTACAATATAGTCGTATTGAGTCGTCATTGCTTCAAGCTACCATCGAAGGGCATCCGGCTAAAGCATTACGTTTTAAATTTGGGTTTTGTTCGCTTCTCTTTTTTAAAGACTGCGCGACGCGGGCTGCGGCCGACTCAGCTCATCAGCACCTTCGCCACCGCCAACATTTCCATTTTGAGTATCCACAAAGCGGCTTCCAAAGTCGCCACTTCCACGAGCATCCGCTTCATAATAGTCCATCGAGCCTTGGTGCCCCTCGACATCAACTGCAACATCCGTCCCTTTCTCCACATCGTCCTCGAGCTCGATCCCGACACAATGTTTGACATCACGCAGCCCATCTTGTGCGCGCTTATGCGCGTAAACAATTTCACTGTATCGCCTCGCACCGCTATCGAATGCGTTTGCGTCGACAGCCTTCTCGAGATGACGTAAAGCCTCAGTCGCAACTCTTGCAACACCCTTCAGTGTTAGAATGCGCTCGCCAATGCAGTTCGCTTTAATATTGTCCTGCTGCTGTTTGGACGCAATATTGTGCTGCGAGGCCTCACGTAGCATCTCGCGAATTTCTGCGACCCTGGCATTGCCCTCAGGGATTAAAGACTCTTCGCTGGTCAGTTCATGATGATAGGTCGCTTCACCAAAGGCCCAGGCAGCATCCAACTCCTTTGAGCGCTCTTTGACGGTACGCTCTTTATTCAACTGAGCCTCACGTACAGCATCCACTCCTCTCGATGAAACTTGTGCGGATCCGCCGGCGATATCGCTCACCAGCTGGCTTCCAATCGATTCGAGTGAAGAGCTTTGTAGTTCCAAGAGAAGTCTTTCAGCCTCATGCTCAATTCGAGAAGTATCGTCAGCATTGGCAAGCCATGCTCCGAGCGCGCATATCGCCCCCGCGAGTCCCAGTTGCCCAGAAGGAATTTTCATAACATTCTCCCCATATAACTCTTGCCACTCTTCTATTGTACGGGGATTGTGCTTTGAAACCTAAATTGCCCCGCGAATGCATCATCTTGAAACACGAAGCTGGGGGGACCCTACAAGAGACTACTTCACCCCACCGACAATCCAATGTGCCTGGGTCTTTTATATATTCTACAAGGCGCTTGTTACTTGTGCCGATAGAGCTTCATTGAGTGCATATCCGGCGAAGTCCAGACGGCCCATAACACACCATCGCGGGATGCCGTATCAAGCCAGGGCTCCTCGAGTTTACCTTCATCCAAAACAACTTTCTCTAGAGGAGCATTGTAAGAGGTACTTTTAAGAAGCCAAAGTCCTGGCCCTTCGTTTCGAGTGTCGCCATGCCCCCAAGTTAAGATGAAGGTTTCACCCTTCGCAAGTCGCGTGATCGAGGTGGGCCCTGGCCTCGACAGCAGCGTCTTACGCTCCATTGGGATAACGGGGTTTTCTCTATTCAACTGAAAGTGTGCGAGTGCGCTCGCGCCACTGACCACAGAGTACACGTCAATCGTGTTATCGTGCACCGATAGAGTGCTCGTGTAACCATCCACTTCTTTCTTACGCTTGGGTTCAATAACTTGAACGCTATCACTCTTGAGATCCACAATCGCAAGACGCAGCTCAATGTTAATGCCTTGCCACGCCGCGTAGCTTGCGATCACCTCATCACTGCCAACCCAAAAGCCGGTTTGTATTTTGTGCGATGCACCAAGGTCCTCATCCAGCGTTAAGACCTTAAATCTCCCGAGGTGTTCTTCTGAGAAGCCTTCCATATTTCTGTGTCGACGTGCGTAACGAAGACGATCGCCATGTTTAGCGTCCGGGTGATAAAAAAGAATATGAGGGCTGCCCTCCGAGTCGATGACCAACGAGGTTCCTATGCCGACAAATTCTCCATAGGCCACATTTTCACCAAGCCATCCTTCACCCATTGGTGGCTCATGATCCGACTTTACCTCCCTCGCGTTCTTTTGTGCTTCAAGAAAAGATTCGACGGCATTCGTGCCTGAAGGTTTCCCCTTTGCCTTTTTCACTTTCGACGTATTGGATGACTTTTTTGATAACTGTCGGGTTTCTTTCTTCTGAGCATTGCCTCGTTGCTGAATCTCAAAATCCACACTTTCGTTTTCCACTTTGTCCAACTTGGATTCAAGCGCTTTTGTGCGCCAATCTTTTGGTCGGTGCGCAAGACGAAGTTGGTGGGTTGTTTGGTTGTAATAAGCTAAGATCGGTTCGCCCTTCGGGCCGAGGGCAAGCTTCAAGAACGAACCCGCAGCGCCCTCACGTTCGACAACCTGCACATCGCGCGTACGGTGTGCCTCTGGGTCCCATCGCGCATACATGACATCGCCATACTCAGCATTGGTCCACGCAAGATGAATGCCACCCGTGTCATCCACCTCGATATTCGGGTACCATCCGGTGCCATAGACCTGGTCGTTACCCGGCGCGGGCTGAGCGTTTTGCTCGAGCCCAACAACTTTATAGACATGACTTGAGTCCGCCCTGCGACTGGCAATCGAATCGGGTGCCGCACACCCCTTTGTCATGCCATCACATCCAAACATGAAAGTGATACAAAGTACTGTTAGAATCCATCGAAGCATAAATCCGCCCTTTACAAACGACTGAGTTTTCTTTAACAGAACCATGCTATGAGCGAAAGCTCATACATTGTGGGGCTATAGCTCAGCTGGGAGAGCGCCTGCATGGCATGCAGGAGGTCGGCGGTTCGATCCCGCCTAGCTCCACCACAATATCCCAAAGCGCATTTCTAAAAAAAGTTAAAAACGCAAGTTCGTCCCGCTGGTTCGCTCGTCGTATTCACTCACCGAATTAACGCGTCTGGCTCAATCACGACCGGGACCTGCCCTTCGTTGGTGTTTGCCAGTTTGAGACCTCGAAAACGACCGTGTTCATCAAAAGTGAAAGAAGCATTGTTCGGGTCTGGCAAAGCGTGAACGCGACTTTGCCCAACACATGAGGCGACAACCTTTGCCAAATTCGACTGACTCTCTTTTTCTGCACCATTGCTACACGCATAGAGAACAATATCCGAGTCTGCGTTCAAGAGTTTCGCAAACGAAGCTTCAAGCAGCGAGTCATCATCAGAATCAAGATGCGCAAGCCCCGCCTTGTCGCCTGAGAAACGAGGGTCCTTTGCGCCAAAACTAATCATGTTTTGAGAACCATGACCCGCCAGCACCAAAACATCAATCGATGACTCGCCCAAAAACCCATGAGCCCTCGCCCCAATGTTCGCGACATCCTCTTCGCCGCGAGCATGTGCAAAAAGAACACGATGGGATTCATAGAGTTTGGGGTAATGCTCTGCAATGCCATGGTAAAAACCCAAGTTCCAATCTTCAGGGCTTTGTATGACAATCGCCACGGGGCGTTCATCCTTCTGGGCCTTCCATCCCTCCAAAATTTTCTCGGGTTCATTCTTAAAAGGTATGATGTCGTAATCTACGATGCCAATCTCTGCGAGTTCCGCTTTCAAAGTCTCATAACGTGTCAACTCTTCAGGGTAATTCGCCCCTAACCATTCACGGTTTCCTGCACGCGTCAGCATCTTCGACATCAGCATGATGTTTGCATCAAGTGCATTGGCCACGGAGTCAAGGTCACCGTCGTCAAGCACACGATTTGTCCAAACGTCTGCAAAGTACGCTTTTTTTAGGTCAAGCCCTTCGTAATCACCAAAGACAGAAAGCCCATGGTCAAGCATGTCAGTTTCTGGCACGTCACAAATCTCAGAGTCCCAATACAGCTGCAATAGGCGGTTGATTGCATCTTCACCGAAACCTTGTTTTTTCCCCACTCTGCGGATACGACTTAGCCCTGCGAGAAAGGTAGAGATTGATGTTTCTTGATGTTCATCAAGCCCTTCAGACTTCGTCCAAGTTTCAATGTTGTCATCATAACCCGCGAGACTACGCGCCAAGTCCAAAGCAAAGTCATCACGACGGTAAATATGATATGTGACTAAAAAGTTGTGATTTGAATACGTGCTGCGCAGCAAATCAACATCCACAATGCCGTCTTGTCGCAACAAGTATGTATCGAGGAGCGGTCCCAACCCTTCCAAACACGAGTCGGGTAACGTCTCATCCCCCAAAACAATAGTTCGATACAATGCGTTTTGTTCATCGGGCGAAGAATGTTTTGCAAGTTCTAGCAACCGTGCACGAAGGGTAGCGTCGGTGGTTGTTAACAAAACTTGGTCAAAAACCCTCTGAAAACAAGATATCTTGTTCGGTGAACTTTCCAACCACTGCAAAACAGACTCAAGATCAGGGCTATGACGCTTACTCGCGATCGCGTCAAAAATGTCCCCTTCGAAACGACGGGCAACCAGTTCACTTAGAACATTCCTAAGATGAGGCTCCGCGTCCATATGTTTTGCTAGGTTTGCGAGACTTTCTTCGATGCCCCCCTCTGCTAACGATTCAACGATCCGAGCTAGTGCGTCGAAGCGACTCGGGTCGCCTCGATAAAGGCCTCGTAGTTCGCTGCGTTCGCCCAGCGCCAAAGTGTGCGTCAGTACAATTTCACGCGCATCGTTGTGAGCGTGCGCATCGTTCTCCCGCTCAACAATGTCTGTCCAAACATTCATCCAGGCATCAAAAACCCTTTGGCGGTCAAAGACCGGTCCAAGCGCGTTCATCCACCCTTCAATCCCCTCTTCACCCAGCGCGATTAAACCCTCATCTACGACCTGTGAGGTAAGCTCCCTCGGCACTCCAAGTTCTAACAAACGAGACTCCAATATTGGGAAGAAGATCTTTGGCGTGAACTCGCTCAGCACAACAACATCCCTGACCGTGTCCAACGATAAAAGCTGAAAAGAGTGCACATCGATTTCGCCAACAACTTGCAGCAACTCCGTGCTCGTGAACGATGTCGCAATGAAAAGACTGACTTCTTCGTATTGCGAAACGTCATTCAAGCGAAGTTCAACGAGACTCACTGCGAGCTGGTCGCGGCCTTCATCTGTTGCGAGCAAAATACCAACTTGATTCGCGTCACAGAGCTTATTGAAATAGACCTTCGATGATGCCTCTTCACCGGATAGAGGTGAAAGTGCATAATCGATTCTTTCATCCCAAACCGAAGTGCTTAGTTCAGATTTCAATACAACGCTTTCAAGCTTCGTGGTAGACTTGTCGGTCAATGCGTCATGCAGCGCGTCCGGTATTCGACTGGGCATCGCTTGCTTCTGCACTCGCTGTGTCTCCAAATTGTTCGTGTTCGATGCTTCAAGACTCGTTGCTTCAAAGCAAGCATCAAACGAATCGCTGACCGCTTCGTCAGCGCCAATCGGGCATGCACCATCAATTGTGTTCTCGAGCTTTTGCCCCTCTACATTCTTCCGAGGCTTTGGTGACTGAAGAATTGGGTTTTGTCCTCTTCCGATTTTAGTCGACATAAACCAGTGTAACGGATGTGTGGCTTCGTCAGACAATTAAAGCGGAACCAGGCCGCAAGTGTCTCATTTTGGTCACGCTACACGCTACTCGGTAGGCTCGAAAACAATGACCTCTTGTCCTTCATCGCTATCTCGCAACTTCAGAGATTCGAATGTTCCTTCCGGATCCAGAAGAAGTGTACTGTTGTTATCATCCGGAAAAGCATGAACCCTGCCTTGAGGTACTGCCTCTGCAATCCGCTGAGCGAGGTTGCCCTCCTGATTTTCAGCACCCGTACTGCACGCTTTCAAAACAATATCAGCCCCCGGCGCCAAACGATGTCTGAACATCTCTTTAAACATCTCGGAGTCACTTAAGTCTAAAAGCTCAGATTCATTGGCGTTATCATCGTAACGGGGGTCATCAGCCCCGAGGGCAATACTCTCTACGCTTCCGTGTCCCGCAATAACCATCAGTTGAATTTTAGTATCGCAGACCACGGCATCAAAATGTCGCATTGCATCTTCAAGCTCTTCTTCATTTCTGGCCTGTGTAAAAAGAACTCTGTAATTGTTGTAGAGTTGCTCAAAATCGCCCTTGGCATCCATTGCAAGATTGGCATCCACTGGGCTTTGAACGACCACAGCGATTGGGCGTTCATCGACTCGAGCGCTTTCATCGTCCCACATCTCGATCACGCGTTCTGGTGCATGCGAGAAAGGCATCAAATCAAAGTTGGTAATGCGCATTGCGTAAAGCTCCTTCTTGACGCTTCGATAGCGAAGCATCTCGCGGGGGAATTCACGCTCCAAGAAGGTGCGATTGTCTGGCAACGAAAGCATCTTCTCCATCAACATAATATTCTTCCCCAGGAGCTCACTGATAAGGGCCACCATGTTTGGGACCTCACCTTTCATACGCTCAAGACTCACTAAAGGCCAAGGGTTGAGACGTTCTGCACCTTCTTGATAGGTCCAGCGATGACGCAAGCGTTCGATGACTTCCCCTGACCCAAAACGCCTAAAGAAAGCGCTACGTTCTGATGGCGTTAGCGACTTCAAAAGGCCACTCACAATCTCAATATAACGTTCCGTCGCGGGTCCTTGTGTTTGCACCTGCCGAACGCATGCCATGATCAGCGCCGCACTTGAATCTGGCTGGCGGCTGCCTCCAAAAGGAACAACACTCGCCTCCCCATTTTCAAACCATCGACTCTCAAGTTCAAAGCTCGCTCCTCTTGCATTTTCATTGAGCATCGCCATCACATATCTCGGGAACTCTGCCGCAACATGCAGCGCATCCACATTGGGATGTTCAAAGATTGCTCGTGCAAGATCTTCACCGTAGAAATTGAGATCCAGCTTTGCGCCAAGCTCTGCAATTGCAGTGATGTCTTGCTCCAGGGTCGCGCTTGTGACGAGTACTGCCATCGCCTGTGCAAGCTCATGCTCGAAAGAGGCGAACTCACCCTCCATACATTCGCTGACCCATTGAAGTGCTGCATAGAAAACTTCTTCGCTAAGCCGGCCTTTGCGCCCATCAAGAGCAATTTGGTCAAGGATTGCGACCTTGCGTGATACCATGTCTCTCGAGTCGTCCCCCATCACTTCATCAAAATCATAACGAGCACTTATGAGCGCACGATGCTCCGATGTCGAACGAGAATATTGAATCTGCCGTAACAACTCGCTCGCAGCGGGTGACGTCCCGCGCTCTGCAGGCGCACCTTCATTGGGCTTTACGGAGTCGATACCATGTGGCCCGTTCTTTCGTTCAGCACCGAACGAATCTTCATCCGGATGGTGTACATTTGTAGAGGTGAGAGAGTCTGCACTTTGTGATGTAGTAGAGACTTCACGCTTCTCAGAGTCCTGCCTCCCAATGCCCGAGAACCCTAGACCTTTCACAACCTTCATATCGGCTAGAATAAGCCGTGAAGCTTCATCTTGAAAGCTTAGCCGAAAAGTGTCTCAAGATATGGAAAGCGAATTTGTCTCATGATTCTGCTTATGTCTGATACAGGCAAGCTGATAGACATTGACCGCAAAATAGAGACTGTTCCACACGATGGGGCTTATCTCACTCGTCCCGAGGGCACACCAAAAGAAAGCAATATTGGCAGCAAGGCCGATTAGGGTAATCACCCTCAGTAGCCACATCTGGCGCACCACATACGCCAATAAAAACATTGCTCCGGCAAGATTGCACAAGATTGTTGTTAGCGGGATCGTACCAAGGCTCATCTGCGTCATCCATCCACTCCTTTAAGACCTCACGGTCTCAACCAAGCAAATCAATTTGCGCGAAATATACCTAACCTATCTTTTCCGTCAAGCCTGAGAGCGTCGCTTCAAGCTGAGAGCACACCCGGCATCAGAATCATTGCTCTGACTTTTTTGACTCCTGGATAAGCTTCAAAACATTGACTATGTTATAGATGACTGCCCACATTACGGGGACCCATTTGACATGAGTCCATTGAAAGCTTCCATCCTGATAGCCCCAGAAAAAATGAGCGAAGACAAAGCAGTTTGCGCTAATCGTTAAGATTCGTAAGACGGAGAGTCGACTCACAGAGAAAGAGATAAAGAGTAGCAAATACCCGCTATGCCCGACCATATTCCAAAAGGTCATCTCGCGACTTACAATTTCCGTTATCGCTTCACCCATGATGGACTCCTCACAAACAACCTCTTCGATACTCGATATTGAACAGATGTACCAGGCCCGAAGCTTTTATTTGGTCCAGAAGCCTGATTTCCTAATGTTTCGCATGATGGACCTGGGTGGGATATGTTCACATGCTAGAAGTATCTTTCCAAAGTGAGTCCGCTGGTAACACTTCCCCGACATGGACATCGCAGTGGCATGCGAAATGTTAAGTACCCCCTGCCTAAAAATGGCTGTTCTAAGGCTGCGTGTTCCGTACTTCCTGTCGATGTTATTTCCCGAGTGGAGGAGAAATAACAACAAGGTCGCGCGCTAATTCTTAACGCAAACCGACCCAACTATTCAGAAGCTTTCACCGTCTCTGCTGAACAATATCTGCTCGTTCGTGACGCTATCCTTAGATACATGGACAACAACGAAAGCGTCACAAATGGCATCCTCCTTAAAGATGTTGTCGCTTTTGTCCAAATAGAGTTGGAGTCCGATGTCCCTTCCCGAAGGGGCGTCTCACAAACTACACACGCTACATTAAGACCGATATCGAGGCGCGGGGTGAAATCGAACGCGCACCCAAAAAATCTCCACAACGTATTCGCTTGTTGGTGTAGTTCAATTCCAACTCAGCAAGGCCAAAACTATAGCGCTCACAATTTTTAGCTCCTTTCTGCATTAGAACACTTGACACTCTTCCTCCATTCTGAAACAAAAGGGGCACGGTCCGCAGTAGCTCAGTTGGTAGAGCGAGTGGCTGTTAACCACCAGGTCGGGGGTTCGAGTCCCTCCTGCGGAGCCAACCCACTCATTGAGTGGGTTTTTTATTGCCTACACAAGCCCATCGTCAGCTTAATCACCGAGCGATAACGTTCAAATGAGCTCTCCTGGCGCGGTGCTAACACACAAAGAGGCCCTTGATCATCATTGAGTGGGCGCACTTGAGTTTGACGTACTTTTGATTTTAGCTGCTCTGGTGCAGACGATGGGATAAGCGCCACACAGTTGCTCTCAACTTCGAAAGTGTCAAAGAGGTCATCAACAGAACATGTTTGAAGAACCCAACGCTGTGCTCCAACCACGATTTCAGATTGGCCTTCGACACTCCGTATCACGGGGAAGCCTGCGTCGTGCAAGCGTTGAATAATCTGCAGAAAAATTTCCCCGCGGGGAATGATGAGCTTTCCGATTGTTGTGGCCATTTGTTCTCCGAATCCAGCCACCACCCCAACTTTCGACAAACAAAAACCGGCGCGCGGGCCGGTGTTGTGTCTCAATCTATAGAATCATTCACCGCCCAACCTAATGGTGACGATGATGCCAGCAGTTTTGAAACAAAGTTTGCATATTTGAGAGAGTAATCGAGCAGCTCACAAGAAAGCAAGCACTGAATCGCTCTCTAAGACCCAATTGTAGAGTCGCACCATAAATCCGTGCGTTTTTGTGGTTCTTTTATTTGTTCCGTCGGTCTGCCACGGTTATGGGTAACCAAGGTCCACAAGTTTCTTTCATATGGTAAAATATAGCAGAGTGTAGTGCTGAATTTGCTTTTCAAGAAGTATCTGAATGCAACGCTGGTAGGAACAAACGCTGCAGGTGTCCTGCATTATGGGCCCCCTGGCCTCTTAAAATTATGCAACGAAGACGTTGAGGCGTATACTCCAACTCATGCCAACTAAAGCGATGGGGAGGCCAAACATGAACGCATAGCTCTCAAACCAGATGTTCAAATCGAAGATTATGAAAGTGCTTTGGCGAAAGTACTCTCGACTTTTTGAAACTTCATCTCGGCCAAGCGACCGATTGTTGTCGACCGAGGGGCAAGCACCCTAGATTTCTATGCTTTGGGAGGCTTGGTGGTTCATTCTAGATATCTGTTATCTTCTCTATATCTATGTATCATCGCGTTTGCGTTGAATAGCGCGCTCGTACCGCGCACTTGAGTTTGAACTCCCTGACGACATTGAGGTAGAGGAACAACGCCGGCTTACCACACTCACGTTAGGTGATTTTGAAGACAAAACCAAAGCACTGGTCTTCTACCCCGGCGGTCGTGTTCACGAAGATGCATATATTAAAGTCTTAGCGAAAGTCGTGAGCGGGCACAATGACGTTGCTATCGTATTTGATCAAGCCCCCTTGGATTTAGCGGTTCTTGCACCCAACTCTGCACTGAAAGTTGTGGGGCGTTTCCCACATGTTGAATCCTGGGCAATAGCCGGTTATTCACTCGGTGGCGCAACGGCCGCAAGGCTCGTTGAGGCGAACCCAGAAGAGTTTAAGGGGTTGATTCTATTGGCTGCGCATCCTCCGAGGAGCACCAACCTCAGTGATTGGCAAGCCAAGGTTTTGAATATTTATGCGTCCAACGATGGTGTCGCTGAGCGAGAAGAAATTCTCGAGGGATTGGACCGTCTATCCCATACGATAGCACTCTCGAGCACTGACAACGCAGAAGAGACTTTTGCGAATGACAGCACCACCTACCTCTACGAAATCATTGGTGGCAATCATGCAAACTTTGCAAGTTACGGTGCTCAGCGTGGGGATGGTACTCCGACAATTTCTCGAGAAGAGCAACATGAACAAATCACCCAGTTGATGGGTGCGTTTCTGGACGCCACTTTTTAACGTCAAATCTTTGTTCAAGTGCGTTAGCGCAGGGCGCTCCTCAGTTGCAAATCAACATGGTTGCCGAAGCGGCAAACATCAACATTCATCAAAAAAAGCGCAGCCAATAGCCGCGCTCGAATCATCTCTGTTGTAGGCCCAAAAACTATTTCGCTTCTTTCGCTTCCGCAGCTTTCGGTACTTCTTTATTAGAATCTGTGGTCTCAACAGTTTGAGCAGCAGCGGCAGCTTTCTTCTCCTCAAGAATCTTCATTGCTGCAGCTTTTTCTTTTTTTGTTGCCTCGACCGCATGCCCGTCTGCCTCATGAGAAAGCTCTCCGAGAGCCCGTCCAAAGGTGAAGACCAATAACAATGCGGCGGGGATCCAAGCGACCCGACCAATCATCTTTACAAAACCCGCAGCCTTTACCGCAGAGCTGCGTGCGTTCTTTGCTCGCGCCTTATCCACAGTTGAAGCACTCACCATCAAAAAGATACCGACAATTAGGAAAACCAATGCAGCGATAAGCATGCCCCAGTCTGCGCCGCTCATATGGTCTGTGTTGTATTCCATGATCGCGGCATGGTTCTCGACCCGCATACGCACAGCACCCGCCAAACCATTGAGAAACATCAACAATGAAGGGACAAAAGCTAAACTTGCCCCAAGCACAAAGTTGTTCTCAATCGGTGGTAAATAGGGTGCGAAAGGCCCTTGTAGGTCTTCACCGGTTCTTGGATCAAGTTCTGCCATGCGTTACACTCCTGCTTCAGTGTTCTCAGTGACCTGAGGCCCTCAGTCGCCTAAAGGCAACCATCGTCTTTGAGCTCTAACCCATGAGCCGGGGACAATCAAGCTGCTTTAGAACGAGTACCATTTCTCTTAATCGTCATGCAGGTTAGAAGGTGATTGTTCTGCTAAATCAATGACTTCAACACCCTCGAAAGCGGGGAAGAGATCAGCATTCGGGCTTGTCATAATCACCTGATGCTTATTTTCAGCGACAATCTGCGTCAGTACATCCAAGCGCTTCATGTCGAGCTCCCCCCCCACATCATCCAAAAGCAATATCGGTGTTGGTCCTCCAACACTTGAGAAAAGATCGAGCTCTGCCATTCGAAAAGCCAAGACCAATGCTCTCTTTTGCCCTTGGCTCGCAACCACCGATGCCTCATCGTATCGCTCGAGTAACGAGTGCAGAGACAACTCGGTTTGCGGACCCAGTTCCTGCCTTGGAAGCACATCATCTGGGCGTGGTCTTGACTCCGAATTAATTGCACTCGTGTCGATTCTTTCATCCGAATTTCTCTTTAAAAGAATACTCCATGCGTCACGACTCGGGCCGAACATTGTCCGCCCAAGAACTTGCTCTCTACGTTGGTAGAACTCGCGCAGCGAATCAAAGTTCTGCTCGAGTTCTTGCAAGGCTCTTTCGACCTTGTGAGAGAGAGCTTCAACCTCACCTTCTATTCGTCCATCCTTTTGCTCAAATTCGCAGATGTGCGGAGTCACCAGAAAGTCTGAAGGCGTCTCAGGTGGGACGGGTTCATCATGCTGAAGTGTGTTCTTTTGGGGCCGCGAAAAATCTTGCACGCCACCAAAACGGTAATGGATTAAGGGTCTACAATCACCCAGTGTTATCGTCTCTGAATAATTCTCAAAAGCGGTACGCAGTACGGCTAAGGTTTCAAGGCGGCCACGCCACAGTTCAAGTGCCAAACTCTTAAACTGCGGGTAGAAGGCGTCCAACTGTTTTTTCGAAGACTGAACATCAAAACCTTTGGCGACATTGCTCAGAAGCGCATTTCGTGTTTTGAGCAACATGTTGAAATTTTTAAGATGCGTTGCATGCGCTCGCTTTCGATGGATAGCAACCCTATCAACTTCATCACGTCTTAACTTCGGAGCACCATCAACGAGTTGAATATCTTGGGGTGTGAAAGCGACAACACGGACCCAGTCCAACAACTCCGAGCGCGCCTTCAAGCCTTTTTGCCCCACCATGAGGCGTCGCGTCCGCTTCGTTAATGTCAATGACACATCGATGGCAGGTTGCTCATCAAGAGAAATCTTAACCGCCCCTTTGGCACAACCATGTCGAATGGACTCAATTATTTTTGTTCCACGACTGAGCGGGCGCCCCGTACACACTGCATGAATAGCGTCCAGCACGTTGGTTTTCCCCGTACCATTCGCACCGACCAAAAGGGTGGCCGAAGTGCTGAGATTCAGATGCAGCGTTTCCCATGAACGGTCGTCGAGTAAGGTCAATGAGCTTAGTGTCATGTCAAAGCCAAGCTAGCCCCGCGGAGACAGCGTCTTTTCTAAAGGTGGCGAAGAACGATCATTCTGGGCGTCGATCGCACTCTGGAATTTATCTCGCTTGTCGGCTGGAAGCAGCCGAGCCGCGAGAGCAAGACGTTCGGCCCAGTGCGTCGCCTCATCGCCCTCTCGGCTCTCCTTTAGCATCTGCAAATGTGCGTTGGCACGTTGCAATGCAATGCGCTGGAGCTCGGCTTTGTTTTCCAGAGAATCGGCGCGTTCCGAGTAAATCCAATGCAAGGTGTCCAGGGCAGTCGAACGTGTCGCCGAGGGCTTTCCGTCCGCTGGTGCAAGACGACGCAACTCAAATATCGCTTTGCTCATCTTACCAAGCTTTGCGAGCAAAATTGCTCGGGTGATTCGAGCCTGACGTCCAAGTTCAATGCTGCAGCACTCAACTGAAAGGTCTAAGAGTCGCATCAATCTCGCAAAGCGTTTCGGGGCCAGTCCAGTCTCTGCGCGCACAAGTGCCGCTTCACGAAACTCGATC
This sequence comes from Myxococcota bacterium, assembly GCA_020630615.1. Classification (GTDB taxonomy): domain Bacteria; phylum Myxococcota; class UBA727; order UBA727; family JAHDBA01; genus JAHDBA01. Next base: position 20,104 of record JAHDBA010000011.1, on the reverse strand, counting down.
AAGGCCAATGCAAGCGTAAAACACATTGACCCGAGTCTCTCTCGAGGCTCTGGCTCCTTATGCCCCCCCGACATTTCACTTTGCACAAGCTGCTCAAAACGTTGCACCTGAACATCAAGCAAATCAAAATCTGCTTTGGCGATGTCCAGATAATCCGCATTCGCTGCGGATCTTAAGCGGGTCAATATTGCCTCGCCCAAATTCTTCGGGTCATTCAACTCTGCAAGTTCGTTCAAGTGAGATAGTTGCATCGTTACTCGTCACCGTCGTCCTGAAGCTTCGCGTTCTTCAGCGCCGACAATATCGTCGCTCGGTCACCGAGGATCGCTGTCTTCTGCTCTGCAAAGTCTGCATGTTGTGCATCCGACGGGAGTCGTGTCTCTACGGCGTCCTCTTCGGCAACACTTTGGGCAAGAAGGGATGGTGTGGGCAAGCGTAGGTTTGTCCGAGTGTCTTCACTGAACTCTTCCCTAAATTTTTCACTGAGTTCGTCTTCGAGCTGGGCACTCTTTGTTTGCTCATTGCACTTTCCTGCTTCGTCCACTTCTCGCAGCATATCCAACATCAAAAACGAAAAGGGCTTTAAGATATTGGGTTCGTTGTCTTGCACACCAAAACGAATTCGATACGTGCCAACCTGAAGCGCTTGCGCCAGATAAAAAGCGTACTTGCCCTCGAATGCAAAGCGGCCTTGTCGACCCGGCCCTTTTTGGTTGTGGTCTTGAAGTTCTCGCTGACGCGCGGGGTGAATACGATGTAGATACGAGCTCAACGATCGGCCTTTTATATATGCAGACACCAGTACTGCTTTATCAACGTAAAGCGTTCCTTGAAGGCCATGCTCACTTGAGATATCGATGCGTGCAACTTTTTGACTCAACTCAAGCCCCTGAAGAATCTCGACCACTGAGACCTGACTCAGATTTCCAAGAACACCAGAGGGCTCAAGCGGCAGGTCAGAAAAGAGCTTCTGGCTTGCGTCTACCGCTTCAGTCGTCACCACATCGTTCGTCTCAGAAATATCAGGATGCACACTCTCGTCGTCAATTTCTTCGAACGCCCCATCCTGTGATTGACTCTGCTGAAGTTGACTCAGTCGAGCCTCGCGTGTGATTTCGAGAGACTTCGTCTTTTGCTCTTCTCGTCGCTTGCTGCTTGCTGATGCCCCCTTCGAATTCGGCGCCGAACTATCGCCTTTGGCACCCTCCCGAAGCGCGGCGAGAACATTATCCCCCATCAACGTCTTGTCATCGTCGAGCTCTGCAAAAGGGTCAAATGCCAAGCGAGCATCTTCAGGTCGCGCTTGACTCCGACGTTCGAGCCAGGCCACATCCGCAATCAAGAGCTCTGCGCGATGTCCCGGACGAAAGGCAACTTCGTTCAAGTCGTGAACTACGCTCCCCTCGAAACCCCTCTGAGTCGTGACAGCAACGATACGGGCATCCACACTGTGACCCTTCATAACGCCGTCTTTGAGGCTGAAGCAGATTTCATCACCGACACGAAGTGCCCAATTATCTGACTTCTTGCTCACACCAACCCGCGCAAGCCAGGTCCGCTCACTGCCATCCTTGTCAGCATAGGCCAGCCGCACGTCACCGTTGAGGTTCATGACAACCATTTTGATTTGTATCAAGTCTCTCGCAACGCCAATCCCACTTAACATTCTTCAACACTATTCGTATTTCCAGAGAAAATCTATGCCTTGGGACATTGAAGCTTGTTAAGCTAGGTTATGGAATTGCAACAAGCGTATGGACACGACCGTGTCCGGATATCCCTACTCATCCCGGAACTCGTTCTGGGGGACCCGATCGCAAATGCCGAATGCATTGTAAACCTGTGGCATCAAGCGGAGGCTGGTGGCGCAAGTCTGGTCGTGACACCGGAGCTCTCACTTTCAGGCTACACCTTAAGAGATCTCTTCCAGCAGCGCGATATCCTTCGAAGCGTCGAGGGAGCAGCAGGTGGACTCATCCAACTCTCTGCAACGATGTCGTCAACGTTAGTGGTGGGGGCCCCAGTCGAAATTCGCAATATGCTCTTTAATGCGGCTTTGGTGATTCACGGTGGCGAGCTCAAAGGACTCCTCTTTAAAAATCATTTGCCCAACTATGGTGAATTCGAAGAGGACCGATGGTTTCTGTCTGGTAAAGACTTTGAACGCTCTTGGGTTGATTACGCGGGGACAAAGGCACTCGCCGGTGGCGACCCGATATTTACGATTCCAGCGTCCAATACGCATGAACATGATTTTTACTTTGGTGTCGAGGTCTGCGAGGACGGGTGGGTAGAACGCCCGCGCCACAATCTTCTCCTTGAAAAAGGTGCGCACCTCATCTGCAACCTCTCCGCGTCCAACTACACGGTAGACAAGGCATCGACACGTCGCGCCATCTTTGCGTCTCCCGCGATCCGTGGCCCAGCATACCTGGCGTATACAGCGGCCGGTCCAAACGAAAGCTCGACCGATATGGCATTCGATGGCGACGCCTTTGTCGTCGGCCCCTCCGGAATGATCGCTGAGAGCCAACGTTTTTATCGTGGGAACCAAATTCTTTTCGCCGACCTCGACACCGGGTCTTTGCCCAATTTGCGCTTGCGACAAGCGCGTCTACGCTCTTCGGCTGTAAAGAGTGAAACGATTGTTCTCTCAAGGCGCAAGCTCAACTTTAGCGACGGTCCCCCTTTGGCTCGAGCGACATCAATCCCCTCGCCCCTCCCATTCGTTCCCAATGACAATGTTCATCGAAACAAGCTCGCTTGGGAGGTCTTTGAAATTCAGGCACAAAGTCTGGTTCGGCGTATGAACGCTATTGGCAAACCGAAGCTTGTTCTTGGCATCTCCGGCGGGATCGACTCAACACATGCCGCACTCGTGTGCGCCGAAGCACTTCGGATTTCAAATCGTCAGACGGATGACTTGCTGAGCGTGAGCATGCCGGGGTTTGGAACTTCCGCGCGGACGCGAGAGCAAGCAGAAAGGCTAGCTCGAGCGCTGGGAAGCCGTTACCGAGAAATCGACATTGCTCAACTGGCATGGGGGCACCTCATTGATCTTGAGCATCCAGTGACTCAAAACGATGACACAGAGTTCGTTCATCAAAACTGGCATGAAGCATTTGAGGCGAACCCTCAACATATTGACGTGACGGTTGAAAACGTCCAAGCGCGGATCCGAACCTTAACACTCATGAACTTGGCCAATCAAGAAGGTGGCTTTGTCGTTGGCACGGGTGACCTCTCAGAAAAAGCACTCGGCTGGTCTACCTATTCGGGGGACCAGATTGCACACTACGATGTCAATTGCAGTGTCCCGAAGACACTCATTCAACATGTGATGAAAGTCGCAATCGAGACTCGAGCGCATCGCTGGTCAGAAGACCCAAAGGGCCTGCGTCGAGTTCTGCATGGCGTACTCGAAACTCCCATCTCTCCCGAGCTTCTGCCAACTTTGGGTCAAGGGATGCAACTCACGGAAGACACGATTGGGCCCTACGTGCTGCATGACTTTTTCATTCATCATTTTCTTGTTCAGCGTCGCAATCTTGCTGGAGTCTTTTACAATGCACTTGCGGCATTTGAGGGCCGGTTCACGCCGATCATGATTTGGAAAACACTACGAGTCTTTATGCAGCGTTTTACGCAGCAGCAGTTTAAAAGAAGTGCAACACCGGATGGCCCGAAGGTCACTCAAGCAAGTCTTTCCCCAAGAGGGGACTGGCGCATGCCCTCCGATCTGTCTGCGAGTATCTGGGATTCCCTACTCAACTCACTCCGCCCTATCGTGTAAGACGATTTTCTCTCCCAAGACACATATAAAGACACCCTAACAAAAAACGCGACCCAATGGCCGCGTCTTCAACTTAAAAGCTATTGGACTAACGATTAACCACCCGCTTTTGAAATCTTCATCGGGTTTCGTGATTTTGCCTGAGCAGCAGCAGATAGAGCCTTACCTCGGCGAACCTTACGTTCCGACGGACGAAGCTCAACCACGCCATTCTTCGACCCCGGTACTGCACCGCGGACAAGAATCAAGCGATCTTCTTCAATAAAATCTTCAACCGCAAGGTTAACGGTCGTCACGCGCACATTACCCATTTGGCCGGCCATTTTCTTACCTTTGAAAACGCGACCCGGTTTTGCACACATACCGATGGAACCACCGTGTCGAAAGAACTCATGCGTACCGTGCGTTGCACGAAAACCCGCAAAGTTGTGACGCTTCATCACACCCGCAAAACCTTTACCTTTGCTTGTGCCCGAGATGTCTAGCGAAGCTGCTTCATTCAAAGCCTCAACACTGATTTCAGCACCAAGCTCATATTTCTCAGCTTCTTCTTCAGTGCAGCGAAACTCTACGAGATGACGGACGGGATCAACACCTGCTTTTTTGAAGTGACCCGCAAGAGCCTTCGAAACGCCTTTTGTGGGACGTGACTCATAACCAACCTGCAACGCGACATAGCCGTCTTTATCAACGCTTTTCTTTTGAACGACTTTATTGTCGCCAACCTGAAGCACTGTAACCGGAACACGAACACCTTCATCATTAAAGATTTGTGTCATGCCAATTTTGGTTGCGAGAATGCCAAGACTTGCTTTTTGGCTCATTTTCTTTACTCCTTCGATCATTCGCCCTGCTGGCCAGAGGATCAACTTGAAACAACGGTTTACAATAATCATCTGAAAAGACAAGGTTGAATCGAGGCTTCGACGATAGCCGACAAAGAGCATGCGGCGCCCGCCTAAAGACCCGTCTTTATCCGCTGCTCAAGGAGCGAAAAATGGTTACCCCTAGAAGATTTGCAGAGTTTGTTTTGCTTTTGCCTTTATTCACGCTGGCATTCACCGCCTGTACACAATCCAGTTCTGCCGCTGCAAAGACAAAGGCACCCGCTACCAGCACGCCCGTAGGTGAGAATCCCGAAAAGATACCCCAACACAAAGGTACACAGATTGGCAATTCGCAAGTCATCAAAGTCGAGGGCATGACGTGCGGTGGCTGTGAAATGATGATCGGTGAGGCGCTAGAAAAAATCGACTCTGAGACCGAATGTGTCGTATCGCATGAAGAGGGTCAGGTTCAGTGCGTGAACGCGAACGCTGATTTCATTGCTCAGGCCAAAATCGCAATTCAAAAACTCGGCTATAAAACACCCGAATAGACACAAGCTCTTTTTTAAGGGTTGATGTGGAAAACATCAAAAACAAAAAAATCGCCGTCGTTAAGCACTTTTTTGCGAAGGCATCAGCGCTAGCTCGGGTTCCTCCCTGCCTTCAATCACTGCACGGGTAATCCGGCAACTTACCACATCGTCACGAAATGGTACTTCATACATAATATCGACCATCACGGACTCAAGAATAGCTCTTAACCCCCGCGCGCCGCTTTTCCTTTCTATCGCGAGTTCTGCAACAGCACGAAGAGCATCGTCATCAAAAGTCAGGTCGACACCCTCCATCCCAAAGAGTTTTTGATACTGCTTCACAATAGCATTTTTCGGCTCACATAAAACCCGAATAAGATCGTCAGCGGACAGCTCCTCTAAAGCACACACCACAGGAAGCCTTCCCACAAACTCGGGGATCAGACCGAAGGTGGTCAAGTCTCGGTTCTGGACGAAATGCAGAATCTTTCCGGTGTCATTCGCTTCCTGAGTCTGGCTCGCAAGCAGACTCAATGAAGCATCACTCTTTTCGCCCACCTTGCGCCCATCCCCGCTTTGTTCACTAAATCCAATCGTCTTTTTGCCAGTGCGTCTCAGCACCATGTCGTCAAGACCCACAAACGCACCACCGCAAATAAAGAGCACATTGCGGGTATCAACTCGCACACTGTCTTGTTGTTGACCGTACTTTTTTGTCCCGCGAGGCGATATATTGACCACCGTTCCCTCAATCAGTTTGAGCAAGCTTTGCTGCACACCCTCACCCGACACATCGCGCATTGAAGCAGCACCTTCACCTCGGCGAGCAACTTTATCGATTTCATCAATGTAAACGATACCTCTCTCGGCAGCTGCGACATCTTGGTTTGCTGCTGCAAGCAGACTTTGAACGATGCCATCGACATCTTCGCCGACATATCCTGCTTCTGTGAGTGAGGTCGCATCCGCAATCGCAAAGGGTACATCAAGCATCCTTGCCAAGCTCTGCGTCAAGAGCGTTTTTCCTGTCCCCGTAGGTCCAACAAGCAACACGTTGCTCTTTTCGATCTCGACTGGGTTTTCTCCTGACAAGCCCTTTTGCTTCACCAAGCTCTCATGGCGAATCCGCTTAAAATGGTTATAAACAGCAACAGAGAGTGTTTTTTTCGCTTCATGTTGGCCAATTACGTAGTCGTCCAAGTGTTGATGAATCGCATGTGGAGTGGGCAAGTTGAGATTGAAGGACTCCGTCTCTTCTTCGCCTTTGGAAACGATATCCTGACACAAATGAACGCACTCATTGCAAATATAGACCGATGGACCCGCAATGAGCTTTTGAACCTCGGATTGTCCTTTGCCGCAAAAGGAACACCGCAGACGCTGCGATCGGCCCTTTGACTTTGCTTTTTTAGAGTCGCTCTTTGTCGACCCATCGACACCCGATTGTGATTCTTCGTCACTCAAACGATCTTCCTTTGAAAGATTTCTCGTGTTTAGAGGTTCTCCTAACACCAAGGGAACATCAAGTCTAAATTCGTGGAATACGATGAGAAATCAAGCAAAAGAGCTAAACACTTGCAACCAATAGATTTTCGGCAAAAAACAGAAGTCCTTTCACGCAAGATTACCGCACCATTCTGGAGCAACGCTTCAAAGTCTTCGGAAAGTTGCCAAAGATTTCCAACCACCATTGCGTTCAGGGGCGGCCTCGGTCTAGCGTTCGCTATGGTTACCATCAACCAAGAATTGTCGATCGAAGAACGCGTGAAGTGTTTGTTGGGTGTTATCAAAGAAGGCCAACGTCTTCTTGTCTGCACACATGACAATCCTGATCCGGATTCCATTGCCAGCGCCTACGCGCTGGGCGAGCTCTTTAAGCAACGACGAGGTGTCGACTATACCTTGGGTTACGATGGAGTCCTCGGCCGTGCCGAAAACCGTGAACTTGTTCGCAGACTCAAGATACCACTGACACGATTTGGTCGAATCAAATTAGACGATTACGATGTTTTAGGCCTCGTCGACACACAGCCTGAGCATGGGAATCACCCCCTCACACCCGAAATCATCGAGGGAAAAACAATGATATGTGTTGACCATCACCCTCGGCATGATGATCGTGAAGACCCAGAGTATGCGGACGTGGGAGGCGACTACGGTTCAACGTCAACCCTTCTCGTTCGTTATTTGGATGCGGCCAAAGTTGAGCCAAGCCGAGAACTTGCGTCCGCCCTCTTTTACGGGATCAAATCCGATACCCGCGACCTTGGTCGCGAAAGCTCCGATGACGATGTTTGGGCGTATTCGCATCTTGTGCAGTTCGCGGACATGCCCTTGATCTCTGCGATTGAACATCCAAAGCTGCCGCGGGCTTATTTTTCGCTTTTTGCGCGCGCTATTCAACGAGCACATGTCACGGACTCTGTGGTCCACTGTGATATTGGAACGACGTACATTCCGGATATGATTCCAGAGGTTGCCGATCATCTCGCTTCTGCCGAAGGAGTCCGCTGGTCGGTTGTCGTGGGTGAGCATGAAGGTCAACTCGTAACTTCAATGCGAGTCAACGACAAACGTTTCTCGGCCGGCAAACTGATGAAAGATGTGATGCGCCACTTTGAGAATGGAAGCGGTGGTGGTCATTCAAGTATGGCTGGAGGACGCGTCCCTTTAACGCACCTCCAGTCTCCCGCATCACGTACCAAGGCGCGAAAACGATTTCTCAAAGCGACACTTAGCGCGATTGGGGCACTGGGCCCTGCTGAACGCTTTGCGCCAAACGTTGATGCTTCGCAGCTTAATATTGCGGGCCAACCGAAAAATTCATGACGCGAAGCCGGCGTTGCTATTTTGTTGAGGTCAAAAGTTATGTCTGCAATCTATTGGGATGCGAACGCCTGGTCTCCCCCTTCGCCCCTTGCACGAGAATGGATCGCCCGCGCCCTTGATAGCGTCGGCAACCCAAGTTCCCCCCATATGTATGGTCGCAATGCCCGTACGCTTCTGGACGAATCTCGAGAGAGCGTCTCTCAACTTCTGGGGTGTCTCGAAGACGAACTCTATTGGACCTCGGGAACGACAGAAGCACATCGCTGGGTTTGCGATTCGCTCACAGACATTCTCAAACTTCGCGGTGAAAGCCATGACGGCGCACCCTTAACAATATTGAGCACGCTGACGGAGCACCCTGCCCTACAGAAGAACTTGAGCCGATTAGCCGAGCATCCGATGTGCGAGCTGCGAATGATATCGATTGATCCTGAAGGTCGTTACCATCTACCCGACCTGTCGGACGTGGATCTAGTGTACATGGCGGCGGCGAACAATGAAACCGGCTGGCTCGCCCCTCTCGAAGAAATCTTTACAAAGATCAAGGAGGAGACCTTAGTGGTTCTGGACGCCGCACAATGGATCGCGCGGCGCCCGGCGCTTCCAAGTCGAGTCGACATACTTTGTGGGTCGGGTCAGAAGTTCGGCGGAATTAGTGGTGGTGGTTTCTTGGTCCTTCGTGGAAATGCGCAAGATCTGGAGGCCCCATGGACTGGCCCTGGACAAGAAAAAGGGGTTCGCCCGGGCACTGAACCCTTCACTGCGATCGCCGCGATGGGGGGTGCTGCGCGAGGTCACCTCGACGCAACACAGGCGGGGCGATATACACTTGCACTCCAAAGCACCGAAATCGCCCTTCAACACATTCAAGCCCGCATTGAAACCGAAATTCCTGCGGCCCAAGTGTTATGTTGTGAACATCCGCGTTTGTGCAACACTCTCGCGGTCCAATTCCCGGGTGTTGACCCCGATGCTCTCAGAATAATGCTAGACATGAAAGGTCTTGCGCTCGGCTTTGGCTCTGCCTGTTCGGGCCTTGCCCCAGAGCCGTCGGCAGGGTTACAAGCACTCGGGCTTTCTGAGCTCGCCGCAAGAAGCACACTCCGAATATCATTGCCGATTCAAGAGCATCTTGAGGAGCATATTCATGAAGGGCTCGAAAGGCTACTGGACTCAATTCGCTCCGCGTCATAACGGGCTTTCCTCACCCATTGCAGGTGAACAAATAGGCGTTAGACCATAGGTATGACTGGATTTTTTAAGATCGCCCCATACCGAATCGTCACACTCTTTGCCCTTTTTGCAGGGTTGTCATGCTCTGACAGTTGTGGCTGTGGTGACGACGGACTGGTTTCAACCCAGGAATGCACTGTCGATAGTGAATGTTTAGAAGAGGGCACCTATTTTCGATATGGCGAATGTCTTGAAAATCGATGTAGCGACGATGTGCCATGTTGCCCGGGCTCTACTTGCCGCAATGTTGGTGGCACATCAATTTGTCTGAACCGTCTCTTGGATGCAGAATATGCATGCATCGAAGATCGTGAGTGTCCAAACCGAGGGCAGAGATGCCTAGAGCTTTCGTTGCAGGGCGGCGGGACCACTAGCGCATGTCAGTTTGAGCGCTGTACCAATGATCAAGAATGTCGCTCCAAGTTGAACCTTCCTTCTGCTGCGTGTTTTAACTCGACCTGCGTTGCGGAAGCTCCCTGTCAAGGAGCATGTGGACTGGGCGAAATCTGTGATGTTCTCACGGACACTTGCTTTCCAATTCCTGACTCTGCAGATGCGAGTTGTCGTCGCTCATCGTCCTGCCCGAACCGTGGGATCCTCGTACTGGACGATCCGGACTCCATGAGTGGTGAGACCTGTTGCGAGGTCCAATGTTCATGTGTCGATGTTCCTCCTCTGGGTGCAAATCGCTTTGGTCGCTACCCGAGTATGGGCCTTGCGAACAGTGAACTTTTGGTGAGCGCGTATGACGCCGATTATGGCGACCTTATTCTTGCCCATTACGATCAAGCATCTCGCGAACTTCTGTACACCGAGTTTGTTGATGGAATGCCGACAACTGGAACAGTCTCAGGAAACCCCAATGGTCCGCGCGGGGGCTATCTCGATCCGGGCCCCGATGTTGGAACACATACCTCCTTGGTCCTTTCGGACTCGGGTCAAGCACGCATTGCGTACTATGACCGTGACAACCATTCGCTCAAGTTTGCTTCACGAAGCCCTAGCGGGTGGGACGTTCACACTGTAGACACCCCACGCGGGGAAGCCCGGGCACGGGTGGGTGCATATGCATCCCTCACCGTTGACACCCAAAACTCTGCCTATGTCATCGCCTACCTTGTCGATAACGCGACCTTTCTTAGCGGTGCAGCACCACTAAAGACAGGTCTTCGGATCGCACGTTCTTCAACGCTCAACCCAACGAGTGACAGCGATTGGACGTTCTTTGATATCAGTACGAAAGCTGAGTTTGATGCGTGTGGTGGCAGCTGTGCAGGGTCACAAGATTGTGTACTCAGCGGGGGTACGCCAGAATGCCGCTCTCGCCAGGCAGGCTGCGCTCAAACATGTGGGGACAGTCGGAGCTGCGTTTCTTTGCCTGCACCCGACGCAAGTGGCTCGACGGTGGGATGCCTACCGCATGCACTCCCCCCAGAGTTTGAAGGTCTTCCGCGAGCACATGGCCTACATCCAAGTGTTGTTGTGTCTCAAGGCGTAACCTATGTCGCCTATTACGATTCTGCGGAAGGCAACTTGCTTCTGAGTATTATTCCGGCGAACGGAACACCATTTACCCGAGTGATCGATGGAGACGGCGTTGGCCTGCGAGACGAAGGTGATATTGGGCGTTTTCCATCAATTATTCTTGATGGAAGCGATATTCTAATCGCATACACAGACTTTTCGCGCCACCAACTCAAAGTTTGGCAGGGCCAACAAGCGGGTGATGGTTCGATATCCATCATCGACGATGGTAGTGAAAGCGTCGACGATGGGGGCAACCTTTCAGGCATCCCGGGAATGCGTTTTGTTGGGGCTGACGCTACGCTTGTTAAAACAGGTTCACGTCTGCGCGTTTTTTATCAAGATGCGACGACATTGGACTTGAAGGTCGCGGATCGTGCTGGTGATGGCTCATGGTCGCGCCGTGTTCTTGCAGCAGCAGGAGCCAACGGCTTCTTTGTCGACACTGTCGTGAGTGGCGAACAAGTTTTTGTCGTTCACACGGTCGGTGATATCGATGCAAGGGGAACTGAGACCTCGAGGTTGAGCATCCTTCTCGACAACTAAAGCCTCAAAGCAGCCTGCTCAAAAGCGTCTTCCAGGCGAAATGTCGTGGTCACAGTCGAAACTGCCGACGAACGCTATCTCGGCGACTCGGACAATGAATAGATTCTGAGGATACTTCCTCTTCATACTTGTCTTTAGCCGCACCCAGCGCTAACACGTGGTTGATTTTGCATCATAACTACGGAGGCACACGATGAAGATACTATGCACAGTAAAACGCGTTACGGATTACGAGGCTAAGATTCGCCTAAAATCAGACGGTAGCGACATTGAAACTGATGGCGTGAACATGATTATGAACCCCTTCGACGAAATCGGTGTGGAAGAGGCTTTAAAGATTAAAGAGAGCAAAGGTGGTGAGGTCGTCGTGATGTCAATTGGCAGCGATGACTCAATTCAACAGATTCGTAGCGCCATGGCGATGGGGGCAGACCGCGGTATTCTTGTGAGAGCGGAAGCGGACATGGACTCCAACACCATTGCTAAAATCATTGGCAAGGTCGTAACGGAAGAATCTCCTGACCTGGTTCTGATGGGCAAGCAGGCAATCGATGGTGACAGCAACCAAGCGGCACAAATGCTGGCTGAAAACCTCGGGTGGGGCCAAGCCACTTACGCATACAAAGTGAAGATTGAAGGCGAAGAGGCAACTGTAACACGAGAGGCTGATGGTGGTCTCGAAACGATTGCAGTCAAGCTTCCTGCAGTGATTACAACGGACTTGCGCCTGAATGAGCCGCGTTACGCATCACTTCCAGGCATCATGAAAGCGAAGCGAAAGCCTTTGGCTACGAAAACCTTAGACGAACTCGGCGTAACTCCGACCAACTACGTTGTCATGAAAGGGCTTGAAGAGCCACCGGCAAAAGCCGCCGGCCAGATTCTTCCAGACATTGCAACGCTTGTGGAGAAACTTAAAAGTGAGGCCAAGGTTCTTTAAGCTTTTGGCTTTTACAGGTCTCTCGACCTTCGAAGTTTAGACCTAAGTTTCGACAAAGCGAAGACCGACGACCCAACAGGGATCACGTCCCTTCATCAAAGGATTTATTATGACAAAACATCTTATTATTGCCGAAGTGCAAGACGGAAAACTACACAACTCAACCCTCACAACTCTTGGTGCTGCAAGCAAGATTGAGGGGCCGATTACAGCTCTGATTATGGGGGCAAGTTCGAATGAAGCGGCGACAGTGTTGAAGGATTATGCCGCAAAGACCATCTTTGTGAACAGCAGCGCGCTCAACGATAGACTTGCACAGCCCTATGCCAAAGTTATTGCTGAAGTCGCCACCCAAGAAGGCGCAACGCACGTATGGCACGGCGCTACCGTCGCGGGCAAGGACATCATGCCTCGTGTTGCAGCACGACTTGATGCAGGAATGGCTTCTGACATTCAGGAAGTAATCGACGGGTCTACTTTTAAACGACCCATGTGGGCCGGCAATATTATCGGAACGGTGGAGGTTACATCTCCTATTAAGGTTATTACGGTGCGCCCGACCGAGTTTGACAAAGCAGTCGGTGGTGTTGGTGGCGAGTTAGTAGAAGCCAATATTGACGCAGGTGATTCGTCGATGCGTTTTGTAAGCTTCGATGCAGTGAAGTCCGATCGCCCTGCGCTTGGCGATGCTCGTGTTGTGATTTCAGGTGGCCGCGGGCTCAAAGGCCCTGAAGGCTTCAAAGAGATTGTAGAGCCGCTTGCAGATAAGCTTAGTGCTGCAATCGGTGCGAGTCGTGCGGTTTGTGATGCAGGATGGGTACCAAACGATTGGCAAGTGGGTCAAACCGGTAAGGTTGTTGCTCCAGAGCTTTACATTGCGGTTGGGCTTTCTGGCGCGATTCAACATGTTGCAGGAATGAAAGGATCAAAGTGTATCGTAGCCATCAATACCGATGAAGAGGCACCTATCTTTCAGGTTGCGGACTACGGTATCGTGGCAGACGCATTCAAAGCTGTGCCTGAACTGCTCGAAAAGATTTAAGCTCTGCTTCGAATGTGCTCCCCAAAACGCTGCTTCTCGCGGCGTTTTTTTTTGCGTCTTTCAACCTTTTTTCATCGTCACCTTTTTGATTGCTAAACTTTAGGATTGCTCTAAGGCACAACTTTTCGCTATACCACTATCATGCTTAAGTTAACTCGTACTCACAGACACATGCCCTCCCTGACTGCGCTGAGCATCTTGTTTTTAATTTCAATGAACCTTCATGCCGAAAGAACACACGTTTCGACAGGAAAATCGGCGTCGGCAGCAGCACAAGATACAACCACGCAAGCCGAAGACGATGCGATTGAGAAGTATCTTAACGAACCCCTCAACGATGACGCCCAGCTTCAGAATACTAAAAGCAGCCGCCTAGAAGAAAGCTCTCTGAACGACGAGAAAGTCCAGGCTGGGACAAAATCGGTAGAGGAGAACACCGGCACGGAACGTACACACGACTTTTCAAAAACGAAACGTCGTCTTCTCAGTGAAGGAGAAAATGTAAAACATCCGCATCGGACACGGTCGATGGTCCATGCCGGATTCGCCCCTTGGTATGGAATGCTTTTTGGAACAGCAGCAGCAGGCGGAACCTTCGCCGGCCTTTATTTCACCCGACAAGAAGATTTTTTTGCGACGAACGATGATGGTATTTCCGGGCTTGGCTCCGATGGGCGTGCATCCATGCCGATTGTTGCACTCAGCACAACCTTCCCAGGTCTTGGTGCACTGCTCGCGCCAATCATCCCGACCTTTACAGAGCTTGAAACGAGCGGCGGGCGGGGCCGATATTGGGCTGGTGTCTTAACGGGCGGACTCCTTTTCTTTGTTCCTGGGGTGACGCTCACTATCGTTGGGTATCAACGCTTTAAAGATACGACGAACAATTGGTCGCGTTGGGATGGCTTCAGCGAAGAGGAACAAAAGGCGATGGTACGCGATGGAATCTTAACCGGTGCAGGTGTCGCAAGCTCAAGCTTTGGTACGGGTCTGGGTGTAATGGTAGGTGGCCTTGTTGGCATGTCGAAGGCGCTCAACTATGAAGCCACCCTTGAAGAGTAACCCGTTGTGGTTCTGAAACGTCAGCTAATAGGGAAGTGCGACACTGCTTTCGCTGCGCTGATTGCTCGCTGACTGGACTTTTCCCCGCAATAACCCTGCGTTTACCCATTTGTCTTTGTGACTCCAGTCGAGATGTTCAGCGCTTTGCTTCATGCGTCCGATGCCGAAAAAAGTCAGAGACCAAATCGTTGACGGAAAAAGAAGCTTCGTAAAAATTACGAAGGCCCCCTGGCTTGCCCCCAAAACCAGCAGAACCTTCCCAAAGAGCACCAAAGGTAGCAACGCCCCGAGGGAACACATCGCCGACCTTAAGTCATACTTTTGTGATGTGTTATCCATTGTTATATTCTATCGAATTCCCTTCACACATTTCAAGGTCTTATGATTTTACTGCGCCATTATGGGACGCCTCACTTGCACAGGTTTATTGAAAGATTTGATTTATAATAAGATTAAGAAATGAAAATTATCGAAGAGACTCAAGCTGTATTCCAAAACTCCCCTCTCAGTATTGATGAAAACTTCTGGCAGGCGAGTAGCGGCATATTTAAGGGTGGAGCCACAAAACGTCGAATGAAATTTTTTAGGGAGGCCAGATCGGTGTTGGAGGCGGCTGTCGCCTCAGATGAAAAGATTTTGTATGTTTCACCCGGGACGTTTTTTAAGTTCTGGGAGGTATACTTTGGAGGTGCTGCCGTTGTTCAACTGATCAATATGAACACAATCGTTTTGACCGATAAGCGAATTGTGTTGATTCATACGGATATGAAGGGGCGTCCGAAGTCGTATGCCAACCAGATTCGTCACCGAGAATTGATGGAGTTCAAGACACGAGGCCTTATTGGTGGCTTCACTGCAAAGATGATTGACCGTAAAGCAACTTTTAATATGCATCGGGGAGACACCAAGCGCTTCAAAGAGCTCATGCCAGAAATCGAAGCGAAACCAGAAAAGGGTCTAGAGCACCTCTGCCCTGCATGTTTTTCACCGCAATCTCGCGTGCTCCAATGTTCGCAGTGTGGCACTGAGGTCAAAGACCCAAGTAAAGCGGCACGCCTTTCGTACTTCCTACCAGGCCTCGGCGATATTTACCTTGGCCACAAGTTCTTTGGTTTCATGGAGCTTCTCGGGTCGATTTTCTTGTGGCTTATCACATTCGGCGTTGCGACCTTCGGCTTTCTTGAAGATGGTAGTTTTATTCCGCTCATCATAATGTTAGTGGTGATCGCAATTTATAATACCACCGATAGCCTCTTGACCCGCTTTCAAGCACGCAAGGGCCTCTTTTCTTCGGATGGAAAACTCCCCACACGTCGAGTCGGTGAACGATTGCAAGCAGGCGGACAGCACGCTGCGGTGCCAGTGGACTCGAGGCATGCGCCCCAGAAACTTTAAGGGTTTTGCGCTAACCGCACACCTGGGGCATGCACCCTCTTAATCATGAAACAGCTTCAAGAAGGGCTCAAGCGCTTCAAAATATTGGTTATCGTTGTGTACATAACGCGCGTACGCAGTCGCGACCGCCTCTTCCACACTGTTTCGGTGGTGTCCTTGACGCATGGTTCGAACTAAATCCTGACTCTCTGCCATCAAATCATTGTAGGCACGATCCGGTAACCTGCTCAATACTGCGTGAACAAGCTCATGAATTAAGACGCTGTACATTCCATTGTCGTTTCCTTTCGACATATTTCCACGATAGTCCACGCGCGCCGCCAGGTACTTTCCGTTGAAGTAACCAGCGTTTGCCCATGGAACATCGGCACTGATCTGACCGTCGATTTGCCCATCGCGGGCGTCTCCAAAAACGAAACTCGCTCCATCGCTGGCAACAACAATCTCGGTTTGAAAGCGACTCATCGCCTTGTCCGCGCGTAATAGAAAGTTTTCGGAGACACCACTTTGCTCAAGATCTCGTTTCACAGCATCTCTTGCGAGATCAAGGTCTGTAGCATCAACAGCTCCATCGCCATTCATATCATCAATAGATCTCAGAGTGACTCGGTTTGCGATTCGCTCCGCGCCTGAAGTGTTAGAAAACCAGCTCATAGTGTTCTCCTTCTGTGTCAAATACCTTCGAACTTCAGTGTATGAAAAAGGGCATTGCCCGCGCATCAGACAAATGACCGAGTTTCTTGTCAAAATATAAAATGACGGTCCCCGCGCTCACTCAGGGCGATGAAACTTACCCTAGGGCCACCGAAGCCAGTCAAAATCTCTAGCTGTGAATCTGAATACTTTCTCCACTATGCGCTCTGAGCGTTTTTATGGGCCTGGGTGTGATTGCTTTGACTCCAAAAAACCTTTAAGTTGTCGGCTCTGAGGACGATATGACACAATTCCCACCCGTTGACACCAAAGCATCTTTTTCAAACGAAGAGCTCGAAGTTTTGAAGCTCTGGACAGAGAACAACACCTTCCAAGAGTCGATAGACGCGCGCGCGGGAACGACTCCTGAAAGTGACTATACTTTTTACGACGGACCGCCTTTTGCGACTGGCCTCCCACATTACGGGCATATTGTCGCCTCGATGTTGAAAGATGTTGTTCCGCGCTATTGGACAATGCGAGGAAAGCATGTTGAGCGTCGATTTGGCTGGGACACTCACGGGCTACCCATCGAAATGTTAGTTGAGAAAGATCTCGGCCTCAACGGCCCGACCGAGATTCGGGAGTATGGCGTTGCGAAGTTTAATGAAGCCTGTCGCGCCAATGTCTTAAAGTATGCAAGCGAATGGCGTAAAACAATAACGCGTCTTGGTCGCTGGGTCGACTTCGATGATGATTATAAAACGATGGACCTCCCTTTTATGGAGAGCGTGTGGTGGGTCTTTTCCAAACTCTGGGACAAAGGACTCGTCTACCAAGGTGTTCGTGTGATGCCCTTTTCGTGGCGTCTTTCGACTCCGCTTTCGAACTTTGAGGCGAACTCGGATTATCGCGATGTTGACGACCCTGCGCTCACGGTTGCGATGCGTTCCGCAAGCGATGAAAACATCTCATTTCTCATATGGACAACAACGCCGTGGACTCTTCCCTCCAATCTTGCCATCGCAGTAGGAAGCGATGTGGATTACGTTCGCGTGAAAGTCGAAGAACGTGAAGGCACCTATTGGCTCGCGAAGGACCGTGTTGAAGCAATCTTTAAAGACAAAGCAAGCGTTATCGAAGAATGCAAAGGCGCAGCTCTCGTCGGCTTAACATACAAGCCACTTTTTAAATACTTTGAGGGGCACCCCAACGCATTTAAGGTTATTGCATCGAGTCATGTCACGACTGAGAGCGGTACCGGCATGGTCCATATGGCACCCGCCTACGGTGAAGATGACTTTGCGGGCTGCGAGAAAGCAGGGATTCAACCTGTAGACCCTGTGAACTCTGAAGGCGCTTTTACAGATTTGATTTCGGACTACGCAGGTCTGAATATCAAAGATGCTGACCCTAAGATTATTCAGGCGATTAAAGACAATGGCCAGTTAATTCGGCATGACCGAATTCGCCACTCCTATCCTTTTTGTTGGCGAAGCGGCACGCCTCTGATTTACAAGACTGTCCCAGTGTGGTTTGTCAAAGTCGAACAGTTACGTGACCGCATGGCTGAGCTCAACGAATCCATTCATTGGGTCCCAGGTGCGGTTGGTCAAAAGCGCTTTGGTAACTGGTTGAAAGATGCTCGTGACTGGGCCATCTCCCGAAATCGTTTCTGGGGTACACCAATCCCGCTTTGGCAGTGCGGTAAGTGCGGCGCAACACGCTGCATCAAATCCGCCGAAGAGCTATCGAAGGCGACTGGCACAGAGGTCTCCGATTTGCACCCTCACAAAATCGATCATCTTGACGTACCCTGCTCGTGTGGTGCTGTAATGAAGCGTATCCCAGAGGTCTTCGATTGCTGGTTCGAATCAGGCTCGATGCCCTACGCGCAGTCTCATTACCCATTTGAGAATCAAGAAAGCTTTGAGGGGAACTTCCCCGCTGACTTTATCGCAGAGGGACTTGATCAGACTCGCGGCTGGTTCTACACACTGCTCGTCCTCTCAACTGCGCTCTTTGACAAAGCGCCTTTCAAAAATGTTGTTGTGAACGGCATGCTCTTGGCCGAAGACGGCACCAAGATGAGCAAATCGAAGAAGAATTACCCCGACCCCAATGGGGTCATCGATCGCTATGGTTCGGATGCCTTGCGCACCTATTTGATTAACTCGCCGGTCGTGCGGGCGGAACCCTTAAAGTTTAGTGAAGATGGCGTCAAGGAAGTTGTGCGTTCGATTTTGCTTCCGCTCCAAAGCACATGGTCCTTCTTTACACAGTATGCGAATATTGATGGATGGTCTCCAAACTCTTCGGAATGGGAGTATCCCAAACTTGAAACGAGACCCAAACTCGACCGATGGATCTTAAGTGTCCAGCAATCGCTTATTCGTGACATCAACGACAACATGGAGGGCTACTACCTTTTTAAGGTTGTCCCAAACCTTCTTGGCTTTATTGACCACCTTACAAACTGGTATATCCGACGTTCACGTCGACGCTTTTGGCGCTCAGCAGCAAACGAAGAAGGACGTTTTGATAAAGCGTGTGCTTACGCAACACTTTACGAGGGACTGGAAAACTTCTCGAAGCTTTTGGCGCCATTGATGCCTTTCATGAGCGAGCGTCTATACCAAGCCCTCGTACGTCCTCACAACGAGTCAGCGCCTCACTCGATTCACCTGTGTGACTATCCCGATTCCAATCGGGCGATGATTGATGTTCAACTCGAAAAGGCGATGGCGGCAATTCGTCAAAGCGTATCGATGGGACGTTCACTCCGAGAAAAATATAAACTCAAAATACGCCAACCCTTGAACGAGGTCTCGATTGTTTGCGATGACCCAGAAGTTCGCGCAGGTTTGAAAGACGATATTGAACTCATTCGAGAGGAACTTAATGTTCGTCAGGTTCATATCCTCGAAGACGATTCTGCACTGGCGAGGATCACCCTGAAAGCAAACTACAAGACCCTGGGGCGTCGTATGGGTAAGAATATGAAGGCCTGTGCCGGCGCCATTGCGACTTGGGGGCGAGACGAACTCAAGACCTTGCAAAGTGGTCACACCCTCAACTTTGAGGGAGAGGCTATCGGGCTCGAAGATGTGACGATTGAGCGCAGTGCGAAGGAAGGTGTTGTACTTTCCTCCGAGGAGGGTTTAACGCTCGCACTCGATACGACGCTGAATGACAGCCTGATTCGCGAGGGTTGGGTACGCGAAGTGATTTCGCTACTTCAAAAAGAACGCAAAGCGAATAATTTCGAGGTCACCGATCGAATCAAAATCACACTCGACTCTAGCTCACAAGATTTGAAAGAAAGCATCACCAATGCGCAAGACCATATCTGCGCAGAAACCCTCGCCCAATCAATTGAATGGTCGAAAAATGATGCAACAGTTCATACGATCGACGAGTCGAACTCGATTCAACTCCTCATAGAAAAATACCCATGAGTTTGCGATGGTAGCACCGACTCATTCGCCCCATACGCCTGAGCGTTTGCGAACTAAAATCAAGCCTGCAACTTCTGTCTTTGGCTTGTTTCCCGATGAGCTTAACGATCACCTAACAAAATTCTCTGCGACAAATCTCTTTTCGAGGGTTCAACGCCCATGGACATGGCGAGACGAGCAACCTTGGGTCGGTAAAGCTCTGCGTGCAGAGCTTGGCTTGTCAATCAAGCCATCGCTAACGCTTGAGCGAATTCAGACATCGAAAGATGGGGCTCGCAAGGCGCTTTTT
>JAHDBA010000010.1:85024-96789 GCA_020630615.1 Myxococcota bacterium | reverse complement strand
ACCCGAACGACCCATGTGACCCCAACAACTCAGACCCAAGTTGTACGGTTGATAGTGATAACGATGGAATCCCCGACTCAGTCGAAGATCCAAACAACAATGGCGTAGTCGACCCCGGCGAGACTGACCCGAACAACCCAGATACGGATGGTGACGGTTTCTGTGATGGTGTAGGTGGCTCTGCAGATTGCGGTGAAGGTGCAGGCGTTGGTGAAGATACCAATAACGATGGTGTCGTTGATGCTGGCGAGAGTGACCCGAACGACCCATGTGACCCAGATAGTTCAGACCCAAGTTGTACGGTTGATAGCGATAACGACGGAATCCCTGACTTCGTCGAAGATCCAAACAACAATGGCGTAGTCGACCCAGGCGAAACCGACCCGAACAATCCAGATAGCGACAATGACGGGCTTTGTGACGGTGTCGGTGGTAGTGCTGACTGTGGTTCTGGTGTTGGCGTTGGTGAAGACGCGAACAATGATGGTGTTGTAGACCCAGGTGAAACCGACCCGAATGATAGTGATACCGACGACGATACCCTGTCGGACGGCGTTGAAGTGAATAGCGGCAGTGACCCACTTGATGTGTGTGACCCATTGGTTGTTGACCCGTCCTGTGCTGGACCAGATACGTGTTCCAACGGTGTACTTGATGGGGATGAAACAGACGTCGACTGTGGCGGCGTGTCTTGCCCAGCATGTGCCGAGGGCGAAAGCTGTGTTGTTGATTCGGATTGTCAGGGCAATGACTGTAGTGCAAGCGGTGTGTGTGAGGCGCTTTGCCCAAGTGCTGCGGACCCGAACGACTGTGATGGTGACGGACAAACGAACGAAGAAGAATCCAACGATGGTACAGACCCACTCGATGCGGACACGGATGATGATGGCCTGAGTGATGGTGAAGAAGCTGATATTGGCAGTAATCCACTTGACGAAGATTCCGATGATGACGGTTTGTCGGATGGTACTGAGGCGGGTTCCGATTGTTCAAACACGGACTCTGCGACTCCACCTTGTGTTGCAGATGACGATGTCGCTACGACTACCACAAATCCAAACAACCCCGACAGTGATGGTGACGGACTCTGCGATGGCTCTGCGACCGTAGTAGGCGTATGTGTTGGTGGTGAAGATAGCAACGACAACGGTAGTGTTGACACCGGGGAAAGCGATCCGAACAATGTTGATAGTGATGGTGGTGGTGTCAATGATGGGACAGAAGTTCTTGATGATGGAACAGACCCAAACGATGCCAGTGATGATTCTCCAGTTGTCTCATCGTGCCCATTAGCAGCGGACCCGAATGATTGTGATGGTGATTCGCTTCCAAACAACGTTGAAGATTCGAATGGCAACGGTGTTGTAGATGACGGCGAAACCGACCCGAACGACCCAGATACGGATGGTGATGGTCTCGATGATGGTGTTGAAGACGCAGATCACGATGGGGTTGTTGATGATGGCGAAACAAACCCAAGCGATGAGGACAGTGACGACGACGGTCTGAGTGATGGCGATGAAGACAGCAATGGAAATGGTAGCGTTGACGCTGGTGAGACCGACCCACTCGACCCCGATAGCGATAATGGTGGTGTTGATGATGGGAGTGAAGTTGCGAACGGCACCGACCCCTTGGACGCAAGCGATGGTGATGACACGGATGGTGATGGTGTCAACGATGCTGTTGAGGAGTCATCGGGTACCGATCCGAATGATCCCGATTCCGATAATGATGGTCTATGCGATGGTTCAGAAAGTGTCCCCGGTGTTTGTGTTGGTGGAGAAGACTTGGACAACGATGGTGAAGTGGATGCTGGTGAGACCGACCCAACCGATTCGGATACCGATGATGATGGCCTGAGCGATGGTAGTGAGAATCCAAATGGCGATAGCGTTGTCGACGATGGCGAAACAAACCCATTGGATGCGGATACGGACGATGATGGTTTGTCGGATGGTACCGAGGACACCAATGGTAATGGTATCGTTGATGCAGATGAGACCGATCCAAACGATAGTGACAGTGACGACGATGGCGTTTCGGATGGCACAGAGTCGGGTGTCACAACACCTATTGATGGTGGTACGAACCCGGATGGTTATCTCTACGAGGGTACGGACACAGATGTCTTTGTTCCTGATGCGGACAACACCACTACAACAGACCCTCTAAATCCGGATAGCGATAGCGATGGTTATTGCGATGGCGTTGGTGGTATTGTTGATTGTGGCCAAGGTGCAGGCACGGGTGAAGACAGCGATAACGATGGTGTCGTTGATGCTGGCGAGTTTAATCCAAACAACCCATGTGACCCCGATGATTCTGACCCAGGGTGCAGTACCGATTCGGATGGCGATGGCATCCCGGATGCGATTGAAGATACGGATAACGATGGTGAGCTCGATCCCGGTGAGACGGACCCGAACAACCCAGACACCGACAGTGATGGTCTTTGTGATGGTGCAGGTGGAACGATTGATTGTGGTCAGGGTGTTGGTGTTGGTGAAGACACGGACAACGATGGGCAAGTCGATCCCGGTGAGACGGACCCTGGCAATGAAGACACAGACGGTGACAACATCAATGATGGTGACGAAGTATCGGGTGGCAGTGACGCCTTGAACCCGTGCGACCCTGATGACTCGGATCCACGTTGCTCTCTTGATAGCGATGGTGATGGAATCCCGGATGGTGTTGAAGACCGGGACAATGACGGTGTTGTAGACGCGGGCGAAACGGACCCGAACAACCCTGATACAGACGGCGATGGTTTCTGTGATGGTGTTGGTGGGCGTTTTGATTGTGGTGAAGGTGTTGGCGTTGGTGAAGACGCAAACAACAATGGTAGTGTTGACGCCGGTGAATCCGATCCACGAGACGCTTGCGACCCAGATTCATCCGATGCATCATGTTCAATAAATGTTGGTGATTGTCATGATGATTTGGAAGATTGCGGTGAGGGTTGCTTCCGCGATGTGGGTGGTACCTGTCGTGTTGATACGGATGTTAATGGCACAGAAGATGGTGTATTGGTTGTTGGTGGTGGACTCTTCTACAACGGTTGCTCATCAACGAGTGCAGGCTTTGCGCCACTCTTTGGAGCTTTGCTCTTCTTGAGAAGACGGAGGCGCCAGGGTTAGTCTATACACGCACTCTTGTGCCTAAGGGCATGAGACGCTAAAAGCCCACGCGTTCTGCGTGGGTTTTTCTTTAATCTTAAAGTATGAAATATGTCGATGCAGAACTCGCTCTACTCCCAAAGAATGCGCTATAAGACCTACGCCTGATAAACAACTTCACCAACATCATGAACCTTGTTCTCTAACGCTTTCTTTCGTTCTTCTTCCAAGGCTTCGACTTCTGCTTCTAGGTCTCGAAATACATAGTGCAAAGCGCCACTTTCTTTAATGGTTGCTTTTGCTTGTAGTTCCCCAAGAGCATCTTCAATGATGGATTGATGGTCTTTGTCACTCAGGTCACCAGGCAAGACTTTAGAGGCAACTTGTTCAATCGCTGCTCGTGTGAACTCGACATCCTCAAGGGATGTGGCCGTCATTTTTTCGCGTACTTTGTCAGAGGAAAGAAAGTTGAGAAGTTCGAGTTTTAGATTGTATGCGCCATCCAACATGGATTGCTTTCGTTTTCGAAACCAGCGTGTCAAGGGTTTCATAAAGATATATGAAGAGAAGACAAAAGGGATCGCGCCAAATATCAATGTCATCAAAGGTGAAAGCTCAACACTCCCGATACCACCAGCGAGTATAGCAAGCGATGATAACCAGTTGAACGCATTCAACGCGCCGATTTTAAAGTTATCAAGGGAAGTGTTCCCTGTAATGACACTTTCTTTAGGGTTGAAACGAATCGTATCCGGTTTTTGTTGTGTTTCTCCTTGAGCCTTGCGTGCGAGTGACTCAAAGACGTACACAATACCACCTTTCTCGGACACGGAGACTTCACCATCGTATTTAACCATCAGGTCTGCAAGGAGAACCTTGGTTGATTCCCGCGATAGCATAGTATGGCTCATTGCTCTGGAAAGTGTCATGAGACCTGCATTGCTACGAATCTGACTGATGAGTACTGCTTCGAGAAGCTCTGCTTTCGCTTCGTCTTTCGGTGGGCCAAAGACAAATCGGTTGACCTTTTCATAAAATGAAGGCCCTTCTTTGACCTTTTTACCGTAGCGTCTTCGCCCGTAGCCATACGAGTTAAAAGGAGAAAAAGGGTGATACGACCAGTAGAAGGCCTCCATGATTACTCGGAAGACCCCACCAAGAACATCCCCAAGATCAACATCAACATCGCTATCGTTGTTTTGAGCTGCGACAAAAGCGCCAATGATAATCGCTAAAAAGGCAAGCGCATAAAAGACCATCACAACCGATATCCACACCCGTAGTGCTGTTCGTGTTAGCGTGTCCCATGTATTCGAAGCCCAGGTTTTAAAACGGTACCAAGGGGTCTGTTCTGGGCGTTTGACATGCACACCTTTGGGAAAGTCAAAAAGAAGTTCACCTTTATCTGTCGCACCAACACTGCCTGGGTGCACTTTCAAGAGTGCAAAGAGTGCTTTCTCTGCCCGTACAAAAGAAAGCCCGGTCTGCTCTGCGATATCACCGAGGGTAAAAGACCCGGCAGCATTGTTCAGCGACTCTCGGATCGTAGCGATATCATCAGTCAGGGTATCGGACATAGGGTCTCCAAAGGTATTCAAATCTTCAGCAATTAGACGCGTAGTGACGATGCACTCAAGCGCATACGCCTCGAATGAAACTAGCTCTTAATGGATTCTTTCATCGCTTCGAGTTCATTGGATACCTTGGCTTCGCGCTGGGCAGCCTCCTGCCGTGCTGCTTTTGCGGCCGCCTCAGCCTCAGCCTTTTCACGTGCCGCGCTCTCTTCAAGTAAGCGTTTTTCTTTGTGCGCACGCAGCTTTGGTTCCACAAAACGAAACACAGCATATGCGAGGGCTAAGAGAATAAAAATGATAAAGATTTTATCCCAAAGCTTCATCAGTAGCCCGAACACTGCGAAAAGTGCCAAAACACCGAGCACCCAAGGGGCATAAGTGTGAATTTTGTTGCTCAACGATTGTGAGTCTTCATCGTCTTTGTTCGGAGAGTCCATCTTAAGGTCAACCATACCTCGAGGTTGCCAAAATTGTGATGAAAGTCAAAGCCATAAAAAATCCCCAAAGGGTCGCATGGAGGGGCGCGACACCTGTGGGGGGGAGGATTGCGATTGTATTACAACGACTCACTTCTCACTGAGGTTCGTATCATTGAGCCACGGATTTTGGCGCCTTTGATCCAAGGATTTTAAAAATTAAATGAGAAAGCCCGATCGGCTTAAAATCGAGCACTTGCGCTGTGTACTTCTTCAGTGAAAGCTCCATCATGGCTTTTAAACCTGCTCTGACCACAACACCCGAACCTTCAAACATTTTAGCAATCAATTCAGACCCTTTACGATGGTTGATTGCTTTGCGGTGGTGGGCACTTAGCGCCGCAATGCTCGCAATTCTTTTGGCACCAACACTCAACTGGAACGCATTTCTACCACAGCCTTTTATTGCAGGCGTTGCACTTGGGGGTGTGGTGAACTTCGTGTTGATTTTGCGTGCCCGCAAATCCGCTCAAGCGCATTCCGAAGATAAGAAAGGTCGAGCAGTTGACCCGCGCGAGCTTGTCCTTCATCTGGTCACCGATATCGCTGCCTTAACATGGCTTTTGGCATGTTCTGGCGGGCTTCTAAACCCATTTATTGTTTTCTATGCTGCTCCTGTACTTTTAGGGGCACTCTTAGCGGGCAGTTTGGGTGCGTGGACTGCTATGATTTCGAGTTTTTGTGGCTTGGTGGTCTTGTGGGTTGTTACGCCAGTTCAGCTTTTGCAGACGAACGATCATGGCCAGCTTGGTGGAGAGCTATGGAACTCAAAGCAAAAGCCATTCGTCGTACTATACCTCATTGCTGTTGTCCTCTTGATGATGGCGGTCTCTTATTTCTCCCTTGAAGTTGTGAAGAGGGTCGAGTTGGCGAGACGCAAAGCGGAAGCGGATGAGTTGAAAGTCCACAACAAACGCATCGCGCTCGAAAATCTTGCAACCCTTGGGCGAGCCCTTCAAGGGGTTGCGCATGAGTTGAATACGCCGCTATCGACCATGACGATATTGGCAAACGATCTTCAGCACACGGTTTCAAACCTGAAAATTGGGAGTCAAACTCGCAGCGATTTCAATGAATCGTTGACGATCATTGAGCGCGAAGCAGCGCGTTGTGGGCGTCTAACCCATGCACTTTTGAGTGCACGCCCGAAGAGTGCACCGAATCCGGGCGTTCATAGGCTTGGGCCAGTGGTTCAACGTTCGCTGGAAAGCCTCGGCCTCTTTCAGGAGCGAGACCCTTTAGCAAAGGTTCGAGTCTCAAAGCCTCTTGAATACGCCAAGGGCTACTTTGATCCTGAAATGCTGCAGCAAATCTTAATGAACCTGATTCAAAATGCCATTCATGCAACTCGG
This sequence comes from Myxococcota bacterium, assembly GCA_020630615.1. Taxonomy (GTDB): domain Bacteria; phylum Myxococcota; class UBA727; order UBA727; family JAHDBA01; genus JAHDBA01. The sequence goes on along the minus strand of JAHDBA010000010.1, from coordinate 90,265 downwards.
GAAAACCCCGATCATGATCAAGGCTGCGCAGAGCAAGGGGTGTGGGTCGAACTTGAAGAAGGGGATGGTAAGGTTTATATCGCAATTGGTGATTCCGGGGTAGGGTTTGCCACGAAAATACAAAAGCATCTTTTTGAGCCCTTTGTAACGACCCGCGAGAGCGGAGATGGTACCGGTTTGGGTTTGTACACTGCACGTAGTCTTGCTCAATCCTTTGGTGCAGAGGTTCGTTTGCTGAAAAGTTCCAGTGAAGGATCCATTATGCAAGTGGTTCTTTTGAATGGTGCACCACAATGATAAGAAGAACTATGGCCACGCAAATTCCAACCCAAAACAAGAAGGCAAAGATTCTCTTTGTGGATGACGATGACAATTTAAGGTTTGCAATGCGCAAGGCTTTATCTCGATATCATCTTGAAGTTGTCGGTTGTGACGATGGGCGCATTGCGATCGATGTTTTGAAGACAGGAAGGTGGCAAGGTGAACGAATTGAGCTTTGTGTATTGGATCTTCGAATGCCGAAGATGCATGGCTTCGAAATTTTAAATGCAGTCGACCTCTTTACGGTCCCAGTTATCGTCTTGACAGGGCATGGAAGCGTGGAAGACGCAGTGCGTGCTTTGCGAGCAGGCGCTTCCGATTTTGTCCAGAAGCCGATTGGCGTCAAAGATTTAGTCGAGCGGGTCATGCCCCTTTTGGGGGAGCCAACTCGACGGGCGCAAGCAGGCGACCGCTTGGCACTCGCAAAGCTCGAACGCCAGCATATTGAAACGTTGTTGCGTGAAGTACGAAACGTTTCAGAAGTTGCACGGATCTTAGAGATCGACAGGCGTACGCTTCAACGAAAAATGAGCGCGTGGCGGGTTCAAGAATCGGCACAAAACAATAGCGCGACTTCACTCTCCTAAGAGTGAAAGGCCGGGGTTCCACGATAAATTCGAGCTACGTAACGAGAAGACCTTCGCTTCGAGCGAAATCCAAGATCTGTTGTGTTGCTTCCATGGGTGGGTCGATTGAAGGTATGAGGTCGACGACTCCTGCGCGCAACCAATCGGAGGTTGAAGCCTCACTTGATGGGTCCAAAACAACAAGCACATGAAAACGTGAACACAGCTCTTGAACCCGATCGAAAGGAACTCCCGCGCTTAATACGATCGAATTATCGTCCGCATCCTCTTCAAAATCAAGACACTGAATCGCACTGCGTTGACACTGATGTCGAAAGGCAACGGGAAAAGTCCCCATCGTGTAGATCCGCAAGTGTGTCACTTCGGTCACCAGAGATGCGTTCGACGCACTCTGTAAGGTTGGCATGCTATCCTTCGCATCCGGCGCGTCCGAAAAGGCGTCAAGGGATAGTACTCGACCTGCGCGACCACTGACCTCTTTATCTTTTGTAAAGTGATCCAAAGAGCGTTCACCGGGTTTCTCGTTCAGGTGCGCTTGAAAGTGCTCTAAAAGGTCGATCGCCCTCGGACGAGATGCAGGAACCTTCGACAGCATTTTCATAATCAACTCGTCGAGATGAGAATGAATTGCCGGGTTGAGGGTTCGAGGACGCTCCGGGCTCAAGTAGAGGTGCCCTGAGATGATTTCCCCCATTGCGCCTTCAAAAGGAAGCCTGCCTGTTAGAAGTTGGTATGCCAAAATTCCGAGTGCATAGATATCAACAGGAAGACGCGGTTCTTCACCGCGTGCAACTTCTGGCGCGAGGTATTCAGGGGTTCCACTCACGAGACCGTCACGGGTGACCCTGCCCATGTCTTGTCGGTCACCGATGTAGGCAAGACCGAAATCGACGAGTTTTGTTTGAAGTTCATCGTCGCCGACGGAGAGGAAAATGTTCTCAGGTTTCAGGTCACGATGCACCAAGTTCATTCCATGCGCGTGAACCAATGCAGAGGTAATCCCACTTAGAATCTTTAGTGCGACCGACAAAGGGGGAGGGTTCTCACGTTGCAGGCGCTCCAAGAGTGTTTCGCCTTTCACCAGTTCCATGACAAGGTAAAAAACGTCACCATCTTGACCAAAGTCAAAGATCTTAACGATACCGGGGTCATCCATATTGGCGGTCACGCGCGCTTCGCGAATAAAACGGTTTCGTGTCAGTTCTTCGGCGGCCATATTGGGTCGCAAGAGCTTAACCGCAACTTCACGAATCAGTTTTTGGTCTTCGCCAAGAAAAACGGTTCCCATGCCCCCAGAGCCTAGCTCGCGCACAAGCACATAGCGGTCTGCAATACGATCGCCAGGGCCCAAAATGCTTTCAAGTGTTATCTCTTTGTTCACAGGTATTAACCTTAACCAATCGCAGCGTCACGGACAAACAATCGGCCATCTTGAATTGCGTTCGCATCGCTTTTTCTTTTGGAATGCTTGAGCATTGTTCTCAATATCGCCTAGAATTCAAGGGTGAAAAACGACGACTCAATTCCTAGCGTAAAAGAGGAAACCCTAAAAGTGACTCGCGCGGCGTCTCCTGACCGCAGCGAGACCTCTTCGCTAGAAACTTCGTCGAAAGCTCGACTTCGATTCCCATTGCGCTTGCAAGTTTTGGGGTTGATGTTGCTTTTATCCGTCCCTTTGGTGGTTGGGCTGTCGACCTATCTTATGCAGGTGAACCAGAGCGCGATGGTCGATGCTCAGCGAGCCTTGCATTTGACACTGGCACGCAGTGCACATCACGAGTTTGATCGCATACTCGATGAGGCTCGTACGACGATGTCGAACGTTGCTTTGGCCCTAAGTGATCCTTCGATTGATGCTGAATCTCGAATCCCAATTGCGCTTACACTTGCTTCAACCAGCGATGTTTTAGATGGCATTGCGATTTATGATGCGGACGGTGGCCTCATCGATATTTTGAACGAAAGCGATGATGGTGTGGAAAGTGATCGGAAGCCCAATGGTGAGATGGTTGAGGGAACTCAAGGAGAAAGAAATGTTTTCAGGGAACAACTTGAACAAAAACATTTACGCCAGTTGAATGAATCCGATTGGACCATCGGGAATGTGCAAGGCAAAGGCCTTCCGATCGCTCTTGGTATTCCGATTGAGGCCCAAAATAAAATTACGGGATATGTCATGGCACGTATGAACTCAAAGCATATGGGTAAGATATTAGAGGAAACTTTGGTGCATAATATTAGCGCGCAGGCGAGTCGGGCCTTTGTCGTCGACGCCCATAATAAAGTTTGGCTGAACGCGGGTGAGAAATCCGTGAATGTGACGAGTTTAGAACGACACCCCCTTGCAGAGGGTATTGACCTTAGAGCACGGCATCATTCCTTGACGCGCTTTCGTGAGTTTCAATATCAAAACGCGCCAATCGAAGTCGGATCTCTTATGATGCATGCCGAAAGCGGTTGGGGAATCATCGTCGCGACGGAGAAAGATGTCGCCTATGCATCCTTGACACGAATGCGTGAACGGATGTGGATAACATTGGGCTTGGCTGCAGTCTTTGCTTTGCTCTTAAGTCTACTCTTTGCCCGTTACCTCACCGCGCCCTTGCAGCGCCTAATTGAAATGACATCAAAGCTTGCGTCAAGGGACTTTAGTTCACGGGTTGAGATTCGTCGTTCAGATGAATGGCGACTTCTCGGCAAGGCGATGAATCGCGCGGCCTTTGACTTAAAGGAAAGTGAAGATCGTCTTCGAGAAGAAAGTCGAATGCGATCAAACCTTGGCCGTTTTCTACCCAAACCCGTTGTCGACAATATTGTTGCACAACGAAGTGACTTGGAGCTTGGCGGGCAACGACGTCGTGTAACCATCATGTTCGCAGATGTCGTTTCATTTACGCCTCTTGCCGAGCGACTCAAGCCAGAACAAACCGTAGCATTCTTGAACGAACTCTTCACGGTAATGACCGAAATCGTTTTCCGTAATCAGGGTGTGGTTGATAAGTTCATGGGGGATAGCGTAATGGCTTTTTGGGGAGCGCCCAACGAGGACGACCACCACGAAGATCATGCCTTGAAAAGCGCCAAAGAAATCTTACGTTTTGTGAAGGTAAGCAATCGTGAATGGAAGAAAAAGTACGATGTCGAAGTGCAGATCGCGATCGGTTTGAATACAGGCTACGCAGTCTTGGGGAACCTTGGCTCTGAAACACGTATGGATTACACGGTGATCGGAGAGTGCGTCAACGTTGCTGCGCGTCTTGAATCCGTTGCTCGCCCCGGGCAAGTCCTTTTGGGTCATGACACTCACAAAGGGTTGAATCAAAAAGCAGGGGTTCAGGCCTACGGAGAACACCGCCTACCGGGAATGGGAAGCGACTTTCAGGTGTACGCCCTTACAACCTGATGTGTGACGTTTGTTGGCGAAAATGTAGCTCTGCACCATATCAATGAAATGATTCAAGCTCGATTGCTCGATAAGTGCGGAAGAAAGAGTAAAGATCTTTATTGTAGCGTCATTTTAAGGCAACCTATGCAGGACCGACGGCATCCGCTTGGGGGTACTATGTTCAACTATGATTTCCGAGCGTTCTTGCGAATGTCTTCTTTGATACTTATTTGCAGCTTTGCCTCAACTCTATCGTCAGCACCTTTCCAACATCTTAGGATAGAGAATCAAGAGCTCTCTTTCATTCACCCTATTGTTTTTCTTTCCGGGCGTTCCGAAATCGACCCGAAGACGATGCCAGTACTTGAAGAGCTGGCCTACGCTCTCGATGTTTATAGTGAGTTTAAAGTGGTCGTGATTGAAGGGCATACGGATAACTTGGGTGATGCCGAGCAAAACCTGAACCTTTCACGCAATCGTGCGCGAAGTGTCAGGCAAGCGCTTATGGAACTCGGCGTCTCACCAGCGCGTTTAAAGGCAATTGGTTTTGGGAGTTCGAAACCCATTGCCTCGAACGCAAATGAAAGTGGACGTCTACAAAATCGACGGGTCGCGATTCGTGTCAGCTCTTACGGTGAGCGTCTTCCCGTGGCACAAGTCAGTCGTGTTCAAAATAACGTTGATTCATCATCACCCAAAAAGAAATTATGGTCGAATGCCTATGTGGGGCTTGGCGTGTACCAGGCATGGAAGGTTAAGGCAGAGAGCGAGTCTTCAGCGAATCTTCGATATGAAAACGACGCGTTGGTTCAAGTGCGTGAGAACTCGCTTGTGGTTGTGTACGGTGATCACCAAGACACCAAAGGGTCGCGTAAACGAATTGCAAAACTCAAGCGCGGAGCCTTACGAGCGAGGATCTCAGAACTGAGCGGTGGAAAAAGTATGGTG
>JAHDBA010000010.1:79897-85014 GCA_020630615.1 Myxococcota bacterium | reverse complement strand
ATCGAGGCGGGAGACGCTGTAATCGATGCGAGTGCCGGTAATGCCGTACATAAAACCACAAAAAAGGGCGTCGGCGTCATATCCAATCACGGTGGTAAAGCACTGCGTATCAGCTCAAAAAGTCAAAAGGGGAACAAAAAACAAAGCATCGCTTTAAAGAAAGGTTACGGTTCACGTGTCGTCAAAGGGAAAGCACCTGAACCCCCAAGGCCTTTGCCCGATGCCCCGACTCTTGATGCAAAGCAACAGACGCATTTTGGAACTCTCTTTGATCAAGGGATGCTTTCCCTCAAATGGAAAAGAGTACGTGGTGCTGTGCGTTACCGGGTGACGTTAACGCAAGATGAGAAAGGGGAAAATATCGTTGTGGCGCAAGAGATTGATGCCAAGTCGAATAAAATAAAAATCCCAGGACTAAGCTCTGGGGAATATTTCGTGCGTTTGGCGACCGTGGATGCGGATGAATTTGAAAGTATTCCATCGAGTGCGACAAAGTTAACTTTAAGTCAATTAGACTTTGAAAGTGCGCTTAAGGGAGAGGCTCGAGCAAATTATGAGAGCGATGTTGCGATTGTTGGCGATATCTTGAACTCGCTTGAAGGGAGTGAATGCAGAGATATGGATGGCACCGAGTTTCGTGCGCAACTCGTTTTGGATTCAGGTTCCCGCGTGATCGAGTGTCGTGACATCAAAAGTAAGAAGCTGTGGATGCCTTTCCGGGTTAAAGTCATTCAGCCCGTTGTTGAGAGCTTTGCGTATGAAGCACCTGAGGGACATCAATTACGGGCAAAAGTGATTCTTGTTGAGGGCAATCGTTTTGAACTTAAAGCCTTGGAAGTTTTGGAAGAAGAGAACCTTTTAGAGGGGACTGCCCAGCAAAAGTCTTTTGAGCTCGAAGGTGACACTCAAACGTCAGAGTCACAAAGGCCTCGCGTGGGTGTGGCCTTAAGCCTTAAAGTGAAAGACATTGATCAAGCTGGAATCTATCGAGTTGCACGACGAGGCAAAATACTTTTTGAAATACCGAAGCTTCAGAAGATTGAGGGTGTTCGGGTTGAGCGTCGATTTGAAAAACGTGGTTTTAAGAAGAAGTTGGGTTGGATACCTTTAAGCTTTGGGATTGCTGGCGGTGTATGCAGCACAATTTTTGGTGCTTCAGCACTTCACGGCGGAGCGAAAATACGTGATCTCGACGACCGTTTGCTTGACGCCTCATTAAATTTTGAGGCACGGACAAATCTACTCTTTTCGCGTAGGGATTTCATTGAGGCACGTTCACGCGATAGCGCAGTGGCATTGGGCTGTGCAGGTCTTGCGGTGGCCGGTTCCCTAGCATCGATACCCGTCTTTATGCTTGGTGATTCTGAGTAGCAGTGTGGTCGGTCGCATTTAAGAATTGAGTGTGAGTTCTTTAGGCCGGGCCCAGAAGGCTAAAAGAAGCGCACCACAGAGCACGAGAAGCCAGGGCAAAAGGTGATGACCGAAGATAGAATGGCTCCATCCTTGGGCAGAGCAGTTACGATACTCTAAAGAAATGACACCAAAGGCACTGACCGAAGCGACCAAACCATAGTGGATTCCTTTCCAAGGATACCCTGTTTTTCGCATCCCATAAACATAGAGGCAAATAGGCACAATACTCATCGCTGCACTCTTCGCCATGCATTGCAGTCCGAGTGCTCCAATCCTATGGTTTTGGTAGTCTAGTTGCTCTGCAATATGCCCAAGGCTGTTGAAGACTCCTATTATCACAGCAAATAAAAAGGCCAGCCCTGAGAACTGAGCAATCCGGTACCCTTGACGTCCCAGCTTTGGGGTTACGACAATTGCGGTGACCATTAGTGCATAGCCCATTATTAGCGGAACCAAACTCATCGAGTCATGCTCAACACTCATCTGAAATAAAATAAGCATCAACACAAAATGGGTGAGCGCCCCCATAAAGAAGAATAAATTCCCTTTGAGGAAGCTCTGTTTACGGTATGTCCCCTGTTTTTCTTCTAAATCATTTTGGATCACCGATATCAGTGAACCAAAATCATGTGTTGGAGTACCTTCGATATTTCTTTGACCTTCGCGACCTTCACCAAGGCTCTGGCGAAGTCCTTGCTTGAGAGCACGAAGTTCGTCCAAGGAAATACGATTGGAACTCTCTTTAGGATTCGGTGGGCTCATTTTTCCTCCCTCGTGATATTGTCTTCTTTCTCCAGGGCAACCTTCAAAACTTTATAGGCTCGATGCGCCCGCACTCGTGCTGCAGAGGATTTGATATTCAGCACTTTTGCGATTTCTGAGAAGTTGAGTTCGTGAAAAAAATGCAGTTCGATGACCTGGCGTTGTCCATCCGGTAGCTCTTCAATGCGGCTCCACAAGCGTTGATTTTCAAAGATATCCCGCGTTGCTTTCGTGTTGCCTACTTTTTCATCGATAGTATCGTCTGCCCATTCGCGACGCTTCGGAGCAGAACGCAGGTAGTCGAGGGCATTGTTACGCGCAATGGTGTAGATCCAAGCTTTTGAAGATGCACCAGGCTTATATCGATCACGATACTGGTGTACTTTTAGAAATGTCTTTTGCACCAAATCATGGGCACGCGTCTCATCGGTCATACGGCGAAGATAACCATAGAGTGGGCGCTCGAGTCGCTTGAAGAGCTCATTGAAGGCGGCTGGGTCTCCTGCGCAGTATGCGTCCATTAACATTTCATCGGTCCACGTGTTCAAGTTGCTCATAAGGATATTCGAAATGCTCCAACTCTATCTCGTTTTGTCTGCCATCACGATGGATGGAAAAAGTATCGCGTGCACACCTTCAGAGCATCGCTTGGGTTGGCGCAAAAAATCTCCTTTGACTACTAATGACTACTACGCGTGTTCACCCTTTAATGTTACACGATTCGAGAAGGGATAGGAATTCCTGTTCATGTTCTTGACTCCGAGCACACCAAAAATCAGACTCTTCAAATGGCAAATACGGATTTTCAGCCTTGGTTTTTTTCTGGAGTTGAGCATCAAAGCACTATTGTGATTACGTGCGAACATGCATCCAATCATTTCCCAGAAGAGCTTTTTTGGCGTTTGGGCGAGAAAAGTGTGGGGAAAGTCCGTCAGCAAATCCTAGCGCATCAAGATACGCATTGGGCTTTTGATCTTCATGCATGGTCGTTGTCGAAGAAACTTGCCCTATCGTTGGGAGCATTCGCATTGGGCGGTCCAGTATCGCGTTTAATCTGTGATCTCAATCGTGACCTGAATGATGAAGACTGGTGCATTTCAGAGATTGAAGACGAGACCTTGTGGCTCAACCAAGGACTCGATGACAACGAACGTGAGTCACGCATTGAGGACTATTATAATCCCTTTCACCGCCTTGTGACTCAGGTATTAACGCAACATCAAGCAAAACTTCTTGTGTCGCTACACACCTTTACACCCAACTACCGAGGGCGAAAGCGGGATGTCGAGGTTGGAATATTGCATGACGGGTGTATCGATGTGGCTGAACATCTTCTGCACCGGATGCAAAGCGTGGGTTTCGACACTCGAATGAACGAGCCCTATTCCGGCTACGAAGGCTTGATTGCAAGTGCAAGGCGACATGGTCGTAATTTTGATATTCCCTATGTCGAGGTCGAAATTCGCAATGATTTAATCGCATCAGAAGCTTCTTGTAATCAAATGGCACATCATCTTGCTCACGCATTGAAAGCGTGGAACGAAGCTGAATTTCACGGGTAAGAGCACAACATTAAGCCTTTCGTTCAATGCCCTGCTTTTTCGCGTCGAAGAGTTTTCAGGAGTTCATCTCTCTGAAGCGCATGAATGCTTGTATCCGCTATCGTTTTGAGTGCTTGAAGTGCTTCGGTGTAGCGCTTTTCCTTACGAAGACTTTTTGCACGCTGGAGTGCCTTCTCTGCATCCGCCTCCGCATGTAGCCATCGACGGACACTCTTAAATCGTTGGGCTTCTTCTTGTGACATCCACTTTTCATGGTCATGCAGCTCGCGCGCTTTGTTTTGGGTCGCTTGAAAGTCTCTGGCTTTGATAAGAGTTTCACTTTCATCCAAGAGTTCATTGATTCGTTCGTGCCTGAGTAGACTCGAACCCCAAAACACAAAAAGAGAAAGGGTAATAAAAATAAGGGTAAGAGCGATCGCAGCGCGCTTTAACCGTTGGCGAAGGATTTTTTGGCGAAGCGCTCTTTTGGCATCGCGTTCAGGGTGAATGAAGTTGAGCTTGAGTTCCCGTGTGGGTCGTGGCCTTTCTCGAGTCCACATGACTCTGCAAAGTGAGCCATCGATTTCAAGATAGTCGCCATGTTGAATACGTATTTTATCGAACAAAGGCACCACAACACCGTTGTGTGAAAGGGGGGACTCCGCAAGGTAACGCTCAAGGTACCATGCATCGTTCTCGTGCCATGCCTTTGCACCAATAGGCGCAGATGTCAGAGGAAGGACGAGGACTTCCTCTTCGTCTGGGCTCTCTGCAGCCCGAACATCGTCTTCGACTTCACTGCGGGTTTCGCTTTCTACACCGTCCAGTTCCACATATGATTCTGACATCGAGTAGGAGCCAAAATACACAGGAGTGGTATGAAAGGGATACGCGTTTGCTTCTTCCCCTGCCATCGATGTTCCATCGATTGGCACGTACTCGATAAGCTTAAGGCCCAATGGTTTCCCAGCTTTCATATGCAAAAACTAGCCCAATGTTCACTCCTTCTTCAAGTCATGACTTGATTGATTTTGTTTGGACACTTCTTTTCTTTGAGCTACATTTAAATCATAGGTGGACTTCATGACGACGTATTCGATAATTTTAGCTTTACACTCTTGGCTTCGATGGGCCGTCCTTTTGACCTTAATATGGACAACTCTTCGAGCGTTTCGGTCCTGGCGAAAGGGTTATCGTCAAGACGTGTTAACGCATCGTTTACGAGTGATGAACGTTGCAACGGTGTCTTTAAATGCCTTGGTGGGTTTCTTTTTGTATACCGTATCGCCAAAGACGCTAACCTGGACTGAGCTCACTTCCGGCGCTTTGGGTGGCGTGATGCGAGATGCGTTGCGTAGATTTTTCTCCGTTGAACACGCATCGGTAATGCTTATTGCTGCG